>JAFIGS010000014.1 GCA_017849615.1 Pseudolabrys sp. | reverse complement strand
CGCCGGTGGCGTCTCGATCCACAAGATCGCGGCAAAGCCGGGGTCAGGAAGCCACCCCGCCCGCGCAGGAAAGCCTCGGAGCGGTGGATAGCAATGGTTCGTCCACCGGGGGTCGAGCGGAGCAAGCCGAAAAACACCGCGCGCGGAACGCCGAAGGCTCGGCATTTCCGTGGTGACGAACTCGTGTGAATCTAACTCACACATCACACGAGGCTGCGGGGCTGTTCGGGCCCCGGCGTTCCGCGCGCCCTCGTTCTTCAAGGGGTGCTGGAAATGCGACTTGGGACTGCGGCCTGCCCGGGGCCGACCAAACAATGCGGGCGATGAATCACGTCCGTCATTCCGGGGCGCGCGCGTAACGCGCGAACCCGGACTCCAGCCGCACAGGAACGCGCCGCTGGAGTCCGGACCGCCGTTGTCGCGGCGTCCGGAATGACAAAGAGTGTCAAGCGTGCCGCCAGCGCCCTTCGCCTCTCATGAACCCAGCCTTGCGCAAGCGCGCATTGTCCCCGCGCGCCGTCTCGATCATGGTCGCCGCCCGCGTCACGAAGGAATGCCCATTGGAATTCACCTCCGCCTCCATTTTCATCGCCATCACCGCCATCTTTCTGCTCGCCGGCTTCGTCAAGGGCGTCATCGGCATGGGCCTGCCGACCGTGGCCATCGGCCTGCTCGGCCTGATGATGACGCCGGCGCAGGCCGCGGCCGTGCTGATCGTGCCGTCGCTGATCAGCAATATCTGGCAGGCCGTGGTCGGCGGCGCCTTTCGCGAACTCATCGCGCGGCTGTGGCCGCTGTTCGCCGGCATCGTCATCGGCACCGCGATCGGCGCGGTCTGGCTGGTGCGCACCGGCGGCAGCAGCGCGACCTTGTGGCTCGGCGTCGCGCTGGTCGTCTATGCGCTGCTCGGCCTGTTCAAGGTCGAATTCAAGGTGCCGCCCGCGCGCGAGAAGAGCATCGGCTTCGTCTCCGGCATCGTCACCGGCATGATCACCGCCGGCACCGGCGTTTTCGCCATTCCGATGGTGCCGTATCTCCAGGGCCTCGGCCTCGACCGGCACCGGCTCGTGCAGGCGCTCGGCCTGTGTTTCACCATCTGCACGATCGCGCTCGCCGGCGCGCTGGGCCATGCCGGCGAAATTCATCCCGAGGTGCTGTGGCCGTCGCTGGCCGGCGTGCTCGCCGTGCTCGCGGGCATGCGGCTCGGACAGCTTCTGCGCGGCCGCATCCGGCCCGCCATTTTCCGGCTATGCTTTTTCGCCGGCCTGCTGATCCTCGGCGGGCATCTGGCGTTGCGCTCGATCCTGTGATGGCCCGCATGTCGACGACACCATGCACGCGACCGACGATCCGAACGGCTCATGCGGCCGGATATCGCCAACGAGTTTACGAAGAAACACGGCAGGACGCCGCGCGCGCCATCATGCCGCGGCGCTGGGCAGGACCTCGGCCGTCCCGGCGAAGCGTTGCCGCGTCTTTGGGCTTTACTCCGGATTTGTTAGTGTGCAAACTAATCCGGCCGAAAGCGTGAGGGGAGGCGATGTCGCAGGTCCGCACCAAAGATGGCGTCAGCCTCTATTACGAGGAAGCCGGCAGCGGCACGCCCATCGTTTTCGTCCATGAGTATGCCGGCGACTGGCGCACCTGGGAGCCGCAGATGCGGTTCTTCTCGCGGGCGCATCGCTGCGTGACGTACAGCCAGCGCGGCTATCCGCCCTCCGATGTGCCGACCGATCCCGCCAAATACGGTCAGGACCTGAACCGCGACGATGTTATCGCGCTGATGGATGCGCTGAAGATCGACAAGGCGCACATCGTCGGCCATTCGATGGGCGCGCTCACCGCGCTGCTGATCGGCATCAAATATCCCGAGCGCTGCCTGTCGGTCACCGCCGCGGGCTGCGGCTACGGCTCGAGCCCGGACGCCAAGGTCGTCGAGCAGACGCGCGAAGCCTCGCGCGAAACCGCGAAGATGTTCGAGACCGTCGATTTCGCGACGGCGTCGGCGCGCTATGCCGACGGCGCGACGCGGCAGACCCACAAATACAAGGATCCGCGCGGCTTCGCCGAGTTCGCGAAGATGCTGTCCGAGCATTCGCCCGTCGGCCACGCCATGACCATGCGCGAGGTGCAGTCCAAGCGCCCGACCTTGTGGCAGATCCAGGACGATCTGAAGAAATTCAAGCTGCCGCTCTTGGTGCTGGTGGGTGACGAGGACGACTGGTGCCTCGAGGCGAGCGTCTTTATCAAGCGCACGGTGCCGACCGCCGGCCTGGTCGTGATCCCGCGCTCCGGTCACACCATCACCAGCGAGGAGCCGGCGGCTTTCAACGCTGCGCTTGCCGACCTGATCGCCAATACCGAAGCCGGCAAGTGGATGTCGCACCGCGCCCCGTAATTCGCAAACGACCGTGAAGAATCTCGTCAACGGAGAGTCAGGATGGATCTTAATCTGAAAGGCAAGACCGCGCTGGTGACCGGCGGTTCGGAAGGCATCGGCAAGGGCATTGCGCTGGCGCTGGCCAAGGAAGGCGTCGATGTCGCCATCTGCGCCCGCCGCATGGAGCCGCTCAAGGCCGCGGCCGACGAGATCGCCAAGGCGACCGGCCGCAAGATCGTGCCGATCACGGCGGATCTGCGCTCCGATGCGGATGCCAAGAAATTCGTGACCGAAGGCGCCAAGGCGCTCGGCCGCGTCGATATCATGGTCAACAATGCCGGCTCCGCCGCCGGCGGCGTCATCGAGCATCTGACCGAGGACGACTGGGAAAAGGGCCTGCAGCTCAAGTTCATGGGTTATGTGCGCTGCCTGCGCTACGTGCTGCCGATCATGCGCGCGCAGGGCGGCGGCCGCGTCGTCAACCTCATCGGCAATGACGGCGTGAAGCCGTCCTACTGGGAAATCTGCCCGGGCGCGGCCAACGCCGCAGGGCAGAATCTCACCCTCTCGCTCGCCGGCCAGTACGGCAAGGAGAATATCTCCTTCGTTGCGGTCAATCCGGGCCCGGTGCGCACCGAGCGCTGGGCAGGCCTGGTCGATGCCATGTCGCGTGACATGAAGATCTCGCGCGAGGAAGCCGACAAGCTGGCGCCGGCCTCCATCCCGCTCGGCCGTATCGCCGAGGTCGAGGAGGTTGCCAACCTGGTCGTCATGCTGGCGTCGCCGCTGATGCACATGGTCAACGGCACCATGATCGAAATTGACGGCGGCCAGGACAAGCCGCTGATGGATCGCTTCCGCGACAAGCCGCGCGGTTAGGCGGCCGATAAGGGCTCAATCTGCATTCATGCCGGGACGTTTGCTTGACAGGGTGGAAAGGCAGTCGGACTATTTGGAACATTGAAAAATAGTCCGGCTGAGACGCACGAATTGTCGAACTTGCGGCGCCTGATCCCAGATGCCGCCACGCATGGAGTCGCACGATGAAAGCCAAGCAGTATCTGACGTCGCTCGCCTTCGTCCTCGCCGCCGGACTGAGTTTTCCGGCCGCGGCCCAGGACACGATCAAGATCGGTGAACTGAACAGTTACAAGTCGCAGCCCGCCTTCCTCGACCCTTACAAGAAGGGCATGGAGCTGGCGCTCGAAGAGGTGAACGCCAAGGGCATCAACGGCAAGAAGATCGAGCTGATCATCCGTGACGACGGCGGCAATCCGGGCGAGGCGGTTCGTGTCGCCGAAGAGCTGGTGACGCGCGAAGGCGTGGCGATGATCGCCGGCACCTTCCTGTCGCATATCGGTCTCGCGGTGACGAACTTCGCCGGCCAGAAGAAGGTGTTCTTCCTCGCCGCCGAGCCGCTCACCGACAAGATCACCTGGGAGAGCGGCAACAAGTATACCTACCGCCTGCGCGCGACCACCTACATGCAGACCGCGATGCTGATGCCGGCGGCGATCGCGGCCAAGAAGAAGCGCTGGGCGTTGGTCTATCCGAACTTCGAATACGGCCAGTCGGCCGCCGAAAACTTCAAGGCCATGCTGAAGAAGGTGCAGCCGGACGTCGAGTTCGTCACCGAGCAGGCGCCGCCGCTCGGCAAGGTCGATGCCGGCGCCGTGGCGCAGGCGGTCGATGACGCCAAGCCGGAGGCCAGCTTCGACGTGCTCTGCAGACCTGACCTCGCCAAATTCGTGCGCGAGGGCAATACCCGCGGCGTGTTCAAGGATCGCACCGTGGTCAGCCTCCTGTCGGGCGAGCCGGAATATCTCGATCCGCTCGGCGCCGAGGCTCCCGTCGGCTGGATCGTCACCGGCTATCCGTGGGACAAGATCAAGACGCCGGAACACGACGCCTTCCTGTCGGCCTACCAGAAGAAGTTCAACGACTATCCGCGTCTCGGTTCGATCGTCGGCTACAGCACCGTCAAGTCGATCGCCGCGGGCCTTGCCAAGACCAAGGGGCTCGATGCCGACTCGCTGGTCGAAGCCTTCAAGGATCTGAAGGTCGACAGCCCGTTCGGGCCGTTCATGTATCGCGCCAGCGATCATCAGGCGACGATGGGCGCCTATGTCGGCAAGATCGCGCTTGAGAAGGGCAAGGGCACGATGGACGACATCAAGTATGTCGATGGCGCTTCCGTTCTGCCCGGCGATGCCGAAGTCGCCAAGCTGCGCCCGGCATCGGCGAACTAAATTCTTCTTATCCCTCCCCCGAAAGGGGGAGGAATAAGCGAAGCCATGACCCTCGACGCATTTCTATTTCAGGCGCTTAACGGTCTTTCGACCGCATCCGGGCTGTTCTTCATCGCTGCCGGGCTGTCGCTGATCTTCGGCGTCACGCGCATCGTCAATATCGCCCACGGGTCCCTTTACATGCTGGGGACCTATATCGCCTATACGCTGGCCACCAAGATCGGCGGCGCCTTCGGCTTCTGGGGCGGCATCGTGCTGACCGCGCTGTTCGTCGGCGTGATCGGCGCCGCAATCGAAATGCTGCTGCTGCGGCGGATCTACCGCGCGCCCGAACTGTTCCAGTTGCTGGCGACCTTCGCGCTGGTGCTGATCTTCAACGACATGACCTTGTGGCTGTGGGGCCCGGAAGATCTGCTGGGCCCGCGCGCGCCGGGTCTGGCCGGCGCCGTGGAAATCTTCGGGCGCCGGCTGCCGAGCTACGATCTGTTCCTGATTTTCGTTGCGCCGGCGGTGCTGATCCTGCTGCACTTCGCCCTCGCCAAGTCGCGCTTCGGCCGGCTCGTGCGCGCCGCGACGCAGGACCGCGAGATGGTCGGCGCGCTCGGCGTCAATCAGGCCGTGCTGTTTACCTCCGTGTTCGCGCTCGGCTCGCTGCTTGCCGGCCTCGGCGGCGCGCTGCAGGTGGCGCGCGAGCCCGCCAATCTGGCGATGGACCTCGCCGTCATCGGCGACGCCTTCGTTGTCGTCGTGGTCGGCGGCATGGGCTCGATCACCGGCGCCTATCTGGCCGCCATCATCATCGCCGAGGTCAAGGCGCTGTGCATCGCCATCGGCGTGGTCGATCTTGGCTTCATCAAGTTCAACGCCTCGAAGTTCACCCTGGTCGCCGAATTCATCGTCATGGCGATCGTCCTGATCGTGCGGCCCTACGGCCTGCTCGGCAAGCCGCAGGGCAATGTGCGCTCGGTCGCCGAACCGGAAGCGCCGATCCGCCCCGCCGCGCCCCTGCTGAAAGCATTCGCCGCTGTCGTCCTCGCGCTGCTGCTGGCCTTGCCGGTCGTGGCGCAGTCCTCGCCTTACGTCATGGTGCTGGCAACCGACATCCTCATCGCCGTGATCTTCGCGACGTCGCTGCACTTCATCATGGGGCCGGGGGGCATGCACTCCTTCGGCCACGCCGCCTATTTCGGTCTCGGCGCCTACGGCGCGGCGCTGCTGCTGAAGAGCGCCGGCTTCCCGATGCTGGCGGCGCTGCTGGCGGCGCCCGCCGTCGCGCTGCTCGGTGCGCTTTTGTTCGGCTGGTTCGCCGTGGGGCTGTCCGGCGTCTATCTCGCCATGCTCACCTTGGCGTTCGCGCAGATCGTCTGGGCCGCCGTGTTCCAGTGGGAGACCTTCACCGGCGGCTCCAACGGCGTGATCGGCGTCTGGCCGACAGCGCCGTTCAACAAAGCCTGGGTCTATTATCTGCTGGCGCTGGCGCTGGCCGTGATCTCCGTGCTGCTGCTGCGCCGCTTCCTGTTCGCGCCATTCGGCTATGCCATGCGCGCCGGCCGGGACTCGGCGCTGCGCGCCGAAGCGATCGGCATCGACGTCAAACGCATCCATTGGCTGGGCTTCGCCATTGCCGGCGGCATCTGCGGCATCGCCGGCGGTCTGTTCGCCTTCGCCAAGGGGTCGATCTCGCCGGAAGCCATCGCCGTCGGCCGTTCCATCGACGGCCTGGTCATGGTGCTGCTCGGCGGCATCCAGACTCTGGTTGGCCCGATGGTCGGCGCCTCGGTGTTCGCCATGCTGCAGGATACGATCATGCGGCAGACCGAATACTGGCGCGGACTGCTCGGCTGCGTGATCCTGTTTCTGGTGCTGGCCTTCCCGCAAGGCATCGCCGGCGCTTTCTCGATGTTGTGGTCGCGTTTCGACGGCAAGAGGGGAGGCCGCGCATGAGCGTCCTCACCGTCAATTCGCTCGGCAAGTCCTTCGGCGGGGTGCGCGCCGTCGAGAACGTGTCGTTCGAGATCGGCAAGGGCGAGTTCCTCGCGCTCATTGGGCCGAACGGCGCCGGCAAGTCGACGACCTTCAACATGATCAACGGTCAGCTCGCGGCGGATACCGGCGAGATCCTGATCGGCGGCAAAAGCATTGCCGGCATGGCGCCGCGCGACATCTGGCGCCTCGGCGTCGGCCGTACCTTCCAGGTGGCCGCCACCTTCGGCTCAATGACCGTGGTCGAGAACGTGCAGATGGCGTTGATTTCGCACGCCAGCCGCCTGCTCAATCTGTGGCGGCCGGCGGCCTCGCTCTATCGCGAGCGCGCCCTCGAGCTGCTGGCGCAGGTCGGGATGCAGGACGCCGCCGACCGGCCGAGCCGCGAACTGGCCTACGGCGACGTCAAGCGGATCGAGCTTGCCATTGCGCTCGCCAACGATCCGCAACTGCTTTTGATGGACGAGCCGACCGCCGGCATGGCGCCGCGCGAGCGCAACGATCTCATCAAACTGGTCAAGCAGCTCGTCATCGAGCGCGGCATTTCGGTGCTGTTCACCGAGCATTCGATGGACGTGGTGTTCTCCTATGCCGATCGCATCATCGTCCTGGCGCGGGGCCGCCTGATCGCCGACGGCGACGCCGCCGCCATCCGAGACAATGCCAAGGTAAGGGAAGTCTATTTCGGCACCGGCAAGACGTTCCAGGGGGCATCGTCATGAGCGCGCCGATGCTTTCGGTCGATGGGCTGCAGGCCTGGTACGGCGCGGCGCAGATCCTGCACGACGTGTCGTTCAATGTCGGCCGCGGCGAGGTGGTGGCGCTGATGGGCCGCAACGGCGCCGGCAAGACGACGACCATGAAGGCGCTGATGGGGCTGGTGGCGCGCCGCGGCGCGCTGCGCTTCAACGGCGCCGACATCTCCGGGCTGCGGCCATTCGAGATCGCGCGGCAGGGCCTTGGCTTCACGCCCGAGGACCGCCGCATCTTTTCCGAGCTGACGGTGATGGAAAATCTCGACATCGGCCGCCAGCCGCCGCGCCGGTTTCCGGGCGGCCAGCCGGCGCCGGTCTGGACGCCGCAGCGGCTGTTCGAACTGTTCCCGAATCTCGGCGAGATGCCGAACCGGCCGGGCGGCCGCATGAGCGGCGGCGAGCAGCAGATGCTCACCGTGGCGCGCACGCTCATGGGCAATCCGCTGATGGTGCTGCTCGACGAGCCGTCCGAGGGCGTCGCCCCCCTGATCGTCGAGCAGATGGCGAGCACCATCATTGAACTAAAGAAGGAGGGACTGTCGATCCTGCTCTCCGAGCAGAACATCCATTTCGCCCGGCTGGTGTCGGACCGCGTCTACGTGCTGGAAAAAGGCGAAATTCACTGGCAGGGCTCGATGGCGGAGCTGTCCGGCAATCTCGATATCCAACGGGCCTATCTGACTGTTTGATCGCAACGGCCGGGAAAAAGCGCTTCCTCTCCGGGCAATTCCCCGCCATGCTTCGCTAAAATAGAAATTCCGGGTCGGTCACTCATGGCGCGCAGTAAACTCAAGGCCGCCGCGACGGCGAACGAGGCCGCGTCGAGCGGATATGTGCTCGACGCGCAGGTCGGCTTTCTGATGCGCATCGCCACGCAGCGTCACACCTCGATCTTTACCGCCAACATGATCGACGGCCTGACGCAAACCCAGTTCGCCGCGCTCGCCAAACTGTATGAGACAGGGCCGTCCTCGCAGAACCAGCTTGGCCGCCTGATCTATCTCGACGCCGCCACCATCAAGGGCGTGGTCGATCGCCTGTCGGTGCGCGGCTTCGTCACCGCGCTCAGCGATCCGAAGGACCGCCGCCGCCGCGCGGTGACGCTTACCGACGAAGGCCGCCGCGTCACCGAGGCGGCGCAGAAGGTCGCGACCAGGATCACCGCGCAAACCCTGGCGCCGCTGTCGCCGACCGAACAGCGCATGATCGCGGCGCTGCTGAAGAAGCTGAGCTAAAACCCGTACAGTTTCGCCGGATTGTCGACCAGGATCTTCTGCCGCGTTCGCTCGTCGGGCACCCAGTCGAGCAGCATGTCGAGCGTCCAGGCGTCCTTCGGCGTTTTCGCGCCGGCCATCGGATAGGGCCAGTTCGAAGCCCACAGCCCACGATCCGGCGCGGTCTTCACCAGCAGCTTCGCCAGTCTGCCGACATCGTCGTAATAAGGCGGCCCGAGCTTCGAGGTCTCGTAAGGCGCGGCGAGCTTGTACCAGACCTTGCCGGTCTCCAGGAGGCGCAGCAGCGCCTTGAAGCCGGGATGATCCGGCTCGACCGGCTCAAGAAACTTGCCCTGATGGTCGATGGTCACCGTGGTCGGCAGCGCCTTGAGCCGGGCTTCGTGATCGGCGAGTTCGCGGCCGTCACACTGGAAGTTAATGGTCCAGCCGAACGGCGCGACGCGCGCCGCCATGGTTTCGAGCGACGACAAAGGCAGCGGCGCACCGGCCAGCATGAAGAAGCGGATGCCGCGCACGCCCAGCTTGGTGAGGCGATCGAGTTCCTCGTCGGTCACCGTCTCGTCGACGACGACGATGCCGCGGGCACGCGATGGTCCCATCGTCGCCATGTCGCGCAGCAGCAGCCGGTTGTCCTTGCCATAGGCGGAGGCCTGCACCAGCACGGTGCGCTCGATGCCCATCCTGACGCACATTTTCAGGTAGTCGCCGACCGCGGCATCCGGCGGCGTCACCACCGCCGTCGGCGCTGTGGGAAACGTATGGTCGTACGTATGGATATGGCAGTCGCAGGTACCCGCCGGCGCCTTCAACTGCGGCACGCTGTCGTCGCTCATCGCCGCTCCTCCCGATGCTTCCTGCCGGAAGCTTCTATTTTTTCTTGCAGATGGCGCGGAGGCGTTGCGGGGTCACCGGCAAGGTGACGATCGCGCCCGGCATTTGCAGGGCGTCATCTATAGCAGAGGCAATGACCGCGCCAACAGGGTTGGTGCCGCCTTCGCCCGCGCCCTTGAGGCCGAGCGAATTGAGCGGGCTCGGCGCATCCTCGGTAATGAGGATCGAAGACTCCGGCACCTCATGCGCTGTCGGCATCAGATAGTCGGCGAAGGTGACCGATAAAGGCTCGCCGCTCTCGTCGTAGACAAATTCCTCGAACAGCGCGCCGCCGATGCCCTGCGCCAGGCCGCCGGCGATCTGTCCTTCGACCAGCATGGGGTTGACGGCCTTGCCGACATCATAGGCCATCACATACTTCTCGATCGCGACGCCGCCGGTCTCGGCATCGACGCGCACCGCGGCGACATGGACGCCATAGGGATAGACCATGTGGGTGGATTCGAAGGTGTCTTCGGCGATCAGTTCGCCGGGCCTGGCGGCGGCGAGATCGGTGAGCTTCATCGATGGGCCTGGCGTGCCGCCGGTGCGCACGATTTCGCCGTCGACGATGTCCAGTTGCGCCGGCTCGGCCTGCATCAGTTCGGCGGCGAGTTTCAGGATACGCCCGCGCAGCTTCGTTGACGCGCGTTTGGTCGCCTCGCCGGTCATCACCGTCACGCGCGAGGCAAAAGCGCCGAGGCCGCGGCCGATGCGGTCGGTCTGGCCGTGAATGACGCTGACGGTCGTGTAATCGACCCCGAGAGTTTCGGCGCAGATCTGCGCCATCGCCGTCTCGATGCCCTGGCCGACCGAGGCTGCGCCGGTGACGAGTTCGATACTGCCGCCGCTCTGCACTTCGACGCGGACGTCGTCGAACGGGCCGAGACCGCTCTTCTCGACGAACATGGCGACGCCGGCGCCGACTTTTTCGCCATTGGCGCGGCGCCTGGCGATGTCCTGCTGCAACTGCGGCCAGCCGGCGCGGTCCAGCGCCTTGTCGAGCAGCAGGCCGTAATCGCCGGAGTCGTAGACGATATGCGTGCCCAACGTCTCGAGGCCAAGCGCATAGGGCATCGCGCTTTTGGGCAGCAGGTTGCGCTTGCGGATTTCGGCCTTGTCGACGCCGACCTTGGCGGCGATGGCGTCGAGCAGACGCTCGCGCACGAAGGTCGATTCATAGCGTCCGGGCGCGCGATAGGTGCCGCACGGCGTCTTGTTGGTGAGGCGAATATGGGCAGTGGCGCGATAGGCCGGCACGCGATAGGGCCCCGGCAGCATCGCCGCAGCAAGATCCGGCACGGTCGCGGCGTGCGTGCGCATGTAGGCGCCGTTGTCGTGGAAGAACTCGTCGTCGATGGCGAGGATGTGGCCTTCGGCATCGATGGCGGCGCGGATACGGTGAGTCTGCTGGCGCGAGTGATTGGCGCTGATGAGATGCTCGCGCCGGTCTTCGATCCACTTGATCGGTTTCTTGAAGTGCAGCGCCGCGGCGCAGACGATGACGTCCTCGGGATAGATCTCGCCGCGGATGCCGAAGCCGCCGCCGACATGGCCTTCGAAGAGCTGGAAGTTGTCGCGCGTGCGGCCGAGCATGCGGCCCATCGTGTCGCGGTTCCAGTGCGGCACCTTGGCGGCGCCATGCATTTCCAGCCGGTCCAGCGCCTCGTTGAAATAGCCGACGGCGCCGCGGGTCTCGAGCGGCACGCCGGAATGGCGGCCGACCGACAGGTCGAGGGCTACAACCGAGTGGGCGGCCCTGAAGGCGGCATCGACGTCGCCGTAGCCCTTGCGCAGGACGTCGGGCTCGGTGCTTTGCGCGGCGTCGAACGGCCCGGGCGCGTCGGTGGCGTTCATCACCGGCGGCAACGGTTCGATGTCGAGCTCGATGGCGTCGGCCGCGTCCTCGGCGACATAGGCGTCGTCGGCGAACACCACGGCGACCGGCTCGCCGACATAGCGCACAAAGTCGCTGGCCATGACACGCTGCTGATAGGGCTCCAGTGCCTTGAGGCCGGTGAGCCGAAAGGGAATCGGCGGAATATGGGCGATATCGGCGAAGGTCCAGACCGCGTGAACGCCATCCATGGCGAGCGCGGCCGATGCGTCGATGCCGTTGAGCCGGCCGTGCGCGATCGGCGAGCGCACCACGCGCATCGCCCACTGGCCGGGAAAGTTCACATCGGCGGCGAAGCGGCCTTGCCCGGTCAGCAGCGGGCGGTCTTCAAGCCGCGGCACCGAGCGGCCGATGAATTTCTGCTTCTGTTTGTTCATTCCGAAGCCAGCCACAAACTCCGCTCATTCCCGCGTAGGCGGGAATCCAGACCGAATTCTTGTCAGCACCCCAACTGGACCCCCGCCTTCGCGGGGGTGAGCGGAGAGTCAGGCTTTCCGCATCTCCCGCGCCGCGGCGCGCACGGACTTGATGATGTTCTGATAGCCGGTGCAGCGGCACAGGTTGGACGACAGGACGTCGATCAGGGCCTCGTCGCTGATATCGGGTTCGCGCTCCAGCACACCGACGGCGAGCATGAGGAAGCCCGGCGTACAGAAGCCGCACTGCAGGCCGTGATTGTCCATGAAGGCCTGCTGCATCGGATGCAATTTGTCACCATCGGCCAGGCCCTCGACGGTGCGGATTGTCTTGCCCTCGGCCTGCACCGCGAACATCAGGCAGGACCGCACCGGCGCGTCATCGACGATGACGGTGCAGGCGCCGCAGACGCCGTGCTCGCAGCCGATATGCGTGCCGGTCTGCCCGCAATCCTCGCGAATGGCATCGGCAAGCGTGCGGCGCGGCTCAACGGAAATCTTGTGATCCTTGCCGTTGATGGTCAGGGTGATGGCGGTTTTATCGGTCATCTCAATCTCCGTTCATCCCCGCGAAAGCGGGGATCCAGAGGCAACATTCTCAGGGGCATCATGTTGTGGCTCCTGGGTCCCCGCCTGCGCGGGGACGAGCGGAGTTTGTTGCATTGCGCAGCAGCGCGCGGATGCGCTGCGGCGTGGCCGGAATGGTGTCGATCTCGACATTGAACGGCGTCAGCGCATCGTTGATGGCATTCACGATGGCGGCCGGCGGTCCGATCGTGCCGCCTTCGCCGAGGCCCTTGGCCCTGGTGATCGACTGCGTGGACGGCGTTTCCATGTGATGCAGTTCGATCGGCGGAATTTCATGCGCGGTCGGCGGCATGAAGTCGGCGAGGTTGGCGGTCAGGATCGCGCCGCTCTCGTCGTAGATGATCTCCTCAAGCAGCGCGTTGCCGATACCCTGCGCGACACCGCCATGGACCTGGCCGTCGGCGATCATCGGATTGATGATGCGGCCGGCATCCTCGGCGACGAGATAGCGCTCCACCTTGACGTGGCCTGTCTCGACATCGAGCCGCACGATGGCGACGTGGCAGGCGTTGGAAAAGGTGCCGGGGGGATCGTAGGTGCCGCTCTCGGTGAGGCCGGGCTCGATCTCACCCTTGAAGCGGTGCGTCTGCGTATAGGCTTCCCGCGCCATCGCCGCGACGGTCACTTCGCGATCCGTGCCGGCGACCTTGGCCTTGCCATCTTCCAGCACAATGTCGGTCTCGGCCGCTTCCAGCATGTGGCCTGCAATCTTGAGAAGCTTGGCACGGACTTTCCGCGCCGCGATCAAGGTCGCGCCGCCTGAAATCACCAGCGACCGGCTCGCAAAGGTGCCCCAGCCATAAGGCGCCGTATCGGTGTCGCCGTGGACGACCTTGATCGTCTGCGGCGGCACGCCGATCTCTTCGGCGATGATTTGCGCCAAGGTCGTGCGCAGGCCCTGGCCATGCGGCGACGAGCCGATGCGCGCCTCGACGAAGCCGGAGGGATCGACGGAGATGTGCACCGTCTCCCAGCCGGGCGTGATCGCCATGCCGCGCGCGGCAAAGGCGGGCGAACCATAGCCCGTGCGTTCGGAAAAGGTGGCAAAGCCGATGCCGAGATATTCGCCCTTGTCGCGCGCCAGTTGCTGGCGGGCGCGGAAGGCCGGCACGTTGATGGCCTCGACCGCCGTCTCCATGGTCTCGCGATAGCTGGCCTCGTCGTATTCGAGGCCGATTGCCGACTTGTAGGGAAATTGCGTGATCAGGTTCTTGCGGCGAATGTCGAGCGGATCGATGGCGAAAGCTTTGGCCGCCTTGTCCATCAGCCGCTCCAGCGTGAAGGTGATGGAGGGACGCGACACGCCGCGATAAGCGCCCATCGTGCAGGTGTTGGTGACGACCGCGCGGGCAAGGCATTCGTATTGCTGCACGTCGTAGGGGCCCGGCATTTCGGCCATGGCCATCAACGGCTCCATGCCGCAGGAGGTCGGGAAACAGGAATAGGCGCCGGTATTGGCGAGTACGTTGGCCCGCAGCGCGAGCAACTTCGCGTTCGCGTCGAAGGCGCCCTCCAGCGTGATGTACTGATCTCGCGAATGAAACGACGCGATCAGGTTTTCACGCCGGTCCTCGGTCCAGGCGACGGACGATTGGAGGTGCCGCGCCAGCCAGGCGATGAGCACGTATTCGGGGCACAGCGACATCTTCTGGCCGAAGCCGCCGCCGACATCGGGCGCAATCACGCGCAGATCTGATTCCGGGATGCCGAGGCAGTCGGCAATCGCCGTGCGCACCAGATGCGGCATCTGCGTGGTGCAGTGGAGCGTGATGCGGCCCGTCGCGGAATCGTAAGCGGCGTGGGCGGCCCGCGCTTCCATCGGCGTCGCGTTCTGCCGGTTGGAGCGCGCCTCGCAGCGTATGATCTTTGCCGCACCGGTCCACACATCATCGAAACCCGGTGTCTTGAATTCGCCTTTTACTATGACATTGCCGGGTACGCCGGCATGAAGTTGCGGCGCGCCGTCGGCGATCGCGGCGCGACCGTCTACGAGGGCGGGCGCGTCCTCGATGTCGATTTCGACGAGGTCGGCGAAGTCCTCGGCGTCCTCTTCTGTCGCGGCAACAACGGCGGCTACGGCTTCGCCGACAAACCGCACTTCGCCCTCGGCCAGGATCGGCTGGCCGACCGGCTTGTAATTGAACTTGTGCAGCATCGGCGTGATCTTCTTCACGCCGGCGATGTCGGCGGCGGTGATCACCACGGCGCCGTCGGGCGCGGTGATGCCCCTGATCTTGCCGGCGGCGTTCGGGCTGCGCACGAAACGCACCCAATGCGCGGCCGGCAGGTCGGCGGTGAAGCGCCCGCGGCCTTGCACCAGGGCCGGGTCTTCCAGCCGGCGGATCGAGCGGCCGACCCACTTCAGGCCGTCGCCACCGGAGCCTTTGGTGTGGGCACTCATATGAGCGAATGCTCCAGCGCGCGGCGCACGACCACCTTGACCAGATCGCGGCGATACTCGGCGTCGGTCTGGTGATCCTCGAGCGGCTCGATGGCGGCGCTGGCCGCTTCGCCGGCGGCGCGGAAGGCGGCGTCGCCCGGCGCCTTGCCGTTGAGCTCGGCTTCGGCTTCCGGAATGCGCCGCGGCGACGCTTCGGCGCCGCCGAGGCCGACGCGTACATCGGTCATCTTGCCGCCGTCGAGCCGATAGGTCGCGAGCGCGGCTGACATGGCGAAGTCGCCGGCGCGGCGGCTGAACTCATAGAAGCCGAATTTGCCGTCAGGCGGCAGCAGCGGCAGCCGGACCTCCGCGAGCAGTTCGCCTTCCTTGAGATGCGTCGACATGATGCCGTCAAAGAAGCCGTCGGCCCTGATCTCGCGCGTACCCTTGACACTTTTTGCCACCATGACGGCGTCGAGCGTCGCTGCGGTCAGGCACCATTCCGACGACGGGTCGGCATGGGCGAGGCTGCCGCAAAACGTGCCGCGCATGCGGATCGGATAATGCGCGATGTGCCTGGCCACATATGTAAGAAGCCGGCCCAGCGGGTTGGCTGTGACCGGCTCGTGGAAGGCCGCGTGGCGCACGCGGGCGCCGATGGTGAGGAATTTGCCGTCGTCGGCCAGCTTGTCGAGGCCCGCGACCTCATTGATATCCACGAGATGCGCCGGCTTGGCGAGCCGGAACGCCATGATCGGCACAAGGCTCTGGCCGCCGGCGAGAATGCGGCCGTCCTCGCCGGCCACTTCGGCAAGGGTCGCGAGCGCCTCGTCGAGGGTGCGGGGCACATGGCGGATAAAGGGCGCGGGCTTCATGCGGGCCTTCCTTCACGCACTGCGGTCCGGAAATTCTAGCCGTTTCCCGCCGACCGTACGCTCCGAGATTGTATGTATGCTAACGACCGGCCCGGCGGAGTCAACGGTGCGCCGCCCGTCGCCGGATACAACTTCCCGGCGGGTTTATTTCCGGCCGCGGAAATTCGGCTTCCGCTTCTCCATGAAGGCGCGGACGCCTTCGGCGTAGTCCGGCGACAGCACGGCGTCGCGCTGCAGGTCGCGTTCAAGGTCGAGTTGTTCTTCGAAAGTGTTGGTGGCGGAGGCATCGAGCGCGCGTTTGATGAGCGCCAGTCCCTGCGTCGGGGCGGTGGCAAATTGTTCGCACAGCGCGGTAGCTTCCGGCATCAGTTGCTCGTCGTCGACACAGCGCCAGATCATGCCCATTTCGGCGGCACGCTCGGCCGGCACCGGCTGTGCCGTCAACATCAGCGCGCGGGCGCGCGCCTCGCCGACCAGGCGCGGCAGGATGTAGGTGCCGCCGGAATCCGGGATGAGCCCGATGCGGGCGAAGGATTGCGTGAAGGTGGCGGAGCGCGCGGCGATGACGATGTCGCAGGCCAGCGCGATATTGGCGCCGGCGCCCGCCGCGACGCCATTGACCGCGCCGACCACCGGAAAGGGCAGGGCGCGCAATCTCCGCACCAGCGGATTGTAGTATTTTTCCAGTGACTCGCGCGGCACCGGCTTTTCGCCCGGCTTGAGCAGGCGGTCGGCAAGGTCCTGACCTGAGCAGAATGCGCGGCCCGCGCCGGTCAGCAACAGCGCGCGGCAATCCTCGTCCGCCTCCGCTTCGTCGATGGCGTCCCGCAGCACTTCGTGCATCGCGTCGTTGAAGGCGTTGAGCCGGTCGGGACGATTGAGCGTGATGACGCGGAAACCGATCTGGCGCCGAACGAGAATGGATGATTCCGACATGGCTACTTCTTGAGGAAAGAATCGAGAGTGGCGGTCTGGCGATTGTCGCCCGCGACATCGGCGGCGATCGTTTCATAAAACCGGGCGGCGGAGGAGAACATTGCGCTTTCGGGGCGTTCGGTGCCGACGAAGGCGGCGATTTCCTCGAGTTCGGCGACCCAACGATAGGCCTTGCCATACATCGGCGGCACCATGCGCTCGAAAAAGCGCAGCAATTCCGGCTGGCTGTCCGCGAGCTCCGCCCGCAAGGCGTCGGCGGAGCCACCGCGCACCGCCGCGAGCGCCATGACCGCACCGAGCGCCGTGATACCTTTGGTGATGCCGGCATAGGACATCTTCAGCGCCGACGCGGCGGTCAGCGGGCCGTCGAGGACCCGCACGATCAAGCCGAATTCGCCCAGCGCGGCGAACGCGCCAGCCCGTTCGCCGGAGGCATAGAACCTCGTCGCGGTCGAGCCGGGCTTCGGCGGCGGGCCGATAATGCCGGCATCGACAAAGCCGCAGCCGGTCGCCGCGACGATGTCGGCCACCGCCTGCGCCGTTGGCGGCGAGACCGCATTGCAATCGACATAAACCGTCCGTCGGCTGCTGGCCTTGAGGACGGGGGCGAGGCGCCGCGCCAGAGCGACCGCGTCCGCAGGCGGCACGATCGACAGCAGGAAATCCGCCTCCGCCAGCTCGGCGTCGCTGACGTCCCGCATGCCCGCTGCGGCGGCGCGCTGCCTGCTTTCCGGGCTGCGTCCGTTGAGGGAGGTGAGCACGGTTGCCCCCTTGGCTGTGAGGCAACTGGCGACTCCGGCGCCCATGGCGCCGGGCGCGACAATGGCAATCGTTGGGGGCATGGTTCGGCCAATTCAGAATTATAGTTCGACCCGGTCATCATATCGCATTGCCGCGTCCGCTTCACCGTAGACGTTTGCGCGGCTTTACCGGTAGATTATCCAGCGAATGCATAAGGGGCCGGAATGGCCCGAAGGGGAGGAATTAAAATGCGTAGAACGCTACTTGCGGCCGGTGCCGCGATCATTCTGGCGGCCGGGCCGGCCGCCGCGCAGAACAAGACGATCAAGATCGGCTTCGTCTCGACCTTCAGCGGTCCGACGGCGGTGATCGGCAACGACATGCGCAACTCCTTCGAACTGGCGCTCGATCACATGGGCCGCAAGATGGGCGGCATTCCGGTCGAGGTGATCTACGAAGACGACCAGCAGAAGCCGGACGTCGGCAAGCAGAAGACCGAGAAGCTGATCGAAAGCGACAAGGTCGATTTCGTCGCCGGTTACATCTGGTCGAACGTGCTGCTGGCCTCGCTCAAGCCGGTGATCGATTCCAAGACCTTCCTCATCAGCGCCAATGCCGGCCCTTCGCAGATCGCCGGTGAATTGTGCTCGCCGTTCTTCTTCTCGACGTCGTGGCAGAACGACCAGACGCCGCAGGCCGTCGGTCTCTACATGAACCAGAAGAACGTGAAGAGCGTCTTCCTGATCGGCCCGAACTACGCCGCCGGCAAGGACATGCTCGCGGGCGTCGCCTCGACCTTCAAGGGCAAGGTGGTCGGCCAGGAACTGACGACGTGGCCGACACAGCTCGACTTCTCGGCCGAGCTTGCCAAGGCCAAGGCTTCGGGCGCCGACGCGATCTTCGTGTTCTATCCGGGCGCCGCCGGCGTGCAGTTCCTGAACCAGTACGCCGCGTCGGGCCTCAAGGCCACGATGCCGCTCTACACCGCCTTCACCGTCGACGAATTGTCGCTGCCGCTGCAGAAGGACAACGCGATCGGCGTGCCGGGCGCGCAGCAGTGGGTGCACGACCTGCCCAACGAGCAGAACAAGAAGTTCGTCGAGGACTATCGCAAGAAGTATCCGGGTCTGCGTCCGACCTATTACGGCGCGCAATCCTATGACGCGGCGCAGCTCATCAATTCGGCCGTGGTCGCGACCAAGGGCAATCTGTCGGACAAGACGGCCGTACAGAAGGCGATGGAAAAGGCCGATTTCAAGTCGCTGCGCGGCGGCTTCAAGTTCGGCAACAACCATTTCCCGATCCAGAACTTCTACCTGCAGGACGTGGTGAAGGATGCCAGCGGCGAATTGTCACTCAAGACCGTGGCGACCATCGTCAAGGACGATCAGGACCGCTTCGCCGCCAAGTGCCCGATGAAGTAAAAGTCGGGCGACCATAAAAAGACGGCGGAAGCGACAGCGTTTCCGCCGTCTTGCTTTATACTGTCTCCGTCATTCCGCGGCGCGAGCAAGGCGAGCGAACCCGGAATTCATATCCCTGGCTGCGGCGTATGGATTCCGGGTTCGCGCTTTCAGCGCGCCACGGAATGACGGAAAACTGCACGAAGCTTGCATAGACGAGACGCATGACCCTTTTCATCGAGCAATGCCTCAACGGCCTGCAATTCGGCCTGCTGCTGTTCATGCTGGCGGCCGGATTGACGCTGGTGTTCGGCATCATGGATCTGGTCAATCTGGCGCACGGCTCGCTCTATATGATGGGCGCCTATTTTGCCGCCACCTTCACGGCGCTGACCGGCAGCTTCATCGCCGGCGCCGTGGTGGGGCTGGCGGCGACGCTTGTCGTCGGCATGGCGGTCGAGGTGATCGCCATGCGACGGCTCTATGGCCGGGATCATCTCGATCATGTGCTCGGCACTTTCGGCCTGATCCTGTTCTTCAACGAGCTGGTACGTATCATCTGGGGGCCGGCCGGGCTGTCATTGCCGCTGCCGGGCTGGCTGCAGCAGCCGCTTTCGATCTTTGGCTTCCAGTATTCGGCCTACAGGTTTTCGATCATCGTCGTGTCGCTTGCCGTCGCGGCGGGTCTCTATCTGCTGGTGATGCGCACCCGCACCGGCATGCTGATCCGCGCCGGCGCTTCCAATCGCGAAATGGTCGGCGCGCTCGGCGTCAACATCAAGCTGCTCTACACACTGGTGTTCGGCCTTGGCGCCGCGCTGGCGGGCCTTGCCGGCCTGATGAATGCGCCAATCCTTACCGTGCAGATCGGCATGGGCGAGAACATCCTCATCCTTGCCTTCGTCATCACCGTGATCGGCGGCATCGGCTCGATCCGCGGCGCGCTGGTGGCGGCCCTGTTCGTCGGCTTCATCGATACGCTCGGCCGGTCCTACTTCCCGGACATCCTGCGTGAGATGCTGTCGCCCACGGCCGCTTCGACGCTGGCGCCGGCTTTGTCGTCGATGCTGATCTATCTCCTGATGGCCATCGTCCTGATCGTGAAGCCCGAAGGCCTGTTCTCGGCGGGGCAGCGCTGATGCCGTTCAGGTTGCCGCCACTCACGCTTCGCAATGTCGTCGTCGCGCTGGTGCTCATCGCTTTGGCTCTGCTGCCGGTCTATTCGCAGCTGGCGGGCGACCGGTTTGCGCTGACCTTGTTCACGCGCATCGTCATTCTCGCGCTGTCGGCGCTGAGCCTGAACCTGATTCTCGGCTTTGGCGGCATGATGAGCTTCGGCCACGCCGTCTATCTCGGCATCGGCGGCTATGCCGTCGGCATGCTGGCGAAAGAGGGCATCTATAGCGGCTTCATCCAGTGGCCGGTGGCGATCCTCGCCTCGGCGCTGTTTGCGCTGGTGACCGGCGCGCTGTCGCTGCGCACCCGCGGCGTCTACTTCATCATGATCACGCTCGCTTTCGCGCAGATGGCCTATTACATCGTCTCGGGCATCGCCCGTTACGGCGGCGACGACGGTCTGACCATCTACAAACGCAGCCAATTCTTCGAAGCGCTGAACCTGTCGAGCAAGACGCAGTTTTATTACGTCTGTCTGGTCATCCTGTATCTGGCGATCTACTTCCTCTACCGGCTGGTCAATTCGCGCTTCGGCATGGTGCTGCAAGGCACGCGCTCGAACGACGCGCGCATGCGCGCCATCGGCTTCTCGACCTATCGATACAAGCTCACCGCCTTCGTCATCGCCGGCGTCCTGTGCGGAATTTCCGGCATTCTCCTTGCCAATCAGGGGGATTTCGTCTCGCCGTCGATGATGTACTGGACGCGGTCCGGCGACCTCATCATCATGGTCGTCCTCGGTGGTATGGGCACGGTGGCGGGCCCCGTGATGGGCGCCATCGCTTTCCTCGTCCTGGAGGAGATCCTGCCGATCCTCATCAAGCTCGGCGGCGTGCCCTTTGTCGGCGCCAGCGCGGCGGCTCGCGCCTCGGAATACTGGATGATCGTGATGGGCCCGCTGCTGCTGCTGGTGGTACTGTTCGCACGCGGCGGCATTGACGGCCTGCTCAATCTCATCGGCGACAAATTCAAGCAGCGGGGGCGGTCATGAGCGCGCCGCTTCTTCAGGTCGAGAACCTCGCCAAGCGCTTTGGCGGCATCGTCGCCACCGACAATGTGTCGCTCGCCATTCCGCAGGGCGAACTGCATGCGCTGATCGGCCCGAACGGTGCCGGCAAAACGACGCTGATCGCGCAGTTGTCGGGTTCGATCTTCGCCGATGCCGGCCGCATTACCTTCGACGGACAGGAGATCACCCGCCTGTCCATGCCGAAGCGCAGCCATTTCGGGCTGGCGCGCTCGTTTCAGATCACGTCGCTGTTTCTCGACATGAGCGTGATCGACAATGTGGCGCTCGCGGTGCAGGCCCATGCCGGGCACTCCTTCTCGTTCTGGAGCGACGCCCGCTCGGAAGTGGCGCTGCGCCAGCCGGCGCGCGAGGCGCTCGCGCGCGTCGGGCTCGCCGCCAGCGCCGACAAGATCACCGCCGAATTGAGCCATGGCGAACATCGCCTGCTCGAGCTGGCCATGGCGCTTGCGGTCAAGCCGCGCATGCTGCTGCTCGACGAGCCGATGGCCGGCCTCGGCCCCGAGGAGTCGGCGCGCATGGTGGAGATGCTGCGCGACATCAAGCGCGGCTACACCATCCTGCTGGTCGAGCACGACATGGAGGCAGTGTTCGCGCTCGCCGATCGCATCACCGTGCTGGTCTATGGCCGTGTCATCGCGACCGGCATGCCGAACGATATCCGCGCCAATGCGCAGGTGCGCGAGGCCTATCTCGGCGACGCGGAGGTGGCCCATGGCTGACCAGAATTCGGTTGAGCCACTTCTCAGCCTCGACGGCGTCGAAACCTGCTACGGCCAGAGCCAGGTGCTGTTCGGCGTGTCCTTCGCCATTCAGCCCGGCGAGATGGTGACGCTCATGGGCCGCAACGGCATGGGCAAGACCACCAGCGTGCGTTCGATCATGGGCCTGACCGCGGCGCGCGCCGGCGCGATCAGGTTCATGGGCGAGGAAATCCGCGGCCTGCCGGCGTACCGTATCGCCCAGCGCGGCATCGGCCTGGTGCCGGAGGGCCGCCAGATCTTCCCCAATCTCACCGTGCGCGAGAACCTCGTCGCCACGGCGGTGACGCGCGACGGCGGCGAATGGACTCTGGAGCGCGTCTACGACCTGTTTCCGCGGCTGGCGGAGCGCGCCGCCAGCATGGGCAATCAGTTGTCCGGCGGCGAGCAGCAGATGTTGGCCGTCGGCCGCGCGCTGATGACCAATCCGCGCCTGCTCATTCTCGACGAGGCGACCGAAGGCCTCGCGCCGCTCATTCGTCAGGAAATCTGGAACTGCCTGGCGCGGCTCAAGCAGTCCGGTCTGTCGGTGATGGTGATCGACAAGAATGTCGGCGCGCTGATCAAGGTCGCCGACCGGCATTTCATGATCGAGCGCGGCAAGATCGTGTGGTCGGGACTGTCGGCCGAGCTTGCCGGCAACACCGACGTGCAGCACCGGTATTTGGGGGTTTAGTATTTCACTCCGCCGGCTGGATGCTCGGCGCGCCATCCGGTCCGCGGCGGCGCTTGATGAAGGTCGGCACGCCGCCGCCGAAGCGATGGTGCAGCCGGTCGAGCCACAGATAGATCACCGGCGTCGTGTACAACGTCAGAATCTGCGACACCAGCAGGCCGCCGATGATGGTGATGCCGAGCGGGCGGCGCAGTTCCGAGCCCGGGCCGACGGCGAGGATGAGCGGCAGCGCGCCGAGCATGGCCGCCAGCGTCGTCATCAGGATTGGCCGGAAGCGCGCGAGACAGGCCTCGTGAATGGCGACGAGCGGCGGCAGACCGCGCACGCGCTCCGCCTCGAGCGCGAAATCCACCATCATGATGCCGTTCTTCTTGACGATGCCGATAAGAAGGATGATGCCGATGAAGGCGATCACCGTCAGTTCCGTGCCGAACAGATGCAGAGCGAGCAGGGCGCCGAGGCCGGCCGATGGCAGCGTCGAGATGATGGTGAGCGGGTGGATCAGGCTCTCGTACAGAATGCCGAGTACGATATAGACGGCGATCAGCGCCGCGACGATGAGCAGGATCTGCGCATTGGCGCTTTGCTGAAACGCCTTCACGTCGCCGGCGAATTCGGTGCGGATCTGGTCCGGCATGTGCAGTTCGGCGACGGCCTGATCGATCGCGGCGGTGGCCTGTTCGATCGCCACGCCCTCGCGGACATTGTAGGTGATCGTCGTCGAGGGGAACTGACCCTGATGGTTCACCACCAGCGGGGTGATGCCGCGCTCGACGCGCGCCACAGCCGATAGCGGGATCTGGGCATTGCCGTTGCCCGGAACGTAGACATTCGACAGGTCGTTGGGGTCGCGCCGGAATTTCGGCTCGACCTCGAGAATGACGCGATACTGGTTGCGCTGCGTGTAGATGGTCGAGATCTGTCGCTGCGAGAACGAGTTGTTCAGCGCGTTGTCGATATCCTGCATGCTGACGCCGAGCCGCGAGGCCGCCTCGCGGTCGATCTTGATGTCCGCCTGCAGGCCGCCCTGCTGGCGGTCGGTGTTGACGTCGGTCAACTCGGGAATTTTTTCGATGCGTTCGACAACGCGGGGCACCCAGGTCTGCAGCGCGTCGATATCGGCGCTCCACAGCGTGAACTGATAGGACGAATCGCTCTGGCGGGCGCCGAAGCGCAGATCCTGCGTCGGCACCAGGAAGGAGCGGACGCCGGGGATGCGATTGAGCTTGGCGCGCAGCCTCGTGAGCACGGCCTGCGTCGGGTCGCGCTCGGCGAGCGGTTTGAGGCTGACAAAGAGCTGGCCGCGATTGACCGAAGCGTTGAAGCCGCCCGAGCCGACCGATGAGCCGAGGCCGGCGACGGCGGGATCGGCGATCACGACGTCCATCACCTGAAGTTGCAGCTTCTCCATTGCCTCATAGGAAATGTCGGGCGAAGCCTGCGTGCCGCCGAAGATGAGGTTGGTGTCGTCCTGCGGGAAGAAGCCTTTGGGCACCTTGATGTACAGACCGACCGTCAATGCGATTGTCGCGGCAAAAACGATCAGCGTCAGCCCGCGGTGGTCGAGCACGAAGGTCAGCGTGCGGTCGTAGAAGCCGATCATCCGCGACAGCACGCCCTCGACGATCCGGTCGAGCCGGGTTTCGTTCGGGCTTGGCGGCTTGCGCACGAAATAGGCGCAGACCATGGGCGTCACGGACAGCGATATGACGGTCGAGACGGCAATGGCGAAGGTGAGGGTGAGCGAGAATTCACGGAACAGGCGGCCGATGGCGCCGCCCATCAGCAGCAGCGGAATGAAGGCGGCGACCAGCGACACCGAGATCGACACCACGGTGAAGCCGATCTGCCGGGCGCCGAGCAAGGCGGCGCGCAGCGGCCGATAGCCTTTCTCCATGAAGCGAAACATGTTCTCGATCATGACGATGGCGTCGTCGACGACGAAGCCGATCGAGACCGCGAGCGCCATCAGCGACAGGTTGTTGATCGAAAAACCGGCCGCCCACATCGCCGCGCAGGTGCCGGCAAGCGATAGCGGCACCGTGATGCCGGCTGCCAGCGTCGCGGCGGTGCGGCGCAGAAACAGGAATACCACCAGCATCACCAGCACGGCGGAGGCGGCGAGCGTGAGCTGCATGTCCTCGACGCTGGCGCGGATCGTGCCGGTGCGGTCGGTCAGGACGTTGATCTCCAGCCCCGCCGGGATCCACTGGCGCAGCTCCGGCAGCAGATCGTAGACGCGATCGACGGTGTCGATGACATTGGCGTCGGCCTGCTTGGTAATCACCAGCAGCACGGAGGGATCGCGGTTGTACCAGCCGGCGGAGCGGGTGTTGCGCACGCTCGGCCGGATCGAGGCGACGTCGGCGAGGCGGATGACGTCGCCATTGACGGTCTTGACGACGATGGGGTCGTAATCCGGCGCGTCGCGCAGTTGGTCGTTGATGCCGATGGTGACGGCGCGCTTGACGCCTTCGAAGACGCCGAGTGCGCCCTGCGCATTGGAATTCGAGATCGAGGTGCGGACCTGCTCCAACGTCGTGCCGGTGGCGGCGAGGCGGTCGGGATCGACGCGGACGCGGATCGCCGGCTGTTCGGAGCCGGCGACGGACACGTCGGCGACGCCCTCCACCTGGCTCAGGCGCTGCACGATGATGCTGTCGGCGGCATCGTAGATGGCGCTGGCGGGCATGGTCTTCGACGTCAGCGCCAGGATCAGCACCGGCGCGGCCGCCGGGTTCATCTTGCGGAAGGTCGGCACCGACGGCAGGTCGCTCGGCAGGTCGGTCATGGCCGCGTTGATGGCGGCCTGCACGTCGCGCGCGGCGCCGTCGGCGTTTCGCGACAGGTCGAACTGCACGGTGATGCGGGTCGAGCCTTGCGAACTGCGCGAGGTCATTTCGGTAACGCCGGCGATCTCGCCCAGCCGCCGCTCCAGCGGCGCGGCGATGGTCGCGGCCATGACGCTGGGATCGGCGCCAGGCCGCGATGCCGTGACGCTCACGGTCGGAAACTCGACGCTGGGCAGGCTCGCGACCGGCAGGAAACCGTAGGCGATGGCGCCGGTCAGGAACAGGCCGATCGCCAGCAGGGTCGTGCCGATCGGCCGCCGGATGAAGGGCCAGGAGAAGTTCATCGCGGCTCCCCCATGGCGCTACTCCGCCGGTTCGACGGCAGGCGCGCGGCGCGGCCGCGGCGGCGATACCCACAGGCGCAGGCGCTCCATGTACAGATAGATCACCGGCGTGGTGTACAAAGTCAGCAACTGGCTCAGGATGAGGCCGCCGACGATGGTGATGCCGAGCGGGTTGCGCAGCTCCGAGCCGGTGCCCGACTCCAGCGCCAGCCGCAGCGCGCCGAACAGGGCCGCGAGCGTCGTCATCATGATCGGGCGGAAGCGCAGCAATGCAGCCTGCACGATCGACTCGCGCGGGCTCATGCCCTGCTCGCGCTCGGCGTCGAGCGCGAAGTCGATCATCAGAATGGCGTTCTTCTTGACGATGCCCATCAGGAGCACGATGCCGATCAGCGCGATCACCGAGAGATCGTAGCCGGTCAGCATCAGCGCCAGCAGCGCGCCGACGCCGGCCGATGGCAGCGTCGACAGGATCGTCAGCGGGTGGATGAAGCTCTCATACAATACGCCGAGCACGATATAGATCGCGATCACCGCGGCGAGGATGAGATAAGGCTCGCCTTCCAGCGACTTGGCGAATTCGGCGGCATCGCCGGAATAGCTGCCGGTCACCGTGTTCGGCACGCCGAGCTCGCGCTCGGCGGCGGTGACCACCTTCACTGCGTCCGACAAGGCATAGCCCGGCGCCAGGTCGAAGCTGATGGTCACCGAGGGGAACTGCTCCTGATGCGCGATGGCGAGCGGCGCCGCGGTGTATTCGAAGCGCGCGAAGGCGGCGAGCGGCACCTGGTTCGAGCCGGTGACGGAATTTGGTGTCGCTGACGTGTTCGTATTGGTCGTGCCGGTGGCGGTGTTGCCGGCGGTGGCGGCGGCGCCGGTCGAGGTCGTGGCGCCGGTGACATAGATCTTCGACAGCGCCGTGGGGTCCTGCTGGTAGCGCGGCTGCGCCTCGAGGACGACACGGTACTGGTTGGCCTGGCCGTAAATGGTCGAGATCTGCCGCTGCCCGAAGGCGCTGTACAGCGTGTCGGTGACGCTCTGCATCGAGACGCCGAGACGGCCGGCCTTCTCGCGGTCGACATTGACCATGATGCGCGGGCCGCCCTCCTGCGCCTCGGAAGCGACCTCGCGCATAACCGGATCGCCGCGCAGCCGCTGCGTCAGTTTGTTCGCCCAGGCCACGACCTCGTCGGCGTCGCTCCCGGTCAGGGTGTACTGATACTGGGCGCGGCTGGGCCGGGTCGAAATCTGGATGTCCTGCGTCGCCTGGAAATAGACGTGCATGCCGGGGATGCCGGCGACCTTTTCCTTCAGCCGGTCCACGATGGGGCCGACCAGATTTTTGCGCTCGCTGCGCGGTTTGAGGGTGATGGCGATGCGGCCGGCATTGGGCGTGGCGTTGAGGGGCGACACGCCGATGACCGAGACGACGCTGGCGACGTCCGGATCGGCGCGCATGATGGCTTCGATCTCGGCCTGGCGGCGCTGCATCTCGGCGAAGGAGACGTCGGTGCCGGCTTCGGTGACGGCGGTGATCTGGCCGGTGTCCTGGATCGGCAGGAAACCCTTGGGCATCAGCACATAGAGCGCCACCGTGATGGCCAGGGTCGCGAAGGTCGCGATCAAGGTGGCGCGCTGGCGCTGCAAAACCCATTCGAGGCTGACGCGGTAGGCCTCGATGGTGCGGTCGGTCCATTCCTCGAAGCGCTGCGACATCCGGCGGCCGAGGCCCGGCTTTCCTTCGGTTTCGTCCTCGCGGCGTAGCAGCTTGGCGCACATCATCGGCGTCAGGGTCAGCGACACGATCGCGGAGGCCACCACGGCGATGGTCAGCGTCAGCGCGAATTCGCGGAACATGCGGCCCACCAGGCCGGTCATGAACAGCAGCGGGATGAACACCGCGATCAGCGACAGCGTCAGCGAGATGATGGTGAAGCCGATCTCCTTGGCGCCTTTGAGCGCCGCCGCCAGCGGGTGGTCGCCCTCCTCGATGTGGCGGACGATGTTCTCGATCATGACGATGGCGTCGTCGACCACGAAGCCGGTGCCGATGGTCAGGGCCATCAGCGACAAATTGTCGAGCGAGAAACCGGCGAAATACATGATGCCGAAGGTGGCGATCAGCGACAAAGGCAGCGCCACGCCGGCGATGATGGTGGCGCGGATGGTGCGCAGGAACACCAGCACCACCAGCACGATGAGGCCGATCGCCAGCACCAGCGTGAACTGCACGTCGTGGATCGAGGCGCGGATGGTGTCGGTGCGGTCGGTGACGACCGTAAGTTTGGCGCCGGCCGGCAAGGTGCGTTGCAGGCGCGGCAGTTCGGAGCGCAGCCGCTGCACCGTCTCGATCACATTGGCGCCGGGCTGGCGCTGGATGTCGATGACGATGGCCGGCTTGCCCTGATAGGTCGCGCCGACCTGGTTGTTCTCCAGCCCGTCGACGACGTCGGCGACATCGGACAGCAGCACCGGCGCGCTGTTCCGGTAGGCCACGGTAATGCTGCGATAGGCGTTGGCGGTCGCGAGCTGGTCGTTGGCGGCAATGGTGTAGGATTGTTGCGCGCCGTCGAGCGCGCCCTTGGCGCCGGACACATTGGCGCCGACGATGGCGGTGCGCAGGTCCTCGAGCGCGATGCCGTAGGCGGCGAGCCGCGACAGATCGGCCTGGATGCGCACCGCCGGCTTGATGCCGCCCTGCACCGAGACGCGGCCGACGCCGGTCACCTCCGACAGCCGCGGCGCCATGATGGTGTTGGCCATGTCCGAAAGTTCGCGCAGCGCGATATTGTCGGACGTGATCGCCAGCGTGATGATCGGCGTGTCGGCCGGGTTCACCTTCGAATAGACCGGCGGATAGGGCAGGTTGCGCGGCAGCGTCGAGCCGGCGGCGTTGATCGCCGACTGCACGTCCTGCGCGGCCGAGTCGATGTCGCGGCTGAGGTCGAACTGCAGCGTGACCTGGCTGATGCCGAAGGAACTCGACGAGGTCATCGTCTGCAGCGCCTGGATCTGGCCGAAGCTGCGTTCGAGCGGCGCGGTGATCAGCGCAGACACGGTGTCCGGATTGGCGCCCGGCAGTTGCGTCGTCACCTGCACGGTCGGGAAATCGACCTGCGGCAGCGCCGACACCGGCAGCCACCAGTAGCCAAGCGCGCCGCCGAGCATCACCGCGATGCCGAGCAGCGAGGTGGCGATGGGCCGATGGATGAAGGGCGAGGAGACGCTCATTCTGTTATGTCAGCCATCTTGCTCATCAGCGCCGCAAATTCGGTGCGCCCCCTCTCCCCATAGGCGAGCGGACGCTCGCCGTCCGGCGAGCTATGGGGGAGAGGGTTGGGGAGAGGGGTAACTTAAGCCGAAAACTTTTGACCCCTCTCCCGACGCACTTCGTGCGTCGACCTCTCCCCCAAGGGGAGAGGTGAAGCGCGTGCGTGGCGAATGGCGGTGACAACTCACTGACCCCGGTTCTGTCTCTGCTGTCCGCTCGCCCCCGGTGCCCCATTCTGTCGTTGTCCGCGCCGTGGCGCGTCGGTCGCCGCTGCCGGCGTCGTGTCGCCGCTGCTGACCGTAACCTTGGCGCCGTCGGTCAGGCGCGCGAAGCCGGTGGTGACGACCTGCTCGGGCGCCGCCACGCCGCTTTTCACCACGGTGCGCTGCTCGTCCTGACGCTGAACCACGATCGGCCGCATGCTCGCCACGCCATCCTTGATGACATAAACGAAAGTGCCGTTCGGCCCGCGCTGCACGGCGCCGGTCGGAATGGTGACGACCTGCTGCAACGTGTTGATGAGCAGCCGGATGTTGGCGAACTGGCCGGGCCAGAGCTGCAGCTTGTCGTTCGGGAATTCGGCGCGGAGCTTCACGGTGCCCGTCGTCGGGTCGACCTGGTTGTCCACCACGGTCAGCTTGCCCCGATCGAGCACGGCGTCGGTGTCGGAGCGCTGCGCGTCGACCTGCAGCGGCCGCTGCGCGAAAGCGGCGTTGACGTCGCCGAGATATTGCTGCGGCAGGTTGAACTGCACCGAGATCGGCTGAAGCTGGGTGATGACGACGATGCCGGAGGTGTCCGACGCGCGCACGATATTGCCTTCGTCGACCTGACGCAGGCCGGTGCGGCCGTCCAGCGGCGCGCGGATCGTCGCGTATCCGAGCGTGGCCTGCGCGCTTTCGATGGCCGCCTGGTCGGATTTTACCTGCGCGGTGTATTGCGCGACCAGCGAGCGCTGCGTATCGGCCTGCTGCTTGTTGATGGCGTTGGTCGCCGCGAGCTGTTCGTAGCGGTTGAGATCGTTCTGGGCGTTGGCCAGCAGCGCCTCGTCCATCGCCTTCTTGGCGACGGCTTGATCGAGCGTGGCCTGGAACGTCGTCGGATCGATCCGCGCCAGCACGTCGCCGCGCTTGACGTCCTGGCCTTCCTTGAAATTGACGCTTAGCAGCTTGCCGTCGACCTGCGAACGCACGGTCACGGTGTTGAGCGCGCGCGTGGTGCCGACGCCGTCGAGATAGACCGGCACGTCGGCGAGCTGCGCATTGGCGGCCAGCACCGGAACCGGGCCGTCGCCGGCGAAGAAGCGGCCGCGCCGCTGCTGCTGTTCGGCTTTCTGGCCGAAAACGTAATAGAGCGCGCCGCCGACCGCGACGAATACGACGAGATAGATCAGCCAGCGATTGCGCTTCTTCCGCGCCGGCGCGGTCGCGGGAGCAACCGTGGTATCGGATTTGGGGAGTTCACCGTGCATCGGGCGCTTCTGCCAATTGCGGTTTCGGCGCCCAGCCGCCGCCGAGCGCCTGATAGAGACTGACGACCGCCTGCAAACGAGCCAGCCGCGCCTGGATCAGCGCATCCTGCGCGGTGAATAGCGACTGCTGCGTCTGCAGCACCGTGATGAGATCGATCGTGCCTTCGCGCAGACGCTGCTCGGAGATATCGAAAGCGCGCTGCGAGGCGCTCACCACGGCGCGCTGCAGTTGCTCGCGCTGCGTCGTGGTGCGGATGGCGCTGAGCGAGGTCTCCACATCGGAGAAGCTGGCGATCACCGCGCGCCGATAATTCTGCAGCAGTTCGTCCTGACGGCCTTTCTGCAGATCGACATTGCCGGCGAGGCGGCCGCCTTCGAAGATCGGCTGCGTGAGGCCGGCGGCGGCGCTGAAAACCACCGATTCCGGCCGCATGAGCAGCTTGAAGACGGAGCTTTGATAGCCGCCGTCTCCGGTCAGCACGATGCTCGGCAGAAGCTGGGCCCGCGCGTTCTCGACATTGGCGTTGGCGGCGGCGAGCAAGGCTTCCGCTTCGCGAATGTCGGGGCGCTGCGCCAGAAGCTCGGACGGCAGGCCGGGCGTCACGCGCGGCACGTTGATCGAATTGAGCGAGCCGCCGCGAATGCTGGCGAGCTGCGGCGGGCGCGCCATCAGCACCGCGAGCGCGTTGCGGAACTGGGCGACGGTCTGCTCCAGCGGCGGAATGGCGGCGCGCTGCGTTGCCACCAGGCTTTCCTGCTGCGACACTTCGAGCTCGGACGCCGTACCGGCATTGAGACGCTGCCGGATCAGCCCAAGGACACGCTCGGCGGCGGCCAGATTGTTGCGCGCCGCGCGAAGCCGGTCCTGCGCCGCCAGTACCTGGAAGTAGGAATTCGCCGCGGTGGCGACGGTGGAGAGTGTCACGACCTCGCTGTCGAACCGGCTGGCGACGGCGGTCTGCTCGAGGGCGCGCAAGGTTGCGCGGTTCTTGCCCCAGAAGTCGATTTCGTAGCTCGCCGACAAGGTTGCGCTCAGCGAGTTGGAAACCCGGAAGCCGGTGCTGTCGACGAAAGGCTGGCCGTTGCCGAGACCGGTCGTCTTCGAGGCCTGGCTGCGTGAAGCGCCGCCATTGAGATTGACCACCGGCAGCAGCGCGGCGCCGACGATGCGTGATTGCGCGTCGGCCTGCACGATGCGGGCAATCGCGGCGGCGATGTCGAGATTGGCCTCGCGCGCCGTCTCGATGATGGTCGTCAGTTCGCCGGAGCGGAAGCCGCGCCACCAGTCGAGCTTCGGCAACGCCGCCTCGGCGATTCTGGGGTTGGCGGAGGAGGCGCCGTAACGCGCCGGAATATCGAGCCCCGGCTCGGGCTTGTCGCTGAGCAGACAGCCGCCGAGGCCGAGCATGAGGCACGTGCCTGCGAGCATTTTGCCGAACGGCCCTCTGGCCGTCTCCAGTCCAAAACGCAGCCCCGTACGATCAGCGCAACGCATACATGAATGCTTTCAAAAAAGTCGCCCGGGCACCGGCGCGCGTGGGGCGCGTCAGCGATTCTTGTCATTCGCGCCGCGCCGCGTGCGCCAGTCGGCCAGCGCGACGCGGCCGGGCTGGGACATCTGCGTGGTCGCGGTCGCAAAGGCGTTCTGCACCGCGCTGTCGAAGGCCTGCCGCGCGGCGCGCGTCTCGCCCATCGCCGCGCGCAGGGCGCCCGGGTCGAACGGTTCCTCGCGGATGATCTCGCGGATCGCCTCCTGCGCGGCGCGATACTGCTTCTGCGTGCTCTCGATGGCGTCGCGGTTGGCGTTCATCTGCGCGATCAGCAGCGCGGCGTCTTCTTTAGGCAGTCTTTCGGCCAGCCGCTCGGTGCGAACGAAGACATCCCGGTCCCAGTTCCGTGCCTGCGGCGCCGGCCGCACCGCGATGGCGATGGCGATGCCGATAAAAAACAGATTGAGCGCCAGCGAGCCGAGCAGCAGCCAGCGTGTTCCCGGCCGCGACGCCGCCGCGACATAGTGTGTCGCCGTCATGGCCGCGCTCCGGACAGCGGTTCGGGATCGAACACGAAGAAGCCGGAATCGGCACTGCTGACCAGTACTGACTGATCGAGCTGGTCCAACGGCCGGTCAAACCCGACAATGCCGACATAGAAGCCGAGAACGGCGCTGCAGGCGAGCGCCGCCATGCGCGGCCAGGCCGGCGCGAAGTCCCAGTTGAGCAAAACGGCCGGCAACCGCCACAGCGGCACCTGCTGCCGCGGCAGTGGCGGCTGGATGCGCTTCATCACGCGGGCGACCGCGGCGTCGTCGACCGGGCGCGGCGCGGCGACGCGCTTGAGCATGTCGTCGAGCGGCTCGCGCTTGCGGGCGCTCCGGGAACGCTCAGGGTTGCGATCGTTCGCCATCACTTAACCTCACTCATCATCGCCGGCATCGTCGCCGAGCGTGCGCCGCAAAGCCTGCTTGCCGCGCACCAACAAAGTCTCGACCGCCGAAACGGTCGTTCCCATCACTTCCGCAACCTCTGCATTGGTCATGCCGTCACCATAGGTGAGCACGATTGCGGTCCGCTGGCGATCCGGCAATTGACCGATGGCCTGGTCAACCTGTCGGTCGCGTTCGCTCCGTTCCGCTTCCTCGCCGGCGTTGGGCGCCGGGTCGGCCAGTTCGCCGGCCGCGTCGAGGTCGACCCAGGGGGCCTTCCTTTTGCGGTCGAGGCAGAGATTGACCACGATCCGCGTAAGCCAGGTGCGGAAAGCGGCCAGCGGCTGCCAGCGCGGCGCGTGGGTCCAGACGCGCAGCATGGCCTCCTGGACAACGTCTTCGGCGTCCGCGGCATTGCCGAGGACGCGCCGGGCGAGCCCGAGCATCGCGGGGACATGGCGGCGCGACAGCAGCCGGTAGGCCGCTTCGTCGCCCTTGGCGACGCGCTCCATAAGAGCAAGGTCGCTGGCTTCGTCGCTATCGTCCATCGGAAGCCGGCAAGTGCCATCGCGCGAACCACATCGGCAGGAGGTTGGGTCTATTCGTTAAACGCATGAATCGACCAGAACCTGTGCTGCGACCAGTCCGTAAATGTAACAAAGCTTTGCCGAAGCGGCGCCTAAGCCTTTGAATTGACGATAATTTGAACAAGGTTACGGCGCTATGGCGGTATTTACCAACTCTTTATGCCCGGCGGGCGACCCGGGCGCGACTACTTCCCCACATCGGCCAGCCCGAACCCCGCGACCTTCTTGTAGCCGTCCGAGAGGGCGCGCAGTTCGTCCTGGGTGATGTAGTCATTCAGGTTCGTGAAGGGGCGATCGCCGACCAGCTCTTCCACCTTGATGTTGATGAAGTCCGGCGGCTGCGCCCGGTTGGTGCGCACGACATTGGCGGCCGGCTCGGCGCGGGCGGCCTCGTAGGCCTTCAGGGCGTTCGGCGTGTTCCCGGTGCTGGCGAGGCAATCGGCGAGCGTCCGGGCGTCGATGGCCGCTTGTGCCCCGCCATTGGAGCCGCGCGGATACATCGGATGCGCGGCGTCGCCGGCCAGCGTGACCCGGCCGAATGTCCAGTTCTGGATGGGGTCCTTGTCGACCATGGGATATTCGAGGATCTGGTCGGCATCCTTGATCATTTGTGCGACGTCGAGCCAGTCGAAGCGCCAGCTCTCATAGATCGGGACGAAGTCGTCGAGATTACCCGGCCGGTTCCAGTCGTTCTGGCCGAGCCTGTCCTCGCGCTTGATCTCGGCCATCCAGTTGATGAGCTGATTGCCGTTGCCGTCGATGTCATCGACGATCGGGTAGATCACCATCTTGCCGGTGTTGATGGAGCCGACACGCATATAGGTGCGGCCGTCCAAGATCGGCTTGCGGCGGGTGACGCCGCGCCAGGTGTTGATGCCGGTGAAGACGACCTTGTCGTCCGGATAGAATTGCTTGCGGATCGCCGAATTGATGCCGTCGCAGGCGACGACGATGTCGGCGCGCACCGGGTCGCGGCCCTTGAAGCGGACCGTCGCGCCCGCGTCGTCCTGATCGACGCCGACGCACTCATGATCGGTGACGACTGTCTCCGGCCCCAGCGCCCGCACGACCGCGCCGTACAGGATCAGGTGCAATTTGCCGCGGTGGATGCCGACTTCGGGGTACCGATAGCCGGCGAACTTGCCGCGATCCTCGCGATAGATGAGCTGGCCGAAGCGGTTGTAGAAATGGCTTTCGCGATTCTCGATGCCCGCCTTCAGCAACTCCTCGCCGATGCCGAGTGCGGTGAATTCGCGCATGGCGTGCGGCAGCAGGGTGATGCCGACGCCGAGCGGCTTGATCTCCGCGACGCGCTCGTAAACGCGGGACTTGATGCCCTGCCTGTTGAGATGCAGCGCGAGCGACAATCCGCAGATCCCGCCGCCGACGATGGCCACATTCATCCCGAGTTCCTTGTTCTCCGGCATATCCTGACGCCCGGACAGGCGCGTTCGGGCGTCCGGTCGGGCGGTGCGCGGAAATGGACGAAATGCGGCCGGGCCTGTCAATCCGCCGCGCCGCATGACAGGATGACAATCAAGTAACGGATTTCTCGCCTGAATCACGTTAGCGAGAACTGGGCAATCCGGTCTTGAATGTGCCTTGATCGCGAGGCAATCAGGGCGCGCGCGGGCGGCCGGAGCGGCCGCCCGTTTGACGAAACTTTCTGGCGACTTTCCGAAGGTGATTGATGAAGCGTCCTCTCGGCTCTTTGCTGCTGTCTCTGCCGGTAGCCCTCATTCTGGCCGTTCCGGCGGCTCAGGCCCAAAACGCGTCCAACGCCCAGAACGGCCGGTTTCCGGGGCTGCTGAACCTGTTCGGCGATCGGGAGCAGGATGAAGACATCCAGCAGGCCCAGATCCAGCCGTCGCAGATGAGCCAGGGGCGCATCGACTCGGAAAGCCTGCCGCCCCCCGGCCTGTCGCAGCAGAATGGCGCCATTCCGCCGGCCATCGGGCCGGCGAATAACGGCCAGCCCAATTATGCCCCCCCCAGCTACAACCAGTCCGGCGCGGGCCAGCCTATGGCGCTGCCCCAGGGGCCGACCGGCCATCAGTTCGGCAACGAGCAGCCGCCGGCCCAATCCGCGGTGGCGCCGAACGTCGCGCGGCCGCCGGGAGCTATCGGCGCCGCCCCGTCCGCTGCGCCGGCGCCTCTGCCGTCGAACACGGTGATGACGCTGCCGCCGGAAGATCAGCCGGAGCAGGGCCAGCCCAAGGAACTTCCGCCGCACCTGAAGCGGCAGCTTGTCGACTTCCAGACCAAGGAACCGGCTGGCACCATCATTGTCGATACGCCGAACACCTATCTCTATCTCGTCCTCGGCGGCGGCAAGGCGCTGCGCTACGGCGTGCGCGTCGGCCGCGAAGGCTTCACCTGGTCGGGCACCGAGCGCATTTCGCGCATGAGGGAATGGCCGGATTGGCATCCGCCCGCCGAAATGATCGAGCGCCAGCCTTACCTGCCGCGCTTCATGGCCGGCGGCAACGGCAACCCGATGGGCGCCCGCGCGATGTATCTCGGCAGCACGCTGTACCGCATTCACGGCACCAATCAGCCTTCGACCATCGGCCAGACCGTGTCGTCGGGTTGCGTCGGCATGCTCAACGAAGACGTCGAGGATCTTTTCAGCCGCGTTCAGGTCGGCACGCGCGTGGTGGTCTGGCCCGGCAATCCGCCGGCCACGGTCGCCAATGCGGCCGGTGCGACGCCGGTCTCGACCGGCGCCGCGGCGCCCGCGCCGGCTCCTGGTGGCCTGCCGCCGGCGCCGCGCCCGATGGCGCCGGCGCGCTGAGCGCCAAGCAGTCAAAGCAAAGGCCGGGCAATTGCCCGGCCTTTTTTATGCCCGGTCAGGTCCCGTCAGGCTGCGACGCGGCGCAGAAAGCCGGCGACCTCGTCGTGCAATTCGCTCGCCGCCGTTTCCACGGCCTGCGCGGCATCCAGCACGCTCTCGGCGGCCTCTGAGGTCATGCTGGCGGCGCCGACCACGTCGTCGAGCGTCGTGCCCACCGACTTTGCCCCGTTCGCCGCACCCGCGACGTTCTGCGAAATCTCCGACGTCGCCGCGCTCTGCTCTTCGACCGCCGCCGCGACGATCGTCGTGCAACTGTCGATCTCCTGCATGCGGGAATCGATGCGGCCGATCGCGCCGACTGCGCTCGCGGTCGCCTTCTGCACCGATCCGATCAGGGTCGCGATGTCTTCGGTGGCCCGCGCGGTCTGTACCGCCAGCGATTTGACCTCCGCCGCCACCACGGCGAAGCCCTTGCCGGCTTCGCCGGCGCGCGCCGCCTCGATGGTGGCATTGAGCGCCAGGAGGTTGGTCTGCCCGGCAATGGCGCGGATCAACTTGATCACTTCGCCGATCTTTTGCGCGGCCTCGGCGAGGCCGCCGATCTGCGAGGACGCGCCGCGGGTTTCTTCGACCGCGCCGCGCACGATGTCGGTGGTGACGCTGAGCTGCCGCGCGATCTCGACGATCGATGTCGCCAGTTCGTCCGACGCGATGGCCGCCGTTTCGACATTGGCCGAAGCCTCGTTCGACGCCGACACGGCGGCGTCCGCGCCGTTCGACGTGCGGCCGGAATTGGCGAACAGGATTGTCGCGGTGTCGCGCATGGTGCGCGCGCCTTCGCCGGCGGCGCGGAGCTGCTCGTCGATACGCGAGCGAAACGCGGCGATCGCGGTCTCGACATCGGCGCGGCGGCGCGCTTCGACCTGCAGGCTCTCGCGCTCGAGCGCGGCTTCGCGCCGCTCGGTGACATCCTCGTGGCTGCCGACCCAGCCGCCGCCCGGAAGCCCCTGGTTGCTGATCTGCAAAAGCCGGCCATTCGGCGCGCGCACTTCGGCTTGCGTCGTCTTGAGCTGACGCATGTCTTCGATGAGCTGGCGACGGAACTCGGATGGATCGTGCATGAACGATCCGTTGGTCGCGCGAAAAGCCAGGATGTCGCTCAGCGTCGTACCGGGGCGGCAAAGCCGCTCGGGCAAGCGGTAGAGCTCGGCGTAACGCTTGTTGCAATAGACAAGGCGCTCGCGGCCGTCGAAGACGCAGAGTCCCAGCAACATGCCGCGCAAGGCGATGGCCATTTTCCGGTTCTGTGCGCGCAACCGGGCGGAGAGGCCGGCCAGCGCGAGCGCCATCGCGAGGGCCGCGCCGGCCGTGGTCACGACGACCGCGTCGGACATCCCGAGAATCGGATCGAGCACGAAATAGCCGACTGCGACGGCCGCGACAGCGGACGTGCCGAGGACAACGGCAAGCCGCGTGAATGTCTGCGCAGTGGCGGCAATGGCCATGCTGTCGGTTCCGGCGATGATCCCGCCACGGTAAAGCAGGGCGGTTTTTTTGGTGTTAACCGGGCGGGTTAGTTGGTTAACCGATGGTTAAACGGCCGGGCCGGCAGGCCGCGGCGTGCCGGGCCGAACAGAATGTACAGGACACCGGTTGTTCACCACCGTTCGGCCATGGTCGCCAGCCAGCTTGCCCTTTCATCCGATCCGTTCCGGAGACGTCAATGTTCGCTGCCCGTCTGTGCGCGCCTGTTCTTGCTTTACTGGCGCTGTCCGGGTGTGCCGGCGACAATTACGTTCCTAAAGAGGAACCGAGTTTCTATCGCAGCATGACGCAGCCGGGCGCGAGGCTCGATGAGGCGGCCGCGGCTTCGATGATTTCGGGATATCGCGCCAATAACGGCCTGCCGGCGGTGACGATCGACCCGGAACTGACCCGGATGGCGCAGGCCCAGGCCGAACTGATGGCGCAGCGCGACAAGCTGGACCATGCGGTCGGCAAGCCGTTCAATGCCCGCCTCAAGGCGGCAGGCTACGACGCCAAGTCCGCCGCGGAGAACATCAGCGCCGGCTATCACACCCTGGCGGAGGCGTTTTCCGGCTGGCGCGATTCGCCGTCGCACCGCGCCAACATGCTTCTCAAGGGCGCGACCCGGCTCGGCATCGCCGCGGTCTATACGCCGAAGTCGAAGTACAAGGTGTACTGGGCGATGATCATCGCCCAGCCGGACGACAAGCGATAGGGCTTCGACCGGCCTCATCCTGAGGAGCCCGAGCGCAGCGAGGCCGCCTCTCCTTCGAGACGCGGCCTGCGGCCGCTCCTCAGGAAGAGGCGGATCGAGGCAACGCTTTACGTCGCGACAGGCGGCGACTAGCCTGCCGCCCGCATGCTGCCGGACGCTTCCGATTTCGACGAACTGACCCGCCGTTTCCGCTGGGACATGCCGGCGCGCTATAACATTGGCGCGTCGTGCTGCGACCGCTGGGCCGAAACGGACCCGGACAGGCTCGCCATTCTCCACGTTCATGCCGACGGCCGCGAAGATCGCATGTCGTTCGGCTGGCTGCGCGAGACCTCGAACAAGCTCGCCAATGCGCTCAGGGCGAGAGGCGTCAAGCGCGGCGACCGGGTCGCGGTGTATCTGCCGCAGGCGCCGGAAGTCGCGGCCTGTCACATCGCCATCTACAAGCTAGGGGCGGTGGTGCTGCCGATCGCGGTGCTGTTCGGACCGGAAGCGCTGTCCTATCGGCTGCAAAACTCCGGATCCAAAGCGCTGATCACCAATGCCGCCGGCGTGGCGCGGCTGGCCGGTATTCGCCATGAAACGCCGGATGTCGCTTGCGTGCTGTCGATCGACGGCGCCGCCGACGGCGTCGGCGACTTTCACGGCGAACTGGCGCGCGCGTCGTCGTCGTTCACGCCGGAGGTGACGGTGCCCGACGATCCGGCGCTGATCATGTACACCTCCGGCACCACCGGCCAGCCGAAAGGCGCGCTGCACGGCCACCGCGTCGTGCTCGGTCATCTGCCCGGCGCGGAGTTGCCCTATTATCCTTTCGGTCAGCCGGGCGACCTGATCTGGACGCCGGCCGATTGGGCCTGGGCCGGCGGCCTGCTCGACGTGCTGCTGCCGAGTTTGCATCACGGCGTTCCGGTGGTCGCGCGCAAGCTCGACAAGTTCGATCCGGACGAAGCCTTCGCGCTGATGCAGAATGTCGGCGTGCGCCTGGCGTTCATTCCGCCGACCGCGCTGCGCATGATGCGCGCTGTGCCGTCGCCGGCCGGGCGCTACGATCTCAAGCTGCGCGCCATGGGCTCGGGCGGTGAATCGCTCGGGCTCGAGGCACTGGAATGGGGCCGCTCCGCCTTCGGCCTGACCATCAACGAATTCTACGGCCAGACCGAATGCAATCTGGTGCTCGGCTCCTGCGCGCAGCTCGGCGCGCTGAAGGTCGGCGCCATCGGCAAGGCGGTGCCGGGCCACACCGTTGCGGTGATCGGCCCGGACGGTCGCGTGTTGACAGGCGAGGTGGGACAGATCGCGGTGCAGCGGCCCGATCCGGTGATGTTCCTCGAATACTGGGGCCGGCCTGAGGCGACGCGCGACAAGTTCATCGGCGACTGGATGACGACCGGCGACCAGGGCATCATGGACGAGGAGGGTTACGTCACCTTCGTCGGCCGCGACGACGATGTCATCACGTCATCGGGCTTCCGTATCGGCCCGGGCGAGATCGAGGATTGTTTGATTTCGCATCCGGCGGTCGCGCTGGCCGCCGCGATCGGCAAGCCCGATCCGATCCGCACCGAAATCGTCAAGGCTTTCATCGTGCTTAAGCCCGGTCATGCCCCGTCCGACTCGCTGGCCGCCGAAATCCAGACTTATGTGAAGACGCGCCTGTCCGGCCACGAATATCCGCGCGAGGTGGCCTTCATCGACGACATGCCGATGACGACGACGGGCAAGGTGATCAGACGGATGCTGCGCGAACGGGGCTAGCCCCGTCATTCCGGGGCGCGAGCAAAGCGAGCGAGCCGGAATCCATATTCGCTGACCGGGGTTATGGATTCCGGGTTCGCCACTTCGTGGTGCCCCGGAATGACAGCGCTATCTCTTCCCGCCCCACATCAGGACGTGCAGGCCGAGGCGGCGGCGCGCCACGATGAACAGCATGATCGATTCGAAGATCAGCGCCGCCGAGGTCGAGGCGCCGGCGCCTTCGATGCCGAAGCGCGGGATCAGCACGATGCACAGCACCAGATTGACGATGAAGGCCGCGGCGTAGATCAGCGCGCAGGGCTTGCGCTCGCCGAGCATGCTCAGAAGGCGCTCGGCCGGGCCGACCGTGGCGCGGGCCATCAGGCCGATGGCGAGAATGAACATCACCGGATAAGCCGCTTCGTATTCCGGGCCGAACAGATAGAGCAGCGGCTTGCCGAAGGCGAGAATGCCGACGCACATGGCCAGCGACGGCCAGAAGGTCCAGCGGATGGTTTCGGCGAAGAAGGTCGCGAGCCGCTCCTTGTCGCCGCTGACATGGTACTCGGTGAAGCGGTGCGTCACCGCGCCGGAGATGGCGAAGTAGACGAAGGCGACGATGGAGAGCAGCCGCGCGCCGGCATAATAGGTGGCGACATCGTCCGGCGTGCCGAAGTGCTGCAGCGCCAGGATGTCCACGTAAGTCAGCAGCAGGTAGAAGCCTTCGACCACGAAGATCGGCAGCGCGGTGCCGAGCCAGACCTTTACTTCATACTGCTTGGGGCCGGGCGCGACCTTGGTCTTGAGCCGGCGGTTCAGCACCCAGAGCTGGCCGATGGTGATGCCGTAGATCGACAGGATCGAAATGTAGAGCGCGGTATGCGCGTCGGTCGGCAGGCCGGCGATCCAGGCGATGCCCATCAGCACGATCACGAGCGTGGTGCGGATGATGTAGAACGGCCAGTAGGCCAGCCCCGCCCAGTCATAGGCCTGCGCGATGCCGGAGGCGACCTGCACGAGGCCATAGACCGGGATCATGACGCAGGCGAGATAGAGCGGGATGATCAGGTAGTGATCGAGCAGGTCGCCGAGCAGGAACACGCCGAGCGCGCCGATGGCGGCGATGGCGGTGGCGATGGCGAAGGACAGCCAGCAACTGCCGCTGATGAAGCCGCGCAGTTTATCGAGCGCCTTGTACTCGGTGTATTCGGGGATGAAGCGCTTGGCCGCCGACGACAGGCCCATGTCGGACAGCGCGCCGATCATCAGCACCCAGGTCCAGACATAGATGAAGATGCCGAATTCGTGCGTGCCCATCCAGCGCGCCAGCAGCACCTGGCTGAGCAGCATCAAGAGCGCATTGGCGACGCGGACCAGGAACACCTTGCCGGCCATGAGCTGCGCCAGCCGCGAGTCGCTTTTGTCGGCTAGCATGGCGCGCAGGCGCGCGATCGCGCCGCTCGGCGGCAGCGTGGCGGCGGCGGAATCGGAGCCGGAGGAGGGCGGCGGGGCCATGCTCCGCCATAGCAAGGGATCGTTAAGAATCGGTTGGAAGATGCGGTACCGGCCGCGGCGGCTTTAAGGCAGCGCCGCCAGAATGTCTTCCACCACCTTGCGATCCTCCGCGGAGAGCGGCGTTTGTGGCGGAACGGGATCGCCGACGTCGTAGCCCTGGAACTGCAGCCCGGCCTTGATGCAGGCGGCGAGATTGAAGCGCGCGAAGGCCTCGTTGATGCGCCACAGTTCGCGCTGCAGCGCCATGGCCTCGTCCCACTTCTTGGCCTTGCACAGATCGTAAAGCCGGACGCTCTGCTTCGGAACGACGCAGGCGGGCCCGGCCATCCAGCCGACGCCGCCGATCATCATCACCGCCGCCGGTATATGCGCCGAGGCGGAGAACACGTCGATGTCCGGCGTGCGGTTCATGATCGACAGCAGCCGCCCGGTATTGGTGGAGGCATCCTTGATGGCGACGATGCGCGGATGCGTCGCCAGCCGGGCGATGACGTCGAGGGTGAGATCGCTGCGCTGGAAATTCGGGTTGGTGTACATCACCACCGGAATATCGACGGCGTTGGCGATGGCGCGGAAGTAGCTCTCGATCTGCGCATCCTTGAGCGGGAAATAGGCTTCGCAGATCGCCAGAATGCCGTCGGCGCCGAGCGCCTGATAGCGCCGCGCCTGATCGACCGCGTCGGCGGTGGAGGTCGAGGCAACACCGGCGATCACCGGCACGCGTTTGCCCGCGGCTTCGATCGTCGTGTGAACCACGCTTTCGCGCTGCTCGCGCGAGAGATAGGCGAACTCGCCGGTGGAGCCGAGCGGCGTCAGGCCATGCACGCCCGCCTTGATGAGGTCGTCGCACAAGGTCGCCAGCACATCGGTCTTGATGTGGCCCTCGGCATCGACGGGCGAGACGAGATAGGGAAAGACGCCGTGGAAGTTCAACATGAGGCTTCGTACCACGGCGACTTCAAAACACCCACAACGCCTCGGGCGGGAACTCCACATAGTGGTCGCCCGGCGGCAGCGGCGCGTCGGCATAGCCGCGCACGGTGAGGTTCTCGCGGGCGAACACCAGCTCCCAGCGCTCGCCGAGATACATCGGCGCTTTCAATTCCATTTTCAGCCGGTTCGGCCCGTCGGCGGTGGTGCAGCGCAGCCGCTCGATGCGGATGATGCCCGCCGCCTTGCCGCCCGGCGCAGCCGCGGTGCGCGACTGACCGGTAATGCGGGTGCCGAACACGTCGAGCACGGCGCGGCCGCCGGCGTTCTCGATCAGCGTGCCTTCGATCTTGTTGTTGCTGCCCATGAATTCGGCGGCGAACTGATTGGCCGGGCTGTTGTAAAGCTCGGTCGGCGAGCCTTCCTGCGCCACGGTGCCGCCGTCGAGCAGGACGACGCGGTCGGCAATGGCCATGGCCTCGACCTGGTCATGCGTCACATGGATGGCGGAGAGACCCAGCGTCACGATCAAGGTGCGCAGCCAGGCGCGGGCTTCCTCGCGCAGCTTGGCGTCGAGATTCGACAGCGGCTCGTCGAGCAGGATGACCGGCGGCTCGTAAACCAGCGGGCGGGCAATCGCCACGCGCTGCTGCTGACCGCCGGAAAGCTGATGCGGAAAGCGTTCGGCGAGATGGCCGAGGCCGATCTGCGAGAGCGTCTTGTCCACGCGCGTCTTGATCTCAGACGCGGAGGCGCCGCGTAGCTTGAGGCCATAGGCGACATTGTCGAACACGGTGCGGTGCGGCCACAGCGCGTATGACTGGAACACGAGACCGAGGCCGCGCTTCTCGGCCGGCAGGTCGACCCGGCGGGCGGCATCGTAAAAGGTGTTGTCGCCGATGCCGATGCTGCCGGCGAAGGGCTGTTCGAGCCCGGCGATGGCGCGCAGCAACGTGGTCTTGCCGCTGCCTGACGGGCCGAGCAGCGCGACCACCTGGCCCGGCGCGACCTTGACCGAAACGCCCTTGAGAATTTCGTTGTCGCCGAGCCGCAGCTTGAGGCCGTTGACGGTGAGATCAGCCATGGAGGCGCACTCCGAGACGGATGGCGACGGCAAGGCCGGCGCCGATCATGACGACATTGACCACGGACAGAGCGGAGACGAGATCGACCGCGCCCGTGCCCCACAGGGACACCAGCAGCGAGCCGATCACTTCGGTGCCGGGGCCGAGCAGATAGATGCCGGTCGAATATTCGCGCACGAAGATGAGGAAGATCAGCAGCCAGCTCGCCAGCATGCCGTATTTGATCAGCGGCACCGTGACGTCGCGCTTGGCGCGAAGGTCGGAGGCGCCGGCGACACGCGCGGCTTCCTCAAGCTCGGGGCCGACCTGCAGCAATGTGCCGGAGATCAGCCGCATGCCGTAAGCGAGCCAGACGATGCTGTAGGCCAACCAAATCGAGAACATCGTCGATTTGAGCGGCGCCAGGAACGGCACGAACAGGAACACCCAGAGCAGCGCCAGACCGGCGACGAGGCCGGGCATGGCGCGCGGCACCATGACGATGTAGTCGACGACGCGGGTCCAGCCCGAGTTCCAGCGATGAATGGCGACGGCAATGGCGGCGTAGCAGATCACGGCGGCGGCGCCGCCGATGACGCCGATGCCGAGCGTATTGACGATGCCGCGAATGACGTTCGGATAATCGAGCAGTTCGCGGTAGTGATCGAGCGTCAGAACGTCGAGCAGCTTCACGCCTTCGCCCCAGGTCACGACGAACGAACGCAGGGCGATGCCGGACAACGGCACGGCGACGGTGAAGGCCAGCCATACGACGACGAGGGCGAGGGCGATCCAGCGCCAGCCATGCAGGCGCAGCGGCTGCGATTTCTGGCCCTTGCCGCGCACCGAGACGTAGCGCTGCGCCTGCCGCAGCAGCAGCCGCTGCATGAACACCAGCGGTGCGGTGATGGCGATGATGACGACCACGACCACGGCCATCAACTGGTAGGACGGCACGCCGAGCTTGTTGGTGAGCTTGTAGAGATAGGTGGACAGCACCAGCACGTCCTGCGGATCGCCAAGCACGAGCGGCAGGCCGAACAGTTCGAAGCCGAGGAAGAACACCAGCACGCCGGCGAACAAAATCGCCGGCATGATCATCGGCAGGCTCACATGCAGGGCGACGCGCAGCGGGTTGGCGCCGGAAATGCGCGCGGCCTCCTCGAGGTCGGTGCCGAGGCCGCGCAGCGCCGCGGCGCTGTAGAGATAGACATGCGGCACATGGGTGAGGCCGGCGATGATGACCAGCGACGTCATCGAGTACAGATTCCACGGCACGAAGCCGAGAACGTCCTTGGCCAGGGTCGAGAAGATGCCGACCGGGCCGATGGCGACGACATAGCCGAAGGCGACCACCACGGCCGAAACGAAGATCGGGATCAGGATCATCGGCTCGAGGATGTGCTTGCCGGGAATGTCGGTGCGCACCATCACGAAGGCGAGCAGGGCGCCGAGCGGCACCGCGATGGCTGCCATGCCGGCGGCGACGATGATGGTCGTGCGGAACGCCTGCCAGAAGTCGTCATCGGCGAAGACGAAGGAGAACGCGCCGAAGCTGAACTTGGCCGACGGGTCGAAGAACGGCGCGGTCAGGAAGGCCTGATAAATGACAAGCGACAGCGGCACCGCCACCGCGAGGATGGTGAGGCCGAGAACGATGAAGCGGTAGATCGTGGTGGGCATGAGTGGCATTCAGCTTGACTGCGAAAACCCTCTGTCATTCCGGGGCGCGGGTGAAGCTCGCGAGCCCGGAATCCATAATCCCGGTGCTGCGGCGTATGGATTCCGGGCTCGGCCTTTCAGGCCGCCCCGGAATGACAGGCAGTCCTACTGCCCCTTCTTGGCGTGCTGCCACCTGGAGAGGAAAGCGAGGCGCTTGGTCTGGTCGAGATTGGCGAGCAGCGTCTCGTCGATCGGCACCGGCTTGGCGCGGTCGCCGATGACCTTGGAGACGGCGGTGAGCGATGCCTCGCCCTCGACGTCGGCGCGCAACGTGTAGAGGTCGGCTTTCTCGACGATGGTCTGGCCGCGCTTCGACAGCATGTAGTCGAGGAACAGCTTGGCGGCGTTCGGGTTCTTCGCCGCCTTGGAGATGAAGGCGACGCGCGAGGTCACCAAAGTGAAGTCCGACGGCAGCACGATGCCGGTGTTCGGGTCCTTCTTGGTCCGCGCCAACGCGTAGGAGCCGAACACGCCATAGGCGATGAGATGCTCGCCCGAAGCGACGCGCTCCATCATGGCGCCGGCGCTGGTATAGAACTTGGCGTTGGCCTTGCCCATGGCCTTGAACAGGTCCCAGGCCGCCGGGAAGTACTGGATGTCCTCGTTGAAGAACAGATAGCCGACGCCGGAGCGTTCGGGATCGTAGGCGGTGATCTTGCCCTTGTAGACGTCGGGCTTGGCCTCGATCAGCTTCATCAGCGCGGTGTGGTCCTTCGGCACGTCGGCCTCTGGCACCAGACGCTTGTTGTAGACGAAGGCGATCGGCTCGTAGGTCGTGCCATAGGCGGCGTCCTTCCAGACAGCCCATTTCGGTAGCGCCTTGATTTCGGGCGAGGCGTAGGTCAGCGCCAGCCCGTCATTGACGAGCTTGACCTGCAGGTCCATCGCCGACGACCAGATGACGTCGCCGGTACCGTTTTTGGCGGCGGATTCGGCGATGAAGCGGTTGTAGAGTTCGGTGGAGTTGAGATCGGAATATTCGACCTTGATGCCCGGATAGAGCGCCTCGAAATCCTTCACCAGCGGATTGGCCGAAGAAGCGTCGGTCGTCGCATAGACGATAACCTTGCCTTCTTTCTTGGCGGCGTCGATCAGGGCGGCGTAATCGGCGGGATAGCCCGGCGGCGTCTGCGCCTGCGCGTGGGTGGCGAGGACGAAGCTCGAGACGGCGACAAGGGCTGACAGCGTGCGGCGCATGGACATCTCCACCTGATATCGATGCTCCGCGAGGACGGCCGCGTTCATCGATGTTTATGCGGCCTTTACACCCCAATAGGCCGTTCGGCGGGAATGCTACTCCAGTGTTTGCGTCGGTGCCTATAGCGTTTTCCGGCAAAGCGGCTCCCGCTCGCGAAAAGAAAACGCGGCAGAACAAGATGCCTGAAAGCATCAGCCCTTGAAGCTGGCCTCGTCGTCCAGAAACGCCTGCTCTTCCCGCGTGGTCTCGCGTCCGAGCGCGGCGTTGCGGTGCGGGAATCGGCCGAAGCGGCGAATAATGTCGGCGTGCAGGTCGGCCCATTTGACGAGGTCGGCATCGCCATGCGCCTTGAACAGGGCCACCGAGCGGTCCTGATCCTTCAGGCTCTCGGAATGCTCGAACGGCAGATAGAAGAAGACGCGCAGCTCGCGTGGCATCTCAGCGTCGAAGCCGCGCACCAGCGCGCCGGCGGCGATCGCGCGCGCCATCGGATCTGTTTCGAACATGCGTGCGTCGCCGCGAAACATGTTGCGCGGAAACTGGTCGAGCAGGATCAGGAGCGCCAGCGCGCCTTCTGCGTGCTCTTCCCAGGACGACAGCTTGCCGTCGGCGGCGGCCTCATAGGTCGGCAGGAAGCGCTCGCGGATGCGGGCATCGAAAGCTTCGTCCTTCTTGAACCAGGCTTCCTGCCCCGCATCGCGCCAGAACGAAACGACGTCGGTAGCGGTAGCAAGTTGAGACGCGGCCATGATGTCCTTTGAAAGAATACGTCGCAAGCGGGCTATTCGCCGTCGCGCAAGGCGCGGCGGAGGATCTTGCCGACATTGGTCTTGGGCAATTCGGCACGGAATTCGATATGCCGCGGCACCTTGTAGGCCGCAAGCTTCTCGGCGAGGAAGCGGCGCAGGTCCTGCTCGGTCAGATCGTCCGATTTCTTGACTGCGTACAGCTTGACCGCCTCCCCGGAGTTTTCGTCCGGCACGCCGACCGCCGCGCACTCCACCAGTCCGCCTTGCGTCATCGCCAGATCCTCGACCTCGTTCGGGAACACCTTGAAACCCGATACCGAAATCATGTCCTTCTTGCGGTCGACGATCTTGACGCGGCCTTCGGTATCCATGGTGCCGATATCGCCGGTGCGGAAGAAGCCGTCGCTGGTCGTGACCAGTTTCGTTTCATCCGGCCGGTTCCAGTAACCCGGCATAATCTGCGGGCCGCGTGCGCAGATTTCGCCGGCTTCGCCGAGCGGCAGCTCGTTGCCGTCGTCGTCACGGATCGAGATTTCGGTCGACGGCACGGGGTAGCCGATCGTGCCGGTGAACTCGGTAATGTCGCCACGATTGCAGGTGAGGACCGGCGAGGTTTCCGACAGGCCGTAGCCTTCGATGATCGGCCGGCCGGTCGCTTTCACCCACTGCTCGGCAACGTGCCGCTGCACCGCCATGCCGCCGCCGATGGCGCATTTGAGCATGCTCCAGTCGATGGTCTTGAAATCGGGATGGTTCATGAGCGCGTTGAACAAGGTGTTTACCGCCGGCAGCGAGTTCACCTTGTACTTCCTCAGTTCCTTGATCAGCCCCGGAATGTCGCGCGGATTGGGAATGAGCAGACAGGTCGCGCCCTTGCGGACGCCGAACAGGAAGCAGGCCGTCAGCGCGAAGATATGATAGAGCGGCAGCGCGGTGACGATGGTCAGTTTGTCGATCGGCGGCGGCAGCGCCACCATGGGCTGATACCAGGCATCGACCTGCAGCATGTTGGCGATGAGATTGCGGTGGAGCAGGATCGCGCCCTTGGCGACCCCGGTCGTACCGCCGGTATATTGCAGGAAAGCGATGTCGTCGGGGCCGAGCTCCGGCCGTGTGAACGGCAGATGCCGGCCCTTGCTCAGCGTTTCCTTGAAAGTGTGAGCGTCAGGCAGATCGTGCGCCGGCACCATTTTCTTGAAATGCCGTACCACCAGATTGACGATGGCGCCTTTGATCAGGCCGAGCATGTCGCCCATGCTGGCGACGATCACATGCTTGACGTTGGTGTGCGGCATCGCGTGTTGCAGCACCGACGCGAAGTTCTCGAGGACGACGATGACCTCGGCGCCGGAATCGCGAAGCTGGAATTCGAGCTCGCGCGCCTTGTAGAGCGGGTTGACGTTGACCACGGTCATGCCGGCGCGCAGCGCGCCCATCACTGCCACCGGGCACTGCAGGATGTTCGGCATCATGATGGCGATGCGGCTGCCGCGCTTGAGCCCGAGGCTTTGCAGGAAGGCGGCGAAGGCGCGCGACGTTTCCTCGAGCTCGCGGTAGCTCAGCCCCTTGTCCATGCAGATGAACGCCGTCTCGTTCGGATAAGCCTTGAAGCTCTCCTCGAACATGGCGACGAGCGACGGATATTGGCTGGGGTCGATTTCGGCTGGCACGCCGGGCGGATAATTGCGCAGCCAAATCTTGTCCATGACGGTTCCCCCGGGTGCCGCCACGATGGCGGGCGGCTTGCCGCAGCATCAAACGAGTCGAGTTGGGGCGCAAGAGGGCGCGACAGCGCAGAGTCTGCGGCGGTTACCGCCCGCCGAACGGCACCAGCGGATTGTCGGTCAGGGCGGCGCGGTCCGGCTGGTCCGGTTTGGCGACGCCGACAAAGGCGTCGAACAGATCGCTCACTGTGCGCTGCGGTAGATCGCGGGTGATGAACACGAGCCGGGTCGTGTGGTCGTCGTCCGGCCAGCTCGGCAGCCGGGCCGGCGGGTGCAGCACATGCTGCACCCCGTGGACGACCAGGGGGGTCTCGGGATGCTCGGCAACCTTGACGATGCCCTTCATCCGCAGGAGTTGCGCGCCGTGGGTCGCGAGCAGCAGCTCGAAGAACATGTCCAGCGTTCCGGCCGGGATCGCCTTGTCGGTGCGCAGCACAAAGGAGCCGATGTGTTCGTCGTGCCGGTTGATGTCGTGATGGTGGTGGCCGTGGTGGTGATGATGGCCGGCCTCGTAGGCTTCGGCGGCCAGCCACTTGCCAACGTCCGGGATTTTCCGTGATGGGTCATAGAGACCGCAATTGAGCAGCTTATCGGCGGTGGCCTCGCCCCGCGCAGCGTCGAGGATCGCGGCCGCCGGGTTGAGCGCCTCCAGCCGCGCGAGCAGCGCTTGCGTCGCGGACGGTTCGGCGATGTCGGTTTTCGACAGCACGATGCGGTCGGCGACCGCCGCCTGTTTCACGGCCTCGTCATGTTCGTTGAGGGTGCGTTCGCCATTGACGGCGTCGACCACGGTGATGACGCCGTCGAGCCGGAACCGCTTGACGAGATAAGGATGCACCATCGCGGTGTGCAGCACCGGCGCCGGATCGGCGAGGCCGGTCGTCTCGAGCAACACGCGCGAGAATTTGGCGCGGCCATTGTCGAGATCGCGCAACAGCTTCTCCAGCGCGTCGACGAGATCGCCGCGCATGGTGCAGCACAGGCAGCCCGATTGCAGCAACACGGTGTTGTCGTCGATGTAGTCGACCAGCAAATGGTCGAGACCGACTTCGCCGAATTCGTTGATGATGACGGCGGTGCCGGCGAGCGCCGGATCCTGGAGAAGGCGGTTCAGCAAGGTGGTCTTGCCGGCGCCGAGAAAGCCGGTCAGCAGCGACAGCGGGATCGGCTCGGGCGGCGTGCGCCGGGTCGCCGCCTGTTCGGTTCCGGTCATTGCGCGGCCGACGACACTTTCGGCTTGGCCGGCTTCTTCGCCGCGCTGGTGCCGGTGTTCTTGGGCTTGTCTCCCGATGCGCTTTCGCCGTTCTGCTTGGAGGCGACCTTCTTTTTCTTTTTGGCGGGGCCGCTCGTTGCGACCACGGGATCGGGCGCATTGGCCGGACCGGTGAACACGGCGACCGGCGGCACGGTTTCGACCGGCGGGCCGAGCACATACTTGCCGCTGGCCTGCTTCAGGTTCGACAGCATGAAGGCCTGGCCGCCCCCGGGCGTGGCCGAGGCGTCGACGTTCTCGACTTCCTCTTCCTGATTGTCTTCGGACGGCGGCTTTCGGCGGTGGCCCCCGCACATCTCGTCGCGCAGGTTGGGCGGCGCAGCATCGACCGGAGCCAGTTTCTCGACGGTGCCAAGCTGCGGCGTCAGCCAGGACAGTCCGCCGCCGTCGAAGCCGCGTTCGAGAAGCTGAGCCGCCTTCTGCGCGCGCGTGGCGCCCGAATAGGAGCCGAGCACGACGGCGATGAGGCGGCGGCCGTTGCGGGTAGCCGAGGCGACGAGATTGTAACCGGAGGCGCAGATGAAGCCGGTCTTCATGCCGTCGGCGCCGGGATAGCGGTCGAGCAGGCCGTTATAGTTGCGCATGACGCGATTGCCGTAACGGATCGCATGCACATGCAGATAGGCGTCGTCCTGCGGGAAGTCGGTGATCAGGGCGCGGGCGAGCAGGGCAAGATCGCGAGCCGACGACACGTGGTTCTCCGCCGGCAGGCCATTGGGGTTGATGAAGTGCGATTGCGTCATGCCGAGACGGCGCGCATTGGCGTTCATCATGTCGGCGAAGCCCTCGAGCGAGCCACCGACGCCCTCGGCGATGGTGACGGCGACATCGTTGGCCGATTTCACCATCAGCATCTTGAGCGCGTTATCGACCGTGACGGTGGTTCCGAGCTTGAAGCCCATCTTGGTTGGTTGCTGCGCGACCGCATTCTTCGAAACGGTCAGCAGCGTGTCGTAACCGATCTTCCTGTCCCTGATGGCCTTGAGCGTGGTGTAAAGGGTCATCAGCTTGGTGACCGATGCCGGGTACCAGGGGTAAGTCGCGTTTTCGGCGTGCAGCACCTTGCCGGTCGAGGCTTCGATCAGCAGCAGCGCCTCGGCGTGTGCGCGGCCTGGCCCCGCAGTCGCGAGCGCAGCCGCAGCGAGCACCGGGAGAGCGAGGTGGCGGAGGCTTGAAAAGGGCACGGTTGCAATCCGGTCGGGCAGGGTTGGCCGAGTATGGAACCCGAAGGAATCGCAGGTTCCGCGAACTGTGTTTCTAGGCTATCTAAGCCGGTGACGCGAGGCAAAGCCGGCCGAGCCTGCAATTGCTCTTATGGTCAATCACCTAACGGCTTTCCATTGCCGGTTAATGCGACCAAAATTCGGCGGCAGCCTCATTGGGGTGGCCCGGCCGGGTAACTCCATGCGGCCAACCAATTCCGGGAGAAGGCAATGACGGCGGCAATCGTGGGCTGGGCCCATAGTCCCTTCGGCAAACTGTCGGGCGAGACGGTCGAAAGCCTGATCGTCAAGGTCGCGACCGACGCTCTGGCCGATGCCGGTATCGAGCCGGGCGATGTCGATGAGATCGTGCTGGGGCATTTCAATGCCGGTTTTTCCGCCCAGGATTTTACCGCTTCGCTGGTGCTGCAGGCGTCGGACGACCTGCGCTTCAAGCGCGCGCTGCGCGTCGAGAATGCCTGCGCCACCGGATCGGCGGCGGTGCATCAGGGCATCAAGGCGATCGAAGCCAAATCGGCGCGGGTGGTGCTCGCGGTCGGTGTCGAACAGATGACGACCACGCCGCCCGCGGAAATCGGCAAGAACCTCCTGAAAGCGTCTTATGTGCGGGACGAGGCCGAAATCGAAGGCGGATTCGCCGGCGTTTTCGGCAAGATCGCGAGTCTTTACTTCCAGAAATACGGCGACCAGTCCGATGCGCTCGCGATGATCGCGGCCAAGAACCACAAAAACGGCGTGGGCAATCCCTATGCGCAGATGCGCAAGGATCTCGGTTACGACTTCTGCCGCACCGAAAGTGAGAAGAATCCGTATGTCGCCGGTCCGCTGAAGCGCACCGATTGCTCGCTGGTGTCCGACGGCGCCGCCGCTGTGGTTCTGGCCGATATCGAAACCGCCCTGAAACTCGGCAAGGCGGTCGCGTTCCGCGCCGCCGAGCATGTTCAGGATTTCCTGCCAATGGCTAAGCGCGACATCCTCAAATTCGAGGGTTGCGCGCTGGGCTGGCAGCGCGCGCTGGCCAAATCCGGTCTGACGCTGGACGATCTGTCCTTTGTCGAGACCCACGACTGTTTCACCATTGCGGAACTTATCGAATACGAGGCCATGGGCCTGACGCCCGAGGGCCAGGGCGCACGCGCTGTTCTGGAGGGCTGGACCGAGAAAGACGGCAAATTGCCGGTCAATCCGTCGGGCGGGCTCAAGGCCAAGGGGCACCCGATCGGCGCCACCGGCGTGTCGATGCACGCGCTTACCGCCATGCAACTGATGGGAACCGCCGGCGACATCCAGGTACGCGATGCTGAAATCGGCGGCATCTTCAACATGGGCGGAGCGGCGGTCGCAAACTACATTAGCATTCTGGAGCGTATTAAATGATGCCCCTTTGCGTCGAACGCCCCTAGCAATCGGCGCAAAGCTGGCAGAGTCTTACGAATGCGGTGCATGCCTACCATCGTAGCTGCTCCGCATCGCAACTTTGTCAGAACTAGTTTTACGCGAGAAATTGATCCGTATACCAGTTATGCTAGATTTATCTGGAACCGGAGCGGTTCGATTGTGTCGCGGTGGCTAAGGGGGCAGCGCCATGACGAACATACCGACCGATTTGCTGCGCACGTTCGTGGCGGTGGTCGATAATCGTAGTTTTACCAAGGCTGCCAACTCGTTGGGTGTTACCCAGCCGGCGGTCAGCGCACAGATCAAGCGTCTGCAATCGCTGCTTGGCGACGAGATTTTTGATCGCACCGTCCAGGGCGTTAGCCTGACACCGCACGGGGAAGTGGTCGTCAGCTATGCGCGGCGATTATTGTCCATCAACGATCAGATTGTGCATCTCGGCGGCGGGCGGCGGCCGGAACTCGTCATTCGCATCGGCACCTCGAGCGACTACGCCATGACGCTGTTGCCGGGCATTCTGGCCCGGTTCCGGGCGCAATACTCGGCGGTGCGTTTCAACGTCAGCGCCGGTTTCAGCGAACCGCTGATGCGGCAGTTGCGAGATGGCGAGATCGACGTGTTCGTCGGCCTGTCGATCGGGGAGCCACGCGATGCCCATGAGGTATGGACGGCCCCTCTGGTCTGGGTGCGCGGCACCAACTTGAGGCTGGAGCCCGGCGAGCCGGTTCCGCTGGTGTCCAACGGGGAGCCCAGCGTTTATCACCGCGCTGCGGTCAGTGCGCTGCGGGCGGCGGGGCTCGAGTGGGAAGAGGTGTTCACCGGGCCGATCATGGCGAGTTTGTCCGGCGCCATCGCCGCCGGCCTTGGAGTGATGCCGATTACCCGCAGGCGTGCCATCGACGGCGGCATGGTCATCGGCGACGACCTGCCTCTGCCAGCGCTCAATCACGCTTATGGGGGCATCTATGTTCGTGAGGGCGGGCCGCGCGAGATTTACGAACAATTGGCCGACGGGATTGCAGCCGCGATGAGCAGACGCCTGCCGGCCATGCCCTTGGGTGTGGCCGGGCTCTTGGACGGCAAGAACACGGCTGCCTGAACGACATTAGCTTGCGGTATTGAATGCACCAGCGGATCGTTGCATCCGCTGTTCTTCATTTAGCGGTTAGTTCTGACCGAATCCGGAGCGCTGCGCCCAGCCGGTCATGCGTTTCTCCAGCAGCGCCATCACCGCGTACATCGCGATGCCCTCGATCGCCAGCACGACAAGGCCGGCGAAGATCAGCGGCACCTGGAATTGCGCCTGCGCCTGCAGCATCAGGTTGCCGATGCCGTAGTTCGAGGCGACGCTTTCCGAGATCACCGAGCCGACGAAGGCCAAAGTGATCGCCACCTTCAGCGAGCCGAAGAAGTAAGGGAGCGTACGCGGAATGCCGACCTTGCGCATGATGTCGAGCTTGGAAGCGCCAAGCGCCTTGAGCACGTCCTCGAGTTCGGGCTCGATGGTGGCAAGGCCGGTCGCGACATTGACCACGATCGGGAAGAACGAGATCAGGAACGCGGTGAGCACCGCGGGAATGAAGCCGATGCCGAACCACAGCACCAGGATCGGCACCAGCGCCACTTTCGGGATGGCGTTGAAGCCGATCATCAGCGGATAAAGCCCGGCATAGATCGCGCGCGACCAGCCGACCAGCAGGCCGAGCAACAAGCCGAAGCCCACGGCGAGACCGAAGCCGATCATGGTGGTTTGCAGCGTGATCCATGAATTGCGTGCGATCGGCCCGGAGAATTCGCAGAAGGCCATTGCGATCGCGCTCGGCGGCGGCAGAAAGAAGGTCGGGATCCTGAAGATCCACACCGCGGCTTCCCAGATCACGAACAGCGCGATGGTGAACAGCCAGGGCGAGGCCTTGATGAGGAGATTGGTGCGGTTCATCGTCATTGCCGCGCCCCGTCATTCCGGGGCGCGCTGCAAGCGCGAGCCCGGAATCCACCAGTGCATTCGGAGTCCGTTTCCGGATTCCGGGTCCACGCGCTATTGCGCGTGTGCCGGAATGACGGCGTGTGAATGCAGGCACTCATTGGCGCGCCTTGACGATGTGGGCCCGCAATTCGTGGACGATGTCCTGGAACTCCGGGCTGAAGGTCACTTCCAGATCGCGCGGCCGCGGCAGTTCGATCTTGCGCTCGACGATAACGCGGCCGGGCCGCGACGACATCACGAAGACACGGTCGGCAAGAAACACCGCTTCGCGCAGGTCATGCGTCACCAGAATGACGGTGATCTTACGCGCGGCCTGCAGGTCGCGGATGACGCACCATAGCTCTTCGCGGGTGAAGGCATCGAGGGCGCCGAACGGCTCGTCGAGCATCAGCAGCTTCGGCTCGTGGATCAGCGCCCGGCACAGCGAGGCACGCTGCTGCATGCCGCCTGACAGCTCCCAGGGAAATTTGTCGCCCTGATCGCGCAGGCCGACCGAGGCAAGGAGGTTCTTGGCGCGCGCCGCGAACTCGACCTTGCGCCGCCGCATCTCGCTGCGATGCGGCTCGACGATTTCGAGCGGCAGCAGCAGGTTTTCCAGCGTCGAGCGCCAGGGCAGCAAAGTCGGCGCCTGGAACGCCATGCCCGCTATCTTCACGGGCTTGGAAACGCGCTCGCCAGCGACGGTCACCGTCCCGCTTTGCGGGAACTGAAGACCGGTCGCCAGCTTCATCAACGTGGACTTGCCGCAGCCGGAGGGGCCCACGACGGCAGCGAACTCGCCTTCGCCGACCTCGATCGACAGGTCTTCGACGGCGAGCGCTGTGCCCGCGCCGTAGGCGTGGTTTACATTGCGCAGCGAGACGAAAGCGGACATGGCCGCAATCCCGTCAGAACTTGCGGTCCGCCTCCGGCGGCAGGTAAGAGGCATCGAAGATGTCGGCTATCGTCGGCTTCGTGCCCTTCCACTTGTAGGTCAGGCCGATCTGATCGACCGCCTTGGCAAAGCGCGCCGCGTCGACGCCGCCGTAACCGTTGGCTTTGGTCTCGGCGGTGACGATGTTGTCCTTGAGCGCCATGTTGAGACGCTCGAGTTCGGTCGGCTTCTTGGCGACGTCGTTGCGCTTAAGCACCGAGTCGACCGCGCTGGATGGATCCTTGACGGTATCCTTCAGGCCTTTGACGAAAGCCTTGAGGAAGCCTTGCACCGCCTTCGGATTGTCGGCGGCGAACTTCGGATTGACGATAATGGCGTTGCCGTAAAGGTTGACGCCGTGGTCGGCCATCAGAAGCACGGTGATGTCGTCAACCGCGACGCCGCGGTCCTTGAGGTTGATGAAGGACGAGAACGAGAAGCCGGTAATGGCGTCGACCTGGCCGGCCGCCAGCATCGGCTCGCGTACCGGGAAGCCGACATTCTCGATGGTCACTTTTGAGGCATCGATGCCGTTCGCTTCGACGAAGATCGGCCATTGCGCGTAGGCGCCATCCGGGGCCGGGGCGCCGAGTTTCTTGCCTTCGAGATCCTTCGGCTTGGACACGCCGCGGCTCTTCCGGCCGACGACGGCGAAGGGCGGCTTGTTGTAGACCATGAACACGGCCTTGATCGGCGTGCCCGGATTGGCGTCCCTGAATTTGATCAGCGAGTTGATGTCGCCGAAGCCCATGTCATAGGTGCCGGACGCGACGCGCGTGATCGGCTCCAGCGAGCCCGATGCGCTGTCGATGGTTACGTTGAGGCCTTCGGCCTTGTAGTAGCCCTTGTCGAGCGGCACCAGGAACGGCGCCGACGGTCCTTCGTATTTGAAGTCCAGGCTGAATTTGATGATGGTTTCCTGCGCAGCGGCCGGTATCGATCCGGCGCCGACCGTCAGCCCGGCGGCGACCATGACGCTGCCCGCCAGTTTGGCCAAGTTCGGGACGTTTGCCGGCCGGCCGGCGACGAAAGCGCGCATGGAGAAGCATCCTCTTTGGTGACGGCCCGCGCACCCGGCGATGCGTTCGCGGCCAGTTTTCTGCAGCACTGCCTAGCAAAGAGCATGCCGTAGCAAAGAGCAAGGCGCAGGCCGGGCGTTTTGCCGCCTGCGACGAAGTTACACCCGCGTCGCGCTCAGATCGGCAGTGCGGCGGAGCTCTTGATCTCTTCCATCACCGCGTAAGTATGGGTCTCGCGGACGCCCGGTAACGCCAGCAGAACCTCGCCGAGGAAACGGCGGTAGGCGTGCATGTCGGCGACGCGGGTCTTGACCAGGTAATCAAAGCCGCCGGCGACCATATGGCATTCGAGGACTTCAGGCGCGCGGGCGACCGCCTGGGCAAAGCGACCGAACACATCCGGCGTCGTGCGGTCGAGCTTGACCTCGATGAAGACCAGGAGACCGCGGTCGAGTTTCTCGGGGTTCAGCCGCGCGGAGTAGCCGAGGATGTAGCCGTCGCGGGTGAGCCGGCGCAGCCGTTCGGTCGTTGCGGTCGGCGACAGACCGAGTTTCTCCGCCAATGCGACGACTGCGATGCGGCCGTCGCGTTGCAGTTCGGCGAGCAGGCGGCGGTCTGTTTTATCGATTTCTGAAATCACTGTTTAGGGCTCATATTTGGTGAATCTAACTAAACACTAGCCAAAAAGGCAGATGGTATCACTATTAAAGCTGAATTATGGATCGGAAAAATAAGGCCCCCTACCATGCCAGCCCAGCCTGCTTCCGTCCTTCCACCGTTTCGCGCCGGGTTTGCCCCGCCCGACGAGACTATTGCCGCCCGGCTGCTGACAGCGGCCGTCCGCGACAGCGCCGCCGAGACGCGCATCGACGTCCAGGCAACCCGGCTGATCGAGGCGATCCGCGCGCGGGTCGGCGGTCTCGGCGGCGTCGAGGACTTCCTCCACGCCTATGCGCTCTCGACCAAAGAGGGCCTGGCCCTGATGGTGCTGGCCGAGGCCCTGCTGCGCATTCCCGACGGCGCCACCGCCGACCGGCTCATTGAGGACAAACTCAGGGGCGGCGACTGGAATCAGGGCGACCGCAAATCCGGTACGCTGCTGGTGTCGGCATCCGCCTGGGCGCTGGCGACGACCGCGCGTGTCATCGCGCCGGGCGAAACGCCGGAAGGTATTGTCGACACCCTGGTCAAGCGGCTCGGTCTGCCGGCGGTGCGTACCGCGACCCGGCAGGCGATGAAACTGCTTGGCTCGCATTTCGTGCTCGGGCAGACCATCGAGGCCGCGCTGGACCGTGCCGGCGAGGCCCGGCAGTTTCTCTATTCCTTCGACATGCTGGGCGAGGGCGCCCGCACCGCGGAAGACGCCAGGCGCTATTTCGATTCATATGCGAAGGCCATTGACGCCATCGGCAAGTCGGCGGGCAATGCCGCGTTGCCGCGGCGTCCGGGCATCTCGGTCAAGCTCTCGGCATTGCATCCGCGTTATGAGGCCCTGTCGCATGAACGCGTGATGGCCGAATTGCCGCCGCTTCTGCTTGCCCTCGCGCGTCAGGCCAAAGGCTACGATCTCAACTTCACCGTCGATGCCGAGGAGGCCGACCGGCTCGAACTGTCGCTCGATGTCATCGAAGCGACATTGCGCGATCCATCGCTCGTCGGTTGGGACGGCTTCGGGCTTGCCATTCAGGCTTATCAGAAGCGCGCGCCGGAGGTGATCGACTGGATCGCCACGCTCGCCGAGCGGCTCGATCGCCGTTTGATGGTGCGGCTGGTCAAGGGCGCTTATTGGGACACCGAGATAAAGCGCGCGCAGGAGCGGGGTCTCGCCGACTATCCGGTGTTCACGCGCAAAGCGATGACCGATCTCAGTTACGGCGAATGCGCACGCAAGCTGCTCGCGTTGCGGCCGCGCATCTATCCGCAATTCGCGACGCACAATGCGCTGACCATCGCCGGCGTGCTCGAAGATGCCGGCGGCAGCGAGGGCTTCGAATTCCAGCGTCTGCACGGCATGGGCGACGCGCTCTACGGCGCCCTGCTGGCCGAGAACCCGCAACTGGCCTGCCGCACCTATGCGCCGGTCGGGGGCTATGCGGATCTGCTGGCTTATCTGGTGCGCCGCCTGCTCGAAAACGGCGCCAACTCGTCCTTCGTGTCGGTCGCTGCCGATCCCGACGTGCCGGTCACTGAAATCCTCAAGAGGCCGCAGGCGTGGATTGCCGATCCGGCCCGCGCCCGCCATTCGCATATTCCCCTGCCCCGCGATCTGTTCGCGCCCGAGCGGACGAACTCCGCCGGTGTTGAATTCGGCCATGCCGCTTCGCTCGCCGCGCTCCGGGCTGAGGTCGCCAAGGCACCGGCGTCGGTTGACGCCGCGCCACTAATTGACGGCGTCGCGATCAAGGGCACGAACCGCGATGTGAAGTCGCCGATCGACGGCGCAACGATCGGGCGCGTCACGGAATGCGACGAAGCTGCCGTGACGTCGATGATGCGCGCGGCGCAGCACGGCTTTGCGGCATGGAACGCAACCGCCCTTGAAACGCGCGCCGCGGCGCTCGATCGCGCCGCCGACCTGATCGAAGCCCGACGCGGCCGGCTGATCGCGCTGCTGCAGAGCGAGGGCGGCAAGACCCTGGACGACTGCATGTCCGAAGTGCGGGAGGCCGCCGATTTCTGTCGCTACTACGCGGCCCGGGCCTTGAGCGATTTCGTGCCGAAGACGCTGCCGGGGCCGACCGGTGAGAGCAACCAGCTTCGTCATCGCGGCCGCGGCGTTTTCATTTGCATCAGCCCGTGGAATTTCCCGCTCGCCATTTTCACCGGGCAGGTTGCCGCCGCGCTGGTCGCCGGCAACGCCGTGGTTGCCAAGCCGGCCGAGCAGACGCCGCTGATCGCGTTCGAGACGGTGAAGTTGCTGCATGAGGCCGGCGTGCCGGCGGCGGCGCTGCATCTCGCGCCAGGCGACGGCAAGGTCGGTGCATTATTGACCGCGCATCCGGCGGTCGCCGGCGTTGCCTTCACCGGCTCGACCGACGTGGCGCGTCTCATCAATCGAGCGCTGGCGGCCAAGGATGGGCCGATCGTGCCGCTGATCGCCGAGACGGGCGGCATCAATGCCATGATTGTCGACGCCACCGCGCTCCCCGAGCAGGTCACGGACGATGTGGTGATGTCGGCGTTTCGCTCCGCCGGCCAGCGTTGTTCGGCGCTGCGGCTGCTCTGCGTGCAGGACGATGTCGCCGACAAGGTCCTGGAAATGATCGAGGGCGCGGCGCGTGAATTGAAGCTCGGTGATCCGCGCGATCTTTCCACCCATGTGGGGCCGGTGATCGACGACGAAGCCAAGGGCAGGCTCGAGCGCTGGATCGCTGGCATGGCGGCGCGCGGGGCGCTGCGCTTTCAGGGCGAGGACGGTCCGGCGGACGGCACCTTTGTCGCGCCGGCCATTGTCGAACTCGCCGGTGCGCGCGACCTCGCCGAAGAGGTGTTCGGCCCTGTGCTGCATGTCGTGCGCTGGCGGGCCGGCGAGCTCGACGCGCTGCTCGCTGCCATCGCCGGCACCGGCTACGGCCTGACGCTGGGCGTCCACTCGCGCATTGACGCGATGATCGACAAGGTTGCGGCGCGATTGGCCAATGGGAATGTCTACATCAATCGAAACATGATCGGCGCCGTGGTCGGCTCGCAGCCATTCGGCGGCAACGGTTTGTCCGGCACCGGGCCCAAAGCCGGCGGGCCGAACTATCTGGCTCGCTTTGCGTTGGAACAGGTGGTGACCGTGAATACTGCGGCCTCCGGGGGCAATGCGACGCTGTTGGCTGAGGGTGAATAAACACAGGCGATTTGTAGTCTCTCCACCAAGCTGCGTCATTCTGTCACGCCGCCCCCCATCACTCATTCGTGCGCGCGCACAGGATCGAGCGTACGCGCACGTTGAATGATTGAGCATGTGAGAGATAAGCAGGGAGCGAGAACGATGCGAGTGAGAATTCCGATTGCCGCGACCTTGGCTGCTGTGATGGCGGTCAGTTCGCTCGGTATTGGCGCCGCCACGGCGGCGCCGGCGGCTTCATTGCAGAAGGCCGTTCAATTGAATGCCGACAATGCCGATATCATTCAGGTCGCTTCGAAGAAGAAGCGGCATCGTGGTCACAGCGCCGCCGGCGCCGCCGCCTTTGCCGGCATCGCCGGAGCGATGATCGGGCTGGCGATCCAGGATTCGCAGCGGGATCGCTACTATCGCGACGGCTATTACTATGGCGACCGCGGCTATTACGGGCGCAGTGGCTATTACGGGCGTAGCGGGTATTACGGTGGCTCCCGCTACTACAACAGCGGCCGGACCTACTATCGGCCGCAGCCCCATCGCGGCTACCCCAACCCGCGCCCGGATATGGGCGCGGGCGGGCATCCGGGCAACTATGTCGGCAGCCCCCCTATCCAGAATGACGGCATGAACCGCTAGCACCGCGAACAAACACCGAGGGCCGCACGATCCGCGGCCCTCATTTTCTTTAACAATGCATTGAAAACTATCGGCTATGGTGCCCCATGGCCGATTCGATTTCACGCCTCCACAATGCCGTCCTGGCTGCCCGGGCCGCAGACCCGGCGAAATCGCGTACAGCCAAGCTTCTTCAGGCCGGCCGGGCGAAAATGGCCAAAAAGCTCGCGGAAGAGGCGGTCGAGGTCGTGATCGACGCCCTCGATGGCCAGCCTGAGGCCGTCGTCCGCGAAAGCGCGGATTTGCTCTACAATCTCGTTGTGCTCTGGGTCCATGCCGGCGTTACCCCGGATCAGGTCTGGGCCGAAATGCGTCGCCGCGAGCGGCTTTTCGGAATTGCCGAAAAATTGCCCAAGGATTCGGTCAAGGACCTGGTCAAGCCGCAGCCGCAGCCGCAGCCGCAGCCCAAATCGGTGGCCCGGGTGGTCGCGCTGCAGCCCCAGCGGACTGCGAAGCGACGCTAGAGCGTCGTTTCTCCGTCACAATTCCCCAGCAAGAGTGCGCGTATGACCCCGATCGAGGCCGCCCCCCCGCGTAACTGGCTGCGCCGTCTTTACGACCGCTGCATCGAAGCCGCCCACAAGCCGCATGCCACCTGGACGATGGGGGCGATTTCCTTCGCGGAAAGCTCGTTCTTCCCGATTCCGCCGGACGTCATGCTGGTGCCGATGTCGCTGGCGCATCCCAAGCGGGCCTATTGGTTCGCCACGGTTTGCACCATCTCCTCGGTTCTCGGCGGCATCCTCGGTTACGCCATCGGTGCTTTTCTATACGACTCGGTCGGAGCCTGGCTGGTCTCGGTGTACGGACTCCAGGACAAGATGGAGACGTTCCGTCACGGCTACGCCCACTGGGGCGCGTGGATTATCCTGCTCAAGGGTCTGACGCCGATCCCCTATAAAGTCGTGACCCTGACCGCGGGCTTTGCGGCCTACAACATCTTCCTGTTCATTATTTTCTCGATCCTCGCGCGCGCGATGCGGTTTTATATGGTCGCGTTCCTGATCCATCGGTACGGCGAGCAGGCGCGGCTGATGATCGAGAAGCGCCTGGGCCTCTATACCGCCATCGGCGCGGCGGTGGTCGTGTTCGGCCTCGTCGGAGCGGTATACTTGTTCTGACCGAATCGGCGGTTTTTTGCCTCCGCCGCCCGGCTGTGCGGATACACTGATATTGCGCGTTATGGGGCCGGCGTCGGTGGCCCGGATTTCAGGCGCAGTAGAGATGTCTTGGGGCGCTGCACATTTTTGGCTTTGGCATGCGGCAATGGCCGCACAGCGTGGCCTGCTGACGGCCGCGCTGTTGCTGGCCGCGCCCGCTATCGTTCTGGGGCAGGATCAGCGCGCCAAGCCTGAAGAACCTGGCTTGTTCGAAAGCATCGGCCGGTGGTTCGACAATCTCGGCTCATCGTTCAAGGATGCCGGCAAGGGCGTGGAGAATTTCGGCCGCGAGGCCGGCGTTGCGGCAAAGTCGACGGTCGAAGGCGCGAGGGACGCTGCAGGCGCGGTCGCCCGAATTCCCACGGCTCGCGTCGTTACGGGCCACGAGAAGTGCCGCACCGCCCCAAACGGTGCGCCGGATTGCGTCGCCGCGGCAACCGCCATGTGCAAGGCGCGCGGTTTCGTCAGCGGCACAAGCGCCGACATGACCACCGCCGAGACGTGCCCTGCGCAGGTCTATCTTTCCGGTCGGAACAGCGGCGCAGAATGTCGCACCGAGACCTTCGTTTCGCGCGCGCTCTGCCAGTAGGCTTTTTTCGTCAATCCGCAGGAATGGCATGCGCCGCCGGGCTGTCGCCTTGTCCGGCTGTGCGTGCCGTGTTCTGTTGCTCTCAACGAAAAGACTGAGGGAGCAAACGCCCATGAATCTTCACGCCAAACTTCTCGAACGCGAGGCGGCCGGCAAGCCGGTCACCGTCGGCGTTATCGGCGCCGGCAAATTCGGCACCATGTATTTATCGCAAGCGCGACTGACCGCCGGCACCCACATCGTCGGCGTCGCCGACCTGAATGCTGACCGGGCCCGCGGTCAGTTGAAGACGGCCGGCTGGCCGGAGACGCTTTACGCTGCAGCATCGCTCGACGACGCGCACGCCAGGCGCGCGACCCTCGTCACGCCGGATGCGGAATCGCTGATCGCCGATCCGCGCATCGAGGTCATTGTCGAAGCGACCGGTGTTCCGGGCGCCGGCATCGCGCATTGCCTCAAGGCGATCGAGCATGGCAAGCACATTGTCATGGTCAATGTCGAAGCCGATGCCGTCGCCGGCCCGCTGCTGGCGCGCAAGGCCAAGGCCGCGGGCGTTGTCTATTCCCTGGCCTGGGGCGATCAACCGGCGCTGATCTGCGAGCAGGTCGATTGGGCCCGCGCCGCCGGCTTCAAGGTCATCGCGGCGGGCAAGGGCACACGCTATGAGCCGCATTACCACCGATCCAACCCGGACAATGTCTGGGACATCCTCGACCGCTATCTCAACATCACGGATCGCAATTCCATCAATCCAAAGATGTTCAATTCCTTCGTCGATGGCACCAAGTCGGGCATCGAGATGACCGCCGTATGCAATGCCACGGGCTTGCGGCCGCAACCGGACGGCCTGCATTTCCCGCCGGCGACGCGGTTCGAACTTGCCGACATCTGCAAGCCCAAGGCGGAGGGCGGTACGCTCGAGGGGGAAGGCGTCACCGAAGTAACGTCGTCGGTCTATCGCGACGGCACGGATGTGCCGCATCATCTGGCGCTCGGCACCTATGTCGTGTTCGAAGGCGAAACCGACTACGCGCGGCGCTGTTTCAAGGAGTATGCGATGTTGCCGGACAAGTCCGGCAAATATGCCGCGCTGTACCGGCCGATCCATATGATCGGGCTGGAGCTCGGCATTTCGGTAGCGTCATGCGCGCTGCGCCATGAGCCGACCGGCGCGCCGGTTGCATTCCGTTCGGATGTGGTGGCGACGGCCAAGAAAGCACTCAAGGCCGGCGAAATGCTGGATGGCGAGGGTGGCTTCTGCGTCTGGGGCAAGCAGACTCCGGCCGACGTCTCGCTCGATGGCGGCTTGCTGCCGCTCGGTCTCGCGCACGACGTCAAGCTCAAGCGCGACATCGCCGAAGGCGAAGCCTTGCGCTGGTCGGACGTCGATTACGACGCGAGCGATATCGCGGTGAAAGTGCGGCGCGAGATGGAAGCCGCCTTCGGTCGTCAGAACGTGTCTTAAAAAGTAATCGCCCGCTTGCGCGGGCGATCACCACATTCGAGATGCAGCTTAGCGGCAGCGCCGCACGTAGCGATAGCCGTTCCAAACGGTCACGCAGCGGCGATAGCCCGGGTAATAGCCGTAGCTGCGGTAACGCGGCGGACCGTAATAGCGGCGGTGATGATGCCGATGGTAGTAGCCGCGATGGCGGCGCGGGCCGTAGTAGTACTGCACTGTCTCGGTCGCCGTTGGCATCGTGGCGCCCAGACCTGGATTGGCCTTGGCCGCCTGCGCCGGGCCGGGTGCGGCCAGGGCAAACAACGCTGCCGCCGCGGCGGCGAAAATGGTCGTCCTGATCATGAGCTGCTCCTCACTGGTGTCGATGCTATTAATAACGATCGGCGGAGTAGGTTCCTGCGGTGCTTGTCGATTTGCCCCGAAAGCGCCACATCCGGGGGCCACGGAACTCCGAGAACCCAGGTGGAACCGCGGTTGACCGGCGGCTTCGCGTGGCTATTATCCCGCCCGCGAAGCGCCGGAGCGGGTTGTCTCGGCTCCCTGGCGCGATGAAAGATGCCCCTGTGGCGGAATTGGTAGACGCGCCTGACTCAAAATCAGGTACCGCAAGGTGTGCTGGTTCGAGTCCGGCCAGGGGCACCATCTTCCTCGCAAGGTTCGGCCGAACGCCCGCACTGACGGCGTCGGCGCCTGTCCCGGTCAAGCAGAAGCCGGTTCGCCGTCCGGAAACGCGCCACATCAGTCTGGAACCGCCGGATGCCTGAAATTCAGTCCATGATGCGTAAAGACCCGGTTGCCAGTGCCGCGGCGCTCGTGGCGCTGGTCGGGCTCGCCACGATTTTCGGCTTTCTGTTCTTCGAGCATGTGCTGGGCTATGAGCCCTGTGCTCTGTGCCTCGACCAGCGCAAGGCGTTCTACGTCGCCGTGCCGCTGGCCGCGTTGCTGTGTCTGGGCGCGGGTCATGGCGCCTCCCGGAAAGTGCTGCTGCTCGGCTTTCTGGTGATCGCGGCCGTTATGCTCTGGAATACGGGGCTCGCCGCCTTCCACGCCGGAGTGGAGTGGAAGTTCTGGCCGGGCCCGGCTGATTGCTCGGGGCCGGTCAATAATTTCGGCACCGCCGGCGACATGCTCAACCGTCTGCAGACCATCCGCATCGCGCGCTGCGACGATGCCTCGTGGCGCCTGTTCGGCATTTCGATGGCCGGTTACGACGTCTTGATTTCAACGTTTCTCGTCGCGGTCGCCGCCATCGGCGCGAAAGCGGCGTGGGCGCGGCCGGCGGAAGACGCCTGAAGCCGCACCCACGCCTCGCGACAGCGGAGCACGTTGCAAGCCCGGTCCGATTGAGGACCAGCGCGTGCATAGCTCGACGCTGTCGCGGGAGACCTGCGGGGACAATCCCGGCAAGCTCATCAGGCCTGAAAAGAAACGACCACGAATTAGAGGTGCGCGTACATCCGGCGTCACCCGCTTTTCGTGGCCGTAACCGCGGTATAACCGCGGCGCAACGGAGCGCTGCCATGCGCTCGACATCGCGATTGAAACGCATATAGGTAGCCGGGGGTTCCGCCGCAAGATGGTCGCAGACGCTTCTTTGCCGAGGATCTGACATGAGCACCGCTACTCACTTGGCGCCGGCCGGCTACACCGGGACCGCCAAGAGCCTGCACTGGCTGATCGTCATCCTGCTGATCGCCCAATTTACCTTCGCGTGGACGATGCCGCACATCGGCCGCAATACGCCGGTGACGACGTTGATCAGTCTTCATTTTACCTTTGGCGTGATCATCCTGGCCGTCGCGCTGATCCGGCTGCTCTTTCGCCTGACGCGCGGCGTCCCGGAGCCGGAGGCGGGCATTCCCGGCTGGCAGGAAAACTCGGCGCAGATCGTGCACTGGCTGCTGTATCTGCTGTTGCTGGTGGTGCCGCTGCTCGGCTGGATCAATGCCGACTGGCGCGGCATGCCGATCGCGATGTTCGGCCACGAATTGCCGCATCTGATCGCGGCGCGTGCCGCGGGCTGGCAGTGGACCGGGGACGTGCACGGTCTTCTGGCCAACTATGCGATGCTCATTCTGGTCGGCCTGCACGTGGCCGCGGCGCTCTATCACCACATGGTCATGGGCGACGGCGTGCTCAAGCGGATGCTGCCGGGCCGCTGGATAAAATGAGAGGGCGGCCGTCAAGGCCACCCTCTCGATCCGAGCCAGCTTGAGCTCGTCAGTCGATTTCTTCGATCACCTGCCGGGTGCCCGGATCGACAAGGTAAACCCCGGCGCCGCTGCGAATATATCGGTATTCGCGAACGGTCGGCACTTCACGATAAACCTCCTCGGGGAAAGTTTCGATTTGCACCGTCTGCGGCACTTCCTGGCCGATAACGACCGTCGTCGAACCGCGCGGGGCGGAGCCCGTGGTGATCTGGCGTGACGTCGTGTGCTGGCGGAGGTAGGCACGTTGCTTGTCCGACAGGTTGACGCGCCTTTCCCGCGTGGTGCTCACGCTGGCGCGCGAGTCGCCGCCGCGCTCGATCACGTCGACGATCTTGTGCGTTTGCGGATGCACAATGATCACCTGCTCGCGCACCACGAAGTAATCATAGCCGCGATACTGCGGGACGATCTCGACGATGGTGGTCGGCACGGGGTGAAGGCTAACGGTTCGCGGCACGGCAGTGCCAACCGAGATCGCGAAATTCACGTTCGTTACCGGCTTCACGTCGAGCCTGGTGACCGCCTGACGCAGGCGGGCCTTCTCTTCGGTTTTGAGAGACGCCGAGACGCGAACGCTTGACTCCGTCCTTGTGTCGGTTGCGGTGTCGCGATCACGCTCGTTGGTCCGGGAGTTGGTGGTGGCCTGGTCGCGGTCGCTGGAGCCGGTGCCTTGCGCGGCCGCCGGCCGCTTCGGGTCGGTCTGGCCCGCTGTATTCGACTTGCTGTCAGCCGGTTCGGTGGCCTGCTTGCGGTCGGACGCCGGGCTCTTGTCGTCGCGGGCGGCCTTCGACTTGTCTCTGGCCGTATCGCTCGACGAGCTGTTGCTGGCCTTGTCGTCGGGCCTGGAGCCATTGCGCGGCGACGCGGTGGTGTCCTGTGCCGACGAAGGCTTGCGGTCGCCGGCCCTGGTATCGTCCGCGGCCTTGGTGTCCGACGATTTTCTGTCGGTCGCGGACTGGCCGGTGGTTCCGGTTCCAGGGCGCTGGGCGCTGCCGTTTTCGGTGCGGTTCATTTCCTTTTGCGCGGAACCGTTTTCCTTCTGGCTCTGGATTGCCGCCGGCTGATCCGGCTTGGCGTCGCTACGCATTTGCGCATTTGCGCTCGCCGATATCGTCAATGCCAACGCGGCTGTTGTAACGAGAAGCTTGCTCTTCATAAGTTCCTCCTGGGTTTCTATCCCCCAGGACATCAAACGATATTTAATAGCGAGACGTTCCGCCTTCGAGGTTGAGTTTCTTATGAATGCGCGTTCATCTTATAATGATGAGATGATCATCCCGCGCTCGGCAATCGGTCCGTCCGTCGTGGAGCGCCTCGATGCGATAGAGCAATGCCGCCTTGCGCGCGGGGCAGTAATCAGAGACGCAACGCGCCGCCTCTAAGGCTCCAGCTCCGTATCCCAGTACAGATAGTCCAGCCAGCTATCGTGCAGATAGTTCGGCGGAAACTGGCGGCCGTTGCGATGCAGATGATGCACGGTCGGCTGATACGGCATTTGCGCCGGGAACATGTGGGCTTCGTTCATCGTCAGCGAGCCCTTGCGCAGATTGCAGGGCGAGCAGGCGGTGATGACGTTGTCCCAAGAGGTAATGCCGCCACGCGAGCGAGGAATGACATGGTCGAAGGTCAGGTCGTCGCGGCAGCCGCAATACTGACAGGAAAACCGGTCGCGCAGAAATACGTTGAAGCGGGTAAAGGCGGGGTGGGTCGAAGGCTTTACGTAGGTCTTGAGCGATACGACGCTCGGCAATCTCATCTCGAAGCTGGGACTTCGTACCGCCTGGTCGTAATTGGCGACGATACTGACCCGTTCGAGAAACACCGCCTTGATCGTGTCCTGCCAGGACCACAAGGACAGGGGGTAGTAACTCAACGGTCTGAAATCGGCGTTGAGCACAAGGGCCGGATACCCGGCGGGCGAAACATGCACGTTCAAGCGCTGCTCCTCGACCTCCAAGGACAGCCGCCGCCACGCGGCTTAGCCTCTACTAATAGGGCAGCGTGACGGGATTGTGAAAAAGATGCAAGGGGGCGGGCGGTGTCCGCCCACCACGGATAGGCGACGTTTACTTGCGGGCCGCAAAGTGCCGGGCGATGAATTCGCCGCCGTGGCGCAGGCCCTCTTGGTCGATACCATGACCAACCCCGGCTGAGATATGCCACTGCGCCGGCACTTCCAGCGCGGCGAGGCCCTGCGTTGCGTGCATGAGCGCCTGTACCGGGATGAGCTGATCCTGGTCGCCATGGATGAGCAGGACGGGCGGGCGGCTGGTGATCTCGCCGGCGAAAACCTCGAGATCGACTTCCTCCGGCAGCACCAGCATGCCGGAATAGCCGACAATGGCCGCCGGCGCGACGGCGCGGCGCAGGCCGACCTGCAGCGCCATCATGGTGCCCTGGCTGAAGCCGACCAGCGCCAGCGCCTCGCCCGGCAGGCCGCGGCGCGCCAATTCGGTATCGAGGAATTCCTGCAGCGTCGGCGCCGCCATGTTGACGCCGGTCCAGCGTTCGTTGGGGTCGCGGAACGTCAGCGGAAACCATTCGCGGCCCATCGGCGCCTGACCGCAGGGGCGCGGCGCATGCGGCGACACGAAGGCGGCGTCCGGCAGCAGGTTCTGCCAGGCGCGGCCGATGTCGATCAAATCGTTGCCGTCGGCGCCGTAACCGTGGAGGAAGACGACGAGCTGCTTCGCCTTGCCGGATTTCGCTTCAAGCCGGGGTCCGTCGAGTGCCACGCTGTTTTCCTTTCGCCGTTTTCTTCACGGCCTTCTTAGCCGAAGTTGCCGGCTTTTTGGCTTTCTTGATTTGCGGCCAGTGCTTCCTGGCTTTGGTGGCTTTCGCCGCCTTGTCCGCCCTGGCTTCGAGGCTGATGCCCTCGCGCCGTTTGACGACGTGATAATAGGCCCACATCAGATGCGCCGCGACGCCGCGCCACGGCCGCCAGGCCTCCGCGATCTTGGTCAGCGCCTTGGGATCGGGCCGCTTCTTCAGGTTCAGCGCGATGCGGGCCGCTTCCTGCACGGCAAGATCGCCCGCCGGGAAAGCGTCGGCATGGCCGAGGCAGAACAACAGATAGATGTCGGCGGTCCACGGCCCGACGCCGTGCAGCGCCGTGAGCAAAGCGTGCGCGGCGTCGGCATCCATCTCGCCGACGGCGTTGAGGTCGATCGCGCCGGTGGAGACCGCCTTGCCGATTTCCTTGACCGCCTTGACCTTGGCGTTGGACAGGCCGAGGCGCTTGAGCTTGTCGCTGCGCGCCGCGCGCACCGTGTCGTGATGAAACGGATCGAAAGCCTTGAACAGGCGATCGCGGATGGCCGCGGCGCTGGCGGTCGATAGTTGCTGGCCGCACACGATGGCGCAGAGGCCCGGATAGCCGCCTTGGCGGCGGCGCAGCGCGAAAGCGCCGGCCTTTTGCGCCACCGGCGCCAGCCGCGGGTCGATGCGGATCAGTTCGCCAAGGCCGGCTTCGAGGTCGGCCTGGGTGTGGAGGAAGTGGGTCATGCGAGTGTACTCATGCCATGGTATGGAGGAGGCTGTCATCGCCCGCGTTGACAGCTGATTTTTTATGACGCCACCCGTTTTCCGATTTGCCCCGAGCCCGAACGGCTACCTGCATCTGGGCCACGCGCTCTCGGCGCTGCTCAATATCGAAGCCGCGCGCGCGGCCGGCGGGCGGATGCTGCTGCGCATCGAGGACATCGACGTGACGCGCTGCCGGCCGGAATTCGAGGCGGCGATCCACGAGGATCTCGCCTGGCTCGGCGTGACATGGGAACAGCCGGTGCGGCGGCAGTCGGAACACTTCGCGGATTACAGCGAGGCGCTCGAGCGCCTGCGCGCCCTGGACATCGTTTATCCGAGCTTCGAAAGCCGCGCCGAGATCGCGGCGCTGGTCGCCGCGCGTGAACCGTGGCCGCGTGATCCCGACGGCGCGCCACTTTATCCGGGCGCGGCGAAGTCGATAACGCCGCACGAGCGCGCCCGGCGCATGGCAGCGGGCGAGCCTTACGCCCTGCGGCTCGACATGCAGAAGGCGCTTGCGCAAGGGGCCGGCAAACTGACCTGGTCCGAATACGGCGATGGCGCCACCGGGGATATCGCTGCCGATCCGGCGGCCTGGGGCGACGTGGTGCTCGCCCGCAAGGATGCGCCCGCGAGCTATCATCTCGCCGTTGTCGTTGACGATGCGCTGCAGGGCGTGACCGACATCGTGCGCGGGCTCGACCTGTTTCATGCCACCAGCGTGCACCGTCTGCTGCAGACCTTGCTCGCCCTGCCGGCGCCGCGCTATCGCCATCACCGGCTTGTTCTCGACGCCGATGGCCGCAAACTGTCGAAATCGACGGCTGCCACGGCCTTGCGCGAACTGCGCGCGCAGGGATTAACCCCGTCCGACATCCGCCGCCGGGTCGGGCTCGATTGAGCGGCGGCGCCATGGCAATGTCGTCCGCAGGGGCGATGGGTATGGCGAAGCGCAGGAAGACCGTCAAAAAGCCGAAGAAAGCCGGAGCAAAGCGGGTCACGCCGCGACGCCGGCTGCCGGCCGCGCGCGCCAAATCTCTTACGCGCGAGCGCGCGATGGAGGCCGCCCTTGCCGGCATCGCTCACGATATCCGCACGCCGCTGACCGGCATCGTCGCGCTGGCCGATCTGTTGTCGGCGTCCGATCTCGGTGAGCGCGAACGCGGCTGGGCCAGCGCCATCAAGAGCGGCGCCGATCATCTAGCGCAGATCGCGACACTGCTGGTCGATGCCGTGCGCGCCGACGCCATCGGCCTGGTCCTGCGCGACGAGCCGTTTTCGCCACGGCAATTGGCCGAGGCCGTCGCCCAAGCCCTGGCCGCGCGGGCTGGCAGCAAATCGATTGCCGTGCAAACCAGCGTCGGCGCCTTGCCGGACTTTGTGTCGGGCGATGCGCTGCGCTTGCGCGCGGCGCTGGAGAACCTTGCCGACAATGCGGTGAAATTCACGCGCGCAGGCTCGGTCCGTTTTGATGCGGCGTCAACCAGAGCGGCGCGCGGCCGCGTGCGCCTCACCTTCACGTTCACCGACACCGGCATCGGCCTTTCGCCTGCCGACGTTAGGCCGCTGTTCAAGCCGTTCGCGCAGGCCAACGAAGATGTGGCGCAACGGTATGGCGGCGCCGGCCTCGGTCTTGTCTTCGTGCGCCGTATCGCGCGCGCCATGGGCGGCGATCTCACCGTGACCAGTAAGCCCGGCAAAGGCTCGGTGTTCACGCTCACCGTGCTGACTTCTCCTGCCGCTGCCGCATCCGAGCAGGACGCGGCGCTGGCTGCGCGGCGCGCGCTTACCATTCTTTGCGCCGAAGACAATCCTTATGGCCGCGTGGTGATGAACGCGATTCTCACCGCGCTTGGCCATCGCGCCGTGTTCGTCGAGAGCGGCCAAGCGGCGGTGACGGCGGTGGCGCGCGGGGGCTTTGATGCCGTCCTGATGGATGTGGCGTTGCCGGATATAGACGGGCTGGAAGCCACCCGCCGCATTCGCGCCTTGCCCGGGTTGCCGTCGCGGATCACGATCATTGGCATCTCGGGTCATGACGATGCCGGTCATGCCGCGGCCGCGCGGGGCGCGGGCATGACCGATTATCTGCCGAAGCCGATCAGCCCACGACAATTGTCGCTGGCGCTGGCGAGAGTTCCGCAAACCGGCGATTGAGACGCGACTTCAGGCGTGTATGATTGCACGTCCGGGAGCGCCACCTCATGTCGAACGTCCTCCACGCCGATGCGAAACCGACGCTGAGCTCGAAGGTTTACGAGGTCGCCGACTTCGCCGCGGCGCAGGAGATGTTCCACAGCAACGGCTGGACCGACGGCTTGCCGGTGGTCCCGCCAACCGAAAAAGCCGTCGCCGAATGTCTCGACTGGGCGCTGATGCCGCCCGACCAGTTGATCGGCATCGAGCCGGTACGCGCCCAGCCCATTACCGCAGAGAAGCTGGCGATCAACGCCGTGATGGCCGGCTGTCTGCCGATGCATTTCCCGGTCGTCGCCACAGCCTGGCAGGCGATGCTGAAAGACGAGTTTCTGCTCCATGGCATATCATCGAGCACCGGCGGCTGCGCGGTGTTCGTGGTCATCAACGGGCCGATCCGTCTTGAGATTGGCGCTTCCGGAACCTTCAACGCGCTCGGCAACAGCGATCGCGCCACAGCAGTGATCGGGCGCGCGGTTCGCCTCGGCCTGATCAATCTGATGGATGTGCGGCCCGGCGGCATCGACCGCTCGACCTTCGGCCATCCCGGCAAGTTCTCGTACTGCCTGGCCGAAGACGAGGAGGGCACGTCGTGGCAATCGCTGGCCGCGATGCGCGGCATTCCCGACGGCCTGTCCGCCGTCACGGTGATGGCGGCCATGTCGCCGCGCCAGATCATGAACGAGTGGACCAACGATCCGAAAGAAATTCTCGAAACCTTCGCTGCGGAGATGCGCGCCAACCAGTTGAACTATTCGATCTACGGCGGCAACTACGCCATTGTCGTTCCCAAGCAGTTGCGTGACATCATCGAAGCAGCGGGCTGGAGCAAACAGGATGTCGCCGACTACGTTCACGAGCGCGCGCGCGTGACGCGCAAGGAGTGGGCCAATGTCGGCAAGGGCGCGATCGTGCGTGACCGCCCCGAGAAAATTCACGCCGCACTTGGTTCGCCGGATGACCTGCTGGTGATTGCCGCCGGGGGTCCGGCGGGCGGTTTCGGCGCCGTCATTCCGCCGTGGATGGGCAGCAAGACCCGCGCGGTCACGGCCGCCATCGGCGCCTGCGTCGATTGCGAGCCGCCGAAGGGCTGAAGACGAAGTCAACGATAAGAAGCAGGAAGGGAAGAAACATGGCCTTGCATATTTTCGATCCGACTCATGAGCTCAAGGCGGCCGGCATTCGCCCGGCGCCGCGTCCGTTGACGCTCGAGGGCAAGACCGTCGGCATCATCACCAATGGCAAGGAAGGCACGAGGCCCTACTTTACAAGGGTCGAGCGGCTGCTGCGCGACGAGCTCGGCGTTGCCGACGTGGTGTGGCGCCAGAAGAAGAACTACAGCGCTCCGGCCGAAGCCGCGATCATCGATGAGGCGCGGCAATGGCACGCGGCGGTGACCGGCGTCGGCGATTGAGGAAGCTGTTCATCGTGCAGTCTGCACGACAGTATCGCGGTTGAGAAAGTCGGCGTTCCGGCCATCGGCGTCATGACGTCGCGTTTCGTCAGCGCGGCGGAGCTGATGTGCCGCGTGCTCGGCATGCCGGACTACAGGTTCTGCGTCATCGGCCACCCGATCAGCAGCGCATCCGACGAGACCATGGAGCAATATGCGCGCGACACCATCGCCCAGGCGCGGGAACTGTTGCTGCGCGCCTAGGCGTTCGTCAGATCGTTCTTGCGCTCGACGATGCGGACGAGATCGCCCATGATGCGGTTGAGCTCGAAGTCCTTGGGCGTATAGACGGCGGCGACGCCGGCCTTCTCCAGTTCGGCGGCGTCTTCCGGCGGGATGATGCCGCCGGCGACCACCGGTACATCGAGCCCGGCGGCCCTCATGCGGCCGACCACATCCTTGACCAGCGGCAGATGGCTGCCCGAGAGGATCGACAGGCCGATGACGTGGGCCTTGTTGTCGCGCGCGGCTTCGACGATTTCTTCCGGCGTCAGGCGGATGCCTTCATAGACGACCTGCATGCCGGCATCGCGGGCGCGCACGGCGATCTGCTCGGCGCCGTTGGAGTGGCCGTCGAGCCCCGGCTTGCCGACCAGGAATGTGAGGCGGCGGCCGAGCTTCGACGACACGCGATCGACATCGGCGCGGATATCGTCGAGCCCCTCGACGTCGTTGCGCATGGCGTTGCCGACGCCGGTCGGCGCGCGGTATTCGCCGAAGGCTTCGCGCAAGGTCCAGCCCCATTCGCCGGTGGTGACGCCGGCCTTGGCGCACTGGATCGATGGCGGCATGATGTTGCTGCCTTCGGTCGCGGCGCGCTTGAGCGCGGCCAGCGCCTCGGCGACGGCCTTGTTGTCGCGCTGCGCGCGCCAGGCATTGAGCCGTTCGATCTGGTTGTGCTCGGCTTCCTCGGGCACGGTCATGATGGAATCGATACCGCCGGTGAGGGGCGACGGCTCGGTCTCGAGATACTTGTTGACGCCGACGACCACCTGATCGCCGCGCTCGATGGCTTCGAGACGCGCGGTGTTCGACTCGACGAGACGCTGCTTCATGTAGCCGGTCTCGACCGCGGCCACGGCGCCGCCCATGTCCTCGATGCGCTTGAGTTCTTCGCGGGCTTCGGCTTTCAGTTCCTCCACCTTGCGGGTGATCTCGGAAGAACCGTCGAAGATGTCGCCGTATTCGAGGAGGTCGGTTTCGTAGGCGAGGATCTGCTGCATGCGCAGCGACCACTGCTGGTCCCACGGCCGCGGCAGGCCGAGCGCCTCGTTCCAGGCCGGCAATTGCACCGCGCGCGCGCGTGCGTTTTTCGACAGCGTGACGGCCAGCATCTCGATGAGAATGCGGGCGACGTTGTTTTCCGGCTGCGGTTCGGTGAGGCCCAGCGAGTTGACCTGCACGCCATAGCGGAACAGGCGCTGCTTGGGATCGGTGACGCCATAGCGCTCGCGCGTGATCTCGTCCCAGAGTTCGCTGAAGGCGCGCATCTTGCAGACTTCGGTGACGAAGCGCAGGCCGGCATTGACGAAGAACGAAATGCGGCCGACCACCTCGCCGAACTTGGCCTGATCGACTTCCCCGGAGTTCTTCACGGTGTCGAGCACGGCGATGGCGGTGGCCAGCGCGTAAGCCAGTTCCTGCACCGGCGTCGCGCCGGCTTCCTGCAAGTGATAGGAGCAGATATTCATCGGATTCCACTTCGGCAGTTCCGAAGTGGTGAAGATCGCGACGTCCTTGATCAGGCGAAGCGACGGCTTCGGCGGAAACACGTAAGTGCCGCGCGACAGGTACTCCTTGATGATGTCGTTCTGGATGGTGCCGGTCAGCGCCGTGCGCGGCGCGCCGGTCTCGTCGGCCACGGCGATGTAGAGCGCCATCAGCCACGCCGCGGTGGCGTTGATGGTCATCGAGGTGTTCATCGAGCCGAGCGGGATCTGGTCGAACAGCGCGCGCATGTCGCCGAGATGGCTGACCGGCACGCCGACCTTGCCGACTTCGCCGCGCGACAGGACATGGTCGCTGTCGTAACCGGTTTGCGTCGGCAGATCGAAGGCGACCGACAGACCGGTCTGCCCCTTGGCGAGGTTCTTCCGATACAGCGCGTTGGAATCCGCGGCCGTCGAATGGCCCGCATAGGTGCGGAAAATCCAGGGTTTATCGCGCTTCTGCTTCTCGATGGTCATGACCGGCACTCATGGGAATAACCCAAGGTGCCGTGTTTTTTATTGCAACGCAATATGAAATCGGCCGGCGCTGGTATCGGCCTCCGTCACCGCGCGGCGCGCCACCAGGGCCGCCACCATGGCCACCGTGATAAAGCCGAGCGGCAGAACGACGAAGGGGAAGGCCAGCAACAACAAACAGGCGGCGCCGATCGTCGGCAGCTCATAGGGCAGGAAGCCGGTGTGACGCGCGCGGCGAAACAGGAAGGCGAGCGGCACCGCGAGCACGGCGAGATCGTAGGGATAGAGATACGGCGTCGCCAGCAACGAAGCGACGCCGAGCGCCGCGGTCTTCATCTCATGGCTCGCGCGACTGCGCCACAGCACGGCAATGGTGACGGCCGCGGCCGCAATGATCGCGCCTTGCACCGACCAGGCCAGCACTTCGCTGCCGTCCATCGAGCGGATCATGCCGAAGGCCGTTTGCAGCTTGCCGAAATTGGCCCAGCCCTTGGACAGAAACGCCTCCGACGTGTGGCGGATATTGGCGATGAAGCCTTGCCATGTCGGCAGGCCGAACGCGGCCAGCGAGAGCGCCGACCATGCGAGGGTCACGGCGCCCGCCGCGGCGATGGTGCGCCAGTAACCGCCGGCGATCAGCGCGATCGGGATGAGGATGCCGAGTTGCGGCTTGTAGGTAAGAACGCCGAAGGCAAGCCCGGCGAGGACCGGCCGCTCCGCGAGCAGCACGAGGCCTGCGCCCATCAGGCCCGCGCTCAGAAAGCCGTTCTGGCCGACAATGGCGTTGAACAGCACGCCGGGAAAAGCGGCGGCGAGCAGATAGCCGCTGCGTTCGCCGATGATGGCGCGGATCGTGAGCAGATAGATCGGAAAGGTGACGGCGAGCCACAGCAGATAGGCCGGGATATAAGGCAACAGCGCCAGCGCCGCGGCGACGAACAGGAAATTCGGCGGATAGTGCCAGCCGAAATAGCCCTCGAAGGCACGGCCGAGCGCCGTCTCCTCCATGGCCTTGTGCGCCGGCCAGTCATAGACGGCGGGCGAATGGCCTTCGAGTACCATCCGGCCCGCCGCCCAGACATTGACGAAGTCGTCCGGAATGCCGTTGCCATCGGCGCCGACAAGCCACAGATGGTTGAAATAACTCGCTAAAAGATAAGTCGCCGTGACCATCAGAAGGGCGACGCCGACGAGTTCCACCGGCCGGCTCAGGACAGCGCCGGGTGGCCGCGTCACGCCTGCGGCCGATAAGTCCTTGCTGCCGGAAACCGCCATGCCCCTTGCCGCATTGTGAGGCGCCGACCTTAGGCCACCTCGGCTTGCGGAACCCTTAAACGCCTTCGGGCGATATTGCGTCGCAGCATGACTTGGGTCACACTCGCTGCGGAAAAATAAAACAAACTTTCATCCGAGGAGATGACCGATGCCGGCGGTTGCGAAGGTGGAGCGGGAGGGGCCGCTCAAGTCCCTGTATGACATTGGCGAAATCCCGCCGCTCGGTCACGTGCCCGAGAAGATGCACGCCTGGGTGATCCGTCAGGAGCGCCACGGGCCGCCGGAGCAGTCATTCCAGCTCGAGGCCGTGCCGACATGGCCGATCGGCGAAGAGGATGTTCTCGTTCTGGTGATGGCTGCCGGCGTCAACTACAACGGCATCTGGGCCGGGCTCGGCCAGCCGATCACGCCCTTCAACGTCCACAAGCAGCCGTTCCACATCGCCGGCTCCGATGCCTCGGGCATCGTCTGGGCGGTCGGCTCCAAGGTGAAGCGCTGGAAGGTCGGCGACGAAGTCATCGTCCACTGTAACCAGGACGACGGCGACGACGAGGACTGCAACGGCGGCGATCCGCTTTTGTCGCCGTCGCAGCGTATCTGGGGCTACGAGACGCCGGACGGTTCGTTCGCGCAGTTCTGCCGCGTGCAGTCGCGCCAGTTGATGATCAAGCCGGCGCATTTGTCGTGGGAAGAGGCGGCCTGTTATACGCTGACGCTCGCCACCGCCTATCGCATGCTGTTCGGCCACGCGCCGCACACCCTCAAGCCGGGCGACAACGTGCTGGTGTGGGGCGCCTCCGGCGGCCTCGGCGTGTTCGGCATCCAGCTCGCCGCTGCCTCCGGCGCCAACGCCATCGGCGTCATCTCGGACGATTCCAAGGCCGAGTATGTCTATAACCTCGGCGCCAAGGGCGTGATCAACCGCAAGGATTTCAAGTGCTGGGGCCAGTTGCCCCAGGTGAACTCGCCCGAATTCAACGAATGGGCCAAGGAAGCGCGCCGCTTCGGCAAGGCGATCTGGGACATCACCGGCAAGCGTGACGTCGATATCGTATTCGAGCATCCGGGCGAGCAGACCTTCCCGGTTTCGGCCATGGTGGTGAAGCGCGGCGGCATGGTGGTGTTCTGCGCCGGCACGACGGGCTTCAACATCACTTTCGACGCGCGCTACGTGTGGATGCGGCAGAAGCGCATCCAGGGCTCGCACTTCGCGCATTTGAAACAGGCCTCTCAGGCCAATCGTTTCGTGCTCGAGCGCCGCATCGATCCGTGCCTGTCCAGGACTTTTTCGTGGATGGAAATCCCGAAGGCGCACACCATGATGTGGAAGAACCAGCATCCGCCCGGCAACATGGCGTGTCTGGTGAACGCCACCGTCACGGGCCTCAAGACTTACGAGGATGTGCTGGAAGTGGCGGGGCAGTCGTAACGCCGTTGCGCCACGCGCTTCATGCCCGATGCGTTTTCCTGAAAACGCTCTAGGGCAGCGTCGGGTGATCTTCGTGAACCGGTTCGGGCTCGGCCGTCGCCATGCGGCCGAGCCTTGCTTTTTGCACCACCGAGTTCAGTTCGCCGCCAAAAATGAAGATCGAGGCGCAGACATAGAGAAATATCAGCGCGATCATCGCCGAGGCGAGACCCGCATACATGTTGACATAGGCGAAGGCGTAGTCGGCGAGGTAGCGGCCGAAGGCGGCGCCGCCGATCATCCACAGCACCAGCGTCGCAACGATGCCCGGCGCGATTTCGCTGAAGCGGCGGTGGCCTGCCGGCAGCCAGCGGTGCACGATCAGCAGCGAGATGATCAGCACGATCGCCGCCGTCGCGAAGCGCGACAGGGTGACGAGATCGCTGAGCGGCTCTAGCGTCGGCACGTAGCGCACGATGCGGCTCCAGATGAACGGCGCCAGCACCACGAGGAATGAGAAGGCCAAAAGCGAGATCGCGGCGACGATGACGTAGCCGATCGACTCGATGCGCAGCAGCCACCACGGCCGCCGTTCGGCCATGCCGTAGGCGCGGTTGAGCGCGATGCGCAGGCTCTCGACGCCGCTCGAGGCGAAGTAGAGCGCGAACAGAACGCCGAAGGTCAGTACGTTGCCGCGGCTGCCGGTTAGCACGCCGCGAATGTCGGCCGCGATCGGACCCGCGACCTGCTCCGGCCAGGCTTCGAGCAGGATGCGCGCCGCCTCGTCCGCCAGACTTTCGGAGCCGAAGAACACCGCGGCCAGAGCGGTGCAGACGATCAGGAACGGGAACATCGCCATCAATAGCGACAGTGCGATGTGACTGGCGATGGCCCAGCCGTCGTCGGCCAGGAATTGCCGGCCGGCTTCCGCGACGACGCGCAATGATAACTTCACAAGGCGCAAAGCGCTGGGGTCCCTGGCTCGTGACGATCCGGCAGAGTTGGGGATTGGCGAGGCGTTGGCAAGTCACCGCCCGGCGGACGGTTATACCGACCGTCAGGCCGCCCGGACGTCGTTCAGGAAACGGCGGATCTCATCGTCGATATTGCCGGCTTCAACGGCGACGGCGTCGGCAAGTTCCTTGACCCCGGCCGCGGTCGAGCGCGCATCGACTGTCACTCCGGCGACCCGGCTCATGGCCTTGGCGCCGTCGCGGGCGTCGTCAGAGGCGCGGCTGACACCTTCGGCAATAACGGCGACTGCGGCGTTCTGCTGCTCGACAGTGGCGGCAACGACGGTCGCGATGGCGGCCATGTCGTCGATGATGGCGTTGACCTCGCCAATAGCCGTAGCGGTGCCGGCGGCGGCGGTCTGGATGCCGCCGATCTGTTCGGCGATCTCTTCAGTGGCCTTGGCGGTCTGCGCCGCCAGCGATTTGACCTCGGCGGCGACCACGGCGAAGCCGCGCCCAGCTTCGCCGGCCCGCGCCGCCTCGATGGTAGCGTTGAGCGCCAGAAGGTTGGTCTGCCCGGCGATGGCCTGGATGAGACCGACCACCTCGCCGATGCGGCCGGCGGCCTGATCGAGATCGGTCATGGTCTTGCCGGTGCGCTGGGCTTCCGCCACCGCGCGCGCGGCGACGTCGTTCGACTGATTGGCCTGCGCGGCGATGGCCTCGATGGAGGTCGCGAGTTCTTCGATCGAACTGGCCGCGTTCGCGACGTTGTCCGACGCCGCGGTGGCGCTGCGCTCTGCGCCGTGCGCTTCGGCGGAGACGGTGTCGGCGGTCGCGGTGAGCGCGGTCGAACTGTGCTCGAGGTTTTGCGACGTGGCGCGCAACTTGCCCAGGGCGCCGCCCGCCGAGGCTTCGAAACGACGGATCGCCGCGGCAATCCGGTCGCTGCGTGCTTCGCGGGCGATGCTGTGTTCGTTCTGGACCGAGGCGAGCTTCTGGCGTTCAATCATGGAATCGCGGAACACCAGCACCGTGCGCGCCATGCCGCCGATTTCGTCGTTCGTCTTCGTGGCTGGAATTGCGACGGCTGTGTCGCCCGTAGCGAGCGCCTTCATCGCGGCCCCGAGGCGGTCGAGCGGTTGCGTGATGCTGCGGCCGACGAACCAGCTGAACATCAGACCGAGCACGGCCATGGCGGTGCCGATGCCGATGATGGCATCGCGCGTATTCCGTTGCGACTGGCTGAGCGCCGCGGCGGCGCGCTCTGCGGTGCCGTTCGCGGACAGGATGATGGCGTCGACTCGCGGCAGCAGGGTTTGGTTATCGATGTCGATCAAGACGCGCAGCGGATGAGCGCGGTCGTTGAGCGAGCTCCAGTAATCGAAAGTCTCGTTGTAGTCCCTGACCTCGCGGCCGAGCCGTTGTTTCAGATCGGGGTCGCCGGCGATTTCGCCGAACAGGCTTGTGAAGGTCCTATAGCCGAGGGCGAACTGGCTGCGGATCGTTTCGCTTGGCAGAAGCCGGTATTCGCTCTCCTGATGCCGCATATTGAGGAGCACCACGGCGATCTGGCGCGCATCGGCGTCAGCCATCCAGTGCAGATTGCCATTGATGGTCGCTTCGATACGGTTGCCGGCGTCCTTCAGCGCCCAGCGAACGCCTTCCTGATCGTTGAAGCCGAGCGCGCGTTGAAGCTGATACAGCTTTTCGTGATTTGATTTGATCGAGGCGAGTTGCTCGCGCAACGCCTTGATGTCATCGGCGCGGGAGCCGCCGCTCGAGGCCTCGATCGTCGCCAGGCTTTGCGCTGCGAGCGCCTGGGACTCGGCGAAAGCGTCAAGCACGAAATTGCGCTCGCGGCCGAAATCCTTGACCGCGATACGCATCGCGCCGATGGCGATCTTGAGTTCGCGGCTGGCGTCGGCCAGCGCCCTTGACTGGGCGACCGTCTGAAAGGCACGCACGGTTTCCGCCTCGCCGGCGCTGAAGGTCACACCGGTGGCGACAAAGCCAGCCAGCGGTGCCACCGCCAGCACGACGATGCGGGTTCGCACCGAAATCGACGTCAGCAACCGATTCGGCGACAGCGATAAAAGAAGCCGGGTTCCGAAGCGCATGTTCGTTTCAGGTTGGCGAGGAGGGCGACAACGCACGCCATTGGTGTGCTGCCACAAGAGCCTGAATTGGTTAATATTTCGGTATCCACGTAAGGGCGGCGGGGTCAGGCACAGGCCTGCCCTTTGCTTTTGTGCGCCGCACGCATAGGCTCCGGGACAGGCTCCAAGCTGTTTGTAACGCCGTTCCGAGGTTTTTCATGCCGATTGCCGCTTCCCGTACCGCTGTCGATCAGGACATCGTCGAACTTGGCCGCACGGCGGTTTCCGCCATGGAAGCGCTGCTGTCCGGTGCCACCGTCCGGGTGCGGGCCAAGGTGGTGGTCGAGGGCCATGCCGTGGCCAAGCTGTTCGACCGCGAGCAGCGCGCCACCCATGGCCTCGCCTGGCTCGCCACTTATGTCGAGGCGGTCAAACAGCTTACCGCCTATGCCGAGCGCATGACGGCGGCCGGCAGCTTCGGCGAGATGGAAGAGCATCTTACCTGGATCGGTCTCGGTGAGTTGCTGGCGCAGACCGTCGGCGGCATCCCGATGAGCCAGGGCGAAATCGTGCGCCCCGCCGACATGGGCCTGTCGATGGCGCAGGTTGCCGCGCGCATCACGCCCGGCGTCGAAACATTGATGGCGCATGGCAACACCGCCGGGCGCCGCGCCCGGCTGATGGAGCTGATGCGCACGCATCACGGCGCCACCATCGGCAATGGCGGTCTCGACGAAACGCTGGAGTCCATCCGCGAGGAAATGCGGCGCTTCGCCGATGCCGAGGTCGTCGAGCACGCGCAGGGCTGGCATCGCCGCAACAGCTATATCCCGCTCGAGATCATCGCGCAGATGTCCGAACTCGGCGTGTTCGGTCTGACCATTCCGGAAGAATTCGGCGGCATGGGCCTCGGCAAGGAATCGATGTGCGTGGTCTCGGAGGAATTGTCGCGCGGCTATATCGGCGTCGGCTCGCTCGGCACGCGCTCGGAAATTGCGGCCGAACTCATCCTCGGCGGCGGCACGCCGGAGCAGAAGGCCAAATGGCTGCCGAAAATCGCCTCAGGCGAAGTGTTGCCGACGGCGGTGTTCACCGAGCCGAACACCGGCTCGGATCTGGCGTCGCTCAAGACACGCGCGGTGCGCGACGGCGATGTCTACAAGGTCTACGGCAACAAGACCTGGATCACGCATCCGGTCCGCGCCGACCTGATGACGCTGCTGGTGCGCACCAATCCGAAGGAGCCGGGGCACCGCGGCCTGTCGATGCTGCTGGCGGAAAAGCCGCGCGGCGACGACAACAACCCGTTTCCGGCCAAGGGCATGACCGGCACCGAGATCGAGGTGCTCGGCTATCGTGGCATGAAGGAATACGAGATCGCCTTCGACGGCTTCGAGGTGAAGGCGGAGAACCTGCTCGGCGGCGTCGAGGGTCTCGGCTTCAAGCAACTGATGCAGACCTTCGAATCCGCGCGCATCCAGACTGCGGCGCGCGCCATCGGCGTGGCGCAGGCGGCGATGGAAACGGCCATGGATTACGCGCAGCAGCGCGTGCAGTTCTCGCGGCCGATCGCCGACTTCCCGCGCGTCTCCGACAAGATCGTGATGATGGCGACCGAGATCATGATCGCGCGTCAACTCACCTATCACGCCGCGCGCGAGAAGGATTCCGGCCGCCGCTGCGATCTCGAAGCCGGCATGGCCAAGCTCTACGGCGCGCGCGTCGCCTGGGCCAATGCCGACAACGCCGTGCAGGTGCATGGCGGCAACGGCTTCGCGCTGGAGTTTCCGGTGTCGCGCATTCTCTGCGACGCCCGCATCCTCAATATCTTCGAGGGCGCGGCGGAAATTCAGGCGCAGGTGATCGCGCGCCGGTTGCTCGACGGCACCAACTAACCTCACGCAACAAAAATACCGGCTCGGGCGTTGATCTGCCGCAAATCGATGCGGCGGCGACCGCGCTCTAATCTTTGTCACGCGAGGAGGTTCTCATGGCGCTTACCATCAATCAGGGCGAATGGGTCGTGGTCTGCGACGGCGCCAAGGCGCTCATTCTCGAGAATGCCGGCGACGCCAAATTTCCTAACCTGAAGACACGCGAGGTCTACGAGCACAAGGCCGCAGCGACCCACGAGCTCGGCACCGACAAACCGGGCCGGTCGCATTCCTCGGTCGGGCCGGGCCGGTCGTCCGTCGGCCAGACCGACTGGCACACGCAGGAGGAAGAGACCTTCCTCGCCGACCTTGCCGCCAAGCTCGATCAGGCGGTGAACGGCCATGACGTGAAGTCGCTGATCGTGGTGGCCCCGCCCCGGGCCTTGGGCTTCCTGCGTCAGGCCTATGGCCACGGCGTCAAGGCCGCGGTGCGCGCCGAGCTGGACAAGGATCTGGTGAAGATGCCGATCCACGAGATCGAGAAGCATCTGACGAGCTAAAGCCCGGCGCGAAGCGGTTTCCAACGGGCCCGAAAACGCTCTATGGTCCGGCCGAATCTGATCGAGGTCGGACCGGCCGATGGGCTTCCTTCAAAAACTGACAGGGCAGGCAGCCCTCGCCGCGCTCGCGCTGATGCTGACCGCGCCGGCTGCCTGGCCGCAGGCCCATGTGCCGCGCGCGGGCGAGCAGCGCGACCAGCCGCCCGCCGACGCGCCCGATACCAATCCGGTGCGCAGCCCGCTCGCCGTACCCGGCTTCTGGGATCCGCGTCGCCGCCCCGAGCGGCCCGACCTGTCGCGCCTCACCGTCATCCGCTTCCTCACCGAAACCGACTATCCGCCGTTCAACTATGCCGGGCCGGACGGCGCGCCGGTCGGTTTCAATGTCGATCTGGCGCGTATGATCTGCGAGGAGATCAAGGTCGCCTGCACGGTACAGATGCGGCGCTACGACACTTTGATCGACGCCCTCAACACCAATCAGGGCGACGCCGTGGTGGCCTCCTTCGCGGCGACGCCGGCGATGCGCAAGCGCGTCGATTTCTCCGATCCCTATTACCGCACGCCGGCGCGTTTCGTCGCGCGGCGCAATGCCGGGCTTGCCGATGTCCGCCCGCAAGTGCTCGAGGGCAAGAAGGTTGGCGTCGTCGCCGGCACCGCGCACGAGGCCTATATCAAGGCGCTGTTCACCGAGGCCGAGCTGCGTCCGTTCGCGGACGTCGCCGCGGCGCGCGAGGCGCTCAAGAAAGGCGAGGTCGATATCCTGTTCGGCGACGGCATCTCGTCATCGTTCTGGCTCAACGGCACCGACTCGGGCGGCTGCTGCCAGTTCGTCGGCGGGCCCTACATGGAGAGCCGCTACTTCGGCGAAGGCGTCGGCATCGCGGTCCGCCGCGGCAACGACCTGGTGCGCCAGGCCATCAACTGGGCGCTGTTCCGGTTGTGGGAGCAGGGCCGGTTCACGGATTTGTGGCTGCGCTATTTTCCGATCAGCCCGTTCTGATCCCCAGACGAATTAGTCGCGCGGAACCTGTCAAATTTGATAGGCCGATTTGCCGCGTCGGGGTATCCTTTTATAGTCGACACATATCGGCGGCACACAGCGTTGCCGTATCCGTGCGGCAGGAGGCGTTCATCGGTTCGCTAGAAAGAGAGATTCCGGACGTGGCCTTGCTGGAAGGCGAGCGCAGCATCCTCGGCCGGGTCGCCAAAGGCGGACCACTGCACGACGTCCTGCGCGACCTCATCCTGCTGATCGAGCAGCCCTCGCGTGGCGAGATGCTCGCCTCGGTCCTGATCCTGTCGGAAGACGGCAATCACCTCGTCGAAGGCGCCGCGCCCAGCCTGCCGCCGGCCTACAACGTGGCCATCGATGGTATTCCCGTCGGCAACGGCATCGGCTCCTGCGGCACCGCAGCTTTCACCGGCGAGTCGGTATTCGTCGCCGACATTGCCACCGATCCGCTGTGGAAGGATTTTCGCGATCTGGCCAAAAGTCACGGCCTCGCCGCCTGCTGGTCGGTGCCACTGCGCTCGAGCGATGGTCAGGTGCTCGGCACTTTCGCCAACTATTACCGCGTACCGCGCGTGCCGACGAGCCGCGACGTTCTTGCGATCGAGACGGTCGCGCAGACCGCGGCCATCGCCGTCGAGCGTCACCGCGCCGACATGGCGCGTGCGCGCGCCGAAGAGCAGCGCAAGCTGCTGCTCCAGGAGCTCAATCACCGCGTCAGGAACGCCTTCGCGCTGGCCGGCGCGCTGGTCGCCGTCGGCGCGCGGACGGCGCCGAGCGCCGCCGATCTCGCAACCTCGGTGCAGGGCAAGTTGGCGAGCCTCAGCCGCGCGCACGATCTGCTGCTTGACCGGCTGAGCGCGAGCGAGGGCGCGCTGGCGGATGCCTCGTTGCGCGATCTCGTCGCCAGCACTTTCACGCCTTACGCCAGCGGCCCGGCCACGCAGATTCGGATCGACGGACCCGACCTGCGCATCGCACCGCAGGCTTTGTCCGATCTCACGCTGATCCTTCACGAACTCGCCACCAACGCCGCCAAATACGGCGCGCTCCGCGAGCGCGACGGCGAAGTGACGCTGCAGTGGACGGTGGACGACACGTCGCTGCGCTTCGACTGGCGCGAGCGCGGCGGCCCCGCGGTCGTGGCGCCGGCCAAGGCGGGCTTCGGCTCGACGCTCACCCAGCGCATCATCGAGAAGCAGCTTGGCGGCCGTATCGAATCCGACTGGGACCCGCGCGGCCTGCACGCCGCGATCGTGCTGCCGCTGCAGCGGATTGTCTCGTAGCGCGGTCGGCGCCTCATTTTGGCGCTCGAAGCCCCTTCCAAACCGGCGTGGACCGATTACGTTACGTCCATCGTCAACATCAGAAAGGAGGTGATCCAGTGTCTCATTGTCTATCGCCGCAGACGTCGGCAACCGCGACCTGGAATTTCGCCTCGGTGGGGTTCCGCGTCAGCTAGCGGTCCCGCGGATTGCGGTTCGACAATGGAAGGGCCGTCCCGGAAGGGGCGGCCCTTCTTCATTTTCGTGGCCTGGCGAGCCAGGCCAGCGCGCCTTGCGCGGCGGCGACGCCGGTGGCGAAACTCGCCTGCAGAAGATAGCCGCCGGTCGGCGCGTCCCAGTCCAGCATTTCGCCGGCGACGAAAACGCCGCGGCTGTTCTTCAGCATGAAGTGGTCGTCGAGTTCGCCGAAGCGAATGCCGCCGGCGCTGGAGATCGCCGTCTCGATCGGCTGCACGCCGGTCAGCGTGACCGGCACCGCCTTGATCAGCGCCGCGATGGTTGAGGCCGGCAGCGCCGACAGCGGCTTGCCCTTCGCCAGCGCCGCCTCGTGCAACAGCGACAGCGCGACGGCGGCCAGATGCGTGTTCTTGCGCAGGAAGTTCGTCAGCGACTGCTTGCCGCGCGGCGCGGACAGGCGTTCGCCGAGCTTGGCGGCCGTGACGTCCGGCAACAGATCGATGGTGATGGTGGCCTTGCCGTGCTTGTTGATGGCGTCGCGGATCGGCGACGACAGCGCATAGATCGCGCCGCCTTCGATGCCGGTCTTCGTCATCATGGCTTCGCCGCGCGCGCTACGTTCGCCGAACGAGATGGCGATGCGTTTGAGCGGTTGCCCGGCATAGCCGCGCAGCACCTCCGACCATGCGGCGGTGAAGCCGCAATTGGCCGGCTGCAATGGCGCCACCGACACCTTCTCGCGGCGCAGGATGTCGACCCAGCGTCCGTCCGAGCCGAGCTTGGGCCAGCTTGCGCCCCCCGTCGCCAAAATCGTGACATCGGGTTTCACGGCGACGTCCTCGCCGCCGGCGTTGAACGTGAGTTGGCCGTCGTCGTCCCAGCCTGCCCAGCGGTACCGCAGCTTCACGGTGACGCCGAGATTGCGCAGCCGCAGCAGCCAGGTCCGCAGCAGCGGCGAGGTCTTCAGCGCCTTGGGAAAGACGCGGCCGCTGGAGCCGACGAAGGTATCGGCGCCGAGGGCATCGGCGAAGGCGCGCAGCGCCGCCGGTGGAAACGCGGTCACCGCGGCAAGCAATCGCTCGTCGGCCTCGCCATAGCGCTTGAGGAAATCGACGAGCGGTTCGCTGTGCGTGAGGTTGAGCCCGCCGCGCCCCGCCATCAGCAGCTTGCGGCCAAGCGACGGCATCTGGTCGTAAACCGTCACGGCGATGCCGGCGCGCGCCAGCGTCTCGGCCGCGATCAGCCCCGCCGGGCCGCCGCCGATGACCGCGGCATTCTTGCTTTTTGGTGCGCTGAAACGGCTCAAGATGGCTGCTTTTCGTATTTGCGGGTTTTTGGCTTGAATTGACGGAAATGGGCTCCCCGCTTATGTCTGCCCGCCGGAGGCCGGAATGTCGATGACCACTGCTGAAATTGCGCCGCAAATCACGCCCGAAGAGCTCAAGAAGTTCGCCGAGCAGTCGAACGCATGGCCGTTCGAAGAGGCCAAAAAGATCGTGGCGCGGCTCAAGGCGAAGCCAAAGGACGAGGTCATTTTCGAGACCGGCTACGGCCCCTCGGGCCTGCCGCATATCGGCACCTTCGGCGAAGTGGCGCGGACGACCATGGTGCTCCACGCCTTCCGGGCGCTCACGGAGGACAAGGTGGCGACGCGGCTGATCGCCTTCTCCGACGACATGGACGGCCTGCGCAAGGTGCCGGACAACGTGCCCAACAAGGACGCGCTGGCGCTCGATCTCGGCAAGCCGCTGACGCAGGTGCGCGATCCGTTCGGCACGCATCCCTCGTTCGGCGAACACAACAACGCGCGGCTGCGCGCCTTCCTCGACCACTTCGGCTTCACGTATGAGTTCGCCTCGTCGACCGAGTATTACAAGTCGGGCCGCTTCGACGCCACGCTGCTGAAGATGCTGGCGCGCCTCGATAAGGTGATGGCGATCATGCTGCCGTCGCTGCGCGAGGAGCGCGCCGCGACCTATTCGCCGTTCCTGCCGATCGATCCGCAGACCGGCATCGTGCTGCAGGTGCCGATCACCGCGCATGACGCCAAAGCCGGCACCATCACCTACGAGCATCCCGAAACGAAGGAGCCGGTCACGGTTCCGGTGACGGGGGGCGCCTGCAAGCTGCAATGGAAGCCGGACTGGGCGATGCGCTGGGTCGCGCTCGGGGTCGATTATGAAATGGCCGGCAAGGATCTCATCGACTCGGTCAAGCTGTCCGGCCAGATCTGCAAGGCGCTCGACGGCAAGCCGCCGGAAGGCTTCAACTACGAACTGTTCCTCGACGAGAAGGGGCAGAAGATCTCCAAGTCGAAGGGCAACGGCCTGACCATCGAGGAATGGCTGCGCTATGCCTCGCCGGAATCGCTGTCGCTGTTCATGTACCGCGAGCCGAAGGCGGCCAAGCGCCTGTACTTCGACGTGATCCCGCGTCAGGTCGACGACTATCAGCAGTTCCTCGAAGGCTATCCGCGCCAGCAGGACTGGAAGCAGAAGCTCGGCAATCCGGTGTGGCATATCCATTCCGGCAAGCCGCCGGCGGCGGACATGCCGGTGACCTTCACGATGCTGCTGACCCTGGTGTCATCGTCGAACGCCGAGAACGCCGAGACGTTGTGGGGCTTCATCGGCCGTTATCGCCCGGGCGTGACGCCGCAGACCCATCCGAAGCTGAACGACGCGGTCGGCTACGCCATTCATTACTTCCGCGACTTCGTGCTGCCGGAAAAGAAATTCCGCGAGCCGAGCGCGGTCGAGCGCAAGGCTTTGTCCGACCTGCGCGATGCGCTCGCCAACCTCAATCCGGAATCGACGGCGGAAGACATCCAGAACGTCGTCTACGAGATCGGGCGCCGCGAGCCGTTCCTCGATCACGCCAAGAAGGCCAAGGACGGCCGTCCCGGCGTGTCGCTGGACTGGTTCAACATGCTGTATCAGGTGCTGCTCGGCCAGGAGAAGGGGCCGCGCTTCGGCTCCTTCGTCGCCGTCTACGGCGTCAAGAACACCGTCGACATGATCGACGGGGCGCTGGCAAGAAGCGCGTAAAGTTATCCCTCCCCTGAAAGGGGAGGGATCAAGCAAGCCTCACGAACTCAGCACGAAGCGGCGGTTGTCCTTCTGCACCGGGCGCGCGTTCATCGGGAACAGCTTGCCGAACGCGTCGATGTCGGCGCGCGCGACCTGGATCGGGTCGCGCAGCACCAGCCAGTTCACCACCTCGCTGCAAGGCGGCGTCGTCAGCGAGCCGGAATAGCGATAGTAGCTGCGGCCGGCCGGCAGCATCTGGTTGGGGTCGGCGGCAGCCGACATCTTCACCGCCGGACCTTCCTTGCTCGGCATGGCGGTCACGATCTTGTTGAAGGCGGCGTTGGCCTTGCCGGCCGCCATCAGCGCGCCGATCACCGCGAGATTGCCGCTCGACTCGCGATGCACGAAATGCACTTCCATCGGATAGGCCTTGCCGGCGATCAGATGCTCGCTCGGGTGATGGAAATGATACTGCAGCAGCTCGTACTTGCTCGAGCCCACCGTCAAGCTGTTGCCGGGATCGGCGTTCACCTGGATGGTGTGGCCGTTGTTGACGATCATGTCCGGCATCTTCGGCCAGGTGATTTTCAAGGCCGGCAGTTGCGACTTGATACTGCTTTGAATGTCGATCGGCGATTGCTGCGAGCCCACCGAGCAGACTTTGCTGGCGGCGTCGAGATCGCCCCAATGTGACGGGCCGTGGTCGCCCTCGTAGCTCCAGTGCGCGCCTTCCGCGGCAAAACCCGGCGATGCGCAAACCGGGCACAGCGCCATACCAGCCAACACCTTCAACGCATGTCGACGATCCATAACGAGCCCCCTGATGGAATACCGGACTACCAATCGCGGCAACAACGCTGACGCGCCGTTGCCGCGACTCAGGAGCCGGTGCGAGGGAACTCTACCGGGATCGCCGGCCGCGATCCATGGCCGCTGACGGGCTGGGCGCTTACTGGCTCGCCCACAGGATGCGGGCGATCCACTCGACGTCCGACATCTGCAAGGTGCGGTCGCGGTGCTCCGAGTTGAGCGATTTGAGCTCGATCGATTTGGCCTGCTTTTTCTTGAGCTCCTTGGCCATGATCTCGCCCTTGCGGGTCTTGACCACAACGCGGTCGCCTTTGCGCACCGGGGAGCCGGGCGAGACGATGATGATGTCGCCCTCGCGATAGGCCGGCTTCATCGAGTCGCCAGACACTTCCAGCGCATAGGCGTGCTCGTCGGTGATGCTGGGTACGCTCACCTTCTCCCAGCCCTTGCCGACCGGGAAACCGGCGTCGTCGAAATAGCCGGCGGCGCCGGCCTCGGCGAAGCCGATCAGCGGCACGCTGCTGATGGAGGGCTTGGTGCCGTCGGCGATCAGGGAGACGAAGGTATCCACCTTCGTGTTGGTCGCCGCCAGCGCCTTGGCCACCGATTCGGTCGAGGGCCAGCGCGGCCGCCCTTCGGGGGTGATGCGTTTCGACTTGTTGAAGGTGGTCGGATCGAGCCCGGACCTCTTGGCGAGGCCGGAGGCGGTCATCCCTGAGCGCTCGGCCAGGCGGTCGATGGCATTCCAGATTTGCGCATGGGTCAGCATGAAAGGCACCAGCGTTGCGGCCGCGGCCCGCTCGGGAGCCGGAGGCATGGGTTATCGGTCATTACGTAGGAATTATAGCCTCGAATCGGGGGTATAAAGCAAGTGTTTCTGTGGCTGAATACCCGAATTCCGACAGGAAATTTGCCGGGAGCATCGCTTTTGGCGCCCGCCGGGCTTATGTCTCTGCGGCATTTGGAATCAAGGCGGCCCCGGGCGCCTGATTTGTTCAGCGGAGTTTTGCCGGTGATCGGCTTTCTTGATCGCCTGTCGCGCCCCTTCCTGCGGGCCCTCGACCCCGAAGACGCCCATAATCTGGCGCTGAAGGCGCTGCATTTCGTGCCGCGGGGCCGCCCGGCCGCCGATCCGCCCGAGCTCAAGGTGCGCGCCTTTGGCCTGAATTTCCCCAATCCGATCGGGCTCGCCGCCGGCTTCGACAAGAACGCGGTGGCGCCCGACGCGCTGCTCCGATTCGGCTTCGGCTTCGTCGAGGTCGGCTCGCTGACGCCCCGGCCGCAGCTCGGCAATCCGCGGCCGCGCGTTTTCCGTCTCGAATCGGACGGCGGCGTCATCAACCGACTCGGTTTCAACAATGGCGGCGCCGCCGCGGCGCTGGCGCGGCTGTCGGCGCGGCCGCGCGACGGCGGTATCGTCGGCGTCAATATCGGCGCCAACAAGGATTCGGTCGATCGCACCGAGGACTATGTGCGGCTGATCGAGACCTTCGCGCCGGTGGCGAGCTATTTCACCGTCAATGTGTCGTCGCCGAACACGCCCGGCCTGCGCAGTCTGCAGCAGGCCAGCGCGCTCGACGAACTCTTGTCCCGCGTCATCGAGGCCCGCGACGGCGTGAAGGAGCGCACGGGCCCGACGCCGGTGCTGGTCAAGATCGCGCCCGACCTCACCTTGCCCGAACTCGACGATGTCGTCGGTGTCGCGCGCAAGCATCGCGTCGACGGCATGATCGTGTCGAACACCACGATCTCGCGGCCCTCGGCCCTGCGCGATCACGAGCGCGCCAAGGAAACCGGCGGCCTGTCCGGCAAGCCGATGTTCCGCCTGTCGACGCGCATCCTCGCCGAGACCTTCGTGCGCACCGAGAACGCCTTTCCCCTGATCGGCGTCGGCGGCGTCGATTCCGGCGCCACGGCCATCGCCAAGATCAAGGCCGGCGCGACTTTGGTGCAGCTCTATACCGGCCTGATCTATCACGGCATCGGACTGGTGCCGCGCATGAAGGCCGATATCGCCGCCGCGCTCAAACGCGGCAACCGCGAGTCGCTCGCCGCCATGGTGGGCGTCGACGCCGCCGACATCACCGCGGATAGCTGGCCGACGTGACGGCGCCCGCTATCGCGGCGGCCATTCGGCGCGGATGAGCCAGCGGCAGCGCAGCCCGAGCAAGGTGCTGCGGAAGAAGTAGAACGTCAGCATCGAAATCCACAGCCCGGTATTGCCGAGCGATGCCGTCGCCCACCACATCGCCAGATAACACGCCATCGCGGCGGCCATCATGTTGCGGATGTCGCGCGTCCAGGTCGCGCCGATATAGATGCCGTCGAAGCAGAAGCCGAGCGCACCGATCGCCGGCACCAGCGCGGCCAGCGGCAGATAGGCATGGGCGACGCGGCGCACGTCCTCGCTCGCCGTCATCAGGTCGATGGCCAGGCCGCCGCCGAAATAGAACAATACCGAGACGGCGAGGCCGAATGCCGCCGCCCATTGCAGCAGCAGGCGCACGGCGCGGGCAAACCCGGCGCGATCGCGCGCGCCATAGGTCGCGCCGCACAGTTGCTGCGCAGCATTGGCGAGACCCTCGAGCAGGAAGGTGCCGGCCAGCATCAGGTTCTGCAGCACGGCATTGGCGGCCAGCGTCAGGTCGCCGGCGCGCGCGCCTTGCGAGGAGAACACCAGGAATACGGTGATCAGCGCCGCGGTGCGCAGCATGATGTCGCGGTTGATCAGCAGCATGCGCCACAGCTTGTTGCGGTCGAAATGTCCGCGGCTGCGCCATTCGAAGCGTCCTTCGAGCATGCGCCACGCCATGGTGAGGCCCATGGCCAGACCGCAGGCCTCCGCGATGACCGCCGACAGCGCCGCGCCGCTGGCGCCCCAGCCGAGCCACAGCACCGCGATCACGGTCAGAACCATGTTGATGATATTGACCGTGATCTGAACCGACAGCGCCTTGAGCGGCCGCGCGAGCCCGACGAACCAGCCGATCATCACATAGTTGGCCAGCGCGAAGGGCGACGACCATGTCCGGATCAGGAAGTACTCGCGCGCGGTCGCGGAGACGTCGGCGCTGCCGCCCATCAGGTTGAAGATGAGATCGGTCAGCGGCAGGCGCGCCGCGATCAGCAGCCCGCCGACGAGGGCCGCCGTCATCAAGGCGCGGGCGAGCACAGCGCGCTGCTCGTCGGGGTCGCGCATGCCATAGGCCTGCGCGGTCAGCGCCACGGTGCCGCTGCGCAGAAAGCCGAACAGCCAGAACATGCAATCGAACACCAGCGCCGCCATCGCGACGCCGCCGAGAATGGCGGCATCGCCGAGGCGGCCGATGACCGTCGTCGCCACCACGCCGAGCAGCGGCGTCGTGATGTTGGCGAGCATCGCCGGAGCGGCGAGCGCAAAGATGCGCGCCGAATTGATCTCGATGTGGGAGGACAAGGTCCGGCCGGTTTACTTCCCGCGCGGCGCGTTGACGAGGCGCATGATCAGCCAGATCGGGATGACGATGACGGCGCCGAGCAGGAAATACCCCCACACCCAGCGGATGGCGTCGAAGCCCATGTCCCAGATGTTGCGGATGAGCCGCCGCAGGCTCTCGAAGATATCGAGCGGGTTGAGGCCGAGCGCCGACAGGATGACGCCGACCAGGATCGACACCAGGATCAGGCGCACGAGGACGCCGAGCGGCGAGCCGCCGAAAATGCGGGTAGCGGTGTCGTTGCTCATGCGGCGCTCCACGGGCTCCAGGTCGTTTGGCATGGGCGGTACCTGAGGCGAAGTTGCGACGGCGGTCAAGAAGCCAGTCTCGTCATTCCGGGACGGCCCGACAGGGCCGGGCCCGGAATCCATACACCGCAGCACCGGGGATATGGATTCCGGGCTCGCGGGCTAATGCCCGCGCCCCGGAATGACGGAATTTAGAATCGTCTCCAGCGTCTCCAGCCGGTCCGCCTCGCGCGGCGGCTTGTCCCAGCGCAACCGGCTGATGCGCGGAAAGCGCATGGCTATGCCCGACTTGTGCCGGGTCGAGTGCTGCAACCCTTCGAATGCAACCTCGAGCACCAGGCCGGTATCGGGCTCATGGGTCACCTCGCGCATCGGCCCGAATTTCCGGACAGTGTGGCGGCGGATGAAGCGGTCGATCTCGGCAAGCTCCTCGTCGGTGAAGCCGAAATAGGCCTTGCCGACGGGCACCAGCACGTCCTCGCCGTTCCAGACCCCGAAGGTATAGTCGGAATAGAAGGACGAGCGCTTGCCGTGGCCGCGCTGGGCGTACATCAGCACGGCGTCGACCGTCATCGGGTCGCGTTTCCACTTCCACCACGGGCCTTTCGGCCGGCCGGGCACATAAGCCGCGTCGCGGCGCTTGAGCATGACGCCTTCGACGGCGTCGGCGTCATCGCCGGCGCCGCCTTCGGCCGGGTTGGCGCGGGCGGCGATGAGCTCGTCCCAGGTCTTGAAGGCAACCAGCGGCGAGAGATCGACGCGCCTCGTGTCGAGCTTGCCGACAAAGGCTTCGAGCCTCTCGCGGCGTTCGGCAAAGCCGAGGTGGCGCAGGTCGCCGCTGTCATCGGCGAGCAGATCATAGGCGCGCAGATGCGCCGGGAATTCGGTGATCAGCTTCGGCGTCACGGACTTGCGGTTGAGCCGCTGCTGCAGCACGTTGAACGACTGCACGCGGCCATCGCGCAGGATCAGCAACTCGCCGTCAATGGCGCCGGGCTGGCGCAGCGACGGCAGCAGATCGGGAAAGCTCGGCGAGATGTCCTCGCCGGTGCGCGAATAAAGCCGCCGTACCATGTCGCCGTTCTCGTCGCGTCCGGCGACGGCTTGGACGCGGATGCCGTCCCACTTCCATTCGCCGATGAAGTCCTCGGGATCGAGCGCGGCCAGGTCGCCGTTCTCGATGCCATGCGCCAGCATCGCCGGCCGGAACGGCGCGGGATCGCTGCTGACCGGCTTGTCGCCTTTGCCTTCGAGCCAGGCGAACAGGCCGGTGTAAGGCGGCGCGAGGCCCGGCCAGATGACTTCGATCTCGTCCGGCTCCTTGCCGCCGAGGCTCGCCGTTGCGGTCTTGGCGAGGCGCGCCGACACGCCGATGCGCAGCGCGCCGGTGACTAGCTTGAGCAGCGCCCAGCGGCCGGTCTCGTCGAGCGTGTCGAGCCAGCGCGCGATCTGCGCCGGCAGTTGCGCCTTGCTCAGTGTCGCGAGGGTCTCGACGACCTCGGCGAGAGAGGGCGAGGGATCGTTGCGCAGCAGCTTCGTTTCGTCGCGCGGCGTCGCGAAGAGATCGGTCGGGAAGTCTTCGATCGCCGGCGCTGAGGCATCGCCTGCCTTCGGTTGCCACATCAGCGCCACCGTCTCCGACAGATCGCCGACATAGTCGTAGGACAGTGCGAACAGCGCCGGATCGGTGCGCTCGGCGATGAGCTGGCGGATCATGCCGGCCTTGGCATTGCGGAACGACAGCGCGCCCGTCATGGCGGCGAGCGCATAGCCGCGGTCGGGATCTTCCGTCTCGCGCAGATAAGCGGCGATCAGCTTGATCTTGTTGTTGCGCCCCGGCTCGTAGGCGAGGCGGTCGAGCAGTTCGGCGAAGCGGTTCATGGCTTCGCCCCGGTTTCGGCGTCAGCAGGCGCCGGATTCTCGTGCTCTTCCTCATCGCCATAGCCGACGATCGCCAATGGCTTGGCTTTAATGCCCTGCATGTGCGCCCAGTGCACGAGGGCTTCCTCTTCGCCATGGGTGACCCAGACTTCGGAACAGCCGGTGGCAGCAATCGTCTTCACCAGGCCATCCCAGTCGGCGTGATCGGAAATCACCAAAGGCAGCGTGACGCCGCGCTGTCTCGCGCGGGCGCGCACGCGCATCCATCCCGAGGCAAAGGCGAGCACCGGATCGGGAAAGCGCCGCGACCACAGATCGCTCATCGCGGTCGGCGGGCAGATGGTGATGGTGCCGGCCAGTTCGGCCTTCCTGGCGCCCTTCACCAGTTCGACCGGGCCGAGATCGATGCCGCGCTCCCGGTAATAGGCGGTGATCTTCTCCATCGCGCCGTGGAGATAGATGGTCCTGTCGTAACCGGCGGCGCGCAGCATGGCGATGACGCGCTGGGCCTTGCCGAGCGAATAGGCGCCGACCAGATGCGCGCGCTCGGGAAACACCGTGACCGAATGCAGAAGCTTCCTGATCTCGCCGGCAGCATCGCTATGCCGAAACACGGGCAGGCCGAAAGTCGCCTCGGTGATGAAGACGTCGCAGGGGACGAGTTCGAACGGCGCGCAGGTCGGGTCGGCGACATCCTTGTAATCGCCGGACGCGACGATCCGGGTTCCCTTGCGCTCGACGGCGATCTGCGCCGAGCCGAGCACATGGCCGGCGGGGTGGTAGCTCACCCGCACGCCGCTGATCTCGAGGGTTTCGCCGTAGCGGATCGCCTGGGTCGAGCCGGCAAAATTTTCGCCATAGCGCAGGCGCATGATGTCCAGGGTTTCCTGGGTCGCCAGCACATGGCCGTGCCCGGCCCGGGCATGGTCCGAATGGCCATGGGTAATCAGGGCCTTGTCCACCGGCCGGGTCGGGTCGATATGAAAGCCGCCGGCCTTGCTGCACAGGCCGGACGGCATGGGGGCGAGGATTTGTTCGGGCCGCATGACGGTTTAGATAGGCATCCATACCGCAACGCGCGAGCGCCCCTTGAGTGCCATCCACCTGACCTCGGGCGACCTGATCGCCGATCGCCGCTTCGAGTGGGCGCGCGGGCTCATGGACGAGGGCGACCACGCCGCCGCCGCGGAACTGCTGGCGGAGGTCGTGGCACTGGCGCCCGGCTTTGTCGCGGCCTGGTTCGCGCTCGGCGAGACGCGCGAGCGGCTCGGCGACAAGGAGGGCGCGGTCGCGGCCTTCGAGAAAGCGCGGCAGGCCGATCCGCGCGACGCCCATGGCGCGGCGGTGCGGCTGGCGCGGCTCGGCGCGCTGCCGCCGGTCGCAATGCCGATCGGCTACATCCAGTCGCTGTTCGACGGCTATGCGCCGAAGTTCGAGGCCTCGCTGACCGGCCATCTCAATTATCGCGGCCCGCAATTGCTGCTCGATGCGCTGAGCCGCGCCGGCGCGCCCGAGATGTGCGACGCGGTGCTCGATCTCGGCTGCGGCACCGGGCTGGCCGGCGATCTGTTCCGGCCGTTGTGCGGGCGGCTTACGGGCGTCGATTTGTCGGGCGGCATGTTGGCGGTGGCGCGCAGCAAGGGCGTCTATGACGATCTCGCCGACGCCGAGGCGATGACCTATCTGCGCGGCGCAACGCCGGGCTCCTTCGATCTCGTTCTGGCCGCCGATGTCTTCATTTACTTCCATGAACTCATGCAGATCGGCGCGCCGATTGAGCGCGTCCTGAAGCCGGGCGGCTATCTCGCTTTCACCGTCGAAACCCATGACGGCGACGGCGTGATCCTGCGCGATACGCTGCGCTATGCGCATGCGGAAGCGCATGTGCGCGAAGCGGTGGCCGGCGGCGGCCTCCGGATGTTGATCTGCGAGCGCGCCTCGACGCGCACCGAGAAGGGTGCGCCGGTTCCGGGCTTGGTGGTGGTGGCCAAGAAGGAGGACGCTTGAGCGCATCGGCGCCGCTCCCGGACATCTTTGCGAACTGGTTTGCCGCGCGCGGGTGGCAGCCGCGTGCGCATCAATTGGCGTTGCTGGAGAAAGCGCGCGCCGGGACATCGTCGCTGCTGATCGCGCCCACCGGCGGCGGCAAGACGCTGGCCGGTTTTCTGCCGACGCTGGTGGAGCTGCATGAGCGCTCTCTTCACCTCTCCCCGCCTGCGGGGAGAGGTCGGCTGTTCCCGGCGAAGAGCCGGGGGCAGCCGGGTGAGGGGGTGTTGACGTCGGAGGAGGCCCCCTCATCCGTCTCGGCACTGCGCGCCTCGCCACCTTCTCCCCGCAAGCGGGGAGAAGGAAGAGAAGGCGGTCTGCACACGCTCTACATCTCGCCGCTGAAGGCGCTGGCCGTCGATATCGCGCGCAATCTCGAAGCGCCGGTCGCCGAGATGAAGCTGCCGATCCGGCTGGAGACTCGCACCGGCGACACGCCGACCTCCAAGCGGCAGCGCCAGCGCCGCGATCCGCCCGACATCCTGCTCACGACGCCCGAGCAACTGGCGCTGCTGCTCGCCACCGCCGACGCGCCGTTCCTGTTCGGCTCGCTCAAGCGCGTCATTCTCGACGAACTGCATTCGTTGGTGCTGTCCAAACGGGGAGATCTGTTGTCGCTGGGCCTCGCGCGGCTGTTCACGCTGGCGCCGGGGCTGACCGCCGTCGGGCTCTCTGCCACCGTCGCCGAACCCGATGAGCTACGTCGTTATCTCGTGCCGCAGCCGCCGGACGGCGTGGTGTTTGCTGATCTCGTCATCGCGCAAGCCGGCGCCCAGCCGGATGTGTCGATGCTGCAGACCACCGAGCGGCTGCCCTGGGCCGGCCACTCGGCGCGTCACGCGCTGGGCGAAGTCTACGATCTGATCAAGGCGCACAAGACGACGCTCATCTTCGTCAACACCCGCAGCCAGGCCGAATTCATGTTTCAGGCTTTGTGGGGCATCAATGACGACAACCTCGCCATCGCCCTGCATCACGGCTCGCTCGATGTCGCGCAGCGCCGCAAGGTCGAGGACGCCATGGCCGCCGGCAAATTGCGCGCGGTGGTGTGTACCTCCTCGCTCGATCTCGGCATCGACTGGGGCGATGTCGATCTGGTCGTCAATATCGGCGCGCCGAAAGGCTCGTCGCGGTTGCTGCAGCGGATCGGCCGCGCCAATCACCGGCTCGACGAGCCGTCGAAGGCGGTGCTGGTGCCGTCCAACCGCTTCGAAGTGCTGGAATGCACAGCGGCGATCGGCGCGGTCGCCGAGAATGCTCAAGACACGCCGCCGCTCCGCACCGGCGCGCTCGACGTGCTGGCGCAGCATGTGCTCGGCCGCGCCGTTGGCGAGCCGTTCACCGCCGACGAACTGTATGATGAGGTTCGCGCCGCCGCGCCATACGCCAAACTCGCGCGCAGCGACTTCGATGGCGTCATCGATTTCGTCGCCACGGGCGGCTATGCGCTGAAAGCCTATGAGCGTTTCGCCAAGATCCGTCTCGGCAAGGACAACAAGTGGCGCGTCACGCATCCGAACGTGGCGCAGCGCTATCGCATGAATATCGGCACCATCGTCGAAGCCGACATGCTGAAAGTTCGCCTCATGCGCTCGCGGCGTTCGACGACGGTCATTCCGCGCGGCGGCCGCGTGCTCGGCCAGGTCGAGGAATATTTCATCGAAGGCCTGACGCCGGGCGACACCTTCGTCTTCGCCGGCGAAATATTGCGCTACGAGGCGCTGGTCGAAAACGAAGTCTATGCCTCGCGCTCCAACGCCACCGATCCGAAAGTGCCGGCTTACGAAGGCGGCAAGTTTCCGCTGTCGACGTATCTGGCTTCGCGCGTGCGCGACATTCTCGCCGATCCGAAAGCGTGGGGCGCGTTGCCGGAGCAAGTGCGCGAGTGGCTGAAGATCCAGGAGTGGCGGTCGTTGTTGCCGCCGGCGAACGATCTGCTGGTCGAGACCTTTCCGCGTGCGGCCAAGAATTATCTGGTCTGCTATCCGTTCGAGGGCCGCCTCGCGCATCAGACACTCGGCATGCTGCTTACGCGGCGGCTTGAGCGCTGGGGGCTGAAGCCGCTCGGTTTCGTCGCCAACGAATATGCGCTGGCGGTGTGGGGCCTTGGCGATTTGGGGCTGCGGATTGCGAAGGGCGGCCTGTCGCTGGCGGAACTCTTCGCCGAAGACATGCTCGGCGACGATCTTGAGGCCTGGCTCGATGAATCGGCCTTGATGAAACGCACCTTCCGCACTTGCGCCATCATCGCCGGGCTGATCGAGCGCCGGTTCCCCGGTGAGGAAAAGACGCGGCGGCAACTCACGATTTCCACCGATCTTGTTTACGACGTCTTGCGCAAGCATCAGGCCGATCACATCCTGCTGCGCGCGGCGCGGGCCGACGCCGCGACCGGGCTGCTCGATATCAAGCGGCTGTCGGAAATGCTGTCGCGCGTTAAGGGCCGAATCGTCCATAAACGGCTGGACCACGTCTCGCCGCTGGCGGTTCCGGTGATGCTGGAGATCGGCCGCGAAACGGTCTATGGCGAGGCGGCGGACACGCTGCTGGCGGAAGCCGCCGACGAGTTGATCAAGGAAGCGATGAATTGAGCTACTCCGCTCATTCCCGCGCAAGCGGGAATCCAGAAGATGAAGGCACTGGGTCCCCGCTTTCGCGGGGACGAGCGGATCATATTGTTTCGATCAATGCTGTCTCGCTGGTGTGCGACCCCTGCGGCGCGCTGTATTGGCCCGCGCACGGTCTGCTCGTGGTCAGCGATCTGCACCTGGAAAAAGGTTCGAGCTTCGCCCGGCGCGGTATGCTGCTGCCGCCTTACGATACCGCCGCGACTCTCGCGCGGCTGACCAAACTCATCGCGCATTATGCCCCGCGCATGATGGTCGCGCTCGGCGACAGCTTCCATGACGGCGGCGGGCCGTCGCGGCTGGCCGCTGAGGACCGCGACAGCATCGCGGCGCTGCAACGCGGCCGCGATTGGGTCTGGATCACCGGAAATCACGATCCGGAACCGGCCGACGGCATCGGCGGCGTGTTCACGCACACCTTGACCATCGACGCGCTGACCTTCCGCCATCTGCCGAGCGGCGCGCATGGCGAGATCGCCGGTCATCTGCATCCGGTGGCGAAGATTTCGCAGCGCGGCCGTTCGGTGCGCCGCCGCTGCTTTGCCGTCGATGCCACCCGCATGGTGATGCCGGCCTTCGGCGAATTCACCGGCGGCCTGAACATTCGTGACGCCGCTTTCGCCGACCTGTTCGGCGCGCTCGACTTCACCGCGCATATGCTGGGGTCGGACCGGCTCTACGCCTTCACGGCGAAGCGCTGCCTGGGGGATTGATCTTCTTGTCCCGGGCGCGGTGCAGCGTGAGCGCAGCGAACGATGCGCTGCTGAACCGGGACCTTCGCGAACGCGGAACTTGAGGCGGTCCCGAATCTGCGTCGCATCACTTCGTGCTGCGCCGCGTCCGGGACCTAATCCCTCCGGAACACCACGCTGCCGGCCCAGCCGATGAACAGCGCCATCATGGCGGCGACGATGCCGTAGACCAGGCCGTGGTGCTGCGAGGCCTCAAAGACGTATTGCTCGATGCCGGTCTTGATCACTTCCAGCGCGGTATTGTTGCGCGTGACGAGTTTTCCGTCGGCGAACAGTTTGACGTCCACGGAATAGCCGCCGGTGACGACATCGGCCGGCAGCGGAATGGCGACGCGGAACACGGTCGGGGTCAGGAAGGTGACGCCGTTCGACATTTCGCGATAGTGGCCGGCTTCCTTCTTCAGGTTGATGTAGTTCACGCGGAACGGATCGTCGGGCACGGTGTCGGCGAAGTCGGCGCCGATGCGCTGCGTGAGGATGACCTGGTTCAGCCCGAGCTGCATGCGCCGCGCCGTCTCGGCGCTGGTGATGTCGGCGACCGGCCGATTGCTGAGCACGGCGAGATAGGACGGTACGCGGATGAACTCGCGGGTATCGACATTGACCCAGATGCCGAGCACGCGCGCCTTGCGCCGCGTGCGCAAGGTGGCGCGCGGCCCGCTCACGGTGGCGACGATGTCGTAATTGTTGCGCAGCGCCGCGCGCGGCGCGTCGGGCTCCACGGTGCCGAACAGCACGAGGTCGGCGCCGACGAAGCTCGAGGTGACGGCGACGCGGTGCGTCGACAGCGACAGCACCAGGTTTTCGGCGCGGGCCGGCGACAGCGCGGCGGCGCAGGCAAGGATCGCGGCGATGGCGGCGAGGCGGTGCATCAGTCGAACCCCACCATGCGGATCGAGTACAGCTCGTTGGGCTGCACGACCAGTTCGTAGGCGAAGCGCATGCCGACCATGAAGACGAGGAGGCCGAGCAGCAGGCGCAGGCGCTCGGCGCGCATGCGCTGGCCGGTATGGGCGCCGAACTGCGCGCCGATGACGCCGCCCACCATCAGGATCAGCGCCAGCACCGCATCGACCAGGTGGTTGGTGGCGGCGTGCATCACGGTGGCGGAGGTCATGGTGATGAGGGTCATCACCATCGATGTGCCGATCACGGTCGCGGTCGGCACGCGCAGGAAATAGATGAGCATCGGCACCAGAAGGAAGCCGCCGCCGATACCGAGCACGGCGCCGATGAAGCCGATCATGAAGCCGATGCCCCAGACCGGAATGACCGACACATAGATCTTGGAGCGCTTGAAGCGCATCTTCAGTGGCAGGCCGTGAACGAAGGTGTGGCTGCCCGGCCGGCGCAAGGTGCCCGGGCCGCCGCGCCGCGCCCGCAGTTCCGCCTGCACGCCTTCATTGATCATCAGCGCGCCGACGGTGGTCAGCAGCGTCACGTAGGACAGGCCGATGACGAGATCGAGCTGATCGATCGCGCGCAGCACGGTGAACAGCCAGACGCCGGCCGCGGTGCCGACGATGCCGGCCGCCAGCAGCATCAAGGCGAGCGATATGTCGACGGCACGCTTACGCCAGTAGTTGATCGCGCCGGTGAAGGAGGAGGCGGCGATGTGGCTGGTGACGCTGGCCACCGCGACCGCCGGCGAGATGCCAATGAAGATCAGCAGCGGCGTCATCAGGAAGCCGCCGCCGATGCCGAACATGCCCGAGATGAAGCCGATGGTCAGGCCCATCCCGAAAACCAGGAAGATGTTGACAGGCAGGTCGGCGATCGGGAGGTAGATCTGCAAGGCGACGTCGTCCGGCGTTCAGGGCGTGGGTCGGAAGCGCACTCCGCGCCGGCGGCCGTCGCCGCCGCGGATCACGTGCCGGACATCCGTAGATTTCGATCCGGGTCTAAGTGAGGCGCCGCCTGCGACGCATCGGCTCGGATCGAGCCTGACGATGTTTCAAGACACGCATACGTCTTCGCGCGATTCGGCGCGATTGAACACCCTTGCCGGCGCGAGGTCACCGCTTTCGCGGATTTAAACTTAATTCCGGCCCATGCTGCTGAGGTTCAGCGGCGCGGCGGCGGCGCGCGAGGTCTGCGGCCGGGGTTGCGGCTTGCTAACCGGGCCGGGCGCCGGAGCCGCGGGGCTCTCGGCGTTGCCGTTATCGTCCCAGCCGCCCTGTGGCGCGGGGACCGCGATCGCTTCGGCGGGCTGCGGCCTGGCGGCGAACTTCTTGACCGCGGCCTGGGCCGCGGTGAGTTCGTCGGGCTCGAGCCGGCTGGCGATCTCGTCACGCTTCTTGGCGGCTTCGCGGTCGCCCTGGGCGGCGGCCAGCGCAAACCACTGGTAGGCGTCGTTGAAATTCTTCTCCACGCCGAGGCCGCGGGCGCAGAGAATGCCGAGATTGTACTGGCTGTCGCCGACGCCGTGGTCGGCGGCCTTGCGGAACCACTGCGCCGCGGTGACGTAATCCGGCTTGCCGTCGATGCCTTCGGCGTAGAGCACCGCCAGGTTATGCATGGCCTTGGCGTGACCCTTGGCAGCGGCCGCGACGTAGAGCTTGCGCGCCTGGCCGAGCGCCTTCTTCACGCCATTGCCCTTCTCGAGCGTGCTGGCGTAGCGGAATTGCGCCGGGACGAAGCCTTTGCCGGCGGAGCGTTCGAACCAGCGCGCGGCCTCCTCGGCATTGGCGGCGACGCCGCCGCGGCCTTCGGCAAAGCGCTGCGCGATCTCGTAGGCGGCGACGGCATCGCCGCCGAGCGCCGCGTCGCGCAGGCGAGCGCCGCCGATGGCGATCGGCAGGTCGACGTCGCCATAGACGCTGGCCGGCTTCGCCCTGGACGGGCGTGGCGTGATGCTTCCGGTCACGTCGTTGGCCGGCGCCGCCGTGTTCGGGGTGGTGCGCGGCGGCGGATTGAGCATCGGCGCCGAGAGCAGCGACGAGGAGTCGGAGCCCGGCAGGATGCCCGGCGTCACATTGCGGACCGGCCCGTTGTTCGGCGTCGCGCCGGTTACGGTACCGGAGCCGTCGAACGGCTTGATCGGCGCGGTCAGCGAATGCGTGACCAGCGGATCGTCGCCGGCCGGCGGCGGCGACGTGGGCAGGCTGTTGATGGCGTTCTGCGTGGATTGCGACGAGGGGCTGAAGTTGAAGAACTTGCTGGCGATCTGGATGCCGCCGATGATGACGGCGACCAGGCTGGCGGCGATGAAGACCGACTTGATCTTCTTCGCGACCGAGGAGCGCAGCGAGGGCCGGGCCTCCTGATCGTGCGGCAGGTATTCCGAAATTTCCGGCTCCGGCGCGCGCGGTGCGGCCGAAGGCTTGTTCGACCGCATCGCGATCTGCGCCGCGCGGCGCGCGGCGGCGATAAAGCCGGACTTGCTCTCCGGCTCGGCCTGCAGTTTGGCCCGCGCCGGTCCGAGCGCGGCTTCCGAAGCGGCGATGCGGGCGGCGTGGCTGCCGGCAAAGCGCGGCGGCGTCGAACCCGGCTCGATCGGCATGTCGGGCGGCAGGTCGGGATTGATCGGCAGATGCGTGACCGGCGGCAGGCGGCGCGGCGCCTGCTGCTGCACCGGCTGCTGGACAGCCTGTTGCGGCGCGGGTTGCGCGGCCGGCTGCATCGCCAGCGCGGCCGCCAGCTCCGGCGCCGGCTGTTGCGGATAGGGCCGCGGCGGCAACCGTGCCGGCTCCGGCTGTGGCGCTGCCACCGGCGGCGGCGCCGTCTCAATGTCCATGCGTGGCTGCGCCGGCTGCGGAGCGGGCTGGGCCTGCAGCGGCTCGTCGAACACGGTGCGGGCGGCGACGCGGCCGACCGGCTGCGTCAATTCCATCTCTTGGTCATAACCGGCCATCGGGGCGGCCGGCCGCGGCTCGCGCACGCCCTTTTCGATGGTGGCGAGTCGATCGACGACGATGCCGAGCGTGCCGTGCATGGCGTCGAGCGCCGACTGCGTGCGCGCCAGTTGCTCCTGCAAATGGGCCACATGCGGCGCGTTTTCTTCGCGAACGGCGCCGGGATTCTTGTTGGCGCGCAGTTCCTCGATATGGACGAGGAGATCGCCGAGGCCGCGTTCGATGGCTTCGAGATGGCCGAGTCGTGAATCGGAAGCGTCGAGGCGCTGCACCAGTGCGACGATCTGATCCTCGAGATGGCCGACGGCGACGTTGTCGCCGCGCGACTGCTGGATCTGCTCGATCTTGTCCGACAGCGACTCGACCAGCGCTTCCAGCCGCGGCGGTACGCTGGCGCCGTTCTGCGAGCGGACGGCGAGCGCATCGGCGAGCGCGCTGATGCGGTGCTCGAGATTGTTGAGCGCGTCCTGGGCGCCGCCCATGGCGAAATGATCGACCTTGTCGCCCAGCTCCGCGACCTGCGCGGCAAGCCGGCTGACCGCGTCGTTGGACGCGACGTGGCCGGTCATCTCGCGCAAGGTGGTGATGGCGCGCTCGAGCTGGCCGAGCATTTCCGGATCGCGGCGGGCCACGATCATGTCGATCTTGTGCGCGAGGCCGTCCACGGCATCGTTAAAGCCGACGAGGTTTTCGGCCGGGGTCAGGCCGCGCAGCGCGTCGCGCACCTCGGCGAGGCCGTGCTCGATACCGCCGAGCGCGCCGGCGTCGCCGCCATTCTGGCGGCCTTCGGCGATGCGCTGGGTCAGCCCCTGGATCTGCCGCTCGATGGCGTCGATGGCCTGGCGCGGCATGGCCTCGTTGAGCGCCCGGCCGATATCGCCGAGTTCGGCGCGCAGGGCGTTGATGGCGTCCTCGACGCCGGGGCGGCGCAAGGTCTCGATCTGGTCGGTGATCTGCCGCAGGTGCTCTTCGAGCCCGGACAGGTCCTGCGTCGGCACCGCCGGGACGTAAGCGGGGGTGGCCGGAGCGGTAACGACATGCGGTAGCGGCGCGTTCGGCGGAGCCATCGGCGCGGCCTGAGGCGCAATGCCGTTCAGGCTGCGCTGGCGAGCGGCGATGTCGGCGGCGGCGCGGTCGAGGCCGAGCGGCAGGCCGGGCTGTTGCGGCAGCGGTTGTTGCGGGATGGGCGGCCGCGCCATCGGCGGCTGCATCTGCGCCGGCATTTGCGGGGCATGGGCCCAGGCCGGGGCCTGCGGCGCCAGCGGCGGCGCGTAGGGCGCCATCATGCGCGGCAATTGGGCGAGGCTCTCGATGCGCTGGTCGAGCCGGGCGATCAGCTGGACGAGCTGGTCGTTGTTGGGACCGGCGGGGGCGCGGTCGCGGCGCGGGGCATAGGCCTCCGGACCCTTGCGGGAGAACTGGTCGAGGCGGCGGGTGATGTCGTCCAGCCGTTCATGAACGGAGGACATGTCCTGGGCGCCGTAGGCGTCCTCGTCGTCAAAGTCCCCGGCTTGCTGCAGAATGACCGAATTCAGCCATTCGCCCAAAGGCATGCCGGACCGGCGAGCCGCTTCCTTGGCTGTCTCGCGGGCTTCGGGCCGGATGCCTTTGACACTCCACGGGACACCAAATTTCATTCGCACACCCAACGTCGAGGTGGAGGCGACAGAGCGCTGTTTGCCCGACTTTTGCTAACTCCCGACTTTTTGCCGCTTAGGGTAAACAGCGGGTTAAGATTTGGCCGAAGCGGCCGGGTTTCGTTAGGAATTGCGGGGGCGAGCGAGGGGGCAAGGTCCCTTAATGCGCCCGTAAAGGGCCTGCGGCAAAATGCGGGGAAAGCGTTCCGATTCCCGCCTTGGCGACGCCCGGGCCGACGCTTAGCTGCCTGAAGGGAACTTGAAACAAGCGGGCCACTTTCCAAACGGGCGCCTGACCGCCCAAAGTGACGCCCGAAGCCTGATGCCGGGGAGAAAACGATGCCGATCTACAAAGCGCCTGTCGATGACGCGCTGTTTCTGCTCAACGACGTTTTTCACATCGAGCGCTACGGCAATCTGCCGGGCTTCTCCGACGCCTCGCCGGACGTGGTCGAGGCGATCCTCACCGAAGCCGCCAAGCTGTCCGAGGACGTGCTGACACCCCTCAACCGTGTCGGCGACAAGGAAGGCTGCAAGCGCGCAGCCGACGGCAGCGTGACGACGCCCACCGGCTTCAAGGACGCCTACAGGCAGATCGTCGAGGGCGGCTGGATCGGCATCTCGGCGCCGCAGGAATTCGGCGGCCAGGGCCTGCCGATGACGATCACCGAGATCGTCAACGAATACTTCTGCTCGGCCAATATGGCCTTCGCCATGTATCCCGGCCTGACGCAGGGCGCGATCGCCGCGCTCATCGTCCACGCCAATGACGCGATCAAGCAGAAATATCTGCCGAAGATGATCGAAGGTGTCTGGACCGGCACCATGAATCTGACGGAGCCGCATTGCGGCACCGATCTCGGCCTGTTGCGCACCAAGGCGGTGAAGCAGGCCGACGGCTCCTACAAGATCTCCGGCACCAAGATCTTCATCTCCGCCGGCGAACACGACATGTCGGACAACATCATCCATCTGGTGCTGGCGCGCATCGAAGGCGCGCCCGCCGGCACCAAGGGCATTTCGCTGTTCGTGGTGCCGAAGTTCATGGTCGGCGACGATGGCTCGGTCGGTGCGCGCAACGGCGTGTCCTGCGGCTCGCTCGAAGAGAAGATGGGCATCCACGGCAACTCGACCTGCGTGATGAATTACGACAGCGCCACCGGCTGGCTGGTCGGCGAGGAAAACCGCGGCCTCAATGCCATGTTCGTGATGATGAACGAGGCGCGGCTCGGCGTCGGCATCCAGGGCCTCGCGCTGTCCGAGGTCGCCTATCAGAACGCCGTCGTCTACGCCAGGGAGCGCCTGCAGGGCCGCGCCATCACCGGCGCGAAGTTCCCCGACAAGGCGGCCGATCCGATCATCGTGCATCCCGACGTGCGCCGCACCTTGATGACCATGCGCGCCTTCAACGAGGCGGCGCGCGCGCTGGTGCTGTGGGCCGGTCTCAAGAGCGACGTCGCGCACCGCTCCGGCGACGCCAAGGAACGTCAGGCCGCCGATGATGCGCTCGGCCTGATGACGCCGGTGATCAAGGGCGTGATGACCGATGTCGGCTTCGCCAACACGGTATCGGCGCAGCAGATGTATGGCGGCCACGGCTACATCGCCGAGCACGGCATGGAGCAGTTCGTGCGCGATGCGCGCATCGCCATGATCTACGAAGGCGCCAACGGCGTGCAGGCCATGGACCTCGTCGGCCGCAAGCTCGGCAAGGACGGCGGCCGCGCGCTGATGGCGTTCCTCGGGGAGCTCGGCGCCTATGCCAAAGAGAAGGGCGGCGACGAAACGATGAAGCCGCTGGTCGCCGCGCTCGGCAAGGGCGCGAACGATCTGCAGCAGGCGTCGATGTGGTTCATGCAGAACGCCATGGCCAAGCCCGACAACGCCGGCGCCGGCGCCACCGATTACATGCATCTCTTCGGTCTCGTGGCGCTCGGCTACATGTGGTGCCAGATCGCCGACGCGGCGAGTGCGAAGATCAAGGCCGGCGGCGACGCGGCGCGCTTCAACGCCAAGCTCGTCACCGCGCGCTTCTTTATGGAGCGCATCATGCCCGAGACGGTGACGCGCCTTGCCCGCATCCAGGCGGGCGCGGCGAGCACGATGGAGTTGCCGGCGGAGGCGTTTTAGTTCGTAGCCCGGGTGGAGCGAAGCGCAACCCGGGTTTCGCTGCGCTCCACCCGCGCTACAATTTAAGCCGTCGCCATTGCACCGCGGCGCGAGCGCATCAGCAGCCAGATCATGATCGTGACGTTGATGGCGTTGAAGGCGATGCCGTTGACGAAGGCCGCCTGATACGAGCCGGTAAGATCGAAGATCTTGCCCGACATCCAGCCGCCGATGGCCATGCCGGCCACGGTCGAGAAAATCACGAAGCCGACGCGCGTCGAGGCCTCCTTCGGCGAAAAATATTCGCGCACGATGACGGCGTACATCGGCACGATGCCGCCCTGGAACAGGCCGAACATCGCCGAGATGATGTACAGCGAATAAAGCCCGTTGAACGGCAGATAGAGGAATAGCGCGACGCCCTGCGCCACCGAGCCGATCAGCAGCGTGCGCACGCCGCCGATCTTGTCGGCGACGAAGCCTGAGCCGACGCGGCTGATGATGCCGAGCGCCAGCATGGCCGACAGCATTTCGGCGCCGCGCGCCGCGCCGTAACCGAGATCGGCGCAATAGGCGACGAGATGCACCTGCGGCATCGACATCGCCACGCAGCAGCACACGCCGGCGATGCAGAGCAGGATCTGCAGCGTGCGCGGCGAGAACGGGCTGTCGGCGCGGCGGCGTTCGTCATCGGTGGTGGTGGCGTCGCTGTGGCCTTCGATCAGCTTGCGCCGCATCACCAGGATGAGCGGAAACATTGCGAAGACGAGAAAGATGCCGATGCCGATATGCGTGGTGCGCCAGTCGCTGACGCCGATGAAGTGCGAGACCACCAGCGGCCAGAACGTGCCGGCGAGATAATTGCCGGTCGCCGCGATCGCCACGGCGCGGCCGCGGCGCCGCGAGAACCAGTGCGACATGTCGGCCATCAGCGGCCCGAACGATGTCGAGCAGCCGACGCCGATCAGCAGACCATGCGCCAGCGCGACCTGCCACAGCGAGCCGGCAAGGCCGGTGAGCACATAGCCGAGCGCGAGCATGATCGTGCCCAGCGCCATCGGCAGCGCGATGCCGAAGCGGTCGGCGAGCCGGCCCATGACGATATTGCCGACGCCGAAGCCGAGCATGGTCATCGTGAACGGAACGGAGGCCGAGGCGCGATCGACGCCGAATTCGGCCTGCATCGCCGGCAGCGCCACCACGACCGACCACATGCCGACGCCGCCCAAGGTGCTGAGCATCAGCCCGGCGGCGAGGCGCCGCCAGGCGTAGGGCGACTCCACGCCGTAGGCGGCGGAGGTTTCGATCGTGGCATTCATGAGAGCGCACCCGGCAAGGCGATGGCGCGTGTTAGCACGCGAACGAAGTTACCGAAACGCCGGCATCACGTCCTTGGCAAACAAATCAATCGAATGAGTCGCATCAGCAAAACTCATGTCGCCGAACACCATCTGGCACAGCACGTAGTTCACGCCGGCCTCGCGCTCGAGCTTGCTCATGTAGTCCCGCACGGTGGCGGCCGAGCCGGCGACGCCGTGGCCGATGGCGGCGAGTTCGGCGAAGCTTTGCGGGTAAATGCCCTTCAGGCTGAAATCCTGGCCGGCGTGCCGCCACAGCCAGTCCATGGACTGGCGCCAGGTGGCGTAGGCATTGTCGGCGATGCGCCGCGCCTCGGCGTCGGTCTCGGCGACCACGACATGACGCGTGATGCCGATATGCGGCAGTGCAGCATCGTCGCGGCCGAGCGCGCGCCAGTCATTGCGATAGCGATCGCTGATGGCGCGGGCGCGGTCCGCCGGCCCAAGCGACACCACATTGATCGATTTCGGCACGGCCCACGCGATCGCGTCCGGGCTCGGCGCGCCGTACCACAGCGGCGGGTGGGGCCGTTGGGCGGGCTTGGCTTGCACCACGTAGTCCTTGAAGGTGAAGAACTTGCCTTCGAAGTTGACGACATCGCTCTCGAAAGCGCGCATTAGCACGGCAAAGGCTTCGTGGTACAGCGGCGACGCGTTGGTGGGATCGATCCCATAGCGCTCGTGCTCGACCAGCGCGCCGCCGCGGCCCACGCCGACCATCAGTCGGCCGCCGCTCATGTGATCGAGCATGCAGATCTCTTCGTACACCCGCAGCGGGTGATAGAGCGGCAGCACGTAAACCAGCGGGCCAAGCCGCAAGGTTCGTGTGCGCTGGATCGCCGCAGCAAGGAACACGCTGGGGCTCGCCGCCAGCCCAAGCGGCGTCGAGTGATGCTCGGCGAGGTGATAGCCGGCAAAGCCGCCGCGTTCGATCGCTTCGACAAGCCGAAGCCGCTCCTCGAAGAACGTGCCCAACGGCGCGCCACTGTTGTCGAGATGATCGAATATCGAGAATTTAAGCATGCTGGGTCGTTTCCATCCGGTGAGCGTGCGGCTAAGGCGTGACGAACGCCGGGATTGCCGCTATTTTGCAGGGGAAGCCGACTTTCAACCGTGCGGCTCATGGGGAGGAATTAGATGAAGAAGACTGGTCTGTTTTTGGCGGCCGCGCTCCTGGCTGCGTCGGCCGCATCCTCGGCCTCGGCACAGGACACCGTCAAGATCGGTTTGATCATGGCCTATTCGGGCCAGTTCGCCGACACCGCGGCGCAGATGGACAACGCCGTCAAGCTGTACATCAAGCAGCATGGCGACACCGTCGCCGGCAAGAAGATCGAAATCATCCGCAAGGACACCGGCGGTCCGAACCCGGACGTCGCCAAGCGCCTGGCGCAGGAACTCATCGTTCGCGACAAGGTGGACATCCTCGCCGGCTTCACGCTGACGCCGGAAGCGCTCGGCGCCGCCGGTCCGTCCGAAGAAGCCAAGAAGTTCATGGTCGTCATGAACGCGGCGACCTCGATCATCACCACCAAGTCGCCCTACATCGCGCGCACCTCGCTCACCATTCCGCAACTCGAGGATACGCTCGGCAAATGGGCGGCCAAGCAGGGCACCAAGAAGGCCTACACCATGGTCTCCGATTATGGCCCGGGCATCGACGCCGAAACCTGGTTCCAGAAGGGCTTCAAGGCCGGCGGCGGCGAGATCGTCGGCTCGGTGCGCATGCCGGTTGCCAACCCGGACTTCTCGGCCTTCGTGCAGCGCGCCAAGGACCTCAACCCGGAATCGATCTTCATCTTCATTCCGGGCGGCGCGCAGCCGGTCGCGATCGCCAAGGCGCTGCAGGAGCGTGGCGTTGACCCCAAGAAGGTCAAGGTCATGGGCCAGGGCGAACTGACGATGGACGACGTCGCGCTCAAGAACATGGGCGACGCCGGCCTCGGCATCATCACGGTCTTCCACTACGGCTGGGAGCACAAGTCGAAGATGAACGAGGACTTCGTGAAGGCCTACAACGCCGAGTTCAAGCGTAACCCGGACATCTTCTCGATCGGCGGCTGGGACGGCATGCACCTCATCTACGAGGCGCTGAAGAAGACCGGCGGCAAGGCCGACGGCGACTCGCTCATCGGCGCCGCCAAGGGCATGGCCTGGGAAAGCCCGCGCGGCCCGATCTCGATCGATCCGGAAACCCGCGACATCATCCAGACGGTCTACATCCGCCGTGTCGAGAAGGTGAACGGCGTCAGCCAGAACGTCGAGTTCGACAAGATCGAGAAGGTCAAGGACCCGGCGAAGTAACTTGCTTTCCCTCCCCCCGCCATAAGCGCGTTAACGCGCGTCTTTGACGCGCTATGGCGGTGGGGAGGGGCGCCAGTCTGAGAGATAGCGAAGGCTGGCGGGGTGGGGGGATTTTACCGGCCTCGCGAATGATAATTCGCCCCCCACCCCCGACCCCTCCCCGCCATTCGCTTCGCGAACGGGGGGAGGGGAGAGGCCCCCTCGCTTCCGCCCTTCCGGCGTCCTATCCTCCCCGGCAAACAAACGACTCGTCGGGAAAGTCCGCCCATGGAAGCGCTCAATCTGCCTCGTCCGTCCTGGATGACGGAGGATCTGGTCCTGCTCGAGGAGCAGGCCCGCCGCTTTATTGCCGACGAATACACGCCGCATCTCGACGCCTGGCACGACGCCGGCATTTATCCGCGCGATGTCTGGGAGAAGGCCGGTGAGGCCGGCCTGTTAGGGGCGTCGCTGCCGGAGGAATACGGCGGCGCCGGCGGCAATTTCGGTCATGAGGCCGTCATCTACCGCGAATACTCGCTCGGCGGTTTCGACTCCTTCGGCGCGCCCCTGCATTCCGGCATCGTCGCGCCCTACATCCTTCATTACGGCACCGAGGAGCAGAAGCAGCGCTGGCTGCCCAAGCTCGCGTCCGGTGAAATGATCGGCGCCATCGCCATGACCGAGCCGGGCACCGGCTCCGATTTGCAGGGCGTGCGCACCAAGGCCGAGAAGTCCGGCAACGGCTATGTGCTCAACGGCTCCAAGACCTTCATCACCAACGGCCAGCACGCCAACCTCATCATCGTCGTCGCCAAGACCGACCCGGCCGCCGGCTCCAAGGGTGTGTCGCTGATGGTGGTCGAGACCGATAACGCGCCCGGTTTCCGCCGCGGCCGCAAGCTGCAGAAGCTCGGCATGGACGCCGCCGATACGTCCGAATTGTTCTTCGACGACGTCAAGCTGCCGGCCGAGAACCTGCTCGGCACCGAGACCGGGCAGGGCTTCTATCAGCTCATGAAGGAGTTGCCGCAGGAGCGGCTGATTGTCGCCATCAACGCCGTCGCCATGATGGAACGCGCGCTCGCCTTGACGATTGATTATGTCAAGCAACGCAAGGCCTTCGGCAAGGCCATCCTCGATTTCCAGAACACCCAGTTCGAACTGGCCGCCTGCAAGACCGACGCCACCATCGCCAAGGTCTTCCTCGACCATTGCATCGGCTTGCACATCGAGGGCAAGCTCGACACCGTGACCGCCTCGATGGCCAAATACCGGCTCACCGACACGCTCGGCCAGTTGCTTGACCGCTGCCTGCAACTGTTCGGCGGCTATGGTTTCATGGACGAATATCCGATCTCGCGCCTCTACCGCGACGCCCGCGTGCTGCGTATCTATGCGGGGACGAACGAGATCATGAAATTGCTGATCGCGCGCAGTTTGTAATCTCTCTGTCATTCCGGGGCGCCGCGAAGCGGCGAACCCGGAATCCAGGGAAACAGGGAATGCTAACGATTTGTCGCTGGATTCCGGGTTCGCGCTTTCAGCGCGCCCCGGAATGACGAGGGAGAGCCGAATGACCGAAGCCTTCATCTACGACGCCGTCCGCACGCCGCGCGGGCGCGGCAAGTCCGACGGCGCGCTGCACGAAGTCACCGCGCTCAATCTCGCGGCGCAGGCGCTCGGCGCCATCAAGGAGCGCAACAAGCTCGACGCCCCCGACGCCGTCGACGACGTCGTGCTCGGCTGCGTCGATCCGGTCGGCGAGGCCGGCGGCGATATCGCCCGCGTCGCCGCGATCATGGCCGGCTTCGGCGAGAAGGTGCCCGGCATCCAGATCAACCGCTTTTGCGCCTCCGGCCTCGACGCGGTGAACTTCGCCGCGGCGGAGGTGATGTCCGGCCAGCACGATCTGACCATCGGCGGCGGCGTCGAATCCATGAGCCGTGTCGGCATCGGCGCCTCGGGCGGCGCCTGGCCGGTCGATCCCTCGATCGCGCTCAAGTCCTACTTCGTGCCGCAGGGCATCTCGGCGGACATGATCGCGACCAAATACGGTTTCTCGCGCGACGACGTCGATGCCTATGCCGTGGAAAGCCAGAAGCGCACCGGCCGGTCCTGGGACGAAGGCCGCTTCAAGAAGTCGGTGGTCCCGGTCAAGGACGTCAACGGCCTGACCATCCTGGACAAGGACGAGCACATGCGTCCGTCGACGACCATGCAGACGCTCGCCGCGCTCAACGCGTCGTTCGTGCAGATGGGCGAGATGGGCGGCTTCGACGCCGTGGCGATCCAGCGCTATCCGGAATTCGAATCGATCAACCACGTCCATACGCCGGGCAATTCGTCGGGCATCGTCGATGGCGCCGCCGCGGTGCTGATCGGCAATGAGGAAGCCGGCAAGCGCAACGGCCTCAAGCCGCGCGCGCGCATCAAGGCCTTCGCCAATATCGGCTCCGAGCCGTCGATCATGCTCACCGGCCCGGTGCCGGTGACCGAGAAGGTGCTTAAGCGCGCCGGCATGTCGATCGGCGACATCGACCTGTTCGAGCTCAACGAAGCCTTCGCCTCGGTGGTGCTGCGCTACATGCAGGCCTTCGACATTCCGCACGACAAGATCAACGTCAATGGCGGCGCTATCGCCATGGGCCATCCGTTAGGGGCCACCGGCGCCATGATCCTCGGCACCGTGCTCGACGAGCTGGAGCGTTCCGGCAAGGAAACCGCGCTGGTCACGTTGTGCATCGGCGCCGGCATGGGCACCGCCACGATCATCGAACGGGTTTGACATCTTGATGCACGGCGCAACTTTTCCCCTCCCCCCGCGCAGCGGTGGGGAGGGGTCCGGGGTGGGGGGCAAGTCAAGGGGAATGCCTCGCAACGAGCAGGAACGTGCGACTGACCGGCGCGTGCCGCGGGCGCGGCAACTGCGTCGCGACATGACCGACGCGGAGCGCCGGCTGTGGTGGCACCTGCGGCGTCTAGGTGTCGGCGATGGGCATTTTCGCCGGCAGGCGACCGTCGGGCCCTACTTCGCCGATTTCGCGCATCATCAGGCCAAGCTTGTCATTGAACTGGATGGCTCTGGCCACATGCTCGGGCAAGCACTTTCGCACGATGCCCGGCGGACGCGGTATCTCGCCGACCATGGCTACCACGTGCTTCGGTTCTGGAATGGTGACGTGCTCGCGAACACTGAGGGCGTAATGACAGTGATCTTTGAAGCATTGACTGCAAGATCGCAGGCGGGCCCCCACCCCTTACCCCTCCCCACCACGCGCAAGCGCGCGCGGGGGGAGGGGAAAAGCCAATCAACGAGCTATCGAGAGGAAAACCCATGACCGCTTTCAAGCTCGACATCGACGCCGACGGCATTGCGCTGATCACCTGGGACATGGCCGACCGCTCGATGAACGTCATCACCATGGAGGTGATCGAGGAGTTGTCCGACCTCGTCGACAAGGTGGCGGGCGATGCCGCCATCAAGGGCGCCGTCATCACCTCCGGCAAGGAGGCCTTCTGCGGCGGCGCCGATCTCACCATGCTGGAGAGCATGGGCGCCATCTACGCCGACAAGGTGAAGAAGGAAGGCGAGGTCGCCGCCGCGCAATATGTCTATGAGGAGAGCGCGAAGCTGTCGCAGCTTTATCGCCGCCTCGAGAAGAGCGGCAAGCCGTGGGTCTGCGCGCTCAACGGCACGGCGATGGGCGGCGGCTTCGAACTGGCGCTGGCCTGCCATCACCGCGTCGCTTCCGACAATCCGAAAACGCGCCTCGGCCTGCCCGAAATCAAGGTCGGCCTGTTCCCCGGCGCCGGCGGCACGCAGCGCGTCGTGCGCATCATGCCGCCCGCCGATGCGCTGCAGTTCCTGCTCAAGGGCGACCAGCTCAAGGTCGATCGCGCCAAGGCGGCGAAGCTCATCGACAATGTCGTGCCGCAGGACAAGCTGATCGAAACCGCGAAAGCCTGGATCAAGGCCGGCGGCAAGGCCGAGGCGCCGTGGGACGTGAAGGGCTACAAATTCCCCGGCGGCCTCGTTTACTCCAAGGCCGGCATGATGACCTTCCCGCCGGCCAACGCCATCTATCGCCGCGAGACTTACGACAATTATCCCGCCGCCCGCGCCATCATGCAGGTGGTCTATGAGGGCCTGCAGGTCGACATCGACACCGCCTTGCGCGTCGAGTCGCGGCACTTCGCCAAGATCCTGCGCTCGCCGGAAGCGGCGGCGATGATCCGCACGCTCTTCGTCAACATGCAGGACCTCAACAAGGGCGCGCGCCGCCCGGCCAGCGTGCCGGCGACGAACCTGAAGAAGATCGGCGTCGTCGGCGCCGGCTTCATGGGCGCCGGCATCGCGCAGGTCTCGGCCGCGGCCGGGCTCAATGTCGTGCTGATCGATCGCGATCAGGAAACCGCCGACAAGGGCAAGGCCGGGCTGCACAAAGCGCTGTCCGATCGCGTCATGAAAGGCCGCATGAAGGGCGCCGAGCGCGACGCGCTGCTGGAGAAGATCACGGCGACCGCCGACTATGCGGCGTTGAAGGATTGCGACCTGATCGTCGAAGCCGTGTTCGAGGACCGCAAGGTCAAGGCCGATGTCATCAAGAAGATCGAGGCCGTGATCGGCGACAAGGCCATCTTCGCCTCCAACACCTCGACGCTGCCGATCACGTCGCTCGCCGCCGAGTTCAAGGACCCGAAGCGCTTCATCGGCATCCACTTCTTCTCGCCGGTCGATCGCATGATGCTGGTCGAGGTCATCATGGGCAAGGAGACGGGTGATGCGGCGCTCGCCACCGCGCTCGATTTCATTCGCGCCATCCGCAAGACGCCGATCGTCGTCAACGACACGCGCGGCTTCTACGCCAACCGCTGCGTGCTTGCCTACATCCAGGAAGGGCACCTGATGTTCCTGGAGGGCATCCCGGCGGCGATGATCGAGAATGCCGCGCGCATGGCCGGCATGCCGGTCGGGCCTTTATCGCTCAACGACGAGACCGGCGTCGATCTCGGCCTGAAGATCCTGCGCGCCACCGAAGCCGATCTTGGCGCCGGCGCGGTCAATCCCGGCATGAAGAAGCTGCTGGAGGATCTGGTCGAGAAGAACCAGCGCTTCGGCCGCAAGAACGGCAAGGGTTTCTACGATTATCCGCAGGGCCAGCCCAAAAGACTGTGGCCGGGCCTCGCCGACCTGTCGCCGAAAAAGCTGTCGCGCGAGGAGGTCGAGGCCATCGACGTCGAGGAGCTCAAACAGCGCTTCCTCGTCGCGCAGGCGGTGGAAGCCGCGCGCACCTTCGAGGAGCATGTCGTCACCGACGTGCGCGAGGCCGATGTCGGCTCGATCCTGGGCTGGGGCTTTGCGCCCTTCACCGGCGGCGCGCTGTCCTACATCGACATGATGGGGACGAAGAAGTTCGTCGCGCTGTGCAGGAAGCTGGAGACCAAATTCGGCAAGCGCTTCGCGCCCGGCAAGCAGCTCGTCGAGATGGCCGAGAAGGGCGAGAGCTTCCACGCCAGGTTCGCACCGAAGAAGAAGGCGGCGTAGGTTCTACGTCGAAGCCTTGCCGTGCCTTCCCCTCTCCCCTTGGGGGAGAGGGTGCCCGAGCAAAGCGAGGGCGGGAGAGGGGTAAATTTCGTTGAGCAAGCACCCCTCTCCCGGCTCGCTCACATTCGTTCGCTTGCCACCCTCTCCCCCAAGGGGAGAGGGGAAGGAAAGAAAGAGAAGCGCCGGCCTCTCGCTCGGCTCAAATCCGATACAGCCTCTGCGCCGTGTCGTGCAGCACGGCGCGGCGGTCGGCGTCCGGATAGGGCGCCAGCGCGGCGCGGATCGCGGTGACGATCGAGGCGTAGTCGGTCCACAGGCTTTCGACCGGGAAGTTGGAGCCCCAGACGCAGCGCTGCGCGCCGAACAGTTCCAGCGTCTCGCCGACGATGTCGGCGATGTGCTGCGGGTCGTTCCTGCGGATGAAGGTGCCGAGCCCGGAGAACTTGGTGTGCATGTTGGGCTCTCCGGCCAGCCGCTTCATGCCCTCGCGCCAGGCCTTGCGGCCTTCGGGCGAGCGGTCCTCCAGCATGCCGGCGTGCTCCAGCACGATGACGGTGCCGGGGAAGGCCTTGGCCAGAGCCGCGCCGTCCGCCATCTGCGAGGCGAACACCTGCAGTTCGAACAGCCAGCCGCGCTCCTGAAGCAGCGCGAAGTTCTTGCGGAACATCGGCGTGTTCATCTCAACCGGCGTCGGCGCGAACTTGTATTGCGGGTTGGCGTGCCAGTGCAGTTGCTGACGCACGCCGCGCATCAGCTTTGAGGCCTTGGCCTGCGCCGCCATGACCTGCGGCGCATCCTCGTTCTGCAGGTTGACGAAGGAGACGATGGCGTGCGGCCAGCCGCTGCGGCTATTGGCCTCCTGCACATACTCCACCTCTTCGACCTCGCGGCCCGGCAGCCAGTTGGTCTGCACATAGACCGACTTGACGACGCCGGTGTCTTTCAGATCGGCGAGAAAATCCTCGACCGGATAATCGCGGCGCAGCTTCTCGTATTCGCCGAAAATGCGCGGCACGGCCGGGCCCTGCAGCCAGGGCTGGTCGGCGTGACGCCAGATGTGGTGGTGCGCGTCGATAATCGGTTCCATGGCAATTCCCCGTCACGGCGGCGGTTCGCCGTGAGACCTTTCGGCCGGCATCGTGCCATTCGCGCGCGCGCCGGGAAAGTCGCCGGCCGGCCGCGGCTACGCTGGGCGTCTGTTTTTCTGACGCGGGGGCGAAGCCCTACATCACCACCGTCAGCCGCTTGGCGGCGCGGGTGACGCCGGTATAGAGCCAGCGCTGGCGCGATTCCTGAAACGCGAAGCTCTCGTCGAACAAAACGACGTCGTCCCACTGCGAGCCTTGCGCCTTGTGCACGGTGAGCACATAGCCGTAGTCGAACTCGTCGTAGGGTTTGCGCTGCTGCCAGTCCATCTGCTCGATGCCGCCGGTGAAACATTCCGGCCGCACCGACACCTTGACGCCGCGCGTCGCGGTTTCGTCGTCGGGCATCAGGCGTAACGTCATGATGCCGGTCTTGCGGCCGCCGCGTTCCTTGACGCTCCACAGGCCGCCGTTGAACAAAGCCTTCTTGCGGTTGTTGCGCAGGCAAACCAGCTTGTCGCCGGCTTCCGGCATCGGGTCCTTGAAGCCGCGGCGCTCGCGCATGCGCTGGTTATAGGCGCGCCGCGTGTTGTTGCGGCCGACCAGCACCTGGTCGGCATCGAGCACGCGCTGCGGATCGAGCTCGCTCTTGATGACGACCTCGGTCTCGCCATAGCGGCCGGGCTCGAGATACTCGCCGGCGCGGATGTCCATCGACAGGCGGATGATCGGATTGTCCTGCGCCTGGCGATGCACCTCGGTGAGCATCACGTCGGGCTCGTGCTCGGTGAAGAAGCCGCCGCCATTGGCGCCGGCGGTGATCGGCGGCAATTGCGCCGGATCGCCCAGCACCAAGAGCGGCACGCCGAAGGAGAGCAGGTCCTTGCCGAGCTCGCCATCGACCATCGAGCATTCGTCGATGATGATGAGCGACGCCTTCGAGGCCGGCGCCTCCTCCCAGAGATCGAAGCTGGGGATTTCCTCGCCGCTCTCGCGCGCGCGGTAGATCAGCGAATGGATGGTGGTGGCGCCGCGGCAGCCTTTGCCGCGCATCACGGAGGCCGCCTTGCCGGTGAAGGCGGCGAACTTCACCTCGCCGTCCACCGCCTCGGCGAGGTGGGTGGCGAGCGTGGTCTTGCCGGTGCCGGCAAAGCCGAACAGGCGGAAAATCTGCGGCGTCGAACCGGTGCCGGGCTTGGCCTTGAGCCAGCTTGAGACGGCTTTGAGCGCGTCATCCTGATGGGGCGTGAATTTCATCGGCATTGCATAATGCATGGCGCGCGGATGGCAAAGAACAAATTGGGAACCGACCCTTGCCGTCGTCCCGGGCGAGCGATAGCGAGGCCCGGGACCCATAGCCACCGCTCCAATCAAATGCGCAGGGGGCTGAGAACTGGAGCTACCCGCTTCGGTTTGGTCATGGCGAGACCGGGCTCTAAGCAAGAAGCTGGTCAACTGCCTGACAAAGCGGGAAGAGCGTCGACGGTCGCGCCGGGATGAGGGGTGCTTGTTTGAAAATTACCGAACGTCAAGGATCTTCGTTCGCCATGTGAATAGCGTTATTTTGGGATGACCCTCTCATGGTAATTTTCCGCCAGCATTTGCTCTAGGCGTTGTGTCAGCAAGAAATTGGCGACGTCGTTTGGACCGGCTCCCAGCTGAGTGTCCCGCGCTAAAACCTCAAGGTAGGCATACAAGTTAGGCGACACCTTCATGCGAAGGGGCGCTGTCTTTTGTTTTCTAGGCCCTCTAGCCATTGACGCCGCACAAACTCGTGAACAATTTATTGCTCTATTAGACAATAAATTGCTTGATGAGCGGAGTCGACTCTGGCCATATTGGTGGCCTAGAAAACGAAAAGGCCCCCCGTAAGGGAGGCCTGTCCGCAGTGAAGTTGGTGAGCCCGGGGGGACTCGAACCCCCGACCGCGCTTTACGAGAGAGCTGCTCTATCCAGCTGAGCTACGGGCTCAAATGGCGTCCCGGGCTGTTTGCGCAGTCCGGGACGCTTCATTTGCGAATCAACACGAGACTCGTTAATTAAAAACTAACCCTATTTGGTCGACCCATAGTACAAATTTCTCACTGGCCCTCTATGGCTAGTGTGTCTTCTGTGACTAGCGGGGATAGCGACCGCCAGGGTGTGTGCCCATAACGTATTTATCAGATCGCAAGCTGCTCCAAGAGCAGGAGCGTGCGGGTGTCCACACCCTTCAGCGATATGGCGCAAACCGTAACTGCCGAAATTAGTTTACGGCTTCTTTCCTAGCCCCAGCTTGGCGGTGCTTACGACATAGTCGCCACTGCCTTGCGCGGCTTATTCTCCTGCACGACGCATTCTGTGCCCACCGTAACAATCAAGCTCCTCTGATATTTGTGGCGGCCGATCTCGGCGGACCATGACGGTGGAGAGGCGGAGGAATTCTGTCTTGACCATCGTCCCGTTTCAGTATAAATTCCCAATCCTCTCTCTGCCTCATCCGGCGCCGTCATGACGCGCCGGGGCGGGCAGGGAAGGGCGGGGCGCCGACAATGCGCCTCGTGACGATCGGGCCGGCCGGTGGCCGGTCTGGTGGTGGAGCGCCGGGAGGCGCAGCGCCGCCGCATCGGGCCTCGCAAACCCGGCGCGGGCCGGCGCGCGCGCCGCGGAGCAGGTCTCGCAAACCTTGCTTCGGTCCGGCGTGCGGCGGGGCCTCGCAAGCCTTGCCAAAAGGGGGTCTCGCAAACCCCCTGGCGCCTCCCGGCGCTCCATTTCTCTTCGGAGAAAGGAAAAAGGGGTGAGGCTCGGCCCGGGCCTTTCAAGAACAGGGCCGCCCCCGCATGTCCGCTGGTCAATCCGCTTGACGGGCGCGCTTCATTTCAATAATCGTTGAAATATGGAACAAACGGATGCGGTCGCGGCGCTCGCCGCTCTGGCGCAGAACCATCGCCTCGGCGTCTATCGGCTGCTCGTTCAGGCGGGACCTGACGGCCTGTCCGCGGGCGCGATTGCCGATGAACTCGGCGTCGCGCCGAACACGCTGACTTTTCACTTCGATCGTCTGCGCGCGGCGGGTCTCGTCACCGTTCGCCGCGACGGCCGCTCGATGATCTACGCCGCGCGCTTCGAGACCATGAATGCGCTCGTCGCCTACCTCACCGACAATTGCTGCGGCGGTGCGTCCGAGCAATGCGCGCCGGTCGCGGCCTGCAAGCCTTCGCGGAAACGCGCCAAACAACCAGCCTCATAGAGCACTCGCATGTCCGATCGTGTCTACAACGTGCTGTTCCTCTGCACCGGCAATTCCGCGCGCTCGGTGATCGCCGAAGCCATTCTCGAGCGCGAAGGCAAGGGCCGCTTCCGCGCCTTCAGCGCCGGCAGCCAGCCGAAGGGCGCGGTCAATCCGGGCACGCTCAAGCTGCTGCGCAATCTCGGCTACGACGTTTCCGGTTTCCGCTCCAAGAGCTGGCTGGAATTCGCGCAGCAAGGCGCGCCGCAAATGGATTTCGTCTTCACCGTTTGCGACGACGCGGCCGGCGAAGCCTGTCCGCTGTGGCCGGGTCAGCCGATGACGGCGCATTGGGGCGTGCCCGATCCGGCCGCGGCGACCGGCAGCGAGGCCGAGATCGCTGCCGCCTTCGACGACGCCTATCGCATGCTCGCTCGCCGCATCGAACTGTTCCTGGCGTTGCCGATTGCCAGGCTCGACAAGATGGTGCTGCACAAGGAGCTCAAGGATATCGGCGCTTCGCAGCAGAATACGAAGCAGCGCAGCAGGACTGTGTCGTGAGCAAAGCGCCTCTCTCGCGCCGCCTGTTCGCCGAAGCGCTCGGCAGCGCGTTTCTGCTGGCGGCCGTGGTCGGCTCCGGCATCATGGCCGACAGCATCGCCGGCGGAAACGTGGCGCTCGCCCTTCTCGGCAACACGTTGCCGACCGGCGCGATGCTCGTCGTTTTGATCCTGGTCTTCGGCCCCGTGTCGGGCGCGCATTTCAATCCGGCGGTGACCCTGGCTTTCGCCTTGCGCGGTGAGTTCGACCGTGGCGATGTGTTTCCCTACATCGCGGCGCAGATCATCGGCGGCGTCATCGGTGTCCTGGCCGCGCATGCCATGTTCGATCTGCCGCTGATCCAGCTGTCGATGAAAATCCGCTCCGGTCCGCCGCAATGGTTCGCCGAAACGGTCGCCACCTTCGGCCTGCTGCTGACGATCTTCGGCGGCCTCGCGCGGGCGCCGATGGCCGTGCCTTATGCGGTCGGCCTCTACATCACGGCGGCTTACTGGTTCACCGCCTCGACGTCATTCGCCAATCCGGCGGTCACGATCGCGCGGGCGCTGTCCGACACCTTTGCCGGTATCGCGCCGGCCGGCGTGCCGGCTTTTATCCTTGCCCAACTTGCGGGCATGCTGGTCGCGGTCGCCGCGGCTCGCCTGCTATGGCCCCGCGAAAACGCCGTAGCCGCCTGACGTCGCCCGCATTGCCCTTTGCCTCGCCGCATGGTTAGTTCGCGGCCCATTTGCCGGACCTGACCTGATGGCGCGCGACCAGATCGACATGACTCCCCTCGAGACGCGCGACGAACTCGTCGCCTGGCTCGAGGCAGGCTGCAAGCCGAAAACCGAGTTCCGCGTCGGCACCGAGCACGAGAAGTTCGTCTTCACGCTGAAGGATCACAAGCCCGTGCCTTATGCCGGGCCGCGGTCGATCCGCGCGCTGCTCGACGGCATGCACGGCCTGCTCGGCTGGGAGCCGATCATGGAAGGCGAGAACATCATCGGCATGTTTGACGTCACCGGCGGCGGCGCGATTTCGCTGGAGCCGGGCGGCCAGTTCGAACTGTCCGGCGCGCCTTTCGACAATGTGCACCAGACCGCCGCCGAACTGTTCGCGCATCTGGCGCAGGTGCGCGAAGTCGCCAAGCCGCTCGGCCTCGGCTTCATCGGGCTGGGAATGACTCCCACTTGGAGCCGCGCGGACATGCCGGTGATGCCCAAGGGCCGCTACAAGATCATGACGAACTACATGCCGAAGGTCGGCACGCGCGGCCTCGACATGATGTATCGCACCTGCACGGTGCAATCGAATCTCGACTTCGCCTCCGAAGCCGACATGGTCAAGAAGCTGCGCGTGTCGCTGGCGCTGCAGCCGGTCGCCACCGCGCTGTTCGCGAACTCGCCGTTCACCGAAGGCAAGCTGAACGGCTACCTGTCGGCGCGATCCGAGATCTGGCGCGACACCGACAACAACCGCGCCGGCATGATTCCCTTCGCCTTCGAGGACGGCATGGGCTTCGAGCGCTATGTCGATTACGCCCTCGACGTGCCGATGTATTTCGTCAAGCGCGGCGACAGGTACATCGACGTCTCCGGCAAGTCGTTCCGCGATTTCTTCGCCGGCAGGCTCGACACCATGCCGGGTGAGCGCCCGACCATCTCGGACTGGGCCAATCACCTCTCGACCATCTTCCCCGAGGTGCGTCTCAAGCGTTATCTCGAAATGCGCGGCGCCGATGGCGGCCCGTGGCGGCGGCTGCCGTCTTTGTCGGCCTACTGGGTCGGCATTTTCTATGACGACGACGCGCTCGACGCCTGCTGGCAGATGGTCAAGGACTGGACCGCGCAGGAGCGCCAGAAGCTGCGCGACGACGTGCCCAGGCTCGGCTTTCGGGCCGAAATTCGCGGCCGCAACATGCTGACTTTGGCCCAGGAAACCTTGCGCATTGCGGCGCGGGGTCTTGCCCGCCGCAAAAGGCTCGACCGCAACGGCCGCGACGAGACGCGCTATCTGCGTCCGCTCGAGGAATCGGTCGCGCGCGGCATCACGCCGGCCGAGGAGCTTCTGGAGAAGTACCACGGCGAGTGGGGCGGCAATGTCGACCGCATCTACGATGAGTATATGTATTGAGGGACTCGTGTCGCGGGCGCAGCGCAGGACGAAGTCGTGCGCTGCAGAACCGGGACCCATGAAATCTCGAACGTGAATAGGTCCCGGATCTGCGGTGCACCGCTGGCGCGCTGCGCCGCGTCCGGGACACGAGGCAGAGATGGCCAAATCCACGCCCGCGACGGTCGCGCTCGAAAAGGCCAAGGTGGCCTTCAAGCTCCACGAATACGAGTACGATCCGAACGCGGAACGCATCGGCATGCAGGCGGCCGAGGCGCTTGGCATCGAGCCGGCGCGGCTGCTCAAGACCTTGATGGCCAAGGCCGGCAACGACGTCGCCTGCGTGCTGGCGCCGTCGGACAAGGAAGTGAATTTGAAGCGCCTGGCCGCGGCGGCCGGGGCGAAAAGCGCGGCCATGCTCGGCGCGCCCGAAGCCGAGCGCATCACCGGCTATCATGTCGGCGGCATTTCGCCATTCGGCCAAAAGAAGCGGGCGCGGGCTTTCATCGACCAGTCGGCGCTGCAATTCCCGACCATTCTCTGCAACGGCGGCCGCCGCGGCCTGCAGGTGGAACTGGCGCCGGCGGATCTGGTGCGCGTGCTCGGCGCCACGGCGGCCGATATCTGCTGAGAGTCGTCGCTCATGACCGTTATCGCCGCGTGCGGGTTGCCGAACGGCGTTGAAATCGGCACAAGAATCGGGCCCTTGCCGTAAGGCCCGAGCCTGATGTCCCAATCCAGCAAACCGAATTCCGTGTCATATGCGAACGCGATGACGCCGCTGGATTACGGCCTCTATTCGACGTCGGTGCTGATCTGGGGCCTGTCCTGGATCGCCATGCACTTTCAGGTCGGCGTGGTTGCGCCCGAGGTCTCGATCGTCTGGCGCTATCTGATCGCGACGCCGATGATGTTCGCGTTCGCGCTGGTGCGCGGCGAGAGCCTTCGTTACCGCCTGATCGACCACGCCTACTTCGCGGGCCTCGGCCTGACCGTGTTCTCGATGAACTATCTGCTCTTCTACTACGCGGCGATGCACGTGCCGTCGGGGCTGTTGTCGATCGAATTCACGCTCGCCGCCATCTTCAATGTTGCGCTGGGCGCCATCTTCTTCCGCACCCGCATCCAGAGCCGCGTCGTCATCGGCGGCCTGTTCGGCGTGGCCGGCGTCGCCGCCATGTTCTATCCGGAAGTGCAGGAACTGCGGCTCGAAGGCGGCGCGGTCCTCGGCTTCATTCTCGGACTGCTGGGGACCTTGTCGTTCTGCGCCGGCAACATGGTCTCTCTCGCCGCGCAGCGCCGCAAGCTGCCGGTCGTCCCCACGCTGGCCTGGGCAATGGCCTATGGCACCACGCTGATCGCCGTGGTGGCCTTCGTGAAAGGCGCCAGCTTCATCATTGATTGGCGCCCGTCTTATCTGATTTCGCTGGGCTATATCAGTCTGCTCGGATCGTTCGCCGGTTTTGCCATCTATTTCACGCTGCTGGGTCGCATCGGCCCGGCGCGCGCCGGCTATTCAACCGTGCTCTATCCGGTGGTCGCGCTGGCCGCTTCGACCGTGCTCGAGGGCTATCGCTGGACGCCGCTCGCCGCCTTCGGCCTTGTCAGCGTCATGGTCGGCGTGTTCCTCGTGCTGCGGCCGCGGCCTGCGTGATGCTGAAATCGGGTTGTGCGGCCACGCCTTCGGAGGCACAAGCGAAGCCGTCGTGATATCGAAACGGTCCGAAATGCCGCAACAAGCCGACAAATCCGTTCAGAGCCGCGATCCCAATACGCGGGCGCTGTCGCCGCTGGACTATGCTCTTTACGGCACTTCCGTGCTGGTCTGGGGCTTGTCCTGGATCGCGATGCATTACCAGGTCGGCGCCGTCGCGCCGGAAGTTTCGGTGGTCTGGCGCTTCGCCATCGCGGCGCCGCTGATGTTCGTGCTGGCGGCGGCGCGTGGCGAACCCCTGCGCTTTCCCTTCGCCGATCATCTCTACTTCGTCGGCCTCGGCGCCGGCATCTTCTCGACGAACTTCATCCTCTTCTACCATGCCGCCCAGTATGTCGCGTCCGGCCTGCTGTCGATCGCCTTTTCGCTGGCGTCGGTCGGCAATGTCGTTCTCGGCGCGCTGGTGCTGGGCGCGCGGATCGAGCGTCGCGCCGTCGCCGGCGGCATCCTCGGCGTCGGCGGCGTCGCGGCGATGTTTTATCCGGAATTGGGCGGCATCAGTTTTAACAGCACGGCCATGCTCGGACTGCTGCTGGCGCTTGGCGGCACTTTGTCGTTTTGCATCGCCAACATGATCTCCGTCGCGGCGCAGCGGCGGCGCCTGCCGGTGTTCGCCTCGGCGGCATGGGGAATGACGTACGGCATCCTCATCGTGAGTCTGGTGGTGCTGGCGCGCGGCGAGACCTTCACAATCGACTTGAGCGTCACCTATCTCGGAGGTCTCGCCTATCTGTCGGTCATCGGCTCGTTCGTCGCCTTCGGCGTCTATTTCACCTTGCTCGGGCGCATCGGCGCGGCGCGCACCGGCTACACCACGGTCATGTATCCCGTGGTCGCGCTCATCGTCTCGACCTTCGCCGAGGACTATCGCTGGAGCCTGCTGGCGGTATGCGGCCTCGCCGCCGTCCTGCTCGGCAATGTGCTCATCCTGCGCGCGCCGAAACGATAGCGCGCTTACTCCGCCGCAATCGCCGCTTCCGACAGGTTGTCGAGCGAGGAGATGATGTGCTCGGCCAGCGCATTGGCCAAGGTCGAGCTTTCATGCGCGTTGCGCACCAGCCCGATCTGGCAACTCGGCAGATCCGGATAGCCGTCGGCCGGCGTCAGCACGCGCATGCCGGGGCGCAGCCCCGACTCGGCGAGCACCGACACGGCCAGTCCGGACAGCACGGCGGCGGCCACCGCGCCGGCATTCGAACTCGAATAGAGCAGGCGATACGGCCGGCCCATCGTGTCGAGCCGTTCGATGGCGGTGCGGCGCCAGGCGCAGGTCGGCCGGCCGAGCGCCAGCGGCACGGTCTCCTCGGTGTGCGCGGCGTGACGGTTCGACGTCACCCACAGCAGCCGCTCGCGGCGGAAGGTCTCGGCGGCGCGCTGTGACTCGCAATTGGTGACGATGGCGAGATCGATCTCGTTGGCGTCGATGCGTTCCCACAGATCGGACGACGGCTCGCAGATCACCGACAGCTCGACGCCGGGATAGGCGCGCGAGAACCGCGCCATGATCTCGGGCAGATAGCGGTCGGCGTAATCGTCCGGCACGCCGAGCCGCACGCGGCCGGACAGTTCTTCGTCGCCGAAGGCCGCGATGGTCTCGAGGTTCAGCTTGATGATGCGCCGCGCGTAGTCGAGCAGGCGCTGGCCGTCCTCGGTCAGCTTGGAGGCGCGGCCGTCGCGCACGAACACCGGGCGGTCGAGCCGTTCTTCCAGCCGCTTCATCTGCATCGACACGGCGGACTGCGTCTTGTTCACGACCTCGGCTGCCTTGGTGAAGCTGCCGGTCTCCGCGATGGCGATGAATGTGCGGAGCTGGTCGGCGTCGAGCAATGCGGTCATGAGTGACTCCCTGCAAATCACGGGATTTTCGTCCCGGCGGCTTCATATCAGCGATCCTGATTGGTCAGATTAAAAACATTCGTTTCACTAATCAATACCGCAAGCGCATATTGATCCTGCCGATAGGGACTCAGGTGCAGGAACCGGGTGGCCCGCCGGCCCGGTCCGGGCGATTAACGCCTTGATCGTGTGTAGGAAACGGAGATGACCATGACGACCGCATACCCTGTTTTGCCGCTCGCCGCCGGTACCCTGGCCCGGGCTCTGGGTAACGCCCTCAATCTCGCTGTCGTCTCGGTCAAAGCCGTCGCCCGTGCCATCCGTCACCGCCGCGATGCCCAGGTGCTGGCCGGCCTCGATCACCGCATGCTCGCCGACATCGGCATCACGCAGGCCGACGTGAACGACGCCTTCTCGGCGCCGCTGTGGGAAGACCCCACGGCGCTGCTGTCGGAGCGCGCCATCGAGCGGCGCATCAATCGCACCCGCACCCGCGTCGTGAGCTGGGAAGGCGACAATACCGCCTTCAAGCGTCCGCCGACCAACCGGCCGGCGCGGCAGGCGATCTAGCGAATATGGAGCGCGCCTGATGTCGCGCTCCCGATAAACGGCCGGTCCCTCTCACCGGCCGCCGGTCCGACACCGCGAAATTCCCCTCTCGCGCCGGATCGACAAGCGCCCGCTGGCCCCTCCGGCGGGCGCTTTAATTTTCGGGCCCGCTCGCGACTTCCGAGATGAGCAGGCCGCGGCGGTCCTTCACGACGCCGATCTTCACGCCGAGCCGTCTGATCTGCACGATCTCGCTGCCGCCGAGCGCGCGGTCGCAGTTCATGTGCGTGGGCGCGATGAAGAACTCGGCCTTGCTCCAGTCCGACACCCATTGCAGGCGGCTGTTGGCCTGCTTCTCGAACGGCAGGCGGTCGCCGCACACCGCGACCGTATAGCGCTGCGGGTGATCGCCGGCGGCGTCGAGTTTCGCGACATAGGTTTCGAGGTCGGTCACGGCTTCCGGCATGATCGTGACCCAATAGTCGCCTTCATAGCGACCGGAGGCGCCGGGCAGGCCGCCGACCAGCGGATTGTAGAAAAGATACTGATAGGGATGCAGCGCGATCAGCGTTGTGGCGTTCCAGGTGAGCACCGCGACGATGGCGATCGCGGCTGCGCGCGCCGCCCACGGCTGCCACAGGGCGACATGGCGCAGCGCCGCATCGAAACCGATGCCGGCCAGCACCGCGAACAACGGCACCACGAACAGAAAGTGCCGCAGGCCGCAAAAAGCCGGTCCGCGGTCGATGACCTGGCACAGCACCGGAAACAGCGCGGCCGCCGCCAGCAGCAGCGTCTCGTTGCGCCGCCGCTGTGCCGGGGCAGACTTGCCGCTGCGCGGCCACAGCACGAAACCCAGCGATACGATCGCGCCGGTCAGCATGATCAACGGCAATTTGTAGAGCAGATAAGCCGGGATGTACCAGCGCGGCACATTGGCCATTTCATAGACCTGGCCATTGAGCAGGGTGCGGATCTGATAGTGAAAGGCGCCGAAATCGATGAGACCGCGAATGGGGTTGAGCGGCGACAGCGCCGCCCAAGGCCATGCCAGCAGCATGATGACGTAGCCGATGAGAAACGCCGGCAGCAGCGCGACAACGGACCGGGCGAAAAAGTCGAACGCGCCGCGGAAGTCGTCCCGCCAGCGCGGACAGTTGATGAGGATCGCCAGCGCAACATAGCCGATCAGCAGCAGGCCGAGCACGCGGATGCCGAGCGCGCAGCCGAGGAAAACGCCAAAGCCGATGACGTCGCCGAGGCGAGGGCGTGGCAGGTCGCGGCTCAGACGCAGCAGGAAGAAGGTCGCCGCCATCATCGCCGCGGCGAAGGGAATGTCCTTGGTGTGATTGAAGATCGAGCCATACCACGGCCCGCACACCGCCAGCGCGAAGGCGGCGATCGCCGCGGCGCGCGGGCCGGCCACGAGCCGCGCGCTCGCCCAGGCGGCGGCGATGCCGCCGACGCCGATGAGCGCACAGAGCACATGACGGATGGTGTAGGGGTCGATCAACGGCAGCAGGCGCTGCGTCAGCACCGCCAGGACGTCGAACAGGCCGCCATAGAGATAGAGATTGACGAAGTGAAACAGCGAGCGGTCTTTGAAGCCGCTGGCATAGTAGGAGACGATCATCTCGCCGTAGCGCTGCTGGACGTCCTCGTCATTGGTGATGGCGTAGGAATGCAGCGTCGTGAAGACCAGCACCAGCAGCAGCGCGAACAGCGCGGCGACGGCGAGATCGTAACGATCCATCGCGGCCAGCCGGGCGCGCAGCGGCGCCACGCGCGCCCATGGGGTCCATGCGCGTTCGGTACAGGCGTGCATCATTGGGGCCTCGGGACGCCGCGGCGCCAGGTTCGCGTCTGGCCATGCGTTGGCTCGCACGGTCCAGCCGTGATGAACGGCCGCGGCGACAGGCGGGTACCCGGCAGGACATCCTCCCATCGTCGTGATGAGGATTTTGTCTTGTTCTGTGGCATCTGTCATGCTGCACCCGCACGGCAACGCAGGGGGGCGGCGGCCGGCATTCACGCGGGGCGCGGGAACAGCAGGCCGGCATGATTTTCGATCCGACAAAATTGGCAAGAGCCGCCGGGCTGCTGGCGATGCTTGTCGTTTCGATAGCGGGGGCCGGAACGGCGCAGGCTCAGTCCGGCTTCGACCGGCGCGGCGGCGACTATTCCAAGTTCGAGATCCGGACCGGCGACCCCGCGGTCTGCGCGGCGCGCTGCGAGCGCGACTCCCGTTGTCTGGCTTGGAGCTTTTCCTACCCGCGCACGGCCAATGCGATGGCGACCTGCTGGCTCAAGAACAAGGTGCCGCCGCGCAACGACGACGCCTGCTGCGTGTCAGGGGTCAAGGGCGCCGGTGTCATCGAGCCGCGTCTCGGCACCACCGAGTTTTCCATCGATCGTCTTGGGGGCGACTATCGCGATTTCGAGATGCCGGCGGACGCCAACGGCGCCGCTTGCGGCCAGGCTTGCACGGACGATAACAAATGCCGGGCCTGGACCTATGTGCGGCCCGGCTATATCGGCGCGTCGGCGCGCTGTTTCCTGAAGGACAAGATCACCCGGCCGCGGCAGAAGCCGTGCTGCATTTCGGGCGTGGTGAGGTAGGCGCGCGCAGGGCAACACCTGCCTGTCATCACCGGGCTTGACCCGGTGATCCCGCTTGGGGACGCACGGTGCCCAGCCAATCGGGATGGCCGGGTCAAGCCCGGCCATGACATCACATAGGGCGGATTGCTTCTACTCCACGCCGCTGAAAAACCGCGACAGCCGCAACCCCTTCGGCCAGGTCCACACCGGCTGGTTCTTCAGCCCGAGATCCCACGAGCCGACAATGGCATCGACGCGGCCGATGAGATTGGCCGTCGGCAGCATGCCGACGCCGCCGGCGCGCAAGGGCACGCGGGAATCGGCGGAGTTGTCGCGATTGTCGCCCATGACGAACACATGCCCGGCCGGCACGACGGTGTCCGGCATGTTGTCGAGCCGGTTGAACGCCATCAGCTTGAACACGGTGTGTTTGCGCCCGCCGGGCAATGTCTCGATGTAGCGCGCGGCCGGCGCCTGCGAGCCGTCCTCGTTCTCGGCCTGGCCGGTGCCGTCCGGCGTCAGCGTTGCTGCTTCACCATTGATGAAGACGGTGCCGTGCTCGAGCCGCACATGATCGCCGGGCAAGGCAATGACGCGCTTGACCCAGACCTGGCCGCGGTCGCCCGGCCAGCGAAACACCGCGACGTCGCCGCGCTTGGGCAACGCGCCGAACAGGCGCTCGCTTTCCGGCAGCGTCATGAAGGACGGCAGCGACGCCGTCGAGTAGCCATAGGCGAACTTGGTGGCGAGCAGTTCGTCGCCGATCAGCAGCGTTGGCTCCATTGAGCCCGAAGGCACATAGAACGGCTCGGCCACCGCCGTCTTGGCTACGGTCACCACAAGCACGATCGACACGACATCGATGACGGCCTTGGCGAGCGTGCGCAGGCGCGACGGTTTGCTGGCGACCTGAGACGTCTCGGCCATGACGGTTACGCCGTGCCGCCGACGGTGATCTTGTCCATGCGCAGCGACGGCTGGCCGACGCCGACCGGCACGCCCTGGCCGTTCTTGCCGCAGGTGCCGATGCCCGGATCGAGCGCGAAGTCGTTGCCGATCATCGAGATGCGATGCAGGTCGGTCGGGCCGTTGCCGATCAGCATGGCGCCTTTCACCGGCGCGGTGACCTTGCCGTTCTCGATTTTGTACGCCTCGGTGCACTGGAAGACGTATTTGCCCGATGTGATGTCCACCTGGCCGCCGCCGAAGTTCACGGCATAGAGGCCGTTCTTCACCGAGGCGATGATCTCGGCCGGCTCCTTGTCGCCGGCGAGCATCGCGGTGTTGGTCATGCGCGGCATCGGCACATGGGCGTGGCTTTCGCGCCGGCCATTGCCGGTCGGCTTCATGCCCATCAGCCGCGCGTTCTGGCGGTCTTGCATGTAGCCGACGAGAATGCCGTCCTCGATCAGCACGGTGCGGTTGGTCGGCGTGCCTTCGTCGTCGATGGTGAGCGAGCCGCGGCGCTGCTGCACGGTGCCGTCGTCGATCACGGTGACGCCCTTGGCGGCGACCTGCTGGCCCATCAGGCCGGCAAATGCGGAGGTCTTCTTGCGATTGAAATCGCCTTCGAGGCCGTGGCCGACCGCTTCATGCAGCATCACGCCCGGCCAGCCGGACGCGAGCACGACATCCATTTCGCCGGCCGGCGCGGCAACGGCGGTGAGATTGACCATGGCCTGACGCACAGCCTCGTCGACGGCGTTCTGCCACATCGACGGTTCGATGAAGCGCTCATAGCCCTCGCGGCCGCCGACGCCATAGCTGCCGGTTTCCTGGCGGTCGCCGTCGCCGGCCACCACCGAAACATTGAGGCGCACCAGCGGGCGTATGTCGCGATAGCTTTCGCCATCGGCGCGCAGGATCTCCACGACCTGCCAGGTCGCGGCGATCGAGGCGGTGACCTGCCGCACGCGCGGGTCCTTGGCGCGGGCATAGGCGTCGATGGTCTCGAGCAGCTTGACCTTCTGATCGAAGGCCGGCGTGCCGAGCGGATTCACATCGTCGTAAAGCTTGCGGTTGGTGCGGCCCGGCGGCTCGGCGTATTGGCCGGAATAGCCGCCCTTGACGGCGCGCACGGCGTCGGCGGCGCGGGCCAGCGCGCCTTCCGAGAGGTCGGAGGCATGGGCGTAGCCGACCGCCTCATCCTTCACGGCGCGCAGGCCGAAGCCCTGCGTGGTGTCGTAGGTCGCCTGCTTGAGGCGGCCATTGTCGAAGGCGAGCGCCTCGGTCTGCTTGTATTCGAGGAACAGTTCGCCGTCGTCGGCGCCTTCGAGGCCGCGGCCGAGCAATTCGCGCACCTTGGCCTTGTCGAGCCCGGCGCGGTCGATCAGTGAGGAAGCGGCTGGGTCCATGGCCAAAAACTCCTGAAATTCCATATCGCTGAGGCAGCGGGTCCCCAACAGATAGGCACAATGAGGCGATTTGGCGAGGGGCACAGGGTTTTCGAGCGAAGTGGTCTTCCGGTTCGCGTGAAGAAAACCCGTCAAAATAAAGAGCCCTAACCGGCCTTGGTGGCCGTCCAGATGAAGTGCTTGGCGCCGCCATGCGGGCCGTTGGCGCGCAGGGGGAATTCCTTGACCGCGAAGCCGGCCTTCTTCAGCCGCGCGGTGAATTTCGCATCGGGCGTGGATGACCACACCGCCAGCACGCCGCCCTTGCGCAGGGCGTGATGCGCGGCGGCGAGGCCAGCAATGTCATACAGCGCGTCATTGGCGCTGCGGGTCAGCCCGTCGGGGCCGTTATCGACATCGAGCAGAATGGCGTCGTAGGCCGACTTCTTGCCGCGGATCAGTTCGCCCACGTCGATCTCGTGAACGGCAACGCGCGGATCGTCCAGGCTGCCGTCGATGATATGCGCCAACGGCCCGCGCGCCCATGTGACGACGGCAGGCACGAGTTCGGCGACGAGGATCTCGGCCTTGTCGCCAAGCACCTTCAACGTCGCCTGCAACGTGTAGCCCATGCCGAGGCCGCCGATCAGCACGCGCGCTTTCTCGCGCGTCTTGATAGCCTCGCAGCCGAAGGTCGCCAGCGCCTTCTCGGTGACGCTCAGGTAGCTGCTCATCAGCTCGCGCTTGTCGAGCATGATGACGAATTCCTTGCCGCGCTGCTTGAGGCGCAGTTCCTTGCGGCCGCCGGGGACCGGGGCGGTATCGAGCACTTTCCAGGGCAGCACGCGTGTCGGCCTTTCATTCACCAATCGAATGTCACGGCGACTTTGCCGATTGGATCGAGCGTATGGGCGAAATCCGTATCGCCAGCCTCGAGCATCTGCGGCGGCGTGATCGACCCGGTGATGATGATGTCGCCGGGCAGCAGCGTTTCGCCATAGGCCGCCAGGGTCGCCGCGACATGGGCGACGATATCGACGGCCTTGCCGGTGAGCGCTTCAGGGTCGGTCGTGGTGTTGATGAGCGCACCGCTTCGGGTCACGCGCGAGGTCAGCCCCTCGATCGAGCCGCCGGCGCGCGTCGCATCACCAATGACGACATGGCGTTGGAAGACGTCGCCTTCGAGGATAACGTCGAGATTATCCGGCGTCGGCAGCACATCCATGTCCGCGATCTCGATGGCTGGCATGATCTCCTTGATCGCGGCGCGCACTTCGTCGGCGGACGCGCCCGGCTTCGGCGTCGCCGCCATGCGTACGGCGATCTCCGCCTCGGCGACGGGACGCGTAAAACCCTTGAGCGACGCCGTGCCGCCGGAAGCAATCAGCGCGTCCTGCATCAGATAGCCGACAATCGGCGCCTTGATGCCGATCTTCTCCATCATCGCCGGCGCGCCGAGCCCGACCTTCCAGCCGAGCGGCTTCTCTCCGGCGGCGATGCGGGCGCGGCGCTTGGCAAGCTGCAGCGGCATGCCCTTCCTGATGAGCGGGTGGTCGAACGCATTCATGGCGATCCTCCGGTTTATTGTGCCGGCTTGTTGAAATCGCCGGTCAGGATGCGGGCATAGAGCGGCAGATCGACATTGCCGCCGGACAGGATAATGCCGACGCGTTTGCCGCGCATTCTGTCCTTTTCGCCGAGCAATGCGGCGAGGCCGGCGGCGCCGGCGCCTTCGGCGAGATTATGCGTGTCGCGATAGAGAATGCGCATTGCTTCGGCGATGTCGTCGTCGCTCACCGCGACGATGCGGCTCGCGCCCTTGGAATAGATGTCGAAGGCTTCCTGTACAGGCACGCGCACCGCCATGCCGTCGGCGATGGTGTTCGCCGAGTTGGTCTCGACCAGTTTGCCGGCTTCGAAGGACAGTTTGGCGCCGGCCGCCTCGGTCGAGACGACGCCGACGACTTCGGTGGCAAGGCCGAGCGCGTCGCGCACGGCTATGACGCCGCAGATGCCGGAGCCGCAGCCGATCGGCACATAGACGGTGTCGAGATCGCGCGCTTCGCTGAAGAACTCCAGCGCATAAGTGGCGACGCCGCGGGCCAGTTCGCGATGGAACGGCGGCACAGGATAGAGCCCCTCGGTTTCCGCGACCCGCATCGCCACGAGCCTGGCCTCGTCGAAATCGCTGCCGAATTCGATCAGATCGGCGCCGAAGGCGCGCATGGCGGCGTTCTTCTCGACCGAGTTGCCGAACGGTACGAAAATCTTCGCCTTCAGTCCGGCGGCGGTCGCGGCGCGCGCCTGCGACTGGCCGTGATTGCCGCGCGTCGCCGTGACGATGCCCGGAATATCCGGATGCGTACGCTTGAGCCAGTCGATGAAGGTAATGCCGCCGCGCACCTTGAAGGCGCCGGTCGGCGTATGGTTCTCGTGCTTGACCCAGACGGCCGCGCCGGCGCGCTCCGATAATAGCGGCCAGGCATATTGCGGCGTCGGCTTCATCTGCCGATAGACGAGGCGGCTGGCGGCTTCGAGTTCGTCGATGCTGAACAGGGCCATGGCCGGACGTATCACGCTTCGAGCGTGCGGAAGCTGCCATCCACCGTCTTGACCACGGCGTCCCATGGCGCGACCAGCCCGTTCATGGCGATGTAAACCCCTGGCGGCGCCGTGAGCGCCGCGCCGATGGCGAGGCCGAGATTGAAGTCGGTGTCGCTGTCACGCAGAACCGCCGGCTGAGCCGCGCCGGTGAGCACGATGGTCTTGTCCAGCTTGCGCGCGGCGATTGTCGCTGCGGTGTTCGGTGTGGCCGCGACCTTGCCGGTTTCCGGGTCGATCCGCCGGGTCATGGTGTCGGTGCCGTGGGTGACGACAATCCGCCGCTGCGTCGCGCTGGCGCAGCGGTTGGCGATGATGTCGCGCTGCGCGTCGGTGATTTTGGTGGAATCCTCGGCGAACAGCCACTCGCAAGCGAAAGACGAAGGCGCCATCCGTGCACGCTTCAGAATGTCGGTGACAGCCGACTCCTGACCCGGCGGGAAGGTGAATTCCGTCACCCACTGGCCTTCCGGATAGCGTTTGTCGAAAGTGCCGCCGGTGGTGAGGACGAGAAGGTCTTTCGCCATGAATCCAGATCCGGACCGTGGTTTCGGGATCGAGGCTTAAGGCAGCTTGTCGTAGCCTTCACCGAAGCCGCCCAGCGACATCGGGAAACCGATGCCCTCTTCGGGCGTCTGGTAGATGACGAACAGCGCCGTCTTGGCGGTGCGCAACTTCTTGAGAAGCTCGTCGTCCATGACAACTTCCGCGATACAGCCGTTGGGCAGGCAGCGCACGAAGCCGGCGCGGCCGATATCGGCATTGTCGATCTTGAGACCGAGCCCCGACGGCAGGAGTACGCCTAAAGGCGCAACCACCCGCATCAGCTTGCTCTTCTGATCGGCGGTTTTCAGCACGATCACGGTGAGGCCGACATTGGCGCGGTCTTCGGCCGTCACGCTCTGGATCAGGGCGCACTGTTCGGCCTTGGCGCCCGGCGGGGTATCGCAGCGGATCTGCCAGTCCTTGTGCACCGACTTGACCGCGCCTTGCGCAAGCGCGGCGCCGGACCATCCGGCCGCAAGCAAGGCAAGGGCGGCGCCTAGTCCCAGGGCCAGTCTGTTCAGTTGGACGGCCATCCGCCAGGGCTGCCTGAAATCGCTCATACTTCAATCCTTTAGCGAAACTACGCGGGAGGCAGGGGAGGCGGCGCCCACGGTCCGAATCACCCGCATTGGCCATTCTAGACGGTCGGCCACGAACATGCCGGCTGGCCGATTATACGGGCTGCGGTATCCCATACCCTGAACGCCTCCGGATTGGCGGAAATACGGCAAATAGGGCGTGTTTGAGGATTACCGCTTTGTCGCAGAATTGTTCTAATGAGGTACATTGCGGGAGCGTTGGATTTGTGGTTTGAGATGCGAGGTTTCCCCTAGGGCCACTGCACCGCAAGCTCCGCCACGCCCGTGGCAAATGCCGTCAGTGGCCGTTCTGGCTTGCCCGCCCGGGCAAGCGGCGCGCAGGGGCAAAATGGGGCCTTGTCCAAGGCCGTTATCGTCGAGGAGCGCATAAGAAAATGCTCGTGCTCAAGCGGTTGATCGCTTTCGTGGCCTCCAGCCTGGCCGTCCTGTCCGCCGGTTCAGCGATCGCCCAGACTGCCGGGACCGGGCAGCCGCATCCGTGGCAAGTCGGCCTTCAGGGCGCCGCGTCGCCGGTCATGCATGACGTCGTGTGGTTTCACAACTTCCTGCTCTGGCTGATCGCCATCATCACGGTGTTCGTGCTGATTCTGCTCGTGCTGGTGATCTTCAAGTTCAACGCCAAGAGCAACCCGGTGCCCTCGCGCACCACCCACAACACCATGATCGAGGTGGTCTGGACCGTGGTCCCGGTCCTCATCCTGGTGGCGATCGCCGTTCCCTCGTTCCGGCTGCTGTTCTACCAGCTCAAGGTTCCGCAGGCCGATCTGACCGTGAAGGCCACCGGCAAGCAGTGGTTCTGGACCTACAATTATCCCGACGCGAAGATCGAGTTCGACTCGCTGATGAAGCAGCAGAAGGACCTCAAGCCGGGCGAGCCGCGCCTTCTCGCGGTCGACAACAACCTGGTCGTGCCGGTCAACAAAGTGGTCCGCGTTCTCACCACCGGCGCCGACGTCATTCACTCCTGGGCGGTCCCGTCCTTCGGCGTGAAGATCGACTCGATCCCCGGCCGCGTGAACGAGACTTGGTTCAAGGCCGAGCGCGAAGGCATGTACTATGGCCAGTGCTCGCAGCTCTGCGGCCGCGACCACGCCTTCATGCCGATCGCGGTGCAGGTTCTGAGCGAGGCGGACTATGCCGCCTGGCTCGAGGCCGCGAAGAAGAAGTTCGCTACTGTCGATGACGCGCCGAAGAATGCGGTCGCCGCGGCAGATATCTCCACCGTCAAGTAATCGCGAAACTCGAAGACACTTCGCGGGCGACACGGGAAATCAGGGTCGAGGAAAAAGCTAAAATGGCCGAGAACGCAGCAGCACACGGCGCGCACGACACCCACGGACACGACCACGGGCACCCGACGGGGTGGCGCCGCTACGTCTATTCGACGAACCACAAGGACATCGGCACGATGTACCTCGTGTTCGCGATGGTCGCGGGCGTGATCGGCTTCGCCCTGTCGATCGCGATCCGCATGGAGCTGCAGAACCCCGGCCTGCAGATCTTCTCGACCCCGCACGAATACAATGTGTTCGGCACGGCTCACGGCCTGATCATGATCTTCTTCATGGTCATGCCTGCCATGATTGGCGGCTTCGGCAACTGGTTCGTGCCGCTGATGATCGGCGCGCCGGACATGGCGTTCCCGCGCCTCAACAACATTTCGTTCTGGCTGCTGCCGGCCGCTTTCGGGCTGCTGGTCTGCTCGCTGTTCGTCGAGGGTGAATCCGGTTCGCTCGGCGCCGGCTCCGGCTGGACCATCTACGCGCCGCTGTCGACCTCCGGCCACCCCGGGCCGGCGATGGACTTCGTCATCCTGTCGCTGCATCTGGCCGGCGCGTCGTCGATCCTCGGCGCCATCAACTTCATCACCACCATCTTCAACATGCGCGCGCCGGGCATGACCCTGCACAAGATGCCGCTGTTCGTGTGGTCGGTGCTGGTCACCGTGTTCCTGCTGCTGCTGTCGCTGCCGGTACTCGCCGGCGGCATCACCATGCTGCTGACCGACCGTAACTTCGGCACCACCTTCTTCGCGCCGGATGGCGGCGGCGATCCGCTGCTGTTCCAGCACCTGTTCTGGTTCTTCGGCCACCCCGAAGTGTACATCCTCATCCTGCCCGGTTTCGGCATGATCTCGCAGATCGTTTCGACCTTCTCGAAGAAGCCCGTGTTCGGCTATCTCGGCATGGCCTATGCGATGGTCGCGATCGGCGGCATCGGCTTCATCGTCTGGGCGCACCACATGTACACGGTCGGCCTTTCGACCGGCGCGCAGGCTTACTTCATCGCCGCCACCATGGTGATCGCGGTGCCGACCGGCGTGAAGATCTTCTCCTGGATCGCCACGATGTGGGGCGGCTCGATCGAGTTCCGCACGCCGATGGTCTGGGCGATCGGCTTCATCTTCCTGTTCACCGTCGGCGGCGTCACCGGCGTCGTGCTGTCGAACGCGGGCGTCGATCGCGTGTTGCATGACACCTATTACGTCATCGCGCACTTCCACTACGTGCTGTCGCTCGGTGCCGTGTTCGCGATCTTCGCCGGCTGGTACTACTGGTTCCCGAAGATCTCGGGCTACATGTACAACGAGGCGATCGCCAAGACCCACTTCTGGGTCACCTTCGTCGGCGTCAACATCGTCTTCTTCCCGCAGCACTTCCTCGGTCTCGCCGGCATGCCGCGCCGTACCGTGGACTATCCGGATGCGTTCCACGGCTGGAACGAGATCTCGTCCTACGGCTCCTACATCGCCGCGGTGGGTCTCGTGATCTTCTTCATCGGCGTTGCCGAGGCTTTCATGAAGAAGCGTGTCGCCGGTTCCAATCCGTGGGGCGAAGGCGCAACGACGCTGGAGTGGACCTTGTCCTCGCCGCCGCCGTTCCATCAGTTCGAGGTTCTGCCGCGCATCAAGTGATGTGCGATTGAGAAGGGCGTAGCCGGGCAATGTCGCTCATCAGCGAAGGCGCGAATGTCGGCCGCCCCGGCGGGGCGCAACTCATCGATGGGGGCCGCTATGACGCGGCTCTCTACGAGCCGAGCAGCGCCGAGGTCGGCGACTACATCGCGCTGCTCAAGCCGCGGGTGATGTCGCTCGTGGTGTTCACGGCGCTGGTCGGCCTCGCCGTCGCGCCGGGCAGTCTGCATCCGATCACGGCATTCACCGCGTTGCTCTGCATCGCGGTGGGCGCCGGCGCGTCGGGCGCGCTGAACATGTGGTACGACGCCGATATCGACAAGGTCATGACGCGCACCGCGCGTCGTCCCGTTCCGGCCGGCAAGGTCAGGCCGGGCGAGGCGCTGGCGTTCGGGCTCACCCTGTCGGGCTTCTCGGTGGTGACGCTCGGTCTTCTCGTCAACTGGATCTCCGCCGGGCTGCTAGCCTTCACCATCTTCTTCTACGCCGTCATCTACACGATGTGGCTGAAGCGCTCGACGCCGCAGAACATCGTCATCGGCGGCGCAGCCGGCGCCTTTCCGCCGATGATCGGCTGGGCCGCGGTGACCGGCTCGCTGTCGCTCGAACCGGTCATCCTGTTCGCCATCATCTTCTTCTGGACTCCGCCGCACTTCTGGGCGTTGGCGATCTACAAGAAGAGCGACTATGGCCGCGCCGGCGTGCCGATGCTGCCGAATGTCGCGGGCGATGCTCATACCCGGCTGCAGATCCTGCTCTACACGCTGATCCTCGTGCCGCTCGGCGTCTCGCCGTGGCTGCTCGGCTATGCCAGCGCGCTCTATGGCGCCGTGGCGGTGGTGACGGGCGCCGCGATGATCCTTCTGGCGCTGCAGGTCTATCGCGAGGCGTCGCCGGCCGACCGCGCCTGCCGGCATCTTTTCGCCTTCTCGATCCTGTATCTGTTCCTGCTGTACGCGGTGCTGCTGGTCGATCGCGGCTGGGGCGGGTTGATCGCCAGGGTGGCCGCGTGACGGCGGAGATGACCATGGACGACAACAAGAAGCCCCAAGGCAAAGATCAGGGCATCGTGCTCACCGAGGCCCAGCAGCGTGCGCGGCGCTCGCGCTCTGTCGCCATCGCGGTGGCGCTGCTCGTTCTCGTCGTGCTGTTTTACGTCATGACCCTGGTGAAGGGTCCAGCCGTTCTGGTGCGCCCGCTATGACGCAAACGCCTCCGGCCGATCGCCCCGTTCCCGTGCGCAAGGTCAAGCGCGACACGCTCGTCGCCGCGATCTGCGGCGCCGTCGCCGCCGGCATGGTCGGCATGTCGTTCGCCGCCGTGCCGCTTTACGACTGGTTCTGCCGCACCACCGGCTTCGGCGGCACCACGCAGGTGTCGACGCTGGCGCCCGGCGAAGTGCTCGATCGCGAACTGACCATCCGCTTCGATTCGAACGTGGCGCCGGGGCTGCCGTGGCGCTTCGTGCCCGAACAGAACTCGGTCAAGGTCCGCATCGGCGAAGTGAAGACCGTCTATTACAAGGTCATCAACGATGCCCCGCGCGAGATCACCGCGCAGGCCGGCTACAATGTGACGCCGCCGCAGGTCGGGCTCTACTTCCACAAGATCAACTGCTTCTGTTTCACCGAGCAGACCATGAAGGCCGGCGAAGCCCGCGATATGGCGGTGGTGTTCTACGTCGATCCGGCGATCGTCAAGGACAGCGACCAGGAGTCGCTGAACACCATCACGCTGTCTTACACCTTCTTCCCGATGGAGGCGCCGCCGAAGCCGGTCGCCACCACCGAGCCGAAGGAACAGAAGAGACTCTAAACGGATACATTTGGGGGGCGCCGAGGCGCCCGTTACAAACCGACGCGATTTGAACGGAGACGACAATGGCCGAGGCACATACCAAGCAACACGACTACCATCTGGTCGATCCGTCGCCGTGGCCGGCCGTTGGGTCGGTCGCCGCCTTCGTCATGGCTTTCGGCGCCATTAGCTGGATGCACCACCTCTATGCGGCGGCGCCGCTGGTGTTCGGCGCCGGCACGCTCGGCGTTCTCTACGTCTTCATCGCTTGGTGGCGCGACGTCATCAACGAGGCGCAGCACCGGGGCGATCACACCCGCGTCGTCCAGATCTCGCACCGCTACGGCATGATCCTGTTCATTGCCTCGGAAGTGATGTTCTTCGTCGCCTGGTTCTGGGCCTACTTCAACACCGCGCTGTTTCCCGGCGACGTCCATGAAGTCGCCCGCGTCGCCTTCACCGGCGGCGTCTGGCCGCCGAAGGGCATCGAGACCTTCGACCCGTGGCACCTGCCGCTCCTGAACACGCTGATCCTGCTGACCTCGGGCACCACCGTGACCTGGGCGCACCACGCGCTGCTGGAGAACGATCGCCAGGGCCTCAAGTGGGGTCTCATCCTCACCATCGGCCTCGGCGCCATCTTCACCTGCGTGCAGGCCTACGAGTACATGCACGCGACCTTCGCCTTCTCCGGCAACATGTATGGCGCCGCCTTCTTCATGGCGACCGGCTTCCATGGCGCGCATGTCATCATCGGCACGATCTTCCTGATCGTCTGCCTGTTCCGCGCGCTCGCCGGCCACTTCACGCCGAAGCAGCACCTCGGCTTCGAATTCGCCGCCTGGTACTGGCACTTCGTCGACGTCGTCTGGCTGTTCCTGTTCGCCGCCATCTATGTCTGGGGCCACAACCACGGCGCCGTCGCCGGTCACTAGGCCGTGCGCGGCTGAGCTGGCGAAGGGGCGGCGGCAACGCCGCCCTTTTGCTTTGGAGGTAACGATATGAACGATCAGTCCGGCACCGGGCTCGCTGTCAAACGCGGGCTGATGGGTCAATGTCCACGCTGCGGCGAGGGCAAGATGTTCGACGGCTTCCTCGGCCTGCGCCCGGCCTGCGACCAATGCGGGCTCGATTACGGCTTTGCCGACGCCGGCGACGGCCCGGCGGTGTTCGTGATCCTGATCGGCGGCGCGCTCGTCGTCATGGCGGCGCTGATCACCGAGGTGGTCTACCAGCCGCCGTACTGGCTGCACGCGGCGCTGTGGCTGCCGCTGATCCTGCTGCTGACGCTGCCGCCTTTGCGCCTGATCAAGGGGCTGCTGATCGCGCTGCAATTCCATCACAAGGCCGCCCCCGGCCAACTCACGCCCAAGAACGATCAGACAACGAGCGATCAGCCAAAGGGCGACCGGTGACGGCCCATACCCGCAGCATCGTCACCGCCGGCATCGCGGCCGCCATCGGCCTCGCGATCCTCGTGTCGCTCGGCACCTGGCAGTTGCAGCGCATGTCGTGGAAGCAAAATCTCATCGCCACGCTGGATGCGCGCATCGGCCAGCCGCCGCGGCCGCTGCCGCCGCGGGCGGCATGGAGCGCGCTGACCGAGGCCGACCATGAATATGCCCGGGTCAAGTTCACCGCGGCGCTCCTGCCCGGCGAAGCCTTCGTCTACACGGCGGGATCGTCGCTGCGATCGGACATCACGGGGCAGGGCTATTGGGTGTTCGCGCCGGCGCGGCTCGACGATGGCGCCACCGTGCTGGTCAACCGCGGCTTTGTGCCGACCGACCGCAAGGCTGCCGCCAGCCGCGGCGGCGCGGCGTCGAACGCACCGGTCGAGATCACCGGTTATATGCGCTGGCCCGAGAGCCGCGGCATGTTCGCCCCGGCCGATGATCTCAAGGCCAATGTGTTCTTCATCCGCGATCCCAAGGCGATGGCCGCAGCCAATGGCTGGACCATCGATACGCCGTTCTACATCGATCAGGAGTTGCCGGTGCCGGCGGGCGGATTGCCGAAGCCCGGCCGCATCGAGGTCAAGCTGCCGAACAATCACTGGCAGTACGCCATCACCTGGTACGGGCTCGCGCTGGCGCTGATGGGCGTCTACGCCGCCTTCGTCGCCGGCCGTCTCCGCCGTCGCGACGGAGCCTGACATGAAAAGACCGGGCGCATCGCTGCGCCCGGTCCGCATCAGGTCGTCCTTGTTGTGCGATGACGACTTTTACTTCGCCAGTCCGAGATCCTTGAGGCTCTCGCCCAGCTCCTTGTCGTTCTTGGCCAGGAACGTGCCCAGTTCGGCCGACCCGCCCCAGACGGCGCCGAAGCCGCGGTTGGTCATGAAGTCCTGATATTCCTTGCTGTCATAGACCTTCTTGAACGCCGCTTCGTACTTCACGGTGATGTCGGCCGGCAGCCCCTTCGGCGCCGCCATCGCGCGCCACAGCACCATGGTCCAGTCCGAGCCGGTGGCTTCCTTGACCGTCGGAATGTCCGGCGCCACCTTCGAACGCTTGCTGTCCATGTAGACGAGCGTGCGGACGCGGCCGGCCTTGGTCAGGCTCTCGGCCTCCGGCAGCGAGCAGGAGACGAAATCGACGCCGCCGCCGGCGAGGTCGGTCAGCGCGGTGGCCGCGCCGGTCGCTGGCACCCAGCCGACGCTCTTCGGATCGATGCCCTTGGACTTCAAGAGTCCGCCGAGCGCGAGATGCCAACTGCCGCCCTGGCCGGTGCCCGAGGCCTTGAACTTGTTCGGGTTGGCCTTGATGTCGTCGAGCAGTTCGCTGATCGTCTTGTACTTGGAGTCCGACTTGACGTGGATCGCGGCGGGGTCGGTGTTCATCAGCGCCAGCGGCGTGAAGCCCTTGTAGTCGAGATCGGTCAGGCCGACCCAGTGCATCATGTTGATCTCGAGCGTGATCAAACCGATGGTGTAGCCGTCCGGCTTGGCGGTCGCGATTGCCTGATGGCCGACGACGCCCGAGCCGCCGGTGCGGTTGATGACGTTGATCGGCTGGCCCAAGTCCTTTTCCAGCAGCGCGGCGATCATGCGAGCCACCGCATCGGTGCCGCCGCCGGCGGCCCACGGCACGATCAGTGTGATCGGACGCTCCGGAAACGCCGCCGCTGCCGGCGAGGCGGAGCCGGTGATCGCAAGCCCGATCATCGCAAGTCCGCTCAGTAATGCCTTCCATCCCTGACGCATCTGTCCCTCGCCTGCAAGGTTTGTTGTTTTGTCGTTGCAAACCGCCGCTTTTTGCGGCCGGCATGGCGTCAGTGTATCAGCCGCCCAAAAGCCTGAGCGTCACAGCATCTTTGCCAATGAGGAACAGGTCCGGAGGGTTAGCCCGCCACCGAGGCGGCAGCTGGCTGCGCCTTGCGGCGCATAAGGCCGGACGGCTCGGCGATCGTGATGTGGCCGAGCCCGTCGATCAGGAAATCGACGAAACAACGGATGCGGGCCGGCATATACTTCTGCCGGAAGAAGACGGCGAAGACGCTCAGCGTGTCGTTCGGGTGATAGCCTTCCAGCAGCGGCACCAGCCGCCCGGCGCGGATGTCGTCATCCACCATGAAGCTGCCGAGGCGTGCGACGCCGCCGCCCGCCAGCACGGCATCGCGCAAGGTGTCGCCGTTATTGGCGCGGAAATTCCCGGACACGGGCTGCGTAAAGGAACGGCCGTTCTCGATGAACGGCCACTCGTTCAGGCTCGCCTTGATGTTGAAGCCGAGGCAGTTGTGTGCCGCAAGATCGGCTGGCGTGCGCGGCGCAGGGTGCCGCGCCAAATAGGATGGCGACGCCACCACGATGCGGCGGAAATCCAGCACCTTGCGGGCGCGCAGCGAGGAATCCTGCAGCGGGCCGATGCGCAGGGCGACATCGGCCTGGCCGCTGACCAGGTCCACGACCTCGTCGGACAGCGACAGGTCGATTTCGATTTCCGGATAACGCTCGAGAAACTGCGGCAGGATCGGCAGCAGATGCTGGCGCGCGATCGACACCGATGAATTCACGCGCAGCCGTCCCTGCGGCACGTTGCGGCGCGAGCCGAGATTGCGCTCCAGTTCGTCGATCTCCACCGTCAGCCGCATGCATTCGCGGTAATAGACTTGGCCTTCGTCCGTGAGGCGGATGCTGCGTGTCGAGCGGTCAAGCAACTGGACGCCGAGCCTGTCTTCGAGACGCCCGATCGCCTTGCTGACGGCCGAGGGCGTGACGTGCAAGGTGCGCGCCGCATTGGAGAAACTGCCCAGCGCCACGGCGCGGACGAACAACTCCATTTCCCCCGATTTATCGGCCATCGGCACTGGCTCCCGTTCTGTGACCGGTGATCATAAATCCTATGCCGCTTTCTCTGCCTCAGCAATGTTAAGGGCTGCTGGTAGACTGCGGCGAAATACAAGGCGAGGGCTCTGCGGATGAAGATTCTGGTGACGGGTGCGACCGGCTATATTGGCGGTTCGGTGGCGGCAAAACTGCTGGCCGCGGGCCACAAGGTCGTCGGTCTCACGCGCAGCGAGGATGGCGCGGCGCGCCTCAAGGCGCTCGGCATCGAGCCCCTCGTCGGATCGCTGATCAGCCTCGATCTGCTTGCCGAGGCCGCGCGCGGCGTCGATGCCGTGATCAACGCCGCCAATTCCGACGATCCCTTCGCCGTCGAGGCCATCCTTCCGGTGCTCGAGGGAACCGGTAAATCCTTCATTCACACCAGCGGTTCCAGCATCATCGCCGACCGCGGCGCCGGCAACGCCAGCGATCTGATCTTCCATGAGGATACCCCGCACACGTCGCTGCCCGAGCGGCAGGGCCGTCTCGCGGTCGAGCAACTCGTGTTGTCGTATGGGCAGCGCGGCGTGCGCTCATGCGTGATCCGGCCGACGCTGATCTACGGCGCCGGCCTCGGGCTGCACAAGAAAAGCATCCAGGTGCCGCGCATGCTCGATCTCGCCGTCAGCAAGGGCAAGGCGCTGCACATCGGCGCGGGCGAGAACATCTGGTCGAACGTGCACATCGACGACGTCACCGATCTTTATTTGCTCATTCTGGCAAAGGCGCCGCCCGGCTCGCTGTTCTATGCCGAGAACGGCGAGTGCAGCATGCGCGCGGTGGCGCAGGCCATCAGCCGCCTGCTCGGCTATGGCGGCAAGACCGAAAGCTGGCCGATGGCGGAAGCGCTCAAGGAGTGGGGCATCTCGGCGCACGCCACCTTCGCCTCCAACAGCCGCGTCAGCGCGCTTAAGGCGCGCAAGATGCTGGACTGGAAGCCGAAGGGCGTCGCCCTGCTCGACGACATCGAGAACGGCTCGTATCGCGAGAGCCTGCGGGCTTAAACGCACTTGTTTGTAGCCCGGGTGGGGCGCAGCGAAACCCGGGACCTTCTTTGGCGTTCGCCCCGGATTGCGTTTCGCTCCATCCGGGCTACAAAAACATCACTCCACGTCGATGGTGGCAAACTCCGCCGGCGAGGTGATCTCGATCAGTTCGAGATCGTCCGAGCAGGCAATGGTGACATGCGGCATGCCGGAAGGCTGGTGCACGCTGTCGCCGGCCCTGACGGTGATGGTCTGGCCTTCGCACTCGAACTTGAACCAGCCCTTCAGGATGTAGAACATCTGGAATTCGAGATCGTGCTTGTGCCGCTTGAAGGCGGCTTCGCGTGCTTCCTTGGCGCGGATGATGTGGGCGCCGAAGCGGCCGCCGGTCACGTCCGCGATGCCGAGATTGCGATACTCGAAATGCGACCACAGGCCCTGCGGCGCGAACGTGGCGTCCTTGGCGTAGGACACGGCGAATTTGAATGGCTGGTCGGACATCGGCACCTCGTCGAATGATGGTGCGAAACTAGCCAGAGGCCTCCGGCCGGCGAAGCGGCGAAGCGGCACAGTGCTTGTGACGAATATTCCGGCCGGCGCGCCGGGCAGCGCGCCTGCCGGGCCGGTTTGCCGGCCGGCTGGGCCTTTCTTGTGCTTGGCCCGGCCCGAGGCTAGGGTGCCTTGAACGAACCCCTGTTTCCAAGACAGTCAACAAAATCAATGCATTACATCTCAACCCGGGGCGGCGGCGCCCGACTCGATTTCGTCGAGGCGATGCTGTCGGGGCTGGCCCGCGATGGCGGCCTCTATGTCCCGTACTCGTGGCCGCGGTTGTCGCCGTCGACCATCGCCGGCTTCGCCGGGCGGCCCTATGCCGAGGTCGCGGTCGAGGTGGTCAAGCCTTTCGTCGGCAGTTCCATCGCCGAGGCCGATCTCGCCCGCATCGCGCGCGAGGCCTATGGCACGTTCCGCCATCCGGCGGTCGCGCCGCTGGTGCAGCTTGGCGACAATCTGTTCGTGCTCGAACTCTTCCATGGCCCGACCCTGGCGTTCAAGGATCTCGCCATGCAGTTCGTGGCGCGGCTCATGGATCACGTGCTGCAGAAGCGCGGTCAGCGCACGACCATCGTCGTCGCGACCTCCGGCGACACCGGCGGCGCCGCGGTCGAGGCGTTCCGCGGCAGCGCCCAGGTCGATGTCGTTGCGCTGTTTCCGCACGGCCGCATCTCCGACGTGCAGCGGCGCATGATGACGACGCCGACCGAGGACAACGTTCACTCCATCGCGGTGGAAGGCACGTTCGACGACTGCCAGGCTTTGGTGAAGGCGATGTTCAATCATCACGCCTTCCGCGATCGCGTGCGGCTGTCCGGCGTCAATTCGATCAACTGGGCGCGGCTGGTGTCGCAGGCGGTCTATTACTTCACGTCCGCGGTTGCGCTCGGCGCGCCGCACCGGCGCATCGCCTTCACGGTGCCGACCGGCAATTTCGGCGACGTCTATGCCGGCTATGTCGCCAGCAAGATGGGCCTGCCGGTCGACCGGCTGGTCGTCGCCACCAACGTCAATGACATTCTGGCGCGCACTTTCGCGACCGGCGATTACGAGACGCGGCAGGTGGTCGCGACCTCGTCGCCGTCGATGGACATCCAGGTGTCGTCGAATTTCGAGCGCCTGCTGTACGAGACCTGCGGCCGCGATGCCGCCAAGGTCAAAGCGCTGATGGGCTCGCTCACGCAGTCCGGCCGCTTCTCGGTGCCGGAGGCGGCGCTGAAGGAAATGCGCGCGCTGTTCTCGGCCGATCGCGCCGACGAGCAGGAGGTCGATGCCGAAATCCGCGCCTGGATGAAAGAGGCGTCCTACGCCATCGATCCGCATACGGCGGTGGCGCTGGCGGTGGCCGAAAAGGAGACGCGCGATCCCAAGGTGCCCATGGTCGTGCTGTCGACGGCCCATCCGGCCAAGTTCCCGGACGCGGTCAAGGCGGCTTGCGGGGTCGATCCCGGGCTCCCAGATTGGCTGTCTGATCTGCCCACCAAGGCCGAGCGCTTTACCGTGCTGCCGGCCGATCAGGCCAAAATCGAGGAATTCGTCGCCGGCGCCTCGCGCGCCGCGCGTGAAGGAGCTGCCGTATGACCGTCGAAGTCACCCAATTGCCGTCGGGCCTCGCTGTCGTGACCGACCGCATGCCCCATCTGGAATCGGCGTCGCTCGGCGTGTGGATCGGCGCCGGCAGCCGTGACGAGGCGCCCGATGAGCACGGCATTTCGCATCTTCTCGAGCACATGGCCTTCAAGGGCACCAAGCGCCGCACCGCGCGCCAGATCGCCGAGACCATCGAAGCGGTCGGCGGCGATCTCAATGCCGCGACCTCGATCGAGAACACCGGCTACTTCGCCCGCGTGCTGAAGGCCGATGTGCCGCTGGCGCTCGACGTGCTGTCGGACATTCTGTCGGAACCGACTTTCGATCCGGAAGAGCTGCGCCGCGAGCAGAACGTCATCACGCAGGAAATCGGCGCCACCGAAGACGCGCCGGACGATCTGGTGTTCGATCGCTTGCAGGAGACCGCGTTTCCCAACCAGCCGATCGGCCGCTCCATTCTCGGCACGCCGGAGACCGTGCGCGGCTTCAGCGCCAAGAGCCTGCGCGCCTATCTCAACCGCAATTATCGCGCGCCGAACATGCTGGTCGCGGCGGCGGGCGCCGTCGATCATCAGCAGATCGTCGAGGATGTGACGAAGCGTTTCGAGAGCTTCGCCGGGCCGGATGCGCCGGAGCATCAGGCCGCGCGCTTCGGCGGCGGCACCAGGGTGGAGTCGCGCGATCTCGAGCAGGTGCATATCGCGCTGGCGCTGGAAGGCGTGCCGGTGAAGGACCCGCAACTCTACAGCCTGCAGGTGTTCACCAGCGTGCTCGGCGGCGGCATGTCCTCGCGGCTGTTTCAGGAAGTGCGCGAAATCCGCGGCCTTTGCTACACCATCCAGGCCTTCCACATGCCCTATTCGGACACGGGGATGTTCGGGCTTTACGCCGGAACCGACGAAGCTGACGCGCCGGAATTGATGCGCGTCGTCATCGACCAGATCGAGAGCGCCACTGAGACCCTCAACGAGGCCGAAGTCGCCCGCGCCAAGGCGCAGATGAAGGCCGGCCTTTTGATGACGCTGGAAAGCTCGGAAGCCCGGCTTGGCCAGCTCGCCCGCCAGATGCTGGCCTATGGCCGTCCGGTGCCGCTGGACGAGATCGTCGCCAAGGTCGAAGCCGTAACCGTCGACAGTGCCCGCGCCGCCGGCAGGGCCCTCATCAGCCGCGGCCGGCCTGCGATCGCCGCGCTCGGGCCGGGCAACGGGCTTGAAAGCACCGCCGCGATTGCCGAAAGTCTGGTTCGCCCGGCGGCCTGAGCCTTCATGACGGCCGGGCAGGTTTAGGGCCATGGCGTTTTTCCGCACCGTCGGCTTCACCGAAGCGGCGCCGGCGATTACCGGAGACGGCGTCTATTTGCGGGCGCCGCTGCTCGGCGACTTTGCGGCCTGGGCCGCGCTACGGGAGCAGAGCCGGGAGTTCCTCACCCCGTGGGAGCCCATCTGGCCTCCGGATGACCTGAGCCGCGGCTCCTTCCGCCGCCGGCTGCGCCGCTATCAGGACGACCAGCGCAACGATCTGGCCTATGCCTTCCTGGTGTTCCGCAGCGGCGACAGCGCGCTGGTGGGTGGGCTGACCTTGGCCAATATCCGGCGCGGCGTCGCTCAGGCCGGCAGCCTTGGCTACTGGGTCGGCGCGCCATTTGCCCACAAGGGCCACATGAGCGCCGCGGTCCGGGCCCTGCTGACCTACTCGTTCGGCGCCCTGCGCCTCCACCGGGTCGAGGCCGCCTGTATCCCGACCAACAAGCCGTCGATCGGGCTCTTGGAGAAGTGCGGCTTCACCCGCGAAGGCTATGCCAGGCGCTATTTGTGCATCAACGGCGTCTGGCAGGACCATCTGCTCTATGCCCGGCTGATCGACGACCCTTGAGGGCCGGTGCGGCACGGCGGCCTTGGGCTTGCCATGCTTGATTTGCTATAGAGCGCAGGGCGTTAGCCCATCATTCTTCCTGAACGAGACGCGAGCATCATAATGGCCGGGGATTTGAACGAACGAGGGCAGGGAATGCCGAGGCGGATGGCCGCGCTGCCGGCTGCGGCAGCCCTGACGCTGCTGCTGGCCGGCTGCGGCGCGAGCCTGTCATCGCTCAACATTTTCGATTCCAACAAGGCGACCACGGAAGCCGCCCTCGATGGGGCCCCGGCGGCGGCCGCCAATACCGAATATGAGTGCCCGCCGGTTCAAGTGCGCACCGGTGCCGCCGTTCTGACCATCGGCAACGAGACCAAGGCGACTGCTGAGGGCGAGCCCGGTGCGCTCAACCTGCGCTATCAGGGCACGATCATCCGCTTTGCCCGCGAATGCCATGTCGCGGCCGGCGTCATGACCATGAAGGTCGGCGTCGAGGGGCGCGTGATTACCGGGCCCGCGGGCGGTCCGGGCAAGCTCGATGTGCCGCTGCGCATGGCGGTGGTGCAGGAAGGCGTGACGCCCAAGCCGGTCGCCTCGAAATTCGTGTCGATTCCGGTGGAGATCACCTCGGCGGTGGATCGCGTCACCTTCACCCATGTCGAGGAAGGCCTGAGCTTTCCGGTCCCGACGCCGCCGGGCCTGCTCGACGCTTACGTGGTCTATATCGGCTTTGACACCATGGCCCAGCAGAAGAAGCCGGCGCCGCGCAGCAGAAGGCGGTAACGTCAAACTCTGTCATGGCCGGGACAAGCCCGGCCGTGACAATCGCTACCAACCGCGCAGATCAATCACGGTGCTCTTGAGCGCCCGCATGTCGGAGATCACGGCGCGGGCGCCGGCCTCGGTCAACTGCTGGCCAAGGCGCGCGCCGGCGTGACTGCCGCCGACGAACCCGATCACCGTCATGCCGGCCGTCACCGCCGCGGTGACGCCGGCCGGCGAATCCTCGACCACCAGGCAGTCGCCGGCATTGACGCGCGTTTGTCCCGCGACGTGCAGGAACAGGTCCGGCGCGGGCTTGCCGTTCGGCACATCGCTTGCCGAAAACAGGTTAGGTTCGAAGAAGCGGATCAGGTCGGTGGTTTCAAGGCTGGCGCGGATGCGCTCGAGCGGCGCTGACGAGGCGACGCATTTGGGTCCGCGCAGCCAGGACAGGGCATGGGCCATGTGGGCAGTGGCGCGCAGTTCGGCGCGGAACCTCTGCACGGTGGCGGCGGTGACGGTGTCCGCGAAGCCGGCGGGCAGCTTGCGGCCGGCCGCGATCTCGACCTCGGCGAACATGTCGGCCTGGCGCCGGCCGGCGAAATATCGCGCGACAAGGTCCGGCGTCAGCGCGAAGCCGGCGCGCATGAATTCCCGCGATACGACGGCGGTGGCGAGCGGCTCGCTGTCCACAAGCACGCCGTTGCAATCGAAGATGACCACGGGTCCCCCGAAACGTGGCCGGACACTCCGGCAAGCTCGAATTGTGTCGATGCTGACGCTTACAAAGGGCGGCGACAAAACGCCGCGACGCGGGACGCCACAAACGAATCGCTTGAGGAAAGCATAGTCCCGGCGAATCGGTATGCAAGGCACCGGAATTGCCCGAAGGCAATGGAGCAGGATCGTACTACCGGGGGATAAGGGTGGGCCGCGTCCGCGACAAAAAAACGGCGCCCGAAGGCGCCGTTCTGCAAATTCGATCGGGACGGGCGCTCAGTTGAGCTTCTTGCGCACGTCCTCGATGCCCTTGGAGATCAGCTCGCCGGCCAGCGCGCCCTTGGCGTCGGCGGTGAGGATCTTTTCGGCGGCAGCAACGGCAGCTTCGGCGGCTGCGGCGCGGACGTCGGCGGCGGCTTGCGCCTCCGCCTGGGCGATCTTGGCCTCGGCCATCTTGGTGCGGCGGGCCACGAACTCCTCGATCTTGGCCTTGGCTTCGGCGGCCATGCGGACCGCTTCTTCCTGGGCGCCGGCGATGATGCTCTGGGCCTCGGCTTCGGCGGCCGAACGCTTGCGCTGATACTCGGCCAGCAGGGCGGTCGCTTCTTCCTTGAGCTTGCGGGCGTCGTCGAGCTCGGCCTTGATGCGCACGGCGCGGTCGTCGAGCGCCTTGGCGATCAGTTTCGGCACGCCGAAATAGACGAGAACGCCGAGGAAGAGGACAAAGCCGACGGCAACCCAGGTCTCAGGTGCGGCGAGAAGTTGCATCGATGAGTCCTCAGCTCTTGAGCGCGGTGTCGACGGCGGATGAGACCGCTGCATCGGCCGGCGCCTTGCCGGTCAGACGCTCGACGATCGCCTTGGCGGCGTCTGTGGCGATGCCACGAACCTCGGCCATCGCCTTCTGCTTGGTGGCGGCGATGGTCTTCTCGGCATCGGCCAGCTTGATGTTGAGCTGATCTTCCAGCGTCTTGCGCGAGGTTTCCGCTTCCGCCGCCTGCTTGTCGCGGGTTTCCGCCGCGATCACCTGGGCGCGGGCGCGGGCCTCGGCCAGCGCCTTCTCGTAGGCGGCGACCGCCGCTTCCGATTCAGCTTTCAGCTTGCCGGCCGCGGCGACGTCGTCGGCGACTCGCTTGTGCCGGTCCTCGATGATGCCGCCGATCCGCGGCAACGCGACCTTCGCCATCAATGCGTAGAGGATGGCGAAGGTGAGGATCAGCCACACCAGCTGCGAAGGAAACGTCGTCGGATCGAAGGGCGGAAACACGCCCTTGCCATGCTCCGACGGCACTTCGGTGTGGGTCGAGGTTGCCATGACGCTCTCTTAAAAAGGCTGCCCTTAACGGCCGGCCGAATGCCGCTTAGACGGCGAACAGCAGGATGAGGGCGACCAGCAGCGAGAAGATGCCGAGCGCTTCGGTCACGGCGAAGCCGAAAATCAGGTTGCCGAACTGGCTCTGCGCGGCCGACGGGTTACGCAGCGCGCCCTGAAGGAAGCTGCCGAAGATGTTGCCGAGGCCGAGACCGGCGCCCGCCATGCCGATGCAAGCGATGCCGGCACCGATGTACTTTGCTGCGACTGGATCCATAGGAAGACTCCCTTTCGAGGTATGTCGGGCCCTTAGTGGCCCGGGTGAATAGCATCGTTGAGATAGATGCAGGTGAGGATGGCGAAGACGTAGGCCTGCAGGAATGCGACCAGAAGCTCCAGCGCGGTAATCGCGACGACGAGGCCGAGAGGCAGCACTGCGCCGGCAATACCCACGGCGCCGGCGCTGCCGAGCAGCGTCACGAAGCCCGCGAACACCTTCAGCGTGATGTGGCCGGCCAGCATGTTCGCGAACAGACGCACGCTGTGCGAGATCGGCCGCGAGAGGAAGGAGATGACCTCGATCACGACGATCAGCGGCAGGATGTAGATCGGAATGCCCTTCGGCACGAACAGATTAAAGAAGTGCAGGCCGTTCTTGTAGAAGCCGTAGACCAGCACGGTCAGGAACACCGACATCGCGAGTGTCACGGTGACGATGATGTGCGACGTGACGGTGAAGGTGTAGGGGATGAGGCCGAGCAGGTTCACCGTGAGGACGAACATGAACAGCGAGAACACGAACGGGAAGAAGCGCATGCCGTCCGAGCCGGCCGTACTTCTTATGGCGTTGGCGACGAACTCGTAGCTGAGTTCCACCATCGACTGCAGGCGGCCCGGCACCAGGCTGCGGCTGGCGGAGCCGGCGATCAGGAAGATCGAGATGACCGTGACCGCGGCGACCATGAAGGCGGCCGAGTTGGTGAACATGATCTGGGTGTCGCCGACCTTGGCGACGGGGAACAGGTTCACGATCTGGAATTGGTGGATTGGGTCGGCCATATCTGTCTTCTAGTCGTTCCGGTTTGGATCGCGGACAACGCCCGCAGCCCGCATCACGTTGAGGACGCCGGCGGCGAAGCCGAGCAGCAGAAACACGATAAGCCCCCAGGGCGAAATGCCCAGCCAGCGGTCGATCAGCCAGCCGATCATCGCCCCCACAAGCACGCCAGCAACAAGTTCGGAAGACAGCCTGAAACCGCGGGCGAACCCGGCGGCGTTGTTCGCGGTCTGCCGAGAACCAGTTTCGTGTTCGGAAGGCCGGTCGGCTTGCGCCAACCGATCGCCGAGACGCTGGAGTCTCGCGGTGAGAGCGGCTTCGTCGTCCGGAGGTGTTCCCTGATTCCGCGTGCCATCAGACATGCTTCTGACCCGCGATTTCGTGGGGTTTTGTGTACCGCCGCCCTTAAAGCCGCGCGGACCATACTGATGACACTACCCCGAGTCAAGAAACTGGGGGCTTGCTGTAAATGTATGATATTGCGTCGGAAAGTCGCGATTCGGCGGGCGGTCTGCGGTGCCGTTGGTTGCGCTGCGGAAAGGCCGGTGGACAACCGGCGAACCGCCGACGCGAGGCCGCCTTGATGTGGTGCTAGCATCGCTGCCGCGCGCAGGCGTTTCACGTCGATCCTTGGGGATTTCCATGCGAGTTGCATCCATTGCCCTTGCCGCCGGCCTGCTGTGGGGCGCGAGCGGGGCCGTTGCCCAGGAGGCGCCAAAGAGCCCCGGGCCGGCCGAAATGCCGAAAGAGCTTGGGCCGCAGACCGGCGGCCGCTTCAGTTTCGCGCCGGCCGAGGGCGGCTACCTCCGCCTCGACAACACGACGGGGCAGGTCAGCTTCTGCAGCGAACGCAGCGCCGGCTGGGCCTGCCAACTTGCGCCCGATGACCGCGCCGCTCTCGACTCCGAAATCGCGCGGCTGCAGGGCGAAATCGACAGGCTGAAAACGGCGAGCACCAATGCCGAGCCGCCAAGGCCGCAGGCCGAACTGACGCCGCGAGCCGGCAAGGACGATGGCGGATTGCGATTCCCGACCCGCGAGGAAATGGAAAGGGCCCGCGCCGCCGTCGAGCGGGCGTGGCGGCATTTCGTCGATATGGTCTACGACTTCCAGAAAGACGTGACCAAGAAGGACTAGTGACGCCGGATGCCGGGACGTCTCTCTCCCATCAGCGAAGCCACCGTGCAGTCGGTTTTCAGCGCCACGCTGCGGGTCGACACGCGTGGCGCCGGCTTTACCGAGATCTCGGGCGCGGCGCGCGACTTCGTGGCGCAGGCCGGCGCGGGCGACGGTGTGTTTCTCGCCTTCATCCGCCACACGTCGGCGTCGCTGACCATCCAGGAAAATGCCGATCCCGACGTGCAGACCGATCTGATGACGGCGCTCGACCGGCTGGCTCCGCAGTCGGCGCCCTGGGTGCATGATGCCGAAGGACCCGATGACATGCCGGCGCATGTGAAGGCGATGCTCAGCGGGGTCACGCTGCATGTGCCGGTCGCCGGCGGCAAGCTCGCGCTCGGCACCTGGCAGGGGCTTTATCTCATCGAGCACCGCAGCGCGCCGCATACACGCGAGGTGATTTTTCAGTACGTCGGCAGCCGGCGCTAGGCGTCGCTTTCAGAATCCGGCGAGCCGGAACAGGAGCGCGAGCACCCACATGGCGATCGATATCGCCGAGGTCCACAGCGCGAATGTCAGATAGGTCTCGCGGAGCACCGTGGCGCTGGCCCATTGCGCCTGCGCGGCCGGAGGGCGCTCGTCCTCCGGCAGATACAGCCACAACTCGGTTTTCTTGTAGGGTTTGGTCGGCGCTTCGCGCGCCTTGTAGATCAGCGTGAGCGCCATGACCGCGGTCAGCGTGCCGCCGGTCTGGAAGGCCAGCCGCGCATCGAACGACATCCCGATCATGACGCAGAAAATCGCCAGCGATCCGAAGAGACAGGCGCGCTGCACCACCTCGTAGGCGATCCGCCGCATCGGCTCCATGGCAAAGGCTCGCGACCTGTTGTCGGTGCGCCGAGATTAACCGACCATTTCGGCCGCCGTCCTCACAAACCGGTGTGCTGAATCAAATCCCGTCGAAGCCGAAGGTCAGCGACAGCAGCAGGCCCGAGCCGTAAAGCATCACCGCCGTGCCGGCGGCCTTCTTGGCAAAGCGCAGCATCAGGGTCTGCATCGCATTGAGCGCGACCTGGATGCCATGGACCCCGGCCGGGCGCTCGTCGGGCCGCAACGACCGCCAGACTTCGCCATGCCGGAAGCGATCCTCGGTGAGCAGGATGAAGCGCACGATCTGGACCACGGCGAAGATCAGCGCGATCGTCGCCGCCAGATCGAGCGCCAGCGCCGGTTCGAAACTGAAGCCGATCATGAACATCACGGCGGCGACGCCGAACAGGCTGGCGTCGCGGACCAGAGTGAAATGAGCATAGCGCTCGCACGGGATCATGGCGTCTCTCCTTTGAAGAGCCTCCGACGAATCCCCCGGACGTTTCTGCAGTTCGGATGTCAGTGTTTAAACTAGCAATATATATGCCAGCGAGCCTTTGACCCGGACAGGCTTCGGCAAGCACAACCCTGTGATCGGCGGTCCGTTCCGGCCGCCGGACTTCTTTGATCTGAGCGTTCCGGAGCCTGGGTTAAAGGCCGTATTCGAGGAAGTTTCCGATCGCCGGCAGTGTCAGTAGCGCGGTACCGGCAAGCCATATCCAGAGCGAGGTCGGTGTCGACTCATCCGCGGCGCCGGCGAAGCGCTCATACAGGGCGGCCGGAATGCCGGCGATAATGATGGTGGCGGTCGAGACCATCAGCGAGGAAAACATCAGCGTCAGCCCGGTCGAGCCGAACAGCAGCGCCGGGGCCAGGATCTGCACATGGATCAGCGCGAACAGCAGCGCGAGCTGATTGAAGATGCCGTTGATCATGCCGAAGAAGGCGATGCCGATATAGAAATGGTTCTTGTTCATTGCGTCACGCCCGTCTTCGGAATGGCGCCGAGCAGCAGGAATAGATAGAGCAGCCCGACCCGCAGCCAGAACAGCCAGACGAAGCCGAACAGCCACACGATCACGGGTGGCGCCGCTTTCGGCGTGACGAGGGAAATCAGGGCGACGAAGGGGTCGGTCAGCCGGCAGAAAAAACGCCAGATGTAATTCGGCGAGTCGGCGTCGACGAACAGGCCGAGCAGCACGCGGCCGAGCATGGTGTACATCACCACGGCGAGCGCGAAATTCGGGACCTGGTAGATCCAGAAGGACGGGTTACTCGTATCCACGGGCCGGCTTCCTCCGCTCGTCCTCCGACAATGGCAAGCGAAAGACGCTGCCGCAACCGGATAAAAAAGCGGGGCCTCGAGAGGCCCCGCTCCGGTTGGGATCGTAGTTTCGCTCAGGTCTTTTCTTCGAGAACCGTACGGCCACGCGGCTTGCGGATCTCGTCGACATAGGCCTGCATTTCCTTCGACGGCTCCTTGCCCATCAGGCTGACCACGTAGATGACCAGGAAGCCGACCGGCATGCCGAGGAGGCCCGCCGCGATGTTGTTGAGCCCGAACCAGCCGACCTTGCTGGCCAGCGGGTGCGAGACGAGCACCCAGCTATCCATCGCGTTCGGAGCGGCCATGGCCTTGGCGAGATCGACCAGCGGCAGACCCGTGGCCGGGTTGGCGAGCGACGACATACCGAAGTACGCCACGCCCGCGCCCGGGAAGTAACGGGTCACGACGAGGTAGAACACGCACAGGCCGAAGCCCGCGATCATGCCCGAGACCGCGCCCACCGCCGTGGTCCGCTTCCACCAGACGCCCATGATGAGCGCCGGGAAGTTGCCGGCCATGGCGAGCGAGAACGCCCAGCCGACCATCGCGAGGATGTCGCCCGGCCGCGTCGATGCGGTGTAGGCGGCGGCCACGGCGACGATCAGCAGCAAGATGCGGGCGACGAGCAGACGGCGGACCGTCGGCGCGGCGGGATCGACCATCTTGTAGTAGATGTCGTGGCTGAGCGCGTTGGCGATGGCGAGCAGTAGGCCGTCGGCGGTCGACAGCGCGGCGGCGAGACCGCCGGCGGCGACCAGACCCGAGATCACGTACGGAAGGCCCGCGATCTCCGGCGTGGAGAGCACGATGACGTCCGTGTTGATCACGAAGTCCTGCAGACGCACGACGCCCGTATGCCCGGCGATCGCCTTACAGGCGGCGACGATGGCATCGATCGAAGCGGCGTTCTTGCCGCAGATCTGGATCAGGCCGAGCTCGCCCCAGGTGAACATCCAGGGACGGACCTCGGTCAGATCGCGGCCGATGATGTTGGTGTACACCTCCAGCTTCGAGAACGCGGCGTAAGCGGGCGCCGAGAAGTAAAGCAGGAAGATGAACAGCAACGACCAGGCGACGGACTGGCGCGCTTCACGCACGGTGGGTGTGGTGAAGTAGCGCATCAGGATGTGCGGCAGCGACGCGGTGCCGATCATCATGCAGATCACGATGCCGAAGAAGTTCAGCGGCGTGTAGTTGATGAACGGCTGGATGTGCGGCTTGAGACCGGCCGCGGTGGCCAGGCCCGTCGCCAGCATCTGCTGTTCGCGCGCGGTGATGTCGGCGATGGCATTGCCGTAGGTCAGTTCCGGGATCGGAATGCCGTACTTCTTCGTCGACAGGATGATGATCGGCGTCAGGTAGGCGATGATGAGCACGATGTACTGGGCGATCTGCGTCCAGGTCACCGCGCGCATGCCGCCGAGCATCGAGCAGAGCAGGATGCCGGCGAGGCCCGCGAACACCGCCACCTCGAACTGCATGCCGAGGAAGCGCGAGGCGATGATGCCGGTGCCGAAGATCTGCGCGGTCACGTAGGTGAACGAGCAGCACACCAGCACGATCACCGCCACCATGCGCGCGGTGTTGCCGCCGAAGCGGAACGCCATGAAGTCCGGAACCGTATAGGCGCCGAACTTGCGCAGGTAGGGGCCGATCAGGATGGACACGAGCACGAAGCCGCCGGTCCAGCCGAGCACCCAGGCCAGGCCGTCATAGCCGAGCAGGAACAGGGTGCCGGCCATGCCGACGAACGACGCCGCCGACATCCAGTCGGCGCCGGTCGCCATGCCGTTATAGAGCGCCGGAACGCGGCGGCCCGCGACGTAATACTCGGACACTTCCGCGGTTCGCGACATCACGCCGATGACGGCGTAAACCGCGATGGTGAAGCCGACGAACAGATAGCCGAGAATCTTGTTCGGCACGCCGACCTGTTCGAGGACGGCGAGCAAGATGATGAAACCAAGGAAGGTGCCAGTGTAAGTGGCGTACATCTTTCCCAGGTTCTTGATGAAATCCGAGCTTCCGCCCGTTGCTGTTGTCATGGGGCGCCCCTCATTCGTCTTCGGCGACGCCGAATTCGCGGTCGATCGCATCCTGCTGCTTGGCGAACAGGAAGAGGATGACCACGAAGGCGATCAGCGAGCCCTGAGCGGCCATGTAGAAGCCGAGCGGGAAGTTGAGGATCGGGATGGTGATCTTGTTCAGCGGGACCACGAAAAAGTGGACCACGTAGCCGAAGAAGAACCAGGCGCCGAGATGCATGTACATCAGGCGCGTTGTTTTATCCCAGTGTGCCTTGTCGTTCTCGTTTGTCGTCGAGTTTGTCGGTGAACTCATGGGGCGCTGCCTCTCCCTCGAAAGGCCGTCCGCCGGGCGGCGGATCGGACGTTGCTGGACGTTCTGAGGGGGCGACAGGAAATGAAATGGCGCGGCATCCCCCAAGCTGCCGCTCGCGTCCGCTCTTTCGGCGGATTTGTCGTAAAGGGAAGGTACCATCTCGACTTAGTGAGTCTTTATAATACTTTAGAACTATCCATTGCTATTTCGGCTATGATTCATAAGGCATTTTTTGATAGAGTTTATTTCGCAACTGCGAAAGAAACAGCTTTTCTCGCGACATGGAAAAACAAACAGATGGCGTTCTCTGACATTTTCCGTCGCCGCCCCGCGGTTCGCGATCGCGAGGCGCTCGCCGATTTCATCGATCGCAACGCGGCTTTTCTCGTTCAGAAGGCGATCTACGAATATTCACGCGCGCGCGCCGGCCACTACTCGAAAGTGCTGTTTAAGGAGCCCGGCTTCCATGCGGCGGTCGAGGTGTCGCGCTGGCGGGCCTATCCGCTCGGCCTCGTGATGGTCGCCGAGGTCGTGTTTGCGGTGCTTTGTCGCGAGGGCCGCCGTCCGACTCCGGAGGAGTTCGACCACCTGGTGGCGGTGGTCTTGTCGGTGTTCGACCGTTATCCCGTGCCGGCGGTGGTGGAGAGCGCCGAGTGGGAGGCGCTGCGGGCCGATCTGGCGCTTCGGCTGCAGCAGATCGCCCTGCATCCGCCGAAGCGGGCGATGGATATCCCCGAGCCCTTCGCCAAGCCGTATTTCGACCTGATGCCGATCCACGAGAAATTGCGCGGGCGCGATCTGGAAACGACGCGCAATTATCTCAAGGTCACGTTGTGCAACATCCACGACGAACTGACCAAGGCCTCGGGTGGGCTGAGCTTCCCGGCACTGGCCGCCGCGAACTGATCGGCTCCGCCCGGCTGTCATCGCGTTGAATCTAAACCCGATTTCCGCTAGCTTGCGGCATGACGACGCCTGAGCGCCCGGCCCCGGACGCAAAGGCCCCTTGCCGGGCGCGAGGCGGCTATTTAACAGGGCCGCCGGACGGCTTCGGGCGTTGTGGCAAGGCCGCCGGCGTTAGCCGCTTGTGGCTGCGGTTCTGCCGGGCCGCGGGCGGGCGCGAGAGAAAGAGCGGATCGTGGAGAAAACCGAAATCTACAGACTGGTCATTGCCGATGACCATCCGCTGTTTCGCGGCGCGTTGCGCGAGGCCGTGTCCGGTCTGCTCAACCCGGCGGGCATCCAGGAAGCCGGCACTTTCGATGAGGTCGTGGCGCTGCTCGACCGCGGCGACACCGATCTCGTGCTGCTCGATCTGAGCATGCCCGGCGCGCGCGGCTTTTCCGGGCTGATGTATATCCGCGCCGAGTATCCGGCGGTGCCGGTGATCGTGGTCTCGGCCAATGACGATCCGGCGGCGATCCGCCGCTGTATGGAATTCGGCGCCTCGGGCTTCATCCCGAAGACCTTGCCGGTCGACGACATCCGCACCGCGATCTCCGACATTCTCAAGGGCGGCGTGTGGACGCCGAGCGATGTTGATCTGTCCGCCGGCTCCGACGCGGAGACCGCGGCGCTGATGGCGCGCATGGCGACTTTGACGCCGCAGCAGGTGCGCGTCTTGATGATGCTGTCGGAAGGGCTGCTGAACAAGCAGATCGCCTATCAGCTCGGCGTGTCGGAGGCGACCGTGAAGGCGCATGTCTCGGCTATCCTGCAGAAGCTCGGCGTCGAAAGCCGCACCCAGGCCGTGATCGCCGCCGCCAAGATCGAGGCCGGCCACTTCCCGCAAGGCGCGGGCATGGAGGGGTAGGTTGTTTTGTCCCTCCCCGACGACGGGAGGGATAGAAGTATCTCACTCCGCCGCCGCCACTCGCATCACGCGCCATTGCGCCAGCAGCGCGCGGAGCGCCGCCGGCTTGAGCGGCTTGTTCAACAACTGAATGTCCTCGGCGCGGGCGCGGTCGCGCACCGCCGGCGTGCGGTCGGCGGTGATCAGGATCGCCGGCAGCGGGCCCAGCTTCTCGCGCAGCGCGATGATGGCGTCGATGCCGTTGCCGTTATCGAGATGATAATCGACCAGCAGCCCGTTCGGCGGCGTCGCGCTGTCGCCGGCCGCTTGCAATGCCGCTTCCAGACCGTCGGCCTTGATGACTTCACAGCCCCAGCCGTGCAGCAGCACCGACATGCCGTCGAGCACCGCCGGTTCGTTGTCGATGCAGACCGCCGTGGTGTCGGCGAACTGGCCTGGATCGACGCGGCTTTCATTGCGCGCCGGCAGCGCGACCGGTGTGGCGTTCGAGCGCGGCACCGAGACGGCGAAATGCGAGCCGCCGCGCCCGGTGCCTTCGACGTCGACCGCCAGCGACAGCACGCGGGCGATGCGCTCGACAATGCACAGGCCGAGGCCGAGGCCGCGGGCGATGCGCGCGCCCTGACCGAGGCGGTGGAATTCGAGGAAGATGTCGCGGCGCTTGGACTCCGGAATACCGACGCCCGTGTCGTAGACGTCGATGCGCAGTTCCTCGCCCTTGCGGCGGCAGCCGATCAGCACCTTGCCGGCGGGCGTGTACTTGATGGCGTTGGAAACGAGGTTTTGCACCACGCGGCGCAGCAGACGGCGGTCCGAGCGCACCACCAGCGAGCACGGCACGTATTTCAGCTCCAGGCCCTTGGCGGCAGCGAGCGGCGCGAATTCCAGTTCGATCTGCCGCATCATGTCGTCGATGCGGAACGACGACAACTCCGGCCGCATCGCGCCGGTGTCCAGCCGCGACATGTCGAGCAGCGCGCCGAAAATCTCCTCGACCGCCTCGAGCGAGGCGTCGATGTTGTCGACCAGCTTGCGGTCGTCGCGGCTGCCGCGCTCGATCAGGCTGGTGACGTAAAGCCGCGCGGCGTTGAGCGGTTGCAGGATGTCGTGACTGGCTGCGGCGAGGAATTTGGTTTTGGAGATGTTGGCGGCGTCGGCTTCGCCCTTGGCGTGGGCGAGTTCGGCATTGAGGGCCTCGAGCTCTTCGGTACGCTCGCGCACGCGGCGCTCCAGCGTTTCGTTGGAGCGCTCCAGCGCCTCGGCGGCTTCGACGCTGGCGGTGATGTCGGTGAAGGTGGTGGCGATGCCGCCGTCGGGCATATGGTTGGCGCGCACCTCGATGACGAGGTCGCCGCTGGCGGAGCGTTCCATGAACACATCGTTGCCGGAGATGTAACGCTCGATCTGCGCGCGCACGAGGCCTTCGACGCGGTCCGGCGCGACATCGCTGCGCTGCGCGTTGAAGCGCAGAATGTCGGCGAGGCTGTTGCCGGCGCGGATCAGGCTCGGCGGCAGGTCGAGAATTTCGCCGAACTGCCGGTTCCAGCAGATCAGTTGCAGGTCGCGGTCGAACACGGCGATGCCCTGGCGCACGTGATCAAGCGCGGTCTGCAGGATTTCGCGGTTGTACTGAATCGCCGCCGACGCATCGTCAAGCAGCTTGAGCGCCGCCTTGGTGGACACGGTGCGCTTGCGCAGCAGCAGCGACAGCACGAGCCGCGACGACGGGCCGCCGATGGCGGAAGCGAGAATGTGCTCGGCGTGCCGCACCAGCCGGAAGTCGGCCTCGTCCTTGGCGTCGAGGCTGATGCGATGCGTGCTGGCGAATTCCTCGAACGAGGCGCGCGTGCGCGCTTCGCCCAGATAGCGCGCTACCGTGCCGGTCAGCTCCTCGACCGTCACGGCGGAGCGCCACAGGCGGAAGCTCGGCGCGATCGGCGTCAGGTCCGTCGGCACGAAAGTGTTGGCTTGCAGCCGCTCGATCGGTGTCGGCTCCCGGCGCAGCGAGAAGCCGATGTAGAACAGGATATTGAGTGAGAGGCTCCACACCACGCCATGAACGAGCGGTGACAGATCGAGGCCGAGGAAATGCTGGGGCCGCAGCATGGCGATGCCCCAGGGTCCATCGGTGAGGATGCGCTGGCCGATGACGCCGATGTCGGCGAAGGTCGGCAGCAGCAAGGTGTAGCCCCACATCACGGTGCCAACGACCATGCCGGCGATGGCGCCGGTCGCGGTGGCGCGACGCCAGAACAGGCCGCCGAAAAACGCTGGCGCAAGCTGCGCCACCGCGGCGAAGGACAGGAGGCCGATGGACGCGAGCTGCGCGGGGCCGGCGGCGCGGTAATAGAAATAGGCGAGGATCAGGATGGCGAAGATCGACAGCCGCCGCACCGTCAGCAGCAGCGAGCCGACATTCTCGCGGCCGGCCAGCAGCGTGCTGCGCCGCTGCAGCACCAGCGGCATGATCAGGTCGTTCGAGATCATGATCGACAGCGCCACCGACTCGACGATGACCATCGCGGTCGCCGCCGACAATCCGCCGACGAAAGCGGCGATGGTCAGCACGTTGGAGCCGGTTTGCAGCGGCAGGGCCAGCACGAACATGTCGCTGTCGGTCGGGCCGCCCTTGAAGGTCAGCAGCCCGGCGATGGCGATCGGCACCACGAAGATGTTGATGAGCACGAGATAGAGCGGGAACATCCACGCCGCGCGGCGGATTTCGCCCTCGTTGTTGTTCTCGACCACCGCGACGTGGAACTGTCGCGGCAGCAGGATGATCGCCATGAAGGACAGGAAGGTCGTGGCGATAAACACGTCGAAGGCAGGCTCTCTTGTGAGCAGTCCCGCCGTTTGCAGGTTCGCCCGAGCCGCCTCGAACAGGGCGTCGGGGCCGTCGAACATCCAGAAGGTAACGAAGATGCCGACCGCGAGGAAAGCGAACAGCTTGACGATGGATTCGGCCGCGATGGCCAGCATCAAGCCGTCCTGGTGTTCGGTCGCGTCGATATGGCGGGTGCCGAACAGCACGGCGAAGGTCGCCATGGACAAGGCCACGAACAGCGCGATGTCGCCGAGCAGCGGCCGCGACATATCGTCGGCCGGCGTGACATGGGCGAGGATCGTTTCGAGCGACGCCGAGACGGCCTTAAGCTGCAGAGCGATGTAGGGAATGGTGCCGATGATCGCGATCAGCGCGACGACGGCCGCGACCGCCTGGCCCTTGCCGTAGCGCGCGGCGATGAAGTCGGCGATGGAGGTGATGTTCTGCGCCTTCGCCAGCCGCACGATGCGCACCAGCAGCGGCGAGAACAGGCCGATCATCAGCACGGGGCCGATATAGATGGTGAGGAACTCGTAGCCGGTGCGCGAGGCCGAGCCGACCGAGCCGAAGAATGTCCATGACGTGCAGTAGATCGCCAGCGACAGCGGATAGATCATCAGCCGCGCGCGGCCGGTGGCGCCAAGACCTTGAGAAAGTCCCTGGCTTTGGCCCTGGCCGGAATCGCCGGCCGTTGCGCCGCCCAGCACGCGGCTGCGGCCGCGCCGGCGGTCGCCATAGCTCGCGATCAGGAACAGAAGGCCGATGTAGCCCAGCGCGACCGCTATAACGACCCAGCCTTGCAGCATCCAACGCTCCGGATGGGGAGCTAAACTCCCTCATTGGACGGCTATTTTATCCGTCTTGGCCGGGGAAGGGTAGCGGCGGATTCAGGGCCGGTAGGCGGCTCTGCCTGCGGCAATCGAGCCTCCTCAGGGGCATTCAGGGTTGGCCCGCTGCCGGGTTAGCTTCAGGGGAAACGAGAATCGCGGGGGGAGTCGGCACATGGCGATAAGCGGCAGCGCAACGCCACTGATTTCGCTCAACGCCGTGGTCGTGGACACCGAGACCACCGGGCTCGATCCGGCCAAGGCGCGGGTGATCGACATTGGAACGGTGCCGCTCAAGAGCGGCAAGCTCGACGAGGCCGCGGCTCTGCGCCGGCTCATCAATCCCGGCGAGCCGATCCCGCCGGCGGCCACGAAAATCCATCGCATCGACGACGCGGCGGTGGCCGACGCGCCCCGGTTCGCGGCGGTCTGGCCGGCGTCTTCGCAGCCGCTCGGCGAAGCGGTCTGGATCGGGCACACGCTCGGCTTCGATCTTGCCGTGCTCAAGCGCGAATGCGAACGCGCGGGTTTGACATGGCGCGCGCCGCGCACGCTCGACACGCAGCTGCTGGCGCAGGTGGTCGAGCCGCGCCTCGGCGGCTACACGCTTGAACATCTCGCCAGTTGGCTGGGCGTCACCGTGTCCGACCGACATTCGGCCGTTGGCGACGCCATTCTCACCGCGCGCATCTTCCTCGCGCTGCTGCCGAAGCTGCGCGAGGGCAATATCCGCACGCTGGCGGAAGCCGAGAAGGCCTGCCTCGCGCTGTCCGAGGTGCTCGACGATCAGCATCGCGCCGGCTGGGAACAGGCCGTGGCGCAGCCGCGCGGCCGCGTGCGCGGCTCGCTCGACCGCATCGACACCTATCCGTACCGGCATCGCGTCGCGGATGTCATGACGGCCGATGTGCGGAGCATTGCCGCGACGGCGCCGTTGTCCGAGGCGCTCGATGTCATGGTGCGCGACAAGATCTCGTCGCTGCTGGTCGCGCCGGCGGATCTGGCGGGGCCGCTGCGCGTGGCGGACGCCGCCATTGTCACCGAGCGCGACGTGATGCGCGCGATCGGCGAGCGTGGCGTCGATGCGCTCGCGCGGCCGGTCGGCGATATCGCCAGCCGGCCGGTGGTCGCCCTGCCGCGCGCGGCCTTCGTCTATCGCGCGCTCGGGCGTATGAGCCGGCACAGACTGCGCCACCTCGTCGTCGAGAACGAGGACGGCGAGGTTTGCGGCATCGTCAGTTCGCGCGATTTGCTGAAGCTGCGCGCGCAGGAACTCACCATCCTCGGCGACCTCCTCGACCACGCCGAAGACGTGCAAGATCTCGGCGCCGCCTGGTCCCGACTGCCGCGCGCGGCGGAGGGGCTGCTGGCCGAGGGCGTCTGCGCCCGCGACATCGCCGCGGTGATTTCGCGCGAGCTCGGCGCGCTGACGCGGCGGGCCGGCGTGCTCGCGGAGCGGCGCATGTTGGCCGAGGGCAAAGGCAAGCCGCCGTGCCCCTATGCGCTATGCGTGCTCGGTTCGGCCGGGCGCGGCGAAAGCCTGCTGGCCATGGATCAGGACAATGCACTGGTGTTTGCCGAGGGCGAACCGGGCGGCGCCGAGGATCTCTGGTTCAAGGACTACGCCATTATCGTCGCCGACATCCTGCACGAGGTCGGCGTGCCGTATTGCACCGGCGGCGTCATGGCCAGGAACGACGCCTGGCGCGGCTCGCTGGCGACGTGGCGCGCGCGGCTCGGTTCGTGGCTGACACGATCGTCGCCGGCCGACCTGCTCGCCGTCGATATCTTCTTCGATCTGCTCGCCGTGCATGGCGATGCGCGTCTGGCCAATCGGATCTGGCGCGATGGTTTCGACGCGGCGGAGGGCAATGTCGTGTTCGCCAAGCTGCTCGCCGAGGCTGGCGGCGAGGTGACGCCGGGCCTGACGATCCTCGGCGGCATCCGCACCGAAGGCGGTCGCATCGATCTCAAGCGTGCGGGTCTGTTCGGTATCGTCACGCTCGCCCGCGTGCTGGCGGTTCGCTACCACTTCGTCGAGCGCTCGACGCCGGCGCGACTTGCGGCCGCCATTGCGCTCGGGCGCAGCGTTGGCGACCTCGAGGCGCTCGGCCGCGCCCAGGCCACGTTCCTCGATCTGATCCTCGCGCAGCAACTGGCTGACATGCATGCGGGGCAGCCGCCCGGCAACAAGGTCGAGGTCAGGTCGCTGAACACCGAACAGCGCGCCAGTCTGAAGGCCGCGCTCGGCGCCGTGCAGCATTTGTCGACATTGACGCAGGATCTTCTGTACTGAAGCGGTTTGACCGCACCGCCGGACTGGCGCATGGAGGGCCCCGGAACGGCGCGTGTCGCGTCGTGTCCTGGAAGTCTCGCCTTTGTCCGCTGCTCCGAAACCCGACCGCATGATCCTGTTCCGCAACATCGCGGAAACAATGGTCTTCGCCGCCATCGGTGGTCTGACCTTCGGCCTGCTCGGCATGCCGGCGGGCTATCTGTCCGGCTCGATCCTGGTGGTCGCCATTGCCGCGCTCGCCGGCCGGCCGATGCGCGTGCCGACGACGATGATGCGCGTGCTCATTGTGCTGATCGGCATTTCGCTCGGCGCGATGGTCACGCCCGAAACCTTGCGCGGCATGGCCAGCTATCCGGTGAGCATCGCGGTGATGCTGGCGGCCACCGTCGTTATCAGCGCCTCCGGCACCATCTATCTGCGCGCGGTCCATGGCTGGGACGGCCTGGCGGCCTATCTCGGCTCGGTGCCCGGCGGGCTGTCGCAGGTGATGGCGCTGGCCGTCGAGTTCAAGTCCGACGTCCGGGGCATCGCCATCGTGCAGACCGTGCGCGTCATGATCCTCGCCATCGGCCTGCCGGCCTTGTTCACGGGGCTGGGACTCGTCGAGCATGTGGCGGCGCCGGCGCGCGCATCGTTCGATCCGTCGCAGACCGGCGAGCTCGTCATTCTTGTCGTCGTCTCGTCGCTCGCGGCAATCGTCGCGCATCGCCTGCGCCTGCCAGGCGGGCTCTTGTTCGGCGCCATGATGACGTCTGCGGTGCTGCATGGCACCGACACGTTGCGCGTCGTGATGCCGTGGTGGATATCCTACGCGGCGATGATCGCGTTCGGCGCGGTGAGCGGCGCCCGTTTCGCCGATACGCCGGTGCGGCTGCTGCTGCAATTCACCGGCGCGGCCTTCGGCGCTTTCGCGGTGACGATGGCGGTCACCGCCGGTTGCGCCGGGCTGGTGCTGCTGCTTCTCGATATCCCGGTGGCCGAGGTCATGGTGGCCTACGCGCCCGGCGCGGCCGACGCCATGCTGCTGCTGGCGCTCGCGCTCGGTTTCGACCTCGTCTATGTCGGCACGCACCATCTGGTGCGCATCTTTTTCGTGATGGGCGCGATGCCGTTCGTGGTGCGGCTGGTGGCCCGCGGCGGCGACAAGGGCCCGGCGGTGCCGCGCTCGCCGGATTCGATCGACGACTAGCGGCTACTCGGCCGCGAGCTGCGGGCGGTTTTTCGGCAGTTGCAGCCGTTCCCAGACATCGACCAGCGCCTCGGCGGATAGCGAAGTCTTGTGGCTTGAAGCTGGGGCCGTTGCAGGTAGTGTGCTCGGACGAGCGGTGCAACTTTACGATTGATGGCCGAAGGGTCAGTGGAGCATGATTGTTTTTGATAAGGCCCAGGAGTGGTGTCCGAGCCTCGCTGCGACGTTATCTGACGTTTTGCCAAAGAATGCACCTAAGTTACTTGAAGCGGCGAAGCCAAGATATGTCGAAGATTCGCTGAAAATCTTATTCGGACTTGCCGATCGCCCCCGCGTGATAGCCGCCACTATTGCATGGTTGTCTGCGAACAGAATTGCAGGCTTTCATGGGACCAGGGTGAACGAAGAGGAACTGGATTCTATTGAACGAAGAGGTCTGTTGCCGCTGCAGGCGAGTGACCGTCTTGTGAGGATCGAGAGGGTATTGAAGGCGCGAGCAGATTGGCCTGATATGGAGGCGAAGCTAAAAGCGGCGATTGACGAGCTTGGACCCGGAGAGAGAATGGGCGCTCGCGAAGGACAGGTTCATTTGACGCTGTCGAGGAATGGGCTTTCGTCAGGCTTTAATCATTATTTGCTGTACGGGTCCGAATTTGATCAGCGCGTTCTGCAGCATGTTGTTTCCGATGAAGCACTGAGCTTGCTCGAGGCGGATGGGCGGCCGGTTATCCTCACTTGCTCAATTCCTGGAAAAGCCGCGCTAGACGCTGCCCATCCATATTTTGGCATTCAATTGACGATGGATATGGGAGAGGTCCCGAATATTGTCAGAGAATTCTTGGAGGTCTGGGCGTTTAAGCAAGCTTGGCCGGAATTCCAGTCAAGCTCATTGGAAGTTGATTGTGGAATGGTATTTCACGATGCGGTGCCGCCGGAATGGCCCACAAGCGTCGAACCATGGGTGCGACCGAGCGAAACACTCTAGGCTAATCTGCGCGGTAGCTATTCGGCCGCGAGCTGCGGGCGGTTTTTCGGCAGTTGCAGCCGTTCCCAGACGTCCACCAGGGCCTCGGCGAGCCGGTCGATCAGGACGTCGTCGTGATAGGGCGACGGCGTGATGCGCAGGCGCTCCAGGCCGCGCGGCACGGTCGGATAGTTGATCGGCTGGATATAAATGCCGTGATCCTCAAGCAGCATGTCGCTCGCGATCTTGACCTTCTCCGGATCGGCGACCAGCACCGGGACGATGTGCGTATCCGACGGCATCACCGGCAGGCCGGCGGCGTTGAGCACCGCCTTGACGCGCGCGGCGCGATCCTGATGGCGCTCGCGCTCCCACTGCGACGTCTTGAGGTGACGGATCGCGGCGGTGGCCGCGGCGCAGATCGCCGGCGGCAGCGCGGTGGTGAAGATGAAGCCTGGCGCATAGGAGCGCACGGCGTCGATCAGCGCCGCCGAGCCGGTGATGTAACCGCCGAGGCAGCCGAACGCCTTGGCCAGTGTGCCTTCGATGACGTCGACGCGGTCCGCCGCTTTGTCGCGCTCGGTGACGCCGCCACCGCGCGGCCCGTACATGCCCACGGCATGCACCTCATCGACGTAGGTCATGGCGTTATACCTGGCGGCGAGATCGCAGATCGCGTGCAGCGGCGCGACGTCGCCGTCCATGGAATACAGGCTCTCGAACAGGATGATCTTCGGCCGGTCAGGATCGGCGGCCTTGAGCAGTTCCTCGAGATGGCCGAGGTCGTTGTGGCGCCAGATCACCTTGTCGCAGCCAGACTGGCGCACGCCCTCGATCATCGAATTGTGGTTCAGCGCGTCCGACAGGATCAGGCAGTTCGGCAGCAGCTTGGCGATGGTCGGAATGCCGGTCTGATTCGAGACGTAGCCGGACGTGAAAACGAGGGCCGCTTCCTTGCCATGCAGGTCGGCGAGCTCGCGCTCCAGCTCGACCAGCGGATGGTTGGTGCCGGCGATATTGCGGGTGCCGCCGGCGCCGGTGCCCATGCGCGCTGCCACGTCCACCATGGCGCCGATGACCTGCGGATGCTGGGCCATGCCGAGGTAGTCGTTCGAGCACCAGATCACGACTTCGCGCCTGCCCTGCGGGGCGTGCCAGTAGGCATAGGGAAAGCGGCCGGCGATGCGCTCGAGGTCGGCGAAGACGCGGTAGCGGCGTTCGTGGCGCAACTGATCCAGGGCGGACACGAAGAAGGCGTTGTAATCCATCAGGTTTCTACTCTCTCGCCCCAGAGCTCGGCCCTTTTTAGAGGGGTTCCAGCCCAGTTGTCGAGCCAAGATTCGTCCAAATCCAGCATGGCGGTATTGACCGAGGTCAAAGGCGCCGGTTTTGGATGGTCAGGCCGAGCGGAAAGAGGACAAATCCAGGAAGCCTCGCATGCCGGCCAGCATCAGCGCGCCGATGTGGAGCTGGAGCGAGAATTCGCCCGTGTAGATCATGGCGCCGAGCTCCGCCGGGCTGACCAGGTTGAGTTCGATGGCGGCCTCGATCCCCGCGCCGGGCGGCCGCGGGGCCGTCTCGACGAAGAACGAATGGATCTTGTTCGACAGCCGGGCCGTGCACGGCGAGAACGAGCCGAGGGCATGCACCGCCTTAGCCGGATAGCCCGTCTCCTCGAACAGCTCGCGCTCGCAGCTCTTGGCGGGATCCTCGCCCGCCTCGGTCATGCCGGCGGGCAATTCCCAGGTCTTGCGCTCGACCGCCGGGCGGTACTGTTGAACGATCGGGATGCGGCCGTCCGGCGTCAGCGCGACGATGGCGATGTAATCCTGCTGGCCGATGGCGTGATACAGCTCGGGCTTGGCGCCGGCGCGAAACTCGACCTCGCGCTCGATCACTTTCATCCAGGGCGAGATATCGAGCTCGCGGCGCGATTTGATCTTGGGATATTCGCCCATGCTGATCTCCGTCATTCCGGGGCGCTTGCATGGCAAGCGAACCCGGAATCCAGACTGATAGCAAGGCCTGAGCGACGATCCGGATTCCGGGTTCAGCGCTGCGCGCTGCCCCGGAATGACGGATTCGTCGTCACAAATACCGCGGCTCGGGCAGCGGCGAGATCAGTTTGCCCTTGTAACCCTTGGCGCGCAGCTTCGGCGCCAGTTCGTCGGCGATATGCCAGGAGAAGATCACGGCCGCTTCCGGCTGGTCGGTGAACAGGCGTTCTTCGTCGACGACCGGAATCGAGGTGCCCGGCATGCATTTGCCGATCTTCAGCGACCCCTTGATCTCACAGACATAGTCGATGATGCCGTCATCGAGCCCCACATAGTTGAACAGGGTCGAGGCGCGTGACGGCGCCGAAATGCCGACAACGCGGGCGTTCTGTTCCTTGAGGTCGCGCAGCATCGACAACAGCCGCAGCTTGCTCAGCAGCACATCGTGTTTGAACTTCTTGAGGCGTTGCGCCATCGCGTCGCCCTTGGGCTCGGCGTCGAGCATCTGCTGCACGCTCGCTTCGACCTTCCGCTTGCCCTTGCGGCCGGCATAAACGCGGATCGAGCCGCCATGGCTCGGGATCGGCCGCGCGTGGAAAACCTCGAGGCCGTGCATCTCAAGCAGGTATTTCAGGCTGCTCAGCGAATAGTAGCGCAGGTGCTCGTGATAGACGGTGTCGTACTGCAGCGTGTCGAGCAGCGGGATGAGGTAGTGCGATTCCGAAATGAAGACGCCGTCGTCGTCGAGCATGGCGAGGATGCCCTCGACGATCGCATGAACATCCTCGATATGCGCGAAGCAGTTCGCTGCCGTGATGAGCTTGGCCTTGCCATGCGAAGCGGCGACTTCCTCCGCCGCGGCCTTGCCGAAATAGCGCTTGATGGTCGGGATGCCGCGCGAATTGGCGATATCGCCGACGTCGGTCGGCTCGATGCCGAGAATGCGATTGCCGGCTTTCTGGAAGTTCGAGATCAGCGTGCCGTCATTGGAGCCGATGTCGACGACGAGATCTTTCTCGGTCAGGCCGAGCATCGCCCAGCTCTCGCGCTGCAGGTCGGCGAAGTTGTCGCGCAGCAGCTTGGTCATGCCGCTGGTGTAAGGATATTCCGGCGGGAAGATGATGACCGGATCGACCGCGAGGCCGAGCTGCACCAGGTCACATTGCCGGCAATGCAGGACGTCGGTCGGAAACCACGGCTGCTGGCGCGGCACCTGGCCGATCGGCACCATCTGGTTCACCGGCGGCATGTAGCCGAGCGAGAGCACGTAATCGAGCTTCTCGGAGCCGCAGATCTGGCACTGTTCGACCGGAACGCTGCCGCCGGTGCCGGCGCCGCGCGCGATTTTGGTGGGACCTACCACAGAGTTCTCCACTTAGCTTTTCGGCGCCAGGTCGGCGTTCTTCCAGTACCAGTCCAAAGTCGGCTTGAGGCCCTGCTTGAGCGGCACGGCGGGCTTGTAGCCGAGCGCGCCGAGCTTGGAAATATCGGGGCAGCGCCGCGGCGTGCCGCCGGCCTGCAGCTTGCCCGGCACGATCTCGATGTCGCGGCCGGCTTCGGCGGCGACCAGGCGCGCGACGTCGGCGATCGACAGTTCTTCGGTGGTGCCGACGTGATAGATGCCGAGATGCTCGCCCTTGTCGCGCATCACCATGACGCCGGCGACCAGGTCGTCGATGTAGCAGAACGAGCGGGTCTCGACGCCGGTACCCTGCATTTCAAAGGGCAGGGTGCCGGTCGGCTGGGCGTCGGCGAGTTTCTTCAGGCGGAGCGCGAATTGCGGCACGACGTGCTCGAAGCCCATGTCCGGTCCGTAGACATTGTGCGGGCGGAAGATCAGCACGCGCTCGAAATATTTGCGGCCGTAATTGATCGCCATCAGTTCACTGATCAGCTTGCCGCCGCCGTAGGAGTAGCGCGGGTTGAGCACGTCCGGCACCGACAGCGGCGCGCTCTCGTCGGTCGGGATCACCGGCGGTGTCTGGTAGACCTCGGAGGACGAGGCAAGAATGAGATTGCCGACATTGTGCTTGCGGCAGGCGTCGATGACATTGATCATGCCGCGCACGCCGACATCGAGCACGAGGTCGGGCTGCGAATAGAAAAACTCGGTGCCGTTGACGAAGGCGAGGTGATGCACCTCGTCCATGCCTTGTGTGGCCTTCGCCACCGTCTCGGCATCGCGGATGTCGCCGCCGATGAACTCGATCTCTTCCTCGACTTGGGTAAGGCGGCGCGGTCGGCCGCGCGAATTGTCGTCGAGCACGCGCACCCGCGCGCCGGATTTGACCAGCGCCTTGACGAGGCCCGAGCCGATGAAGCCCGAGCCGCCGGTGACCAGAACCTTGCGCGCGCTCATTCTTTGTCCTTGTGCCTATTTCATCTCGCCCGGCGCGACGCTGATGAAACGGCCCTCGCGGTTCGAGCGCTGGGCCGCATCGATCAGTTGCTGCACGCGGTAACCGGCCGCGAAATCCGGCGCGGCGTTGGGCTTATAGCCGGACGCGTCCCCGATCGCATCGAGGAATTTGGCCGCCAGCCGCGCCGCCGGCGCGATGCGCCCGTCGGGTTGTCCGGCGTCCGCCGGATCCTCGACCGCAACGGGCGCCAACTCGCCCGGCCGTTTGGCGTAAGTCAACACGAAGCCGCGCATGTAGTCGGGAGTGCGATTCTCCAGCACCAGGGTGCCGTCCTCGCCGTAGAGTTCGATGCGATGGCCGGAGCCGCGGAACGAGGCGCAGCTCATGCTCAGGCTGGCCAGTGGGCCGGCGGCGAATTGCAGCGCCATCGCCACGGTGGTGTCGAGTTCGGTGTCGCCGGGCAGGCCGCCGACCCGCGCCTGCAGGCCGGCGAGCGGGCCACAGAACCATTCGAGGTAATGGAAACAGTGCGAGATGAAGTTGCCGAGCACGCCGCCGCCGTCGTCGCGCAAGGTCTTCCAGTTCCGCATGCGGTTCTGGATCGAATAATTCTCGACATGCCAGTGCACGGTGACATGGCGCAGTTTGCCGATGGCGCCGTCATTCAGCATCGCCCTGGCCTTCAGCCAGGCCATGATCTGGTGAAAGTTGAAGTCGATGCCGGTCGGCAGGCCGCTCTTGTTCGCGGCCGCGAGCATCGCGCGCGCATCATCGAGCGTCGAGGCCATCGGCTTTTCCGCGAACACCGGCTTGCCGGCGCTCAAGGCCGCGAGCGCGATCTCGGTTTGCAGACTCGGCACCGTGGCGATGGCGATGGCGTCGATGTCCTTGTCGGCGATCAGCGCGCGCCAGTCGCCGTAGGCCTTCGGCACGCCGGCCGCGCGGGCGTGATCGGCGGTGCGCGCTTCATTGCTGCCTGCGAGCGCCGCGACCTCGCAGCGCGCGTCGGCGCGGAACGCGGGCATCAGCACCGTGCGCCCGTAATTCACGCCGACGATGCCGAGCCTGATCGGATGCTGCCGGATCACGGCGCCGCCTTCGGCTTCTCGCCCCAGGTGAACACGAAAGAACGCCACCGCGCCATGAAGGCGGGCGCGAACAGCACTGAGTCGGCGAGGTTATAGGCCGGCAGCAGCCAGCGCAGTGCGCCGGAGGCGAGATAGCGATATTTCATGCCGGAATGAAATTCGGTGCCGGTGTCGAATCCGGCGGCGGTGAAAGCGTCGGCGAGGTGGCGCGCGATCACCGGCCGCTCGTTCTCGGTGACGCCGACCGGGGAATAAAGCGGCGAAGAGCGATCGCGATAAAGATACATCGCCGGGTTCATGCGGTTGGGGTCGAAGGCGACGAAGCGCCCGCCCGGCCGCAGGATGCGTTTGATCTCGGCGGCGCATTTCGACAGTTCGGGCAGGTGGTGCAACACGCCGGCCAGCAGCACGCCGTCGAAGCTGCCGTCGGCGAAGGGCAGGCGCTCGATGTCGCCTTCCTGAAAGTCGATGCCCGGATGCGCCTCGCGCGCGATGCGGATCAGCTTGGGGCTGAGATCGACGCCCGTGCAGTTGTAGCCGCGACGGCTGAGCAGGCCAGTGAAGACTCCGGAGCCGCAGCCGAGATCGGCGATGCGTGCGCCCGGCGTAAATCCGCCGAGCCGCGCCACGATATCGATGATGCGTTGGTTGGTGTCGGGCGTGAACACGTCATAGGCCTTCGACGCCCCGTGGCTGTCGAAGAACGCGATTTCGCTCGCCTTGTTTTGCGACAGAATGGCCGACATGGGCGGCTTCTAGCACGGGCTTTTCGGCGCCGACAATGTTTCGGGCGGCGGCGATTTGTCGAGTTTTTCAAGCCGGTTAACCCCGCGCGCGATTGGCGGCGCCGGCGCCTTGGTGCTATGGCAGGCGCCATGCAGGATGCCAGCCTTGAAGCCGAGCCGTCGCCGTCCCGGACCGGGGCGAAGCTCGCCATATTTGGGCTTGCCGTCGCCGTCGCAGGGCTGCCGCTTCATGACGTCGCGATTTATGTCGCGCTGGTGCTTACCGCGGTCGCCATTTTCACCGGAACCGTTCGCTTGGGTCTTGGGCGGTGGGTCGCTGCTGTTGCCGTGGTCGCCGTGGCGATCGGCGCGCTGGCGGTGCTGGCGCCGCCGCGCATCGACGAGGGCTTCAACGCGTTTCTGCCGGGCGGTACGCTGGAACGCGACCTGCCGGCGGATGTGTACCGCCATCTGTCGGCCGAATTCGACAGGCAATACCCGCTGGACAAGCGCTGCGATCCCGCCGCGACCGGCTGCTGGCGCGGGGTCGGCTTGCCCGAGCGCGCTTACGCATTCTCTGGCGACGGCATCGTCAACAAGTCCGATCTGTCGCGATCGGTGGCGCGGCTCGATTTCACCGATCCGGTCTGGCACCGGCTCGGCTTCATCAACGAGATGCGGTTCAACTGGTTTCCGGTGAGCGATGTGCAGCGTGCGCGCCGCGATGGGCGGGCCTGGAAAGGCTACGATCGCTGGCAGCTTACCATGCCCTGGTTCACGATGGTCCGGTTGCCGGCGGCTTATGTCGGCGGCCGCTTGTGCTGGAGCGGCGACATCCTGTGGGAAGGCGCGGGGGAGACGTTCGCGCCGGCAACTGGGCAAAGCAGCAATTGCCGCGCCATCGCGCCCGAGGATGCGGGCCGCCGCGTCGTCGGCGTCGCCATCAAGCCCGGTACGCTGGCCATGCATTTGCGGGGCCCGGTGGATGTCCGGCTCAAACAATGGTCGCAGCCGCTCATCAAGATCCTCACCATCGGCGCGCTGCTGCTGCTGCTGATACGCCCGCGGCCGCGCCGCGCCGCCGCGCCGCTTCTTCTGCTGGCGCTGGCCGTCGCCGTCATCGCCATTGACGACGCGAGCTTCCTTGGCGGCGTGCGCCCCTTCGACGGCGGCGACGACGGCATGTTCTACGACAGCGTCGGCCGCGACATGCTGCAGAAGCTGCTGGCCGGAAACTGGCGCGGCTTCCTCGAAGGCGGCGAGAGCGTGTTCTATTACGGCGGCCCGGCGCTGCGTTATTTCCGCGCGCTCGAGCATGTCGTGTTCGGCGACACGTTTCTCGGCTATCTGTCGCTCGTTCTGGCGCTGCCGTTCATCGCGCTGGCATTGTTCAGGCGTTTTCTCGACCGGCCTTGGCCGCTCGTTCTGGCGCTGCTGTTCGTCGCCGTGCCGCTCGGCGAAGTCTTCGGCACGACATTCGTGCATTACGCCAAATGGGCGGCACGGGGCTTTGCCGATCCGGCCTGCTACATCCTGTTCATGGCCGGGCTGGTGCCGCTTCTCGGTTCAAGGCAATCGGCGCCGGAGGACCGCTTCTGGCCTGCTTTCTTCGGCGCGCTGCTGATCGCGCTCGGCATCGGCATGAAGCCGCTGGTCGCGCCGGCGGCGGCGGTGTTTCTCGGCGGCGCCGGCCTGGCCGCGCTGTACGGGCGGCAGTGGCTGCGGCTCGCCGGAATGTGCATCGGCTTCCTGCCGGTGTTCTCGATGGCGTGGCACAACTGGGCCTTCGGCGGCCGCTTCGTGCTGTTCAGCGACAATGCCAGCCATCCGCTGGTGCTGGTGATGCCGCCGTCGGCCTGGGCCGGCGCGTTGCGCGAACTCGTGACGTTCGACTTCGGCGGCGGGCTGATGCACCGCGCGCTTGCGCATATCGCGAACTGGCTGGCGGGACCGGGCGAGGCCGACTGGACGATCCCCTTCAACGCTGCCGGCGTCGTGATGCTGATCTATGTCGTGGCGCGCGGGCGCGCCTTCGATCCGTGGCTGCGGCTTATCGGCGGCGCGGCGCTGGCGCAGCATCTGGTCGCGATGTTCTACGTCGAGACGCCGCGCTACCACTTCCTGACCTGGTTCCTGACGCTGCTGGTCGCCGCCGCTTTCATGCAGCGGGTCGGCTTTCCGTGGCTGGCGCAACGTTACCCGGCGCTCATGGCGCGGGTCACCGGCATCCTCTGGTCCCCAAGGCTGGCGGCGGGGATCGAGCGGCTTGAGCGTTGCTGAGAGCCGGCGTTACGCTGCTTCGTAGGCCGCGATTTTCTTGATCTGTCCGGCCAGTTCGTCTTCCGCGACCTCAAGATCGAAGCGCGATTGAATATTTATCCAGAACGCGGCGCCGGTGCTGAAAAACTTTCCGAGTCGCAAGGCAGTGTCCGCCGTCACCGGCCGCTCCTCACGCGCCAGCCGCTCGATCCGCGTGCGCGGAACGCCGAGCGCCGCCGCTACGGCATAGGGCGTCAGCTTCAGCGGCTTGAGAAATTCCTCCCGCAGAACCTCGCCGGGATGAACGGGTGTCAGTTTCTTCGACATAGCCCTTGGGCTCCTTCCTGAACCGCGCTCGGCTTGGCCGAGCAGCGCCATCACCTGTGGTAGTCCACAATTTCCACGTCCTCGGCGTCGCCGCCGTTCCAGGTGAAAACGATGCGCCACTGATCATTGATGCGAATCGAATGCTTTCCGGCCAGTTCGCCCAACAAGGCTTCAAGCCGGTTTCCGGGCGGTGATTTGAGAGCGTCGAGAACGGTCGCGCTGTCCACCATGATCAATTTGCGGCGGGCCACCTTGGCGATATCCGCCGGAAAGCCCTTCGGAACGGCGCGGTCCCTCAAAATGGCCTCGGCGAATTTGCCCTTGAAGCTCCTGATCATGATCTAACGTATCCTATCGAGATACGAAGTCAAGTTTATCGTATCTTACGAGGATACGAAAGGTGAGGGGCCGGCCGGGCGGTTGGCGTGCCGTCGGCGTCTCAAGGCGTGGATTTGAGAGAGTTGAATGGTGCTGCCGGAGTGGATTGAACACTCGACCTCGTCATTACCAATGACGTGCTCTACCACTGAGCTACGGCAGCTGAAGGGACGCAAAGGGCCGAAGGCCCGGTTCGCGAACGCGGCGGAAACTGCCACAGGCGCCCCTTTAAACGCAAGGCAACTTGGCCGCAAGGGCTGAAGATAACGTGAACTTGCGAAAGTCGAGCCGGCCCCGATACATACCTGCCCATGACCGGCCCCGACGACCCGCCGAAAACGCCCAAGAATGCCGCCAATGCCGCCCGCGAGGCGCGGCTGGCGGCCGCCTTGCGGGAAAATCTCAAGCGCCGCAAGGCGCAAATCCGCGACAAGGAGAGAGCCAGGCGCTCCACCGAGACGCCTGCCGCCGGCGAATCGGATGACGAGAGTTAGGACGGCGGAACCGGAACCGGACTTTCGCCTTATTGGCGGGTGATCAAGGCCGTGGGCCGGAGGTGGTAACCGTCGGCCGAATTTGGCTTTGCGGGGGCGGGGCGGCCGGTCTAGACCGCCCTCTATCCAGCCGCACTTACTTTTTGACGCGAGCCGGCCTGTGACATGAGCCGGGGCCTGCGGGCCGGGGGACGACGATGGATCGAATTCGTATTGTCGGCGGCGAGACGCTGAACGGCGTCATTCCGATTTCCGGTGCCAAGAACGCCACGCTGCCGCTGATGATCGCGAGCCTCCTCACTGCGGACAAGCTTGTTCTCGAAAACGTGCCGCGGCTCGCCGACGTCATCCAGCTCCAGCGTATCCTCGGTAATCACGGCGTCGATGTCCTGATCGCGGGCAAGCGCGCCGGCGCCGACGCCAATGCCGGGCGCACCATCGAACTGTCCGCCGCGACCATCGCCGACACCACCGCGCCCTACGAACTGGTCTCGACCATGCGCGCCAGCTTCTGGGTCATCGCGCCCCTGGTGGCTCGCATGGGCATCGCCAAGGTGTCGATGCCGGGCGGCTGCGCCATCGGCACGCGGCCGGTCGATCTCCTCATCATGGCGCTGGAGAAACTCGGCGCCGAGATCGAGATCGAAGGCGGCTATGTCATCGCCCGCGCGCCGAACGGCCTGCGCGGCGGCGAGATCAATTTCCCCAAGGTGACGGTGAGCGGCACGCATACCGCGCTGATGGCGGCCGTGCTGGCCCGCGGCACCACCGTCATCGACAACGCGGCGCAGGAGCCGGAGATCGGCGATGTCGCCGATTGCCTCAACAAGATGGGCGCCAGGGTGTCGGGCATCGGCACCTCGCGGCTTGTGATCGAGGGCGTCGCCAAGCTCAACGGCACGCGCCACAGCGTGCTGCCCGATCGCATCGAGACCGGCACCTATGCCATGGCGGTGGCCATGACCGGCGGCGACGTGCTGCTGCAGAACGCGCGCCCGGAATTGCTGCGGGCGGCGCTCGACGTCATCGCCCAGGCCGGCGCCACCGTTACGACAACGAACGAAGGCATCCGCGTCACCCGCAACGGCGCCGGCATCAAGCCGGTCGATGTGACGACCGCACCGTTCCCCGGCTTCCCGACCGATCTGCAGGCGCAGTTGATGGCGCTGATGACGCGCGCCGAAGGCACCTCGCACATCACCGAAACCATCTTCGAAAACCGTTTCATGCATGTGCAGGAACTGGCGCGTCTCGGCGCCCGCATCCAGCTCGATGGCATGCGCGCCACCATCGAAGGCGTCAAGAAGCTCAAGGGCGCGCCGGTGATGGCGACCGACCTGCGCGCCTCGGTGTCGCTGGTGATCGCGGCGCTCGCCGCCGAGGGCGAGACCATCGTCAACCGCGTCTATCACCTCGATCGCGGCTTCGAAAAGCTCGAGGAAAAGCTCGGGCGCTGCGGCGCCAGGATCGAGCGCATCAGCGGCTAGCGATCTTGCGGCCCGCCTCGCCGCTGCCTAGCTTGTCGGCAACGGAGCGACCGCCATGGACCGGGTAGCCGAACCCCTGAAACTCACCGTCCTCGACGAGGAGGACCTCGAAATCGTCTCGACCCACCTGCAGGACGCGGTGATCAAGGTCGCCGACGTGATCTGGCAGCCTGAGGCCAAGCGCCTGGTGTTCGGGGTCAACCGTTTCGACTGGGAGCAGGCGATTGCCGACAAGCCGCAGAGCTGCCGCCGCCGCTCGGCCCTGCGCTTCGAGCGGGTGCAGACCTTCAAGTGCCGGGGCGTCGATCCGGCCGTGAAGGACGGCGTCCTCAACCTGCTGACCGTCGAATTCACGGAAACCGAGGCGCCTTCCGGCACCGTGACCCTCATTTTTTCAGGCGACGCCGCGATGCGGCTCGATGTCGAATGTCTGGAGGCCGAGCTGGTCGATCTCGGCCCGGTGTGGAATTGCACCGGGAGGCCGGTCCACGCCGTCGAGGCCAAGGACTAGTAACGGTCATTCCGGGACGCACCGTAGGTGCGGACCCGGAATCCAGAAACGGGCTCGGAATTTGTGGCTAGATTCCGGGTTCGCGCTTGCAGCGCGCCCCGGAATGACTGCGAAGGTTGACGGATCGGCCCCTGCGCGCCATTGACCTTGGGTCTTCTCTGAACGCCTTTCCTTTCGGCCGGATTGACCCATGCCCCTGCGCCTCGACGCCCGCGATGCCGATTTCAACGAGCGTTTCCGTGCCTTCCTCGGCGCCAAGCGCGAGGCCGCGGCCGATGTCGAGGCTGCCGCGCGCGCCATCATCGCCGACGTCCAGGCGCGCGGCGACCGGGCGCTGATCGAACTCACCCGGAAACTCGACCGGGTCGACCTGTCGAAGGCCGGTCTCCGGGTATCGGCGGCCGAGATCGATGCGGCGCTGGCCGCCTGCGACGGCGAGGCGCTCGATGCCCTGAAGCTCGCCCGCGATCGCATCGAGGCCTATCACCTGCGCCAGAAGCCGAAGGACGACCGTTTCACGGACGCGCTCGGTGTTGAACTCGGCACGCGCTGGACCGCGATCGAAGCCGCCGGCCTCTATGTGCCGGGCGGCACCGCCGCCTATCCCTCGTCGGTGCTGATGAATGCCGTGCCGGCCAAGGTCGCCGGCTGCGAGCGCCTCGTCATGGTGGTGCCGGCGCCGGACGGCAAATTGGCTCCGCTGGTGTTGGCGGCGGCGAAGATCGCCGGCGTCGATGAGGTCTACCGCATCGGCGGCGCGCAGGCGGTGGCGGCGCTGGCCTATGGCACCGATACGATCAGGCCGGTGTCTAAGATCGTCGGCCCGGGCAACGCCTATGTCGCGGCGGCCAAGCGCGTCGTGTTCGGCCAGGTCGGCATCGACATGATCGCCGGCCCGTCCGAAGTGCTGATCATCGCCGACAGGACCGGCAACCCGGACTGGATCGCCGCCGATCTGCTGGCGCAGGCCGAGCACGATGTCAGCGCGCAGTCGATCCTGATCACCGACGATGCCCCGCTCGCCGCCGCGGTGGAGAAGGCGGTCGAGTCGCAGCTCAAGACTTTGCCGCGCGCGTCCACCGCCAGCCAGTCGTGGCGCGATTTCGGTGCCATCATCATGGTGGGCCAGCTCGACGACGCCATCGCGCTCACCGATCGTCTCGCGCCGGAGCATCTCGAGATTGCCGCGGAGGATCCGGAGCGTTTCGTCGCCCGCATCCGCAATGCCGGCGCCATCTTTATCGGCGCGCATACGCCGGAAGCCATCGGCGATTATGTCGCCGGCTCCAATCATGTATTGCCGACGGCGCGTTCGGCGCGGTTCTCGTCGGGCCTCGGCGTTCTCGATTTCATGAAGCGCACGTCGCTGCTGAAGTGCGGGCCCGAGCAGCTTCGCGCGCTCGGCCCGGCCGCCATCGCGCTCGGCAAGGCCGAAGGGCTGGACGCGCATGCGCGTTCGGTGGCGATCAGGCTCAACCTGCCGGGAGCGTGACCATGAGCGACAAGACGAAGCCCGCGATGAAGCAGCGCCTGGTCGGCGTTACTCTGGACGAGGCATCGATCGGCCGCTCCAACCCGGATGTCGAGCACGAGCGCGCCATCGCCATTTACGACCTGCTCGAACTCAACAGCTTTGCGCCGGTCGGCCACGACGGCGGGCCTTATACGCTGCATCTGAGCATCAACGACAACCGCCTCGTCTTCGACATCCGCCGTGAGGACGGCACGCCGGTGGTCGCGCATCTGTTCTCGCTGTCGCCTTTGCGCCGGATCGTGAAGGACTACTACATGATCTGCGACAGCTATTATCAGGCCATCCGCACCGCGACGCCGGACAAGATCGAGGCCATCGACATGGGCCGGCGCGGCATCCACAACGACGGCTCGCGCATCCTGATGGAGCGGCTCAAGGACAAGGTGACGGTGGATATGGACACCGCACGCCGCCTGTTCACGTTGATCTGCGTGTTGCACTGGAAGGGCTGACGCTGATGCGTTGCGCCTCCGTTCACCGGAATGACGGGTAATGGCGCCCTCGCGGCCGCAGGCCGTGCTGTTTTCGTGCGGCTATAACGCCGTGCGCTCGCCGATGGCCGAAGGTCTGTTCAAACAGCTCTTGGGCAAGACGGTCTATGTGCAGTCGGCCGGCGTCCAGAAGGGCGATCTCGATCCCTTCGCCGTCGCGGTGATGGACGAAATCGGCATCGATATTTCGCGGCACAAGCCGATCGATTTCGAGGAACTGGAAGACCTCGAGGGCCTCAACTTCGATCTCATCGTCACGCTGTCGCCGCCGGCGCATCACAAGGCGCTCGACCTCACGCGCACGGTGGCCGCCGATGTCGAATACTGGCCGACGGTCGATCCGACCGGCATCGAGGGCAGCCGCGAGCAAAAGCTCGAGGCTTACCGCGGGGTCCGCGATCAGTTGATGGCGCAGATCAGGAAGCGCTTCGGCGCGGCCGGCGGCGGGAATGAGTAAGGCGTTGCGCCGAGCGCGCTTCCCCTCTCCCCCAAGGGGAGAGGGGAAGAAAAGGCAGAAGGCCGCGCCTGTCCGGCCCCTCGTTTGCACTCGCCCCGGCCATCCGCTAGTTTCCGCGGCCATTCCAACGCTTTGTTCATTCCCCTGACGGTATCTCTAACCCCATGATCGGCCGTCCGAAATTCGTCCTCGCCTCCGGCTCGCCGCGGCGTCTCGCCCTGATCAACCAGGCCGGCATCGAGCCCGACGCGCTCAAGCCGTCCGACGTCGACGAGACGCCGAAGCGCGGCGAAATCCCGCGCGCCTATGCCAACCGGCTGGCCAAGGAGAAGGCGCAGGTCGCGCTCGACAATGTGCGCCTCGATGACGAACTGCGCGGCGCCTATATCCTCGCCGCCGACACCGTGGTCGCTGTCGGCCGCCGCATCCTGCCGAAGGCCGAGTTGCTCGACGAGGCGCAGCAGTGCCTGCGCCTGCTGTCGGGCCGCAATCACCGCGTCTACACCTCGATCTGCCTGGTGACGCCGCGCGAAGCGTTCCGCCAGCGGCTGGTCGAAACGCGCGTGCGCTTCAAGCGGCTGACCTCGGAAGACATCGAATCGTATCTCGCTTGCGGCGAATGGCGCGGCAAGGCCGGCGGCTATGCCGCGCAGGGCATTGGCGGCACTTTCATCGTCAAGCTGGTCGGCTCTTACTCGAACGTCGTCGGCCTGCCGCTCTATGAGACGATCAATCTGCTTGGCGGCGAAGGCTACCCGATCCGCTTCGGATGGCTGAACACGGTGGTGGCGTAGGCTCTGCCGTCATTCCGGGGCGCACCGAAGGTGCGAGCCCGGAATCCATATCCCCGGCGCTGCGGTGTATGGATTCCGGGCCCGCGCATTTCATGCACGTCCCGGAATGACAGAGAACGACATGAACCTCGCTTCCTGGCTCTCCCGCTCCGGTCTGTCGCATCCGTCGATGCCTGCCGCGGCGCTCGGCTCGCGCGTGGTGATGACCTATGGCGAACTCGCGCTGCGCGCGGCCAAACTGGCCGGCGCGCTGCGCCATAAACTCAAACTCCAGCCCGGCGACCGCGTCGCCATCGCCGCGAAGAACTCGCCCGATTATCTCGCGCTGCTCTACGGCGTCTGGCACGCGGGTCTCGCCGCGGTGCCGGCCAACGCCAAGCTGCACGGCGCCGAACTCGGCTATATCCTCGAGCACTCCGGCGCGCGGGTCTGCATCGCCTCGCCGGGCATCGACGCCGAGATCGCGCCGCATGCGCCGCGCTCGCTGGAGCGTCTCATTACCATCGGCAGCGCCGACTACGACGCGCTGTTCGACGCCGACGCCATCGCTGTGGCGCCCCGCGCGGGCGACGATCTCGCCTGGCTGTTCTACACCTCCGGCACCACGGGCAAGCCGAAAGGCGCGATGCTGACCCATCGCAACCTTGCCTGGGCAAGCCACGCCTACGGCGCCGAGGTCGATCCGGTGACGCCGGGCGACGCCATCCTCCACGCGGCGCCGATGAGCCACGGCTCCGGGCTCTACATCATGCAGCATGTGGCGCGGCTCGGCGTGCAGGTTGTGCCGGAATCGGGCGCCTTCGAGCCGGACGAGATTTTCGCGCTGTTCGATCGCTGGCCGAGCGTCTCGATGTTTGCCGCGCCGACCATGATCAAGCGCCTCGTCGACAGCGCCGCCAATTGCAACGCCGCCAATATCCGCACCCTCATCTGGGGCGGCGCGCCGATGTATGTCGAGGATTGTCTCAGGGCGCTTGACCGCTTCGGCCCGCGGCTGGCGCAGATCTACGGCCAGGGCGAGTCGCCCATGACCATCACCACCTTGTCGAAGCAGGACATCGCGAACCGCGATCATCCGCGCTGGCGCGAGCGCCTCGGCTCCGCCGGCAGGCCCTATGCCTGCGTCGATGTCGTCGTCGCCGGCGCCAATGACAAGCCGTTGCCGCCGGGCGAGACCGGCGAAATCCTGGTTGGCGGCGATGTCGTCATGGCGGGTTACTGGCGCAACGAGGAGGCGACGGCCGCCGCGCTGCGCGGCGGCTATCTGCACACCGGCGATGTCGGCGCCTCCGACGCCGAGGGCTACCTGACGCTGAAGGACCGCTCCAAGGACCTGATCATTTCCGGCGGCTCCAACATCTATCCGCGCGAGGTCGAGGAGGTGCTGCTGACGCACCCGGCCGTGCGCGAGGTGTCGGTGATCGGCCGCCCGGATGCGGACTGGGGCGAGGCGGTGGTGGCCTATGTGGTGGGCGCCGCGCCGCTCGCGGAACTCGACGCCCTGTGCCTGGCGCACATTGCCCGCTTCAAACGGCCGAAGGATTATGTTTTTGTCGACGCCCTGCCGAAGAACAATTACGGCAAGATCCTGAAAACCGAACTGCGCGCGCGCGACGCGCGGCGCTCGTAACTATATTGGGTCCATGAACAAACCGATCCGAAAGACCGCCATCATGCGCTGCCCGATCTGCGGCGAGGCGACCGATGTCGCCTTGAAGCCGTTCTGCTCCAAGCGCTGCGCCGACATCGACCTGAACCGCTGGCTCACCGGGGTCTACGCCGTACCCGTCAAAGAAGACGAAGATGAAGACGGCACTCGCCCGGCCGACGGCATCGAGGAACGCAACGAATGAACGCACCCGTGGCCGCGATCGACTGGCCCGACCAGCTTTACGCCACGCTTAAACGCGCCGATGTGCGTCAGGTCGGCTACGTGCCCGACGCCGGCCATGCGCGGCTGATCGATCGCGTCCGCGCCGATCCGGATATCCACGACGTTGTGCTGTCCACCGAAGAAGAGGGCATCGCGCTCGCTGCCGGCGCCTGGTTAGGGGGCCAGCGCGCGATGTTGCTGATGCAGTCGAGCGGCGTCGGCAACTGCGTCAACATGCTGTCGCTGGCGCGCACCTGCCGCTTTCCGCTGCTGATGATGATCACCATGCGCGGCGAGTGGGAAGAGTTCAATCCGTGGCAGCAGCCGATGGGCTCCATCGTCGAGCCGGTGATGAAGCTCAACGAGGCCGAGATCTATCGCGCGACGAAGCCGGAAGACGTCGAGGGCCTCGCCGAGCGCGCCGTGCAGCACGTGTTCGGCGACGAGCGCATCGCGGCGCTGATCCTGTCGCAGCAGCTGATCGGCAAGAAGGTGTGGACCAAATGACCGCGCAACCGACACACGGTCTCGACCGTCGCGCCGCCATGGCGGCCCTGCTTGTGGATCGCGGCGACGATCTGGTCGCCATTCCCGGCCTCGGCTCGACCTGCTGGGATCTCGCCGCGGCCGGCGACAACGACCGCAACTTCTATCTCTGGGGCGCCATGGGCGGCGCGGCGATGGTGGGCCTGGGTCTCGCGCTGGCGCAGCCGGGGCGGCGCGTGCTGGTCGTGACCGGCGACGGCGAGATGCTGATGGGCATGGGCTCGCTCGCCACCATCGGCAACAAGAAACCGGCCAATCTCGCCGTCGTGGTGTTCGACAACGGCCACTACGGCGAGACCGGCATGCAACCGAGCCACACGCATCAGGGCGGCGTCGATCTGGTCGCGGTGGCGAAGGGCTGCGGCATCGGGACAGCGCTGGATGTCCGGGACGAGGCGGGGCTTGCCGGGCTGGTGGAGCGCGTCAAAACGCTGGGCGGGGAGGGGCCGCTGTTCGCGCGGCTGGCGATTTCGGCGGCCGAGGCGCCGCGCGTGCTGCCCGAACGCGACGGCGTTGTCCTCAAGAACCGGTTCCGCGTGGCGATCGGCCTGAAAGCGTAGTGCCCCCGCGTTTCCGGTTGCGCGCGGGAACTCTTCCGAGACTTCACATGGTCGCGACTTCCACTCTTGCGCGCTTCAAATGACAGGTGGGTTGCGGTATTAAGACGATATTGCCGACAGGTCCTGGCGTCGGCGACTGAGAGACGCGACCGCGCTCCCGCCAATTTCGTATGGTGAGAGAGACGACGTGTCCGAAACAAATCCAGCGGCGCATGCATGCGAAGGCTGCGGAGGCGAGCTTAAACTCGCTGCCGGCGGCATTGCGAAGCTATCCGGGCCCGGCTTCGTCGATCTTTTCAGTTGCGACGGGTGTGGCAAGACCAGCATGCGGGAGCAGCAACTTCCGCCGCCTGACGACGGACCGGAAGCGTAGCGCGAAGACTTCGTTGCGACACGGCCGCCTGGTCGGTCTGCATGAAACGGCTCGTCAATGTCGGAATTGGGATAGGATAGTAGGCCCCCCCTTTCCGAACGACGAGATCCTGACCATGACCATGACCACGACCCGCTCCGCCATCAAACTCACCGACGAAGGCGCGCGCCTGCTGCTCGAAGCCGCCGTGGCGCACGCCCGCAAGATGGGCGTGCCGCAGTGTATCGCCATCGTCGATGAAGGCTGCAACCTGATGGCCTTCCTGCGCATGGAGGGCTCGCGGCTGCTGAGCATCCGCTCGTCGCAGCGCAAGGCAATGACCGCGGCCAATAGCGGCCGGCCGACCGGCGGCCTTGCCGCGGATATCGAGACCAAGCTCGCGCTGGCCACCGACGGCGACATGGTCAACCTCAAGGGCGGTCTGCCCATCATCGTCGATGGGCAGGTCATTGGCGGTATCGGTGTCGGCTCGGGGACGGGCGACCAGGATCTCGAAGTCGCCAATGTGGCGCTGAAGGCGCTGCCCGGCGCCGCGACCTTCTAGCATCCCAAATAGGGTGACGTCCGCATCAGGCCATCGACGCCGCCGGGCACGGCGGCTATTAAGCGTCCCCGAACAGGAGTGAACGTCATGCCGGATCAGAAAACAGGTCTTGTTGTCACCGCTCATCCGGGCGATTTCGTGTGGCGCGCCGGCGGCGCGATCGCGCTGCACGTCAGGAACGGCTACAAGGTCAAGATCGTGTGCCTGTCCTTCGGCGAGCGCGGCGAAAGTCAGTTCGCCTGGAAGGAAAAGGGCGCGACCATGGAGAGCGTCAAGGCCGGCCGCAAGGACGAGGCGCAGCGCGCCGCCGACCTGCTCGGGGCCGAGATCGAGTTCTTCGACTGCGGCGATTATCCGCTCAAGCTCAACGAAGAGCATTTCGACCGCATGGTCGATATCTACCGCGAGCTCAATCCGAGCTTCGTGCTCAGCCACGCGCTCGAAGACCCCTATAATTTCGATCACCCGAATGCCTGCCACTTCGCGCAGGAAACGCGTGTCGTCGCGCAGGCCATGGGCCACAAGCCCGGCGCGCAGTACAAGTATTCGGCACCGCCGTTCTACATGTTCGAGCCGCACCAGCCGGAGCAGTGCAACTACAAGCCGGACCTCATTCTGAAGATCGACGATATCTGGGAGCAGAAATACAAGGCGTTCCAGATCCTCGCCGCGCAGAAGCACCTGTGGGGCTACTACGAGCGCGTCGCGCTCAACCGCGGCATCCAGGGCTCGCGCAACACCGGCATCCCGATGACCTACGGCGAGGCGTACCAGACGCTGTTCCCGCGGGTTGTCACGGATGCGCTGGGTTAGGGGCTTGTCCCGGGCGCGGTGCGGCACAAAGTGCCGCGCCGCAGAACCGGGACCGTTGCGCATTCTGAATTTGTGAAGGTCCCGGCTCTGCGACGCACCGCTTGCGCGCTGCGCCGCGTCCGGGACAAGGGAGCACGAAAATGAAAAACGTCGTCGTTCGCAACATCAAGCGCGCCGATCCCAGGGCCATCGAGACCTTCGAGAAGCTCGGCGCCACCACCGTGCATGAGGCTCATGGCCGTTACGGCCTGATGAAGCCCTATATGCGACCGATCTATCCCGGCGCCTGCATCGCCGGTCCGGCCGTCACGATCCTGGCGCAGCCCGGCGACAACTGGATGATCCATGTCGCGGTCGAGCAGTGCAAACCCGGCGACATCGTCGTTCTCGGCGTCACCGCCGACAACACCGACGGCATGTTCGGCGATCTGCTCGCCACCTCGATGAAGGCGCGCGGCGTCAAGGGCCTCATCATCGACGCCGGCTGCCGCGATGTCGCGACGCTCAAGGAGATGGGCTTTCCGGTGTGGTCGCGCGCGATCTCATCGAAGGGTACGGTCAAGGCGACGCTTGGCTCGGTCAACATTCCGGTGGTCTGCGCCGGCGTCAATGTCGAGCCTGGCGACGCCGTCGTCGCCGATGACGATGGCGTCGTCGTCATCCCGAAGAAGTATTGCGCCGAGGTCGCCGCCAAGGCGCAGAAGCGCTTCGACGACGAGGACGCCAAGCGGCAGAAGCTCGCTTCCGGCGTGCTCGGCCTCGACATGTACAATATGCGCGAGCCGCTGGCGAAGGCCGGCCTCGTCTACGTCGATAATCCGGAAGACGTGTGAGCCCGCCGGCTCAATTCATCTGCGCCGGCAGCCACAGCACGATCTGCGGGAAGGCGATCATCAGCACGATCAGCAGGAGCGGCGCGATCAGGAACGGCGCCGATCCCTTGTAGATGTCGATGATGTTGATCTCCTTGCTCACCGCATTGATGGCGAACAGGTTCATGCCCATCGGCGGGTGAATGAGCCCGAGCTCGATCAGGATCACCAGCAGCACGCCGAACCACACCGGGTCGTAGCCGTAGGACAAAACCAGTGGCAACGTGATCGGCACCGTGATCAGCAGCATGCCGATGCCTTCGAGGAAGGCGCCGAGCACGATGTACAACACGCACACCGCCACGATGACGCCGAGCGCGCCGAGCCCGATGCCCTTGACTGCGCCGATGAGCTGATTCGACACGCCGGTCTGCACCACGAAATAGGAGAACACAGCCGACGCGATGACGATGAACACCAGGCTGGATACCAGCCGGATGGTCTCGAAGAAGCAGGTGAAGGTGTCGGACAGCTTGTGGCGGCCGAGCACGAGGCCGAGCAGGATGGCGCCGAACGCGCCGATGGCGGCGGCTTCCGTCGGCGTGAACCAGCCGGCGTAGATGCCGCCGAGCGTGATGCCGAACAGCACGATGACATGCCAGATGCGGGCGAAGGAGCGCACCAGCGTGTCGCTCTGGCGCTGCGCGTATTCCGGCTCCGGCGCGTTTCCTGTGAGCCAGCGGTAATAGATCAGCGCCGTGATGCTGTAGAGCACGGTGAGGATGATGCCGGGGACCAGCGCCGCCATGAACAGCTTGGCGACCGACTGCTGCGCGATGATGGCGTAGATCATCAGGATCAGCGACGGCGGAATGAGAATGCCGAGCGTGCCGCCCGCCGCGACCGCGCCGGCCGCCAGCGCCGGCGGGTATTTGGCGCGCAGCATTTCCGGGATCGACACCTTGCTCATCGTGAGCGCGGTCGCGACCGAGGAGCCGCACACCGCGCCGAACATGGCGGAGGCGAAGATCGAGGCGATCGCCAGCGAGCCGCGCGCGCCGCGGAACAGCACGCGGCCGGCCTGGAACAGGTCGGATGACAGGCCGGCGCTCGCCGCCACCGCGCCCATCAGCGTGAACAGCGGCACCACCGACAACGTATAAGTCGAACCGAATTCGACCGGCACGCCGCTGATCATCAGATTGGCGCGGGCAAAGCCGTCGAGCGCCGCGTAACCGAAGAAGCCGACAAGGCCGAGCGCCACCGCGACCGGAATGCGCAGCAGGATGAGTAGGACGAGGCTGGCGAGCCCGAGAACGCCGATGGTGGTTGCCGTCATGACGCATCCTTTCCGCGGAAGGTGCGGATGAGAACGACGGCGGTCGCCGCGATGGAGGCAATGAGCGTGAACAAGGTCAGCGCGTAGAGCGGATAGGTCGGGAAGCCGGTGTCGGGCTTGATGTCGCCGAAGCGCCAGGAGTCCACCATAGGATGCGTGACGTTGGCGGCGAGAATGCCGAGAAACAGGATGGTCGCCAGCAGCGCCAGCACCTTGAGCGCGGCGATGACCTGCGGCGGCACGAAGCTGTCGACGATATCGACGCGGATTTGCTCGTCGCGGAGGCAGATTTCCGGCAGGCCGAGGAAGGCGCTGCACAGCACCATCATCTCGACGATATCGACCGCGCCATAAAGCGGGGCGCGGAACAGCGACCGCGCCACCACGTCGTAATTGGTGGCGAACATCATCACCGCGAGGGCGAGCGCCCCGAGCGCGGTGCAGGCTCTCGCCGTGTGCGCGAGCGCGCGCTCGAGGGTCATGCCAAATCTCACTAAGCCTGCGCGACCAGGCCGCGGACCTTGGTCATCAGCGCGCGCGCCTTGATGCCCTTGGCCTCGAGCGCCGCGACCTGTTCTTCGGTCGGGACGTCGGCGAGCTTCTTGAAGGGCTCGATGGCGGCGCCGTCGATGTCGATGACTTCGACGCCGGCCTGCACGAACACCTTGCGGCCCGCGGCCTCGGCGTCGTCATAGAGCTGGCCGACGCGGCGGCCGCCTTCGGGGCCCGTGGTGTCGGCGATCAGCTTCTGCATGTCTTTCGGCAGGCCCTTGAGCACGCCGGAGTTCATCACCAGCGCGAAGGGCGCGGCGGAATCGCCGAACATCGACACCTTCTTGACCGAGTGATGGAGCTGGAAGGCTGCGCCGCCTTCGCAGTTGAAGATCGCGCCGTCGACCACGCCCTTGGCGATGGCGTCGGAGACTTCGGCCGGCGCGATCGTGGTCGGCACGGCGCCCCAGGATTTGAGATGCGAGCCCATCGTGGTTGATGTCGGGCGGACCTTGAGGCCCTTGATATCGTCGGGCGTCTTCACCTGCTTGTCGCGCATGAAGAAGCCGACCGTCGGCGACAACACCGAATAGAGCAATTCGGTGCCGGCGAACTCGGCGGCGAGGTCCTCGCGCAGATTGGTGCCGATGAAGGAGGCCTGCGCGGCGCTGAGTGGCTTGCCGGCGGAGTTGGTGAACAGGAACGGCGCGCCGAGCACTTCGGACAACGGGAAACGGCCCGGCACAAGGGCGGTGAAGAAGAACGAAATGTCGGCGACGCCGGTGCGGGCGAGATCGAACTGGCGCGGCGGCGGGCCCATCTGGCCGGCCGGGAACACCTCGATGTCGAGTTCGCCATTGCTCTTCTGGCGCAGTTCGTCGGCCCAGCGCTTGAGCTCGGTGTTGATCTGGTGCTGCGGCGGCAGATAGTGCGACAGCTTGAGCTTCACCGGCGCCGCGCGCAGCACGCCTGGCATGGCGATGACGGTGGCGCCGGCCGCGGCCGTGCCCAGAAGTGTACGGCGTGAGATCATGATGGCCTCCCTTTAAGCGTTTTGCCGGCGTCCGCTTTGTGCAGACGCCTGTTCGTTGTCGTTCTTGAAGCCGCCGCGCGCCATGGTCAGTACGGCGGCAATGTCATCGAGCGTATCGCCGCGCCAGGCAATATGCTGGTCGGGGCGGATGAGCACGTAACGCGCGCCATAGAGCGCGTTGAGGCGCGGCTCGTTCGGCATCGCGACATCGAGCGGCGCGTTCTGCCGCGCGGCTTCGCTCCTGGCGGCAGCGATGGCATTGGCGTCGGCCTCGCCCGTCACCAGCAGCGTGAAGCCGAGGCCGAACGTGTCGTAGACGGAACGTTCGTCGGCAAGCCAGGCATGCGGCGCGCGCTCGCCGGGATAGCCGCTCGGCCGCAGTTCGACGACGTTGGGCTGCGGCGGCGCTTTGTCCTCGCGCGCCACGATCGGCGAGCCGGCATAGGAGTAGCCGAGCACGAGGCCGAGCGAGCGGAATTCCGGCGTCTTGGCTTTCTCGACGGACTTCCCGGCGACTTGCCGGGCGTGTTCGCCGCGTTCGGAGCGTTCGAGGAGTTCCGGGGCGGAGAAATTGCCGCTCAAGGTCGCAAGGTTCTCGGTCGCGGAGTCGAGCACGCGCTGGTGCACCGGCCGGCGCTCGGTCTCATAGGAGGCGAGCAGGCCCGGTCCGCCCCAGCCTTGCAGCGTCGCGGCGAGCTTCCAGCCAAGATCGACGCTGTCGCCGATGCCGAAATTCATGCCGTGGCCGCCGAACGGCGAATGCAGATGGCAGGCATCGCCTGCGAGATAAACGCGGCCTTCGCTGTAGCGGTCGGCGAGCAGCTTGTGCGCGGTCCACAGATCCTTGGCCAGCACGGTGAAGTCGTAGCGGCCGCCCAGCATGTGGCGGATCTCGTCATGGATCTGCGCGTCGTCGCCGGGGCCGGTCGGCTTGGGGCTCGGATTGTAGAACCAAGTGTCGTCGCGATCCATCGGACCCATGATGCAGGGCGAGGCCGGATCGACCAGCCAGTGCATCAGGGCCGGCTGCAGCGCCGGATCGGCGCCAAGGCCGGGCACTTTCAGGATCAGCGTCACGAAGGAGGCGATGCCGGATTGCCCCTGCATGGCGATGCCAAGTTGCGTGCGCACCGGGGAGCGGCCGCCATCGGCGCCGACCAGATAGCGCGCGCGGATGGTGCGGGTCTCGCCGCTGGCGAGATCGGCGACGCGCGTGGTGACGCCGTCATCGTCCTGCGTGAAGTCGATGAAGCGGTGGCGCAGCTTCACCGCCGCCTTGGGCTGGCTGGTGACGTGATCGAGCAGCACCTTCTCGATGGTGTATTGCGGAATCCACTCGGCGTTTTCCGAGAAGCGGTCGTCGCGCTGCCGCGCGGCGCAGAAAGAATTCTCGAACAGCCAGATGTCGCCGCCGAACAGCGAGGTGGCAAAGCGCACGCGGCGCGGCACTTCCGCCGGGATCGGCGACAGGCTGCGTACCTTGGCGGCCAGGCCCCAGCGCCGCATATGCTCCATGGTGCGGACATTGGTGGTCTTGGCGCGCGGCTGCACGCCGACGCGCTCGTTCTGCTCGACCACGATGACCGTGACGCCGCGCATCGTGAGTTCGGTGGCGAGCGACAGGCCAGCGGGCCCGGCGCCGACGATGAGCACTTCGGTATCGTATGAGCCGCTCATGGCGTCCCGGCTTCCCTCACCCGTGGCGGGACCGGCCGGGACGTTCCGGATAAGGCACGGCAAACAGCCGTCTTTCCGTTGCCCTCAGGTTTCGTCCCGCAGCTTTCGTTGTTCTGTTCCTTCAAGCGATACCGCTGGACAGGTATCACCGATAGATGTGAGATGCGTCCGGGTGATACCAAAATGGTATCGGAGCCGGACAGAGCCAATGAAGCTGAATCAGTTGCGCGACATCGTGGCGGTGGCCGAGCGCGGCAGTTTGCGCGCCGCCGCCCGCCATCTCGATCTCGCCCAGCCGGCGCTGACGCGCAGCGTGCGCGATCTCGAGCGCGAGCTCGGCGCGCCTTTGTTCGAGCGGCGCGCGCGCGGCATGGTGCTGACGCCGATGGGCGCCGCCTTCGTGCGCCGCGCCAATGCCGTGCTGAGCGAAGTGCGCCGCGCCCGCGAGGAGGTCGAGCAGCTGCATGGGGGCACGCGCGGCGAAGTCGTCGCCGGCCTGTCGATGGTGGCGCTGACGGCGTTGCTGCCAAAGGCGCTGTCGCTGTTTCGAGCGCGCTATCCCAATGTGCAACTCCATCTCATCGAGGGCTGGTACACGACCCTGGAGAATGCGCTGCGCGACGGCAGCATGGATTTCTATGTCGGTCCCGAGCCGGTGCAGGCGCCGCCCGGCGATCTCGTGCAGGAATTGCTGTTCGAGAATGTCCGTATCGTGCTCGGCCGCAAGGGTCATCCGCTCGGCGGCGCGCGTTCGCTGTCGCAGCTTGTCGACGCCGAATGGGCGACAACGTCGGTCACCTTCAAGGCGGAGGAAGAGTTCAGCGAGCTCTTCAGCCGCTTCGAGGTGCCGCCGCCGAAGATCGCGCTCCGCAGCCAATCGGCGCTCACCTTGATGTCGTCGCTCGCCGCGTCGGATCTGCTGGCGATGGTGCCGATCCAGTGGATTCAATCGCCGTGGGTCGGCGACCAGCTCGAGCGCATCCCGATCCGCGAGAGTCTGCGCGCGCCGTCGATCGTTACCATCCGCCGCGCCGGTCTGCCGCTGACACCGGCCGCCGAGTATCTGCTCGATCTGATGCGGCGCAACGTGCCGGACGCGGTGAAGCAGGCCCGCAAGGAGCGCGCCGGCAAATCGCGTTGACGCTCAGGCGCGCAGCCGCTCTGCGCGGTGCGGCAGCACGAAGGGCGCGCCTGCCTGCGGCGTGAGCCCGACGGCGGATGACACCCCGAACACGTCACTGAGCGTGGCGTCATTGATCGTCACGGCGGGCGGGCCGTCCGCGGCGAGGCGGCCGTTTGCGAGCACGATGACGCGTTCGGCCATCAGCGCGGCGAGGTTGAGATCATGGACGATGGCGATCACCGTGGTGCCGCGGGCGGCGCATTGTTGCGCCACCGCGACGAGATCGAGCTGATGTCGCAGGTCGAGGCTCGCCGTCGGCTCGTCGAGCAGGAGAATGCCGGGTCCGTGCGCTTCCTCGCCGCAGGCAAGCTGCACCATCACGCGGGCAAAATGCACGCGCTGCTGTTCGCCGCCCGACAAGGTGCCGATAATGCGGCTGTGAAAGCCGGCGAGGTCCACGGCGGCGAGCGCGGCCTCCGCCATCGCGTCGATGGATTTGCCGCGGCGATCGCCGGCGCCCATGCGCACGATTTCGAGCACGGTGAAGGGAAACGTCACGGCAACGTGCTGCGACAGCACGGCGCGGCGCAGCGCCAGTTCGCGCGGTTGCCAGGCCTGCGGCGCGCGGCCGCCCAGCAGGACGGCGCCGTCGCTCGGCGCGATTTCGCCGGACAGCGCGCGCAGCAGGGTCGATTTACCGGCGCCGTTCGGCCCGATCACGGCGACGGTCTCGCCTTGCGCGACGGAGAAAGAAACGCCGTCGAGCAGGCGCTTGGCGCCGATCTTCACCGAGAGGTTTTGAACGTCGAGCACGCTCATAGCCCGGCCAGTCCGCGCTGGCGCAGCAGCAGTACGAGGAAGAACGGCGCGCCGACCAGCGCCGTGAGTACGCCGATCGGCACTTCGGCGGGCGCGGCGATGGTGCGCGCCGCGGTGTCGGCGCCGAGCAGCAGGATCGCGCCGAGAATGGCCGAGGCCGGCAGCAATTTGCGGTGACCGGGGCCGATGACGAGACGCAGAAGATGCGGCACGACGATGCCGACGAAGCCGACAACGCCGGCGAAAGCCACGGCCGCGCCGGTCATCGCCGCGATCAGCACGATGCAGATGCGCTTCAAGCGTTCGACAGCGATGCCCATGTGGAAGGCTTCGGACTCGCCGAGCACCAGAAGATCGAGGCCGCGGCCGAGGAAGGGCACGGCGGCGAACATGGCAAGCAGGAACGGCGCGATCAGCGATACTTTCTCCCAGGTTGCGCCGCCCAGCGAGCCGAGCATCCAGAAGGTGATGTCGCGCAGGGCGCGGTCATCGGCGATAAAGACCAGAAGGCCGATGCCGGCGCCGGCGAGCGCGGCAATGGCGAGGCCGGCCAGCAGGAAAATGGCAATCGATGTGGTGCGGCCGCGGCTCGCCAGCCGTTGCAGGATCGCTGTGGTGATAAGCGAGCCGCCGAAGGCGGCGATCGGCAGCACGGCGAAGGGCAGGGGCGTCGTGTGCCCCGTCATGCGGTCGCCGATGACGATCGTGGTCGCCGCAGCCAGCGCGCCGCCGCTGGAGACGCCGACCAGCGCCGGATCGGCCAGCGGATTGCGAAACAGGCCCTGCATGATGGCGCCGCTTGCTGCCAGCAAGGCGCCGATGATGATGGCAATGGCGATGCGCGGCAGCCGTACCGACAGCAATACGAGGCGGTCGCGCTCGGTCATGGCGACCGGATCGGCAAGGCCGAGCGCGGCGGGAATGCGCGCAAGCGGAATGCCGGCACCGCCGACGGACGTCGCCGCGATCACGACGATGAGCAGCGCTCCGAGCAGGATCGGAAACAGCAGCGGCCCTTTCAGCAGCCCGCGCAGCCGCGATCCGGCGGCCTCCGCGATCGATCCGCTGACGGCGACGTCGGTCATTCGGCGCACACGCCCTTGCCGTTGGCCTGTTCGGATGGCAGCGGCGCGGCGTCCTTGAGGTCGGGATAAAGCGTCAGCGCCAGATCGCGCGCGGCGCGGGCCGTGCGCGGGCCGAAGCCGAGCAGATAAAGCCCGTCCATCGAGACGAAGGCCCTGGTGGCGGCGGCCGGGGTGGCGGCGAGCGCCGGCTGCTCGAACACGGTCTCGGCGGTCAGTTCGGCGGGGCCGCCGCGGCTGATGGTGACGATCATGTCGGGACGCGCCGCGATCACCGCTTCGTCGTTGATCTGCTTGTAGGCTTCGTGCTCGCCGAACACATTGACCGCGCCGGCCATCCTGATGATGCCGTCGGCGGCCGTGCCGCGTCCCGCGGCCATGACGCGGCCGTTGATGAAGGACAGCATGAACAGCACGCGCTTCGGCGTCCTGATGCCGGTGCGGATCTTGTCCAGCGCGGCGATGTCGCCGTGAACCTGCGCGGCGAGGCAGGCGGCGCGCTCGGTTGCGCCGACTAATTTGCCGATCAGGGCGATCTTCTCGACGATGCCTTGCTCGCTATAGGAGTCGGGAACGACGATGAGCGGCACCTTGGCCGCTTCCAACACATTCATCGTTTCCTTCGGGCCGGCGCCGGCAATGGCGATCATCAGGCTCGGATTGAGGCCAAGCACGCCTTCCGCCGACAATTGCCGCATATAGCCGACATTGGCTTTCTCCTTCATCGCCCGCGCCGGATAGAGGCTGGTCGTATCGACGCCGACGATCTCCCTGTCGTGGCCGAGCTCATAGAGAATTTCGGTCACCGCGCCGCCGATCGAGACGATGCGGCTGACGTCGGTGGCGGCCCGCGCCGGCGAGGCGATGACGGCGGCGGCGAGGATGGCGGCCAGCCCGAGCCGTGTCGTGATGAAGTGACAGTGCATCGGCTTTCTCGCAGCCTTACTTCGTCAGGATGAGTTTGTTCTGTGCGGTCAGCCGCAGCCGGTAAGTCTCGTCGCCATGTGCGATGGTGATTTCGCGGGCGCCGGCAAACAGCGCGCGGCTATCGATGCGGTTGTCGTGAAGTGAAACGCCGCGCGTGCCGTCCGTTTGACTTGCGCGCATTGCCGCATTGCTTGCGCCGTCGGAGGCCTTTTCATCACTCATCGCCGTGACTCTTATAGTATTCAATATGTTATGCCATGTAATTACTTGTAATTTTGAAGCGTTTTAAACTACGAATACATAGCTATTTCGTAGTTTAGAGAAGTTATAACTTCGGTATTCATGCCTTGACCTCAGTAATACACGGTGGTTACAAAGGCAAATAGTTGCTGCCTCTCGGGCAGCCGAAAGCCAGCCAGCCCGCGGACCCTGTCCGCACGCCAGCCCGCCGAAAATTCCAAAAAACACCGGTAACGGGTTGGGGGTTGTGATGACTGTGCTTCGCGGGAGCGCGTTCGCGCTTCTTGTTTCCGTTTCATTGTTTGCGTTGACACTCGGGGAGCGGTCCGCCGTCGCCCAGGAAGCGCTGGTGCTCGATCCGATCACCGTTCTGGCCACCAAGACGCCGGAAAAGGCGGCCGATGCGCTCGCCCCGGTCACCGTGATCGGCCAGGACAAGATCCAGACGGTCCAGCCCAAGCGGGTGTCCGACCTTTTCTATTACGTGCCCGGCCTGTGGACGCAGGATCGCGGCGACGATCCGGCGACCACCATCAACATCCGCGGCCTGCAGGACTTCGGCCGCGTCGCCACGATCGTCGATGGTGCGCGTCAGAACTATCAGCGCTCCGGTCACGGCGCGCAGGGCTCGTTCTTTCTCGATCCCGAGCTGATCGGCAGCGTCGATGTCGTGCGCGGCCCGACTGCAAATATCTACGGCTCCGGCGCCATCGGCGGCGTGGCGTCGTTCCAGACCAAGGACATCAACGACGTCCTGCGCCCCGGCGAAAAGTGGGGCGCCGATGTCGGCGCCGCCGCCGGCTCAAACCGCCAGCAGGGCAACATCTCCGCGTTCACCGGCATTCGGGTCAATCCGAACCTCGATCTGTTCGGCGGCGCCGTTTATCGCTCGCAGCAGAACTACGTGGACGGCGCCGGCACCGAAGTCGGCAACACCGCCCTGAAGGCGTCGAGCGGTCTGTTCAAGGTGACGGTGCGTCCGGCGGACGGCCACGAGGTCAAGCTCGGCGGCCTGTTCCAGGAGGATCTGTATTCGACCGGCCAGTTCAACCGCGGCCCGGTGGCGACGGCGGCGCAGCGCGCGCTGTACCAGGGCTCGTCGGTGTACGATTCCGTCACCAAGAACTACCAGGGCACCTTGCGCTGGAAGTACAGCCGGCCCGAGGATCGGCTGTTCGACTTCGACCTCGGCCTTTACGCCACGCGCACGGCCACCGACCAGTGGAAGTCCTATCACTACAGCACGTCCGGCGCCGCCTACTGCAACGGCGGTACAGGCAACAACATCTCCGGCTGCGTCGGCGATCCGCGCAGCTATCAGATCGACACGCTCGGCTTCGACTTCAGCAACACCTCGCGCGTTGCGGTCGGCGGCTGGGAGAATGCCTTCACCTACGGCATCGACGGTTTCCGTGACGAAGTCGCGACCGCGGATTCGCGCGGCAACTCCAACATCACGACGCCCGGCGGCCGGCGCACCGTGTCCGGCGGCTTCCTGCAATGGAAGGCGAATTACGCGAGCTGGCTCGAGATCGTCAGCGCGGCGCGTTACGATCACTATCGCCTCGAGTCGGCGACCACGACGACGGACGGCAGCCGCATCTCGCCGAAGATCACCATCGGCGTCACGCCGCTGCCGGGCGTCACGCCCTATGTGAGCTACGCGGAAGGCTACCGCGCCCCCTCGATCACGGAAACGCTCATTGCCGGCGCGCATGCCACCGGCGGCGGCCCGGCCTTCTTCACCTGCCCGGACGGCACCACCGGCCTGTTCTGCTTCCTGCCGAACCCGAACCTGCGTCCCGAGGTCGGCAAGAACAAGGAAGTCGGCGTCAACTTCAAGTTCGACAGCCTGTTCGCCAAGGGCGATACGTTCCGCGCCAAGATCAACGGCTTCCAGAACGACGTCGATGACTACATCGATCTGGTGGCGTCGACCCCGGTTGCGGTGCCGCCGTTCGGCACGTTCTCGCAGTACTACCAGTACCAGAACATTCCGACCGCCCGCATTCGCGGCCTCGAGGCCGAAGCCAATTACGATGCCGGCGGCTGGTTCATCGGCGTCAACGGCACCTTGCAGAAGGGCACCAACACGCAGACCGGCATCGGGCTCTCCACCATCCAGCCGGCGCGCGTCACCACCACGGCGGGCGTGCGTCTCATCGATCGCACGCTGACCTTGTCGGCGCAGTGGTCGGCGGTCGCGGCCAATAACGATCTGCCGGCGGGTTACATCCCGTCGACGTCCTACAACCTGGTCAATCTCTACGCGAGCTACCAGGCGACCAAGAACGTGCTGATCAATCTCGGCATCGACAACGTCTTCAACGAATACTACCGGCCTTACGCCATTCCGGGCTCCTCGACCGACGGCACGACGCAGAACGACGTGCTGTGGACCAGCTCCGGACCGGGCATCACCTACAAGGCCGCCATCAAGGTTCACTTCGGCGGGGTGTGAGTTGACCCACAACCGGATTGAAAGTTCCGCCACACCAACCCGCGCCAGCAAGCGCCAGCCAAAGGGGTAATGCCATGTCCCAGTTTATCGCGATGAATCGTTTCAAGGTGAAGAAGGGCTCCGAGGAGGCCTTCGAGAACGTCTGGTCGAGCCGCGAGTCTTATCTCGACCGCATGCCGGGCTTCGTCGAATTCCACCTGCTCAAGGGCCCGGAAGCGGAAGACCACACGCTCTATTCGTCGCACACGGTGTGGCAGAGCAAGGCCAACTTCGAGGCCTGGACCACGTCGGACGAATTCCGCGCCTCGCATGCCCGCGCCAGCAACACCTCGAGCAACGCGCCGCTCTATATCGGCCACCCGCAGTTCGAGGGCTTCGAGGTGAAGCTCACGCAGACCAACAAGGCCGCCGTCGCCTGAGGGTGGCGCGAGACAAGCATCATGTCCAGCACCATGACGGCGGCGCCCGACCTCAAGGCTAAACTCGAAGCCGAGCCGGGCGTCGTCATTGAAACATTCGCCGACGAAAACGGCGTCACCTGCCGCGACGTCGTCGAGGCGATGCCCGCTTCGATGATCCGCTTCGCCAAAGGCGATTTCACCACCACGGCGGCTTTCGTCGAGGTGATGGGCGATGTCGCCACCTGGGGCGATGTCACCTTCATCGTCCACACCGACGACGGCATCTTCGAGTTCGGCGGCCCCATCCCGCCGGGCTCGGAAGCGCGCAACTACTACAATCTCTCCGGCGCCAAGGGCCTGCACGGCCACCTGCGCGCCGAGCGTTGCGCCGGCATCTGCTTCATGGAGCGGCCGTTCTTCGGACGGCTGTCGGCGTCGATCCTGCTGTTCAACCGCGACGGCGGCATCATGTTCAAGATCTTCGTCGGCCGCGACGACAAGCGCGAACTGCTGCCCGATCAGCTTGCGGCGTTCCGCAAGCTTGCCGACAGAATGTGCTGAAACGTAGCGTTTTCGCGTTAAGAAAACGCGTCTGAAAAATGCCACGCCGCCGCCTGACAAAGGTCAAGGCGGCGGCCGGTCTTTCTGCTAGACGTGTCGTCGCCATGAGCCACGCACGACACATTCTCGCCGCCTTTTCCGCCGCTGTGCTCGTCACGGCCTCCGCCAGTGCTCGCGCCCAGGAGCCGGCCGAACGCGGCCGCGCCTTGCTCAAGGAAAACTGCGCGAACTGTCACGCGATCGACAAGCTCGACACGAGCCCGCATCGCGCCGCGCCGCCCTTCCGCGTCATCGGCGAGAGTTTCGACCTCGATGGCTTCGCACGCAAGCTGCGTCAGGGGCTGGCGTCGTCGCATCCCGATATGCCGGAATTCACCTTCAACGACGACGATGCCAACGCCGTCGTCGCCTATCTGCGCACGATCCAGCAGTAGCTGAAGTCACCGATCCAGCGTGATCTCGTCGCCCTTGGCGCGTGAAACGCAGATCATCATCGTGTTCGCCTTTTCGGCGCGCGACAGCACGAGGTCGCGGTGATCGATCTCGCCGGCGAGAACCTTGACGCGGCAGGTGCCGCAGGTGCCGGTCTCGCATGAACTCGGCACTTCGAGGCCGGCGTCGCGCATGACATCGAGGATGGACTTGTCGGCCGGCACATCGATCGTGCTGCCGGTCTTCGCCAATCTGACGCGGAAGGCGTGGTCGCCTCCGGGCGGCCTGGCTGCCGGGGCGAAGGCCTCGAAGTGAAGCGCCGCCGGCGACCAATGGTCGGTCAGTTCGCGCACGGTCTCCATCAGCGGGCGCGGGCCGCAGCAGTAAAGATGCTCGCGGTTATGACGTTCTTTCAGATACGGCCCGAAGTCGAAGCCGCGGGCGGGATCGCCGTGGTCATAATGGATGGTGACGAAGTCGCGCAATTCGGGCGCGGACAAATCGTCGCGAAACGGCGCCAGCTCCGGCGAATGCGCGATGTAGATCAGGCGGAAGTGCTTGCCGGCACGATGCACCTGCCGGATCATCGACATGATCGGGGTTATGCCGATGCCGCCGGCGATGAACAGGAAGTGCGCGGCGCGCGACGGCAGCGCAAAGACATTGACCGGCTCGCCGACCATGACGATGTCGCCGGGCTTGATCCGGTCGATCATATCGGCTGAGGCGCCGCTGCCGCTGGTCTCGCGCTTGACCGCAACCTGATAGCGGTCGCGCTCGGCCGGGTCGTTGCAGAGTGAGTATTTGCGGATCGCGCCGCCCGGTGTGCGAACGGCGATATGCGCGCCGGCGGAGAATTCCGGTAATGCCATCCCGCCGGGCTCCCGGAACTCGAAAAGGTGAATACCGTCGGCGATCCGGTCGTTGCGCGTGATGCGCAGCCCCATCATATGAGGGGTCTGGCGCAATTCCCGGTCCGGCGTCTGGTTCAAAGCTTGGGTCAAGGGCGCTCTCGCATTTGGCATTCCTGTGTCGAGAGGTGACTGTTGCCGGGCGCGGCATCAAGTCCCGCAGGTGCATTGCCGGGCTGTTCTGCGGGCGGATCGGTGGCGCGGCGATGCGGCCCCGGAGGACGGCGGGCGAGCGGCGCTTCGCCTCTCGCGCCCGCGTCCCGGTTCTGCTACGTGAGAGCCGCGCCGGCGAAAGGCGCATGGCGAGAATGAGGTGGCCGGACAGGCCGCCTCATTTGAGACTCTGGGGTTCTTTTAAGCCCGCCATGTGCCGTTAGGGGACGACGTCGCGGAGGAAAGATGCTCGATGTTCTGCGCGCGGTGGCGCGCTTCTTCAATCGCTATATCGGCTGGCACCGCGTCGGCTTTGTGCTGAGCCTCGTCATCATTGGCACCGCCTGCACCGTCCTGTACCGGATGCTGCACAAGATCGAGGTCGCCGAAGTCTGGCGCGCGGTCCAGGCCACCAGCATGACGGATGTGGGGATCGCCGCCCTGTTTGTCGCCGGCGGCTATTTCACCCTGACTTTCTACGATCTGTTCGCGCTGCGGACCATCGGCAAGCCGCACATCCCGTACCGCATCGCCGCGCTCGCCGGCTTCACCAGCTATTCGATCGGCCACAATATCGGCGCCACGGTGTTCACCGGCGGCGCGGTGCGTTACCGCATCTATTCGATATACGGCCTCGATGCGATCGACGTCGCCAAGATCTGCTTCGTCGCCGGCCTGACTTTCTGGCTCGGCAACGTCACCGTGCTCGGCATCGGCATTTCCATTCATCCGGAAGCCGCCGGCGCCATCAATCAGCTCGGACCGGGCGTCAACCGCACGATCGGCATCGGCCTGCTTGCCATATTGACCGGCTATCTCCTGTGGGTGTTCACCGCGCCGCGCGAGATCGGCCGGGGCGGCTGGACCGTGACCTTGCCGAACGGGCCGACAACGCTGTTGCAGATCGTCATCGGCATTTTCGACCTGATGTTCTGCGCGCTGGCGATGTACATGTTGGTGCCGGGCGAGCCGCATATCGACTTCATCACGCTGGCGGTTATCTTCGTCACCGCGACCTTGCTCGGCTTCGCCAGCCATTCGCCCGGCGGCCTCGGCGTCTTCGACGCCGCGATGCTGGTGGCGCTGTGGCAATATGACAAGGAGCAGTTGCTGGCCGGGCTGCTGCTGTTCCGGCTGCTCTATTATCTCGTGCCGTTCGCGCTCGCGGTGACCGTTGTCGGCGTGCGCGAAGTCTGGCTGAGCCTCAAGGGCTCGCGGCAGAAGATCGAACTGCATCCGGTGCCGACCGTGATCAAGCCGATCAGCACCGAGCTCGAAGGCGGCGGTTCAAATACCAAGTGATGCGCGCGTAAGGTAGTATGGCGCGATGGCGAGCGATAACGGTTCCGACGATTCCAGCGACAATACCCGGCCGGGTCGCCTGCGCGGCGCCTGGCAGGCGCTGATTGGCCGCGGCGCCGATACCACGCCGGCGCAGCCGTCGCCCCGCCGCGGCAGCCGTCTGGCCCGGCGGGTCAGCCTCATCGACGCGTTGATCCGGGGCCTGTCGGCGCCGGCGATCGTGCTCGATCGCGACGGCCGCGTGGTCGCCTTCAACCAGGCGGCCCGCAGCATTGCGCCGGCCTTGCGCGCCGGAGAGCCCGCTTTGATCGCGCTGCGCATGCCCGAACTGGTGGATGCGGTGCGCCGCGCCACCCGCCGACGGGAGCCGCAGCGCGTCGAGTTCATCGAGCGTGTGCCGCGGGATCGCTGGTTCGAAGCCTTTGTCGCGCCCGTGTCTCTGCCGGAGGCCGACGGCGCGCATATCGATCTTCTGCTTCTCACCTTCAACGATCTGACGCCGCTGCGCCGGGTCGAGGAAATGCGCGCCGACTTCGTCGCCAACGCCAGCCACGAATTGCGCACGCCGCTGGCCGCGCTGCTCGGTTTCATCGAGACGCTGCAGGGGCCGGCCAAGAACGACACCGCCGCGCGCGAGAAATTCCTCGCCATCATGCAGCAGCAGGCGGCGCGCATGGCGCGGCTGATCGACGATCTGCTGTCGCTGTCGCGCATCGAGCTCAACGCCCACTTGCCGCCCTCGACGCCGGTCGATCTGGCCTCGCTGGTGCGGCAGGTGACCGACGGCCTGCAGACGCTTGCACGCGACCGGAAGGTCGAGATCCGCCAGGTGATACCGCCCGAGCCCCTGACGGTGCTCGGCGACCGGGACGAACTCATCCGCGGACTGGAGAACCTCGTCGAGAACGCGCTCAAATACGGCGCCGCCGGCAAGCGCGTCGATGTCACCTTGTCGCGCGGCCAGACCCGCGCCGGCGCGCCGGAAGCGCGCATCGCGGTGCGCGATTTCGGCCCCGGCATCGCGCCGGAGCATCTGCCGCGCCTGACCGAGCGCTTCTACCGGGTCGATGTCGCCGACAGCCGCTCGCAGGGCGGCACCGGGCTCGGCCTGGCGCTGGTCAAGCACATCCTCAACCGCCACGGCGGACGGGTGGCGGTGGAGAGCGTTTTGGGGCAGGGCGCGACCTTCACAATGCACCTGCCTTTGCACACCGATCCCGCGTCGTCAGGATAATAATACTTATTTTTCAATTGCTTACGCTGTCATGTGATTGTCATGGAAGCTTTATAAAACCATGACAGGCCAACTCTATGGCTGACCGCGGGCTTCGGAAAACGAACCTGACCGACGACCAGAAAACTCCCGAACCGAAGCCTTCTCGGGTGCGTCTAACAACAGCGGCCGCCCAATTACCGGGCGCGAGGAGGATCGCGACTGTCGTGGTCCCGTCTGCCGCAAACATGGAGAGATTCCTTGAAACACTGGACCGTACTGGCAGCCGCCGGCCTTCTGGCCGCCGCCGTTTCGCTTCCGGCCAACGCCGCCGACATCTCGGGTGCCGGCGCCAGCTTCCCCTATCCGATCTACACCAAGTGGGCCGACGCCTATAAGAAGGCGACCGGCGTGGGTCTGAACTATCAGTCCATCGGCTCGGGCGGCGGCATCAAGCAGATCAAGGCCAAGACCGTGACCTTCGGCGCGTCCGATGCGCCGCTCACCGGCAAGGACCTCGACGAAAGCGGCCTCGTGCAGTTCCCGATGGTGATGGGCGGCATCGTGCCGGTCATCAACGTCGACGGCGTCAAGCCGGGCGAAGTCGTCCTCGACGGCGCCACCCTCGCCAGGATCTTCATGGGCGACATCAAGAAGTGGAACGATCCGGCCATCGCCAAGCTGAACGCGCAGGTCAAGCTGCCCGACCAGGCCATCGCCGTCGTGCACCGCTCGGACGGCTCGGGCACCACCTTCAACTTCGCCTATTACCTCGGTGAGACCAGCGCCGAGTGGAAGTCCAAGGTCGGCGTCAACACCGCCCTGCAGTGGCCCGTCGGCATCGGCGCCAAGGGCAACGAAGGCGTCGCCAACAACGTCGCCAACACCAAGGGCGCGATCGGCTACGTCGAATACGCCTACGCGCTGCAGAACAACCTGACCCACACCAACATGATCAACAAGGCCGGCAAGAACGTCGGCCCGACCGCGGAAGCCTTCCAGGCCGCCGCCGCCAATGCCGACTGGAATTCGCAGCCCGGCTACGGCGTGATCCTCGCCAACCAGCCCGGCGACAGCTCCTGGCCGATGACGGCCGCGACCTGGATCCTGATGTACAAGAAGCCGGCCGACGCCACGGCTGCCGCCGAAGCGCTCAAGTTCTTCGACTGGAGCTACAAGAACGGCGGCAAGATGGCCGACGAGCTGCACTATGTCGGCATGCCGGATAAGGTCGTGAAGGACATCGAGGCCTATTGGGCCAAGGAAGTCACCGACGCCAGCGGCAAGCCGGTCTACGCCGTCACCAACTGATCCACATCGCTCGGAAGGGGCGCCGTTCTGGTGCCCCTTCCTTCTTCACGTTAGTATCCGGCCATCATCGCAGGTGGCGGCCGGAACCGGCCTGACGGCTTCGCTCATGGCCCGACGGCTTATCGACTACCGGCTGCCCGCAGGAACATCAGCTTCGGGAGCGTGTCGGAATGGAGAGCCGGGGGAGGCAACCTGTGGCGGATGTCGCGTTGCAAGGCGGTAATATAGCGGTCGCGGAAGTGGCCGACCGCGGCAAGGTTCTGCAAAAACTGCGAATGACCGATATCGGCTTTCGCTGGCTGACGCGCGGCGCGGCCATCGCGGTCCTCCTGATCCTCGGCGGCATCATCGTCTCGCTGGTCTGGGGCTCGCTGGAAGCCATCGGCAAATTCGGCTTCGGCTTCCTGGTCACCGAAAGCTGGAACCCGGTCACCGAGCAGTTCGGCGCGCTGTCGCCGATCTACGGCACCATCGTCACCTCGATCATCGCCATGGTCATCGCGGTTCCGATCGGCCTGTTCATCGCGCTGTTCCTCACCGAATTGTGCCCGATGTTTCTGCGCCGTCCGATCGGCATCGCCATCGAACTCCTCGCCGGCATTCCCTCGATCATCTACGGCATCTGGGGCCTGTTCGTGTTCGCGCCTTTCCTGCAGCAGCACGTGCAGCCTTTCCTGATCAACACGCTCGGCAACGTGCCCGGCATCGGCGGCCTGTTCGCCGGCCCCCCCTACGGCATCGGCGTGCTCACCGCCGGGCTCATCCTGGCGATCATGGTGCTGCCCTTCATCACGTCGATTTCGCGCGATGTGTTCTCGGCCGTTCCGCCGGTGCTGAAGGAGGCCGCCTACGGCCTCGGCTGCACCACCTGGGAAGTGTCGCGCTATGTCGTGCTGCCGTTCACCCGCGTCGGCGTCATCGGCGGCGTCATGCTCGGCCTCGGCCGCGCGCTCGGCGAGACCATGGCGGTCACCTTCGTCATCGGCAACGCGCACCGCATCTCCGCTTCGATCATGGCGCCGGGCACCACCATCTCGGCGACCATCGCGAACGAATTCACCGAAGCCGTCGAGCCGATCTACACCTCGTCGCTGATCCTGCTCGGCCTCATCCTGTTCGCGATCACCTTCATCGTGCTCGCCTGCGCGCGTCTGCTGCTGATGCGCCTCAACGCCCGCGTCGGAGCCTGATCATGGCACTCGTATCTGGCGCGAAAAGTCCGCTTTACGCGCAGCGCCGGCGCCGGAACGGCATCGCCATGGCCCTGGCCTATGCCGCCACCGCCTTCGGCCTGACCTGGCTGGTGCTCATCCTCGCCGTGCTGCTGTGGAACGGCTTCAGCGGCCTGTCGCTGCGCGTGTTCACCGAAATGACGCCGCCGCCCGGCGCGGCGGGCGGCCTGCTCAACCCGATCCTCGGCAGCATCGTGATGACCGGCATTGCCGTGATCATCGGTACGCCGCTCGGCATTCTCGCCGGCACCTACATGGCGGAGTACGGCCGTTACGACAAACTCTCGGCCGTCGTCCGCTTCATCAACGATATTCTCCTGTCGGCGCCCTCGATCGTCATCGGCCTGTTCATCTACGAGATCATGGTCGCGCAGATGGGCCACTTTTCGGCCTGGGCCGGCGCCATCGCGCTCGCCGTCATCGTGGTGCCGGTGGTGGTGCGCACCACCGAGGACATGCTGATCCTGGTGCCCGACACGTTGCGCGAGGCCGCGGCCTCGATCGGCCTGCCGCGCGCGCTGATGATCCAGAAGGTCGCCTACCGTGCCGCCCGCGCCGGCATGATCACCGGCGTGCTGCTGGCGGTGGCGCGCATCTCCGGCGAAACCGCGCCGCTGCTGTTCACCGCGCTGAACAACCAGTTCTGGAGCACCAACATGAACGCGCCGATGGCGAGCCTGCCGGTCGTCATCTTCCAGTTCGCGCTCAGCCCCTACAAGGACTGGCAGGAACTCGCCTGGACCGGCGCGCTCATCATCACCTTGTCGGTTCTGACCTTGAGTATCGTTGCCCGCGCCCTCGCTTCGCAGAGTAAATCACAATGACAATGGCCAATTTCACTGTTCCGACCGTCACCAGCACCGTGACCTCGGCCGACGGCCTGACCGAAAAGATCAGCGTGCGGAATCTCGACTTCTTCTACGGCGATCACCGCGCGCTCAAGACCATCAACGTGGCGCTGTATCACGGCAAGGTCACGGCCTTCATCGGGCCGTCGGGCTGCGGCAAGTCCACCTTGCTGCGCGTTCTCAACCGCATGTACGACCTCTATCCGAACCAGCGCGCCACCGGCACGGTCCAGCTCGATCACGACAACATCCTGTCGCCGTCGCAGGACCTCAACCTGCTGCGCGCCAAGGTCGGCATGGTGTTCCAGAAGCCGACGCCGTTCCCGATGACCATCTACGAGAACATCGCCTTCGGCATCCGCCTCTACGAGAAGCTGCCGAAGTCCGAGCTCGACGGCCGCGTCCAGCACGCGCTCGAGCGCGCCGCCCTGTGGAACGAGGTCAAGGACAAGCTCGGCGCCAACGGCCAGTCGCTGTCGGGCGGCCAGCAGCAGCGCCTGTGCATCGCCCGCACCGTTGCCGTGCGTCCCGAAGTCATCCTGTTCGACGAGCCGTGCTCGGCGCTAGATCCGATCTCCACCGCGAAGATCGAAGAGCTGATCGACGAGCTCAAGGAAGATTACACCATCGCCATCGTCACCCATAACATGCAGCAGGCGGCGCGCGTCTCCGACTTCACCGCCTTCATGTATCTCGGCGAACTGGTCGAATACGGTGAGACGACCAAGATCTTCACCGCGCCGAACGATCGCCGCACCCAGGACTACATCACCGGCCGCTTCGGCTAGGCCGCGCCCGCAAGGGAAGGATCATGATCATGAACGAGCAGCATACCGCCAAGGCCTTCGATATCGACCTCCAGGAACTGTCCCGGATGGTCGCCGAGATGGGCGGCCTCGCCGAGAAGCAGGTCGCCGATGCGGTGGATGCCCTGGCCAAGCGCGACACCAACATGGCGCAGCGTGTCACCGACTCGGACAACGCCATCGACGTCCTGCAACGCGAGATCGAGGAACGGTCGGTGCTCACCATCGCCCGCCGCCAGCCCATGGCGGTGGACCTGCGCGAAATCGTCGGCGCGCTGCGCCTCGCCAACGACCTCGAGCGCGTCGGCGATCTGGCCAAGAACATCGCCAAGCGCGTCATCGCGCTCAACGCCGAATTTCCGCCGCCGAAGCTGATCCGCGGCGTCGAGCACATGACCGATCTCGTGCTCGGCCAGCTCAAGGCGGTGCTCGATGCCTATGCCCGGCGCGACGACGCCAAGGCCATGGCGGTGTGGCGCGGCGACGAGGAAATCGACGCCGTGTGCACGTCGGTGTTCCGCGAACTCCTCACCTACATGATGGAAGATCCGCGCAACATCACCTTCTGCATTCATCTGATGTTCTGCGCCAAGAACATCGAGCGCATGGGCGATCACGCCACCAACATCGCGGAGACCGTCCACTACATCGTGGGTGGCGCGCCGATCACCGAACGCCGGCCCAAGGGCGAGACCGAAATATCCGCGCTGGCCGGGACCAACGTCTGAAGGGCCGCTGACTTATGAGCGCGCGAATCCTGATCGTCGAAGACGAGGAGCCTCTCACGATGCTCCTGGTCTACAATCTGGAAAAGGAAGGTTACGACGTCGAGACCGCGGCGCGCGGCGACGACGCCGACACCAAGCTGAAGGAGCGCGTGCCGGATCTCGTGGTGCTCGACTGGATGCTGCCCGGCCTGTCCGGCATCGAATTGTGCCGGCGGCTGCGCGCGCGGCCGGAAACGCAGAGCCTGCCGATCATCATGCTGACGGCGCGCGGCGAGGAGAGCGAAAAGATCCGCGGCCTCGCCACCGGCGCCGACGATTACATCGTCAAGCCGTTCTCGGTGCCGGAATTGCTGGCGCGGGTGCGCGCGCTGCTGCGCCGCGCCCACCCCGACCGCGTCGCCACCGTACTCAACATCGGCGACATCGAACTCGATCGCGACAAGAAGCGCGTGTCGCGCAGCGGCAAGGCGGTCGATCTGGGGCCGACGGAGTATCGCCTGCTCGAGTTCCTGATGGAGCGGCCCGGCCGCGTGTTCTCGCGCGAGCAGTTGCTCGACGGTGTCTGGGGCTCCGACATCTATATCGACGAGCGCACCGTGGACGTTCACGTCGGCCGGCTGCGCAAGGCCATCAACCGCGGCCAGCAGGCCGACCCGATCCGCACCGTGCGCGGCGCCGGCTATGCGCTGGACGACCGCTTCGGCCGCGCGGCGGGCTAGCCGTTCCGGCATCTCCTTTCTCGGTCATTCCGGGGCGCTCGCTTTAGCGAGCGAACCCGGAATCCAGCGGCACGCTCTGCGCTTGGTCTGGATTCCGGGTTCGCGCTTTCAGGCCGCCCCGGAATGACAGTAGAAAATAGTCCTTGACTGTTATTCCTACGATAGGATAGGCTTCATCCGTCCGGCCCGGCCGGGGACGTCATCTAGAGACGTCTTGATGACGGGGCAGGATGTGGCGCCTGCGGGCGGGGCTCGTAACCCCGCTCCCGGGAGGCCGCGGGTAGCCGT
>JAFIGS010000013.1 GCA_017849615.1 Pseudolabrys sp. | reverse complement strand
CGCCGGTGGCGTCTCGATCCACAAGATCGCGGCAAAGCCGGGGTCAGGAAGCCACCCCGCCCGCGCAGGAAAGCCTCGGAGCGGTGGATAGCAATGGTTCGTCCACCGGGGGTCGAGCGGAGCAAGCCGAAAAACACCGCGTGCGGAACGCCGAAGGCTCGGCAATTCCGTGGTGACGAACTCGTGTGAATCTAACTCACACATCACACGAGGCTGCGGGGCTGTTCGGGCCCCGGCGTTCCGCGCGCCCTCGTTTTATCGAAGGGGCTGGAATGAAGGTTCGGAAATGCGGCCTGCCCGGGGCCGGTAAAGAATACGGGCGATGAATCACGCCTGTACGTCGCTCGCGGAGATCAGGATGCCCTCAGATCTCGATCCCTTCGGCCTCGAGAATGGCGTACTGCACGAAGTCCTTCATCGGCTGCCAGGCCGCGCCGGTGTAGCCGGCCAGAATGCGAATGCGCACGACCTGAACGAGCTGGTTATCGACGGACTTGGAATCGACGGTTCCGTCCTGGGTGAAGGCGATCGCCGCGAGTCCGCAAGCCTTGGCATTATGCGCTTCCTTGTTCACGGCCGCCATGGCCTGATCGGGAGACCGGCCGGTGGCGCGCAGTTCGAGAAAACGCGCCGCCTGCGCCTGGCTGTCGCAGATCATGCCGACGCCGACCTTGGCGTCCTTGTCGCCACGACTCTGCGCCGAAGCCGCGCCGCCGGCGCACAACAGCAACGTCACACCAATGCACAAAGCCGGTGAAAAACGCATTCGTCCGCTCCGTCTCGCAGTTGGCCTCGCATGGCTTGCGATGCTTCCACCGAGCAAACGCGGCGGCGGAACGCCGGGTCCGGAGAGTCACAAAATTGTGAGGACGCGCCAGAAACGCGATGGCCGGGTCTCGCCCTGCGGGCGGCCCGGCCATGACGGCATTATTCGCGATGAAAGCGCGCGCTTACATCTGCTTGAGCAGCGCGTCGCCGCTGGTCAGTTCGCATTTGCCGGGCGCGTCTTCGACATTGAGCGCCTTCACGGTGCCGTCCTCGACCAGCATCGAATAACGCTTGGAGCGGATGCCGAGCACCGGCATGGCGCCGTCGAATTCCATGCCGATGGCCTTGGTGAATTCGGCGCTGCCGTCGGCGAGATACTCGATCTTGCCGTCGCCGCCCGACTTCTCGGCCCAGGCCTTCATCACGAAGGGATCGTTGACGGACACGACGGCCACTTCGGCGCCCTTGGCCTTGAAGTTGGCGAGGTTGTTGAGGAAGCTCGGCATGTGCAGGTTCGAGCAGGTCGGCGTGAAGGCGCCGGGCACGGCGAACAGCGCCACCTTCTTGCCCTTGAACACCTCGTCGGTGGTCCGGGGCTTGGGCCCCTCGCTCGTCATCACGCGGAACGTCGCAGCAGGCAGCTTGTCACCGACCTTGATGGCCATGGGTTTCCTCTCGGCTTTGGCAGAACGGGTTATTGCGATACCGGGGCGGAACCTAATGCATTTTCCGGCGAAGTGGAAACCGGTTCGTGCCGCCGCTCAGTCGAGGCGCGCCGTCACCTCATAGGCGCGGTCGCCCTCCACCACGGTGAAGGTGAGGTCGTAAGGCTTCTTCGGGTCGGCCCCCGGCGGCAGGCCGTCCAGCTCGAAACCGAAATGCCGGCGCCCGGCCGGCGCGCCCTGTGCCGGCTTCGGGATGGGCAAGGCCCATTCCGGCGACGGGCCTTCGGCGAAAATCTGCATCGGCGCATCGCCGCCCGCCTTGAGATCGACCGCGACCAGCGGCTTGGCGGCATCGTTGACCCGGCGCAGCGACAGGCCGAGCGCGGTGGCGTCGGCCTTCTGCGGCACGCGCGCTTCGGCGGCCTTCAGCGCGCTGTCCTGCGTGCTCGGCGCGGCGCCGATCGGCAACTCGGCCTTGCCCTCGGCCGGCACGCACAGCTTCTCGCACACGGCGTATTCGATCTTGAGCCGCGCGACGACGGGCTTGGCCGGATCGATCGGCACGATGGTGACCGGGAAGATCACGCTGTCATTGTAGCCGATCGACTGCCCGCCGCCGTCGCTGAACAGAAGCGGCGCGGGAAAGCGCACCGTCGCCGCCTTGATATTGTCGGAGCCGGCGAAGGAGAAGCGCGGCGGCACGCCGGAGTCGCCCGGATAGCGCCAGTAGGTGTGCCAGCCCCGCTCCATCTTGATTTCGATACCGGCGCGCAGCGGCGCGCCCTTGGCATCTTTCTCATTGGCGCCGGCGATCAGCCGGACCGCCGATTTGATGTCCTGACTCCAGGTCGAGGCGTCGGCGGCCTGCGCCGAAGGGGACACGGCCGAAACCGCGGCGGCGGCAACGCCCGCCAGGATGTAACGACGGATTTTCATGCGCACAGGTCTAATCGCGGCCCATGGGCCGTGCCACTGAATTCATCGTGAGCCGCCGTGAGCATCTTATGAGCACTCGTACCGCGGCCATTTTGCCACAATTGACGCACAGATTCGAACGTCACGCGGTCGCGCGGCGAGCCCCGCGTTCGTTTGCAAAGCCGGACCGATCGGGTAACCTTTGACCATGCCAGCGCCTCGCCCGACCAAATCCGCACCGAAGACGAAGACGTCGCGCCGCTCCACGGCGTCGGCGACGCCGGCCTCGCGCGGCTATCTCGACGGCCAGATGCTGATCGCGATGCCGACCATGACCGACGAGCGCTTCTCGCGTGCCGTGATTTACGTGTGCGCGCATTCGAGCGAAGGCGCCATGGGCATCGTCGTCAACCAGCCGGCCGCCAATATCAAGTTTCCGGACCTGCTGGTGCAGCTCGAGGTGATACCGGCCAGCGAGCGCATCCAGTTGCCCGAAGAGGCCGGCGACGTGAAGGTGCTCAAGGGCGGCCCGGTCGAAACCGGCCGCGGCTTCGTGCTGCACTCGGCCGATTTCTTTATCGAGAACTCGACGCTGCCGATCGACGAAGGCGTGTGTCTTACCGCGACGCTCGACATCCTCAAGGCCATCGCCCACGGCCAGGGCCCCGAGAGCGCGATCCTCGCATTGGGCTATGCCGGCTGGGCGCCGGGCCAGCTCGAGCAGGAAATCCAGCAGAACGGCTGGCTGCACTGCGCCGCCGACAGCGAATTGATCTTTGGTGTGGACACCGGCGCCAAATACAACAAGGCGCTGCGCAAGATCGGCATCGATTTGAGCTTCCTGTCGAACGAAGCCGGCCACGCCTGAGGACGCGAAGCGCCGGTTTATTCCGACGCGATCTGCAGCGTGCGCGGACGCGCCGGTTTTTCCAGCAGCAGCGCCAGCGCCTCGTCGGTGGTCATCGGCTCGCCGAAAGCGAAGCCCTGCGCGTATTCGCAGCCCATCTGGTAGAGCTCGACGGCATCGCTGTCGGTCTCGGCGCCCTCCGCGACCACTTCCATGCCGAGATCGTGGGCCAGCGCAATGATCGAGCGCAGGATCACGGGACGGGTGCCGCGCGACGTGGTGCGAACGAAGGACTGATCGATCTTGATGGTGTCGAACGGGAAGCGCTGCAGATAGGCCAGCGACGAATGTCCGGTGCCGAAATCGTCGAGCGACAACCCTGCCCCGAGCTCCTTGATGCGGGTCAGCATCTGCGCGGCATGCTCGGGGTTCTCCATCACCAGGCTCTCGGTGATCTCGAGCTTGAGCGTGCCGCGCGTGATCGGGGTGCGCGAGAGAACGCCGCGCAGATCCTGGATCAGATCGTGACGCAGCAACTGCCGCGACGACACGTTGACGGAAGCGAACACCGGCTCGTGGCCGCGCGGCAGTTCGGCCTGCCAGCGCGCCAGTTGCTTGGCGGTGTGGTCGAGGACGAACAGGCCGAGATCGACGATCAGCCCGATTTCCTCGGCGATGGAAATGAATTCGGCGGGCGACAGCCGCCCCATCTTCGGATGGTCCCAGCGCGCGAGCGCCTCGAAGCCGGCAATGGCGCGGTCTTCCAGCCGCACGATCGGCTGGAACAGCACCTTGATTTCCTGGCGTTCGATGGCGCGGCGCAGTTCGGATTCCAGAGTGAGCCGGTCGGTCTTGCGCGCGCGCATCGCCGGCTTGAAGATCTCGATGCGGTCGCCGCCGATGCGCTTGGCGTAATACATCGCCAGCTCTGCATCCTTGAGCACTTCCTCGGTGCGATGCGGCGCGCCCTCGGCCAGCGCCAGACCGATCGAGGCGGTGAGGAAGATTTCACGGTCGTTGAACGCGATCGGCGCGCGCAGCGCTCGGCGCAATGTTTCGGCGAAGGAGACGATCCGCGCCGGCTCCTTCTCCGACAGCAGGATGATGGCGAACTGATCGCCCGACAGGCGGGCCAAGGTATCCTGCGGCTTGAGCGCCCGGCCGAGGCGGCGCGCAATGGTCAGCAGGATCGAGTCGCCGACCGCGATTCCGACCGAGTCGTTGACCTGCTTGAAGCGATCGAGGTCGATTACGATGATCGACGGCCGGATGTTGGTGTCCGAGCGCGCGAAGGCGAAGGCTGCCTCCATGCGGTCGATAAATAGCTCGCGGTTCGGCAGGCCGGTCAGGTTGTCGTGCACGGCATCGAACAGCAGACGCTCCTCCGCGTTCTTGAAGTCGGTCACGTCGGTCAATGTGCCGACGACACGCACCACTTCGCCGTCGGAGCCGACGACCGGCCGCGCCTTCAGCGTGAACCAGAAATAATGGCCGTCGGCGGAGCGCAGGCGGAAGTCCTGCGAAAGACGGCCGCGGCGCTGCTCCAGCACGCTGTCGAGCGAAGCGCGAAAACGGTCGCGGTCCAGCGAATGCAGGAATTCGAGCCAGCTCGCGGCCGGCCCTTCGAGGGCGCCGCGCTTGAGGCCCAGAGTGTGTTCGGTCTCGGGGCTGGTGAACACCTTGTCGGCGGATACGTCCCAGTCCCAGATCATGTCGCCGGCGCCGGTCAGCGCCAGAGCGCGGCGCTCGACATCGGAGACGATGCCGTGGGTGATGCCGCCGGCGAAAGCGTGCTGCATCACGGTGAAGCCGATCAGCATCACGATCAGCACCAGGCCGCCGAGCAGCGCCGGCCCGACGATGTCGTTCTGCACCATGCCGACGACGGCGAGGCCGGCGGCGAAAGTCCATACCACCAGCAATATCCAGGTCGGGATCAACAGCACGGCGCGGTCAAAGCCGTGCGTCGAGAGATAGATCACCAGCGCCAGGCCGAACACGGCGATCAGCGCCAGCGAGATACGGGCAATGCCGGAGGCGACCGCCGGATCGAACACCGCGACCGCGACCAGCGCGGCCAGCGCGGCCAGCCAGGCGATGGTGATATGGGCGTAGCGCACATGCCATCGCGACAGGTTGAGATAGGCGAACAGGAAAACCAGCAAGGTTGCCGACAGGATCGCCTCGCCGCAGGCGCGCCAGACGCGCTCCGCCCCGGCCGACATGTCGAACACTTTGCCCCAAAAACCGAAATCGATGCCGATATAGATCAGCACCGCCCAGCCGAGCGCGGCGGCCGCCGGGAACATCACCGAGCCCTTCACCACGAACAGGATGGTCAGGAACAGCGCGAGCAGACCGGCAATGCCGATGACGATGCCCTGATAGAGCGTGAAGGAGTTGACCTTGTCCTTGTAGGCGTCCGGCTCCCACAGATAGATCTGCGGCAGATTTCCGGTGCGCAATTCGGCGACGAAAGTGATGACCGTGCCCGGATCGAGCGTGACGCGGAAGATGTCGGCGGCATTGCTCTCCTGCCGGACCGGCCGATCGCCCGACGATGGCGTAATGCCCGCGATGCGCGACAGCCCGAGGTCCGGCCAGATCAGGCCCGAGCCGACCATGCGATAGTGCGGTACGACGATCAGCCGATCGATTTGCTCGTCGGAATTATTGGTGAGCGCGAACACCGCCCAGTTGGTGTTGGCTTCGCGGGCGCGCACTTCGATGCGGCGCACGATGCCGTCGGCGCCGGGCGCGGTGGAGACCTGGATGCGGTCGTTCTCGGTGCGCTGGCGCTGCGTCGCAGCGGTGAGGTCGATGGCCGGGGTGTCGAGACGGACATTGACCGCTTCCACGGCATGCGCGGCGACACTCGCCAGCAAAGCTGCGGCGAGGACGAGCGCACTCAACAGTCCATGCACGGCAGCTTTCAACACCTGAACCCGTTTTTCGACCAGACGATTTCCCGCTGGGCGCCCCGCCATGATGAGTAGCGGGCCAAGAGGCCCCCCGGCAAGCTTTTACGGATGCCCGTAGAATGTGGCAGCGAATAGGCTTAACGCCAAAACATACGGTATTTTCGTGGGTTAAGCCCCGCCGCCGGGGTTTTCCCCGGCTTTGGCGGACCCGATGTCAGGCGGTCAGCACGACCTTGCCAATATGGGCGCTGGATTCCATCAAGGCGTGTGCGGCGGCCGCCTCCTTGAGGGGGAAGGTTCTGAAGATGACCGGTTTCACGGTGCCGGCGGCCAGAATCGGCAGGACGCGCATCTCGATGGCATCGCGGATGGCGCCCTTGTCGGCGACCGAGCGCGAGCGCAGGGTCGATCCGGTGTGGTGCAGCCGCTTGAGCATGATGCGGCGGAAATCGACGGTCGCCTTCGGCGAGCCTTGGAACGCGATCTGCACGATGCGGCCCTCAACGCTGGCCGCCTCGTAATTCCGTTCGATGTAGTCGCCGCCGACCATATCGAGAATGACCTCGGCGCCCTTCTTTTCGGTTGCCTTCTTCACCTCGGCGACGAAGTCCTGGGTCTTGTAATTGATGGCGACATCCGCGCCGAGCTTGAGGCAGGCCTCGCACTTGTCCTCGGAGCCGGCGGTGACGATCACTTTAGCGCCGAAATGCTTGGCGAGTTGAATCGCCGTGGTGCCGATGCCGGACGAACCGCCATGCACCAGCAACGTCTCGCCCTCCTTCAGGGCGCCGCGTTCGAACACGTTGTGCCAGACGGTGAAGAAGGTCTCCGGCACCGCGGCCGCCTCCACCATCGGCAGCCCGCTCACCGCGAGAATGTGCGAAACATGCGCCTTGCAGTATTCGGCGTAGCCGCCCCCAACCACCAGCGCCATAACGCGGTCGCCGGCCTTCCAGCGTTTGACGGCGGAGCCGACGGCGGCCAGTTCACCAGCGACCTCCAGGCCCGGAATATCCGGCGCGCCCGGCGGCGGCGGATAGAGGCCCTTGCGCTGCATGACGTCAGGCCGGTTGACGCCTGCAGCCGCGACCTTGATCAGCACCTCATCGGCCGCGAGTTCCGGCACGTCGCGCTGCTCGGGGACCAGCACCTCCGGACCGCCGGGTTCCTTGATACCGATGACGGTCATGCGGGTGGGTAACGCGGGCATGGCAAAGGCCTTTCATAACGGGACCGGCCCCTGTGTAGGCAGCGCGCCGGGATGTGACAACCCGCCCCTCGGGAGGTAGTTTCGCGCCGCGGGAGGACGACGACATGGCAGTTTTCGACGAAGACGACCGGCCGAAAAAGAAAATCGCCCATGAGATCGGGCAGGATCTCAGCCTGCTGTCGGTCGATGAGATTGCGGCGCGGATCGGCCTGCTGCAGGAAGAAATAAAACGGCTCGAAGCCGACAGGGCCCAGAAGCACGCCAAGCGCGCCGCCGCCGATCAGTTCTTTAAACGCTGATATGGTTAACGCGGGTGGTACGCTGATGCGTTGTCGCAATGATTAAGCGACACCTGCAATTCACAACTTAAGACGGCATTAAGCTTTCTCGGCTATTACTAATAACTGTCCATCTTCATGGACCTTGAGTGGCTCCTGTCCACTCTGTTTGACGCCTCCCTGTTATCGAACTTGAGCCGCCGGCAACGGCGGCTCCTTTTTTGTCGGCTGTTTTATATTTGTTCGCGGCCAATGTGCCGTTTTGACGCAAAGGTCCGATCTGGGCTGTGGTTTCCGCGATCGCGGCAACTATGTCGCAAGGTTTGCCGGCCGAGGATATGGACAGAACGGCCGGCCGCGCGCATCCTTACTCAATCGTAAACGACGCCCGGCCGCGTTGACGTTTTCGACACAGGTCCGGTAACGGCACGAGCCGCAATAATAATCACAAGCGGCGCGGTTAGAGTTTTGGTGAGGCGTAGCGTATGTCCGAGTACAGCATGGTTAACCCGCATGAACCGGTGGCCTTTGGCGAGCGGTTGGCGAATTCTCAGGCCTTCTCCGATCTGTTTCGCGGCGGCATGGCGCTGGTCGAGGAAACCGCGACCTATCTCGACGGTCCGGGCCGCGCCGAATCCAAGCAGCTCGGCCGCGCCGCGGCCTTGGCCTACGCCACCGAAAGCATGCGGCTGACCACGCGGCTGATGCAGATCGCCTCCTGGCTGCTGCTGCACCGCGCCGTGAAGGAAGGCGAGATGTCGCTCGCCCAGGCCAACAAGGAAAAAACCAAGGTCAAGCTGTCCGCGCTCGACAATCACGATCCGAACAATGTCGAGATTCTGCCGCAGCAGCTTCGCGACCTCATCGACCGCGCGCAGAAACTGCGCGTTCAGGTCCGCCGGCTCGATCAGAACATTCACACCGTGCCGGCCGAGCAGGCGCCGTCGATCAATCCGGTCGAGCATCAGCTCGGTTTGCTAAAGGCCGCGTTCGGCCGCGAAAGCGCGTAGCCCCTCGTCATCGTCCGCGAAGGCGGACGATCCGGCATTTCTCAACCATCGGACAGGGTTGGGTCCCCGCCTTCACGGGGACGACACCCCAACCAAACAAAAAACCCCGGGGCCTGACCCCGGGGTTTTTCGTATTCCGATCGCGCCGGATAAGGCGCGGAAATCGCTTACTTCTTGTCGTCCTTGAGGAAGCCCGAGAACTTCTTCTGGAAGCGCGACACGCGGCCGGCGCGATCCATGATCTGCGCCGAACCACCGGTCCAGGCCGGATGGGACTTCGGATCGATGTCGAGGTTCATCGTGTCCCCTTCCTTGCCCCAGGTGGAGCGGGTGGTGAACTCGCTGCCATCGGTCATCACGATCTTGATGGTGTGGTAGTCGGGGTGGATTTCGGCCTTCATCGCTATGGTTCCATCGAGCTAGGGTCGGGCCGGTCGGGCGACCCGAAAATTCGTCAAAAGGTCTTGGATTTGCGGGCTCTATACATGAGCGCACAGGCTGCGGCAAGCCGCTGGAATTGACCCAGGACAAGGCCCCGGGGCATGGTCCGCCCTAAGGAGTACCCTCTGACGCCCGGGCGAGGCGCCGGGACCCCGGAAATAGCGGAAAAGGCGGCGCGTCGCATGAGTTTTGCCAGTGAAGGCAGGGGTTTGGGAGTGCCACAGCCGGGCGCCCCGGCTGCCGGCGGAAAGGTCAACGTCAAACCGCTGCGGCGGCTCCTGCCCTATATCGTGCGCTACCGCGGCCGGGCGCTGGCCGCCCTGGTCGCGCTGATCGTCGCGGCCCTCACGACGCTGGTCGTGCCGGTCGCGGTTCGCCGCATGATCGACTTCGGCTTCACAGCGCAGGCGGCCGAGCTCATCAACTCCTACTTCAGTGTCCTCATCGCTGTGGTCGGCGTGCTCGCCGTGTCCAGCGCGCTGCGTTATTACCTCGTCACCACGCTCGGCGAGCGCATCGTCGCCGATCTGCGCGCCGACGTCTTCGCGCATCTGACGCGCCTGTCGCCCGGTTTCTTCGATACGGCCAAGACCGGCGAGATGATCTCGCGCCTCACCGCCGACACCACGCAGATCAAATCCGCTGTCGGCGCCTCGGTGTCGATCGCGCTGCGCAACCTCGTTCTGTTTTTCGGCGGCGCGACCATGATGGTGGTGACCTCGCCGCGCCTGTCGCTGTTCGTGCTCGGCGCCATTCCCATCATCGTGCTGCCGCTGGTCGGCTATGGCCGCGCGGTGCGCAAGAAAGGCCGTCAGGCGCAGGACAGGCTCGCCGAAGCGTCGAGCTACGCCAGCGAACTGATCGGCGCCATCCGCATCCTGCAGGCCTTCACCAACGAGACGATGGCGAAGCACCGCTTCACGGCAGCGGTCGAAGACGCCTATGGCGCCGCGCGCAGCGTGACGCGGGCGCGCTCGGTGCTGACCGCCATCGCCATCTTTCTGGTTTTCGCCAGCGTCGTACTGGTGCTGTGGGTCGGCGCGCAGGATGTGCTGGCCGGCGACATTACGGCGGGCCGGCTCGGCCAGTTCGTTCTGTATGCCGTGTTCGCCGCCGGCGGCCTCGGCGAACTCAGCCAGGTGTGGGGAGAGATCTCGCAGGCCTCCGGTGCGGCCGAACGGCTGTTCGAGATTCTCGATGTCGAGCCGGAGATCGAGACGCCGGCAAGTCCGGTCGCGATGCCGGTGCCGGCGCGCGGCGCAGTGGCGTTCGACAACGTGCGCTTCGCCTATCCGACGCGGCCTGAAACGTTCGTGCTGGATGGATTGTCGTTCGACGTGAAACCGGGCGAGCGCCTCGCGCTGGTCGGACCGTCAGGTGCCGGCAAGAGTACGATTTTTCATCTCATCCTGCGCTTCTACGATCCGGCAAGCGGCCGTGTGCGCTTCGATGGCGTCGATCTGCGCCAGGCCGATCCGGCGGCCTTGCGCCAGCGCGCCGCCCTGGTGCCACAAGACCCCGTGGTTTTCGCCTCCAGCGTCGCCGACAACATCCGCTTCGGCAATCCGGATGCCGGCGACGATGCGGTGAGGCGCGCGGCGGAAGCGGCGCACGCCGCCGAATTCATCGCGCGGCTGCCGCAGGGCTACGACACCACACTTGGCGAACGCGGCATCACCCTGTCCGGCGGCCAGCGTCAGCGCATTGCGATTGCCCGCGCCATCCTGCGCGACGCGCCGCTGCTGCTGCTGGACGAGGCAACCTCGTCGCTCGACGCCGAAAGCGAGACGCTGGTGCAGAAGGCGCTGACACAGTTGATGCAGCAGCGTACCAGCATCGTGATCGCGCACCGCCTTGCGACGGTTCTGTCCTGCGACCGCATTCTGGTGATCGATAGGGGCCGCATCGTCGAGGAAGGCACACACGCCCAGCTCTCAGTCTCGGGCGGCCTCTACGCGCGGCTGGCCAAGCTGCAGTTCGAGGCGGCCTAGGCGGCCTAGGCCGCCTTGACCTTTACCCGCACCTTGGCGGCCGGCGCGCGCACGACAACGCGCGTCAGGTCATCGCTGCGATACGGCACGACATCATAGGCGCGGCAATGCGGGCAATCGGCGTCCTGCACCTCGGCGGATTCGGCGAGCCAATGGCCTTCGCAGGCAACGCAGACGTAATGATTGCGGAACCAGCTCATTCGGAACTCTCATGGGAACGAATCAGTTGAGAAAATGAGAGCACAGAATTTGTCGGAGAAAAGGGCGGCGTAACCCTCACCGTCATCACCCGCCACAAACTACGCCTTGCTCATCGCGCCCTTGGCGCCAGCCCGCGCGGCGACAATGCCCTCGCGGGCCAGTTCATCGGCGCGCTCGTTCATCGGATGGCCGGCATGACCCTTGACCCAGTGCCAATGCACCTTGTGCGGCTTGAGCGCGTCGTCGAGGCGCTGCCACAGATCGACGTTCTTCACCGGCTTTTTGTCGGCGGTCTTCCAGCCGTTTTTCTTCCAGCCGTGTATCCACGACATGATGCCGTTGCGCAGATACTGGCTGTCGGTGTGCAGATCGACGGTGCAAGGCCGCTTCAGTGCCTCCAGCGCCGAGATCGCCGCCATCAGCTCCATGCGGTTGTTGGTGGTATGCGCTTCGCCGCCGAAGATTTCCTTGCGCGTCTCACCCAGCGTGAGGATCGCGCCCCAGCCGCCCGGCCCCGGATTCCCCGAGCAGGCGCCGTCGGTGTAAATGGTGACGCGCTGGTCGGACATTAATTCAGCCCGTAATCACGCGCGCTCGTCACCGACTGGTGGAAGCGCAGCTTGCGATAATACTCAAGCGGATCCTTCGGCTTGACCAGCGCGCCTTCAGGCACCGCCAGCCAGTCGACAAGCCGCGTCAACAGGAAACGCATCGCCGCGCCCCGCGCCAGCACGGGCAGCGCGTCGCATTCGGCTTTGGAGAGCGGCCGCACCGCCTGATACGCCTTCAGCAGCGCGCGGCCCTTGGTGACGTTGAAGGAGTGGTCCGGCTCGAAGCACCAGCAGTTCAGACAGATCGCCACGTCATAGACGAGCGTGTCAGTGCAGGCGAAATAGAAGTCGATCAGGCCCGAGAGCCTATCGCCGAGAAAGAACACATTGTCGGGAAACAGATCGGCGTGAATGACGCCTTGCGGAAGACCGCGCGGCCAGGATTTTTCCAGCACGTCGAGTTCGCCGACGATCTCGTTGCACAGCTCCGGCCGCACCGTATCGCCGCGCGGACCGGCATGCTCGAACAATGGCCGCCAGCTTTCCACCGACAAAGCGTTCGGCCGCTTCATGGCGAAGTCGCCGCCGGCCAGATGCAGCTTCGCCAACGCTTCGCCGACCGCGGCGCAATGGCCGACACCCGGCTTCCTGATCCACAACCCGTCGAGGAAGGTGACGATCGCCGCCGGCCGGCCGGCCAGCACACCCAGCGCGGCGCCGTCCTTCGTCTTCACCGGCTGCGGACAATTGAGCCCGCGCGCGGCCAGATGCTCCATCAGGCCGATGAAGAACGGCAGGTCCCCTTCCGCCACGCGCTTCTCGTACAGCGTGAGGATGAAATAGCCCTTGCTGGTGTGAACGAGGAAGTTCGAATTCTCGACGCCCTCGGCGATGCCCTTGTAGGACAAGAGTTCGCCGATATCGTAACGGGTGAGAAAGCGCGCGAGATCGTCGGTCGAGACGTCGGTATAGACGGCCATGCGCGCCTACTCCGCCGCCTGGTTTTCGCGCAGCGCCCGCGGCAGCGGGAAGAACACGCCCTCTTCGGCCGACGACACGGTCTCGACGCTGACGTCGTAACGCGCGGCGAAGGCGTCGATGATTTCCTCCACCAGGATTTCCGGCGCCGACGCGCCGGCGGTGATACCGAGGCGGGCGATGTTGCCGAACGCATTCCAGTCGATATCGGCGGCGCGCTGCACCAGCGCCGCATGTGCGCAGCCGGCGCGCTCGGCGACCTCGCGCAGGCGCTGCGAGTTCGACGAGTTCGGCGCGCCGACAACGATCATGGCATCGACAACGGGGGCGACGCGCTGCACCGCCTCCTGCCGGTTGGTGGTGGCGTAGCAGATGTCTTCCTTGTGCGGGCCGACAATGGCGGGGAAGCGCTGCTTGAGGCGCTCGACGATGGCCGCGGTGTCCTGCACCGACAGCGTCGTCTGCGTCACGTAAGCAAGCGAAGCGGCATCACGCGGCGAAAAGCGGTCGGCATCCTCAAGCGTTTCGACAAGGCTGACGGCGCCGGGGGGCAACTGGCCCATGGTGCCGATGACTTCCGGATGGCCAGCATGGCCGATCAGCACGATCTCGCGGCCGCGCTTGTGGTGGATCTCGGCCTCGCGATGCACCTTGGTGACCAGCGGACAGGTGGCATCGAGCGCGAACAGGTTGCGGCCCGCCGCCTCGTCCGGGACCGATTTCGGCACGCCATGGGCTGAGAAAATCACCGGGGCCTTGGTGCCTTCCGGCACCTCGTCCAGTTCCTCGACGAAGATCGCGCCCTTGGCGCGCAAGCTTTCGACCACGTAGCGGTTGTGGACGATCTCGTGCCGGACATAGACCGGCGGGCCGTAGATTTTCAGGGCCTGCTCGACCGAATCGATGGCCCGGACCACCCCGGCGCAGAAACCGCGAGGGGAGCACAGCAACACCTTGAGGGCCGGCCTTGCGGCACCCCCGGTTGCGCTATTTTCGCCCTGAACCGCCATCGAAACCTCGGAAAAACCCGGCATTTACCGCCAGTTCGCCCACCCGACATGGGGTTGGCCGCCCGTTCCTGTCAAGCCGGAACGGTTGCGCGTTTGCCGCCATGCCCCTATATTCCGGCCACTTCCCGATCATCGCCGATGATCTTTTGTTCCGGCCCGTAAGAATTTGCGGGCGGAGCGCTTGAGGAGATTTGCCTAATGGCCAGCGCAGCCCCCCTGATGCCCAAAGCCACCGCCGTGTGGCTGCTGGACAATACCGCGCTGTCGTTCGACCAGATCGCGGAATTCTGCAAGCTGCACCCGCTTGAGGTCAAAGCCATCGCCGACGGCGATTCCGCCCAGGGCATCAAGGGCCTCGACCCGGTCGCCACCGGCCAGCTCACCCGCGAGCAGATCGCCGCCGTCGAAGCCGACCCGTCGGCCTCGCTGAAGCTGGTCGATCCCAAGGTGCCGCTGACCGGCACCACCACCGGCGGCAAGAAGGGCCCGCGCTACACGCCGGTGTCGCGCCGCCAGGACCGCCCGAACGCGATCCTGTGGCTGGTGCGCAACCACCCCGAACTCAAGGACGCGCAGATCATGCGCCTGGTCGGCACCACCAAGACGACCATCGCCGCGATCCGCGACCGCACGCACTGGAACGCCGCCAACCTCGCGCCGATGGACCCGGTGACGCTCGGCCTCACCTCGCAGATCGAGCTCGACATGGAAGTCGCGCGCGCCAACAAGGAAAAGCCGCTGCCGACCGCGTCCGGCGCGACGCTGCTGCCGGCCGCCGAGACCACGCGCAAGGAAGCCGAAGTCGCGGCCGCCGCGGCCGAGGAGAAGGAAAAGTCCGGCGACGTGGACGTGTCCGCCGTGTTCGCCAAGCTCAAGCAGCTCGGCGGCAAGAACGAGCGCGACGAAGACGAGGAATAAGCGCCTCGCGCGCCCGCGCGGGCAGGAATACCGACGGCCGGAGCAACCGCTCCGGCCGTTTTTCTTGTTTGGACCCTCAGGACTTGCGCAAGAACTCGGTGCGCAACACCAGGCCCTTCACCTTGTCGGTGCGGCCCTCGATCTCGTCTTCATTGCCGTTGAATCGGATGTTCTTGATCACCGTACCGCGCTTGATGACAGTGGACGAGCCCTTGAGCTTCAGGTCCTTGATGACGGTGACGGTATCGCCCTCGGTGAGCTGCGTGCCGTTCGAATCCTTGACGACGATGTCCATGGCTGAACCCTTGTTGCCAAATGCATGACGAAAATTGTTGCGCGTATGTGCGCGGGCGCGTGGGGCGATGTCAAATGGTGGCTCGCCCCAGAATTAGGACTTATTTCTATACCTCAACCGGTACATGCCATTTCCATTTTTGGAATTCATGCCCGCGCTGGCCATAAAGGCCTGGCGGCGGCGCGGGCGCAGTTCGACGTCTGGCTGGAAATCGCCAGTGCCGCGCAATGGCGGACGCCTGAGGACATCAAGCGGTCCCATCCCCAGGCAAGTAGGCTCAAGGGGAGCCGCGCGGTGCTTGCCATCGAAAAATCCGATGGAAATTATTCGGCTTATGTGCCGGACCTTCCCGGCTGCGTCGCGACGGGCGAAACCGTCGCGATCGTCGAAACGGAAGTCCGAGATGCCGTTCGTTTCCACATCGACGGTCTGGAGGAAGACGGCCTGCCGGTGCCATGCGAATGGGCGTGGCGCGGCGTCTTCGCCTCAGCCGGCGCCGCGTCACCGCCGAACTTGAAATAGGCAATGTGCTGATCGATCGATTTGACCTGGTCCTCAAGCGCCTTGGCGGTCGCGGCGTTTTCTTCGACCAGCGCAGAATTCTGTTGCGTGGCGGCGTCAAGCTGCGTCAACGCCTTGCCAATCTGTTCGACGCCGCCCGCCTGCTCGGTGCTGGCGTTGGCGATATCGGCGACCGCGTCGGTGACGTTCTTCATCGCGGCGATAATCTCGCCAAGTGAGACACCGGCGCGATTGACCAGTTCGACGCCTTCCTGCACCTGACCCGATGAGTTCGTGATCAGTTCCTTGATGTCCCTGGCGGCCTGCGACGAACGCTGCGCGAGGCTGCGGACCTCCGCGGCGACCACGGCAAAGCCACGGCCGGCTTCGCCGGCGCGCGCCGCTTCCACCGCGGCGTTCAGGGCCAGCAGATTGGTTTGTCGCGAAATTTCATCGATGATGCCGATGATATCGGAAATCTTGCGCGACGAATCCTCGATCTTGGCCATCGCGGTCACGGCTTGGCGCGCCACTTCACCGCCGCGCTCGGCGACCGAACGGGCTTCCGCTGCCGATTTGTTGGCTGTATGCGCATAAGCTGAGTTCTGCCGGATGGTGGCGGAGATCTCCTCCATCGACGCCGACGTTTCTTCGAGGCTGGCGGCCTGGTCCTCAGTACGTTCGGACAGATCGGTGGTGCCGGCGGCGATTTCGGACGACGCATTGCCGAACTCACGCGTTGCAGCGGCGATGGCGGCGATCGTCTCGCGGAGCCGCGCTGCCATTTCATTGACGCTGCGGGCAATGGCGCCGATCTCGTCGGTGCGTTTGGTATCGTACGACATGGCCGAGAGGTCGCCCGCGGCCTGGGCGCGAATGACCGCCATCAGCGACACCATTCGCCTGCCGAGGCTTCGCGCCATGAACCAGGCAAAGACGCCGACGCATAACGCGATGAGAAGACCGATACCGGCGGTTTGCAGGCGAAATCCGGATTCCATCGCTTCGATATCGTCGACATAGACGCCGGTGCCAAGCACCCAACCCCACGGCGCGAACAGTTGCACATAGGAGCTCTTGCTGACCGGCTTGTCGGAACCGGGCCGCGGCCAGAGATAGTTCACCGTGCCGCCGCCGTTGCGCGCGACATTGGCGAACTCAACAAACAGCGCCATGCCGTTCGAGTCCTTAAGGTCACTGACGTCCTTGCCATTCAGATCGGGACGCACCGGATGCATGACCATGTTCGGATGCAGATCGTTGATCCAGAAGTAGTTGTCGCCCTTGTAACGCAGTTCGCCGACCCGGCGCGCCGCTTCGGCTTTGGCCACCGTTTCGCTGACAACGCCGGACTTCGCCCGCTCGAACTGTTGCGCGACGATGCCGTAGGCGACGTCGTCCAATTCGCGCAGCGACTGCGTACGAACCTCGCTCAGCGCGCCTTGCTGCTTACCAATGCTGGCGAGCGCGAACACGACCAGACCTGCAATAACGGCGCCGACGATCGCGTAGAGTTGCGCGCGCAGACCAAAGGTCATGGCGTTATTCCTTTCTGGGGCTGCCGAAGACTGGCGCGTGCGTCCGCGACCGTTGCGGTATCCGGATATATTCACGATTTGCAATGCGAGCATATAATCCGGTTTGTTAAAGAGCGGTTTCGCCTCTTTACTTTCGCGACAAAAAACTGCGTCGCGCCAAACCGGGCACGACCGCACCGGGTGTTGGACCGAAGGATCACCCTGGCGTTTTTGCGCAAGGCTCCGCAGCCGTGACGCGGTTATCGCGGCTCGTTGCGCCTAGCCGCCGTTGCCCACCCCGTGCCCCTTCAGCGCGTCGCCAATTTCGCCGAGCACGGCGGGGTCGTCGATGGTCGCGGGCATCGACCATTCGTCGCCATCGGCGATCTTCTTCATGGTACCGCGCAAGATCTTGCCCGAACGCGTCTTGGGCAGGCGCTGCACGGTGACCACCAGCTTGAACGCCGCCACCGGGCCGATGCGGTCGCGAACGAGCTGCACGATCTCCTTCTCGATCGCCGCCGGGTCGCGATCGACGCCGGCCTTGAGCACGATGAAGCCGCACGGCACCTCGCCCTTCAACTGATCGCGCACGCCGAGCACGGCGCACTCGGCGACATCCTTGTGCGAGGCCAGCCCCTCCTCCATGCCGCCGGTCGAAAGCCGGTGGCCGGCGACATTGATGATGTCGTCGGTGCGGCCCATGACGAAGACATAGCCGTCGTCGTCCTTGTAGCCGGCGTCGGCCGTCTTGTAGTAGCCGGGGAATTCCGCGAGGTAGGCCTCGCGGAAACGCTCGTCGTTCTGCCACAAGGTCGGGAAAGCGCCGGGCGGCATCGGCAGCTTGATGACGATGGAGCCGATCTTGTTCGGCGCGACCGGCTTGCAGGCCTCGTCCACCACATCGACCTGATAGCCCGGCATCGGCACCGTGGCCGAGCCGTGCTTGACCGGCAGCAGGCCGAGGCCGACGGGATTGCCGGCGATGCACCAGCCGGTCTCCGTCTGCCACCAGTGATCGACCACCGGCACGCCAAGCACCTCCTCCGCCCATTCGATGGTCGGCGGATCGGCGCGCTCGCCGGCGAGAAAGAGCGTTCGGAATTTCTTGAGTTCGTGCTGCTTGAGCAGCTTGGCGTCCGGGTCTTCCTTGCGGATGGCGCGAAAGGCGGTCGGCGCGGTGAACAAGGCCACGGCGTTGTGGTCCGAGATGACGCGCCAGAAGGCGCCGGCATCCGGCGTGCCGACCGGCTTGCCTTCATACATGATCGACGTCGCGCCATGGAGGAGCGGCGCATAGACGATATATGAGTGCCCGACCACCCAGCCGATATCGGAGGCGCACCACCACACTTCGCCGGCGTCGATGCCGTAGAGATTCTTCATCGACCATTTCAGCGCGACCATGTGGCCGCCATTGTCGCGCACCACGCCCTTGGGGATGCCGGTCGTGCCCGAGGTGTAGAGAATGTAGAGCGGGTCGGTCGCCTTTACCGGCACGCAGTCCGACGTCTTGGCGTAATGGACGGCATTCTCCCAGGTCTTGCGCCAGTCGTGATCACGGCCCTCGGTGAGCCGCGCCTCGCATTGCGCGCGCTGCAGGATCATGCAGTTTTCCGGCTTGTGCGTGGCGAGATTGATCGCCTCGTCGAGCAACGGCTTGTAGGCGACGACGCGCTGGCCCTCGATGCCGCAGCTCGCCGACAGGATCAGCCTGGGCTTGCAATCGTCAATGCGGGTGGCGAGCTCCTTCGGCGCGAAGCCGCCGAACACCACCGAATGCACCGCGCCGATGCGCGCGCAGGCGAGCATGGCGAATACCGCTTCCGGCACCATCGGCATATAGATGATGACGGTATCGCCCTTGCGGATGCCGAAATCGGTGAGGATGGCGCCGAGGATCTGCACCTCGGACAGCATGCGTCCATAGGTGTAGGTGATCTTCTGGCCGGTGACGGGCGAATCGTAGATCAGCGCTGCCTGCTGGCCGCGTCCGGCTTCGACCTGGCGGTCGAGCGCGTTGTAGCAGGTGTTGCACACGCCATCGGGGAACCAGCGACCATAGACGCCCTGCACGCCGTCGAACACGGTCTTGGGCTTTTCGATCCAGTCGATCGCCTCGGCGGCCTCACGCCAGAAGCCTTCCGGATCGGTACGCCACTGGGCATAGGTCTGGTGATAGCGGCTGGTGGCAGCGTCCATGGCGGTTTCCCCTCTCTCTAATCCTCACCCTGAGGCGCGCCGCCAGGCGCGTCCCGAAGGGTGAGGCCCGGACTTCGCCTCATCCTTCGAGACGGCGCGTTCCGCGCCTCCTCAGGATGACGACGACAGTCGACCTTGCCCTCGATTGTGTCCCGCCGGGTATGCTGAAACAAGGCTGGCGGATATCCGGTTGATTGCGTAGGAAATGCACGATCTAGCGGTCATTCCGGGGCGCGGCTGAAGGCCGCGAGCCCGGAATCCATATCCCCGGCGCTGCGGTGTATGGATTCCGGGCCCGCGAGCTGCGCTCGCGTCCCGGAATGACGGCGGTTGAAAGCGACGCCGTGACCATCATCACCGATCCCCTGTTCTACGCGCTTGCCATACCGGCGGTGATCACACTCGGCCTGTCGAAAGGCGGCTTCGCCGGCCTGGGGCAGATCGCGACGCCGCTGCTGGCGATCATCATGCCGCCGCTGGAAGCCGCCGCCATCCTGCTGCCGATCATGCTGGTGCAGGACGCCAACGCCGTGTGGGTCTATCGCAGGGACTGGAGCGGACGCATCGTCACCATCTTCGTATCCGGCTCGCTGATCGGCATCGGCGTCGCCTGGTGGCTGGCCTCGTATATCTCCGACGCCGCGGTGCGCCTGCTGATCGGCGGTTTCACCATCGCTTTCGTCGCCTATTCAGTAATAGGCCTGTTTCGGGTACCGCGCGAGCCGGGCCGGCCGGCCGTCGGCGCCGGCGTATTCTGGGGCGCGCTGTCGGGCTTCACCTCGACCATCGCTCAGGCCGGCAGCCCGCCCTATCAGATGTATGCGCTGCGGCTGCGCCTGCCGAAGATGACCTTCGTCGGCACCACGGCGATTACCTTCGCGCTGATCAACGCCATCAAGGTGATCCCCTATTTCGCGCTCGGCAATTTCTCGACCAGGAGTCTCGGCACCTCTTTGGTGCTGTTGCCGCTGGCCATGGCCGCCAACTGGCTCGGCTTCTGGCTGGTCAAGGTCACGCCGCAGGAGCGCTTCTACCGCATCATGATGGTCGTCATGCTGCTGCTGGCTATGGAGCTGACCCGCGAGGGCGTGATGGAGCTGTGGTTTCCTTGATTGCGGCCCGGCGGCCCCGTAACCTCTTCCTATTGAGGGGAAACGACCGATGGCGAAAACGCCTTACGATACCGATCTCGACCGCAACCCGGCCAACCACCAGCCGCTGACACCGCTCGGCTTCCTCGAGCGCGCGGCGAGCGTATTCCCGGATCGCACCGCCATCGTCCACGGCGCGCTTCGACGGAGCTACGCCGATTTTTACGCGCGCTCGCGGCGGCTCGCCTCGGCGCTGGCCAAGCGCGGCCTCAGGCGCGGCGACACCGTGAGCGCGATGCTCGCCAACACGCCGGCCATGCTGGAAGCCCATTACGGCGTGCCGATGTGCCAGGCCGTGCTCAACACGCTGAACACGCGGCTCGACGCCGCCATCATCGCCTTCTCGCTCGATCACGCCGATACCAAGGTGCTGATCACCGACCGCGAATATTCCAAGGTGGTCAAGGAAGCGCTGGCACTGGCGAAAGTGAAGCCGCTGATCATCGACTACGACGATCCGGAATATTCCGGCCTCGGCGAGCGCCTCGGCGACATGGGGTACGAGGAGTTTCTCGCGCAGGGCGATCCGGATTTCGCCTGGTCGATGCCCGACGACGAATGGGACGCGATCGCGCTCAACTATACCAGCGGCACCACCGGCGACCCGAAGGGCGTGGTGTATCATCACCGCGGCGCGCATCTTCTCGCGGTCGGCAACATCGTCACCTGCGCGATGGGCAAGCATCCGGTCTATCTGTGGACCTTGCCGATGTTCCATTGCAACGGCTGGTGCTTCCCGTGGTCGATCTCGGTCGTTGCCGGCACGCATGTCTGTCTGCGCTATGTGCGTGCTTCGGCGATGTACGACGCCATTGCCAACCACAAGGTGACGCATCTGTGCGGCGCGCCGATCGTGATGGCGACCTTGCTCAATGCGCCGGATGCCGAAAAGAAGCCGCTGCCGCACGTCGTCGAATTCTTCACCGCCGCCGCACCGCCGCCCGAGGCGGTGCTGGCGGCGATGAAGGACGCCGGCTTCAACGTCACGCATCTGTATGGCCTCACCGAATGCTACGGCCCGGCGGTGGTCAATGACTGGCACGACGAATGGGATGCGCTGCCCGTCGATGAGCAGGCGGCGAAGAAGGCGCGCCAGGGCGTGCGCTACGGCGCGCTCGAGGCGCTCGATGTCATGGATCCGGAGACCATGCAGCCGGTGCCGCGCGATGGCGCGACAATGGGCGAAGTGATGATGCGCGGCAACGTGGTGATGAAGGGCTATCTCAAGAACCGCAAATCGACCGACGCCGCCTTCGACGGCGGCTGGTTCCACACCGGCGATCTCGGCGTCATGCATCCCGACGGTTACATCCAGCTCAAGGACCGCTCCAAGGACATCATCATCTCCGGCGGCGAGAACATCTCATCGATCGAAGTCGAGGACGCGCTGTACAAGCACCCCGCGGTGATGGCGGTCGCGGTCGTCGCCAAGCAGGACGACAAATGGGGCGAGACGCCCTGCGCTTTCATCGAGCTCAAGGCCGGCGCGACGGCGAGCGCCGAGGAGCTCACCGCGTGGTGCAAGAAGCATCTCGCCGGCTACAAGGTGCCGCGCCACATCGTCTTCGCGGAAATTCCGAAGACCAGCACGGGGAAGATCCAGAAGTTCAAGCTGCGGGAGATGACGAAGGGACTGTGAGTTTCATCCAGCCGCTTCGTCCGGCTCTATTGCCCGAACGGGCGCCCGCCCCTGTCATTCTCCATGACATTGAGCATGCGCTGGTAGCCGCGCGCACCGCGGGCGTTCTGCTCCGCCAGGCGTTTGCGGCAATCCTCATAAGCCGGTGTGCCTGGCTCGCCTGCGGACCGGCAATTCGCCTCATCGGCCGCGACCTGTTGCCGTCCCGCCGTCTCCAGGTTGGCGTTCCGCGCCTCATCGTATTGCGCGCAACCGCCGAGAAACGTCACAAGCACAAACACCGCAGCAAGTCGCATCACAATCTCCTTGTAACGGGCATCGCGCATGCTGCGTCAGCGTCCAGCCTCGCAAGCCCGGTATCGACACTAGCGATGTTGCAGCTTCGCCGAAACCGGGAACCGTCGGACGCTCCGGCTCGCCACATCTATGGCGGGACGGTAGCGCGCCACCGGATACAACACTGGCATTCACAACCCAAGGATGTTAACAATCATGTACGGGACAGCACATGGACAAAGCGGTCGTCAGCCTCAACATCCGGCGCTTTCGCAAGCTGCTCGAATCCGAGACCAGTGAGGACAGACGGCGGTCGCTCGTCAGACTGCTCGCCGAAGAACAGAAGAGCATAGACGCAGCAGGCAGCGCGTCATCGCGACAGCAACGCTCCTCAAGCCGGTGGTGCGAGAAATGCGGCGGCTCTGTGCACCTGCTGACTCAAGGCACCCGCTACAGTCCTCCCCATGACCGCATCGTGACGACCTATTTCGGCTGCACGCGTTGCGTCCATATCCAGATCGACGAGCGAACCACATCGACGGCCGAGCACTTCAGTGGCCTTCTGGACCGGGCGATGTCCGACCTCGGCGCCGGCATGGGCAACGTCCAGCTGTTCGACCGGTTCAGCCAAACGCTGTTCATCGCCGCTCACAAAGGCTTCGACCTCCCCTTCCTCGATTATTTCAGCGCGGTGTCGGCGGGAGACGACTGCGCCTGCGGCGTCGCGCTGCGCGAGAAGAAACGCATCGTCGTCGAAGACGTCGAGGCCGACGGCGGCTGGAAGCCGATGCTGGCCGTCGCCCACGAGGCCGGCTTTCGCGCCGTGCAGTCGACGCCGCTGATCGGCCGCGACGGCAGCATCCACGGCATGCTCTCGACGCACTTCGATTCCCCGCATCGGCCCAGCGACGAGGAGTTCGGCCGCCTCGCGCGTCACGTCGCGCGAGCCCTGGACATCGTCGACTGACCGACGCGCCGCTGACGTAGCGGGGCAACCTCACCGCGACATGTCGATGCGCATTGGAACTCCTGCGAGCGAGCGGGTAAGATAGGTAAGGGAGATATCCAATGACCGACATCATCATTGATGATCAAGGGCCGGTTCGCGTCATTCGCATGAACCGTCTCGACAAGAAAAATGCCCTGACGCTGCCGATGTACTCGGCCATGGCGGAAGCGGTGGCCGGTGCAGCCAGCGACGCCAGAGTCCGCTGCATCATGATGGCCGGCGGCCCCGATGTATTTTGCGCCGGCAACGACATCGGCGACTTCATGAAGGCCGCGCAAGGCGGCGGCCTCGGCCAGCCGATCCTCGATTTCCTCTATGCGCTGGTGCGCTGCGAGAAGCCGGTGGTGGCGGCGGTGAATGGCAATGCCGTTGGCGTCGGCACGACCATGCTGCTGCATTGCGACTACGTGGTCGCGGGCAGCACCGCGCGTTTGTCCACGCCCTTCGTCGGTCTGGGCCTTGTGCCGGAAGCGGGGTCCAGCCTCGTTGCGCCGCGGCTGATGGGCCATGCGCGCGCCTTCGCACTGCTGGTCATGGGTCAGCCGCTCGGCGCGCCGGAGGCGAAGGACGCGGGCATCGTCAACGCCGTTGTCGAACCCGGCGAGGCCGATAGCGCGGCGCTCGCCGCCGCGGGCAGGATCGCCGCGCTGCCGGCCGAGGGCGTGCTGATGTCGCGGCGACTGATGCGCGGTTCGGTGGACGAGATCGTCAGACGCATCGACGAGGAGGCCGAGGCGTTCAAGGCGCGCCTCAAGTCGCCCGAGGCGCAGGCGGCTTTCATGGCGTTTCTGAGCCGGAAGAAATAGCGGCGCGCGTCGCCGCGCCGGCAAGATCGAACAGGCTACTTGCCCATCAAATAATTCGGCGAGAAGTACTGGTTCGGATTGAAGTTCTGATTGGCGCTGCCCGACGGCCCGAAGAAGACGCGCGGGCCGTTGTCGTTGAGCGTGCGCTTGTCGCCGTCGCGCGACGGTTTCTTGTTGGGGTCGTTGTAATTGAGATCGGTCCAGCCATTGGCCGGCCCGTTGCCGGCGCCGCCGTAGTTCTCGATGATCAGCGCCGCGGCTGGCCGGTCGGCGAACGCCACGAAGCCCGCCACGGCGGCTCCGGCAAGTGCGAACAACATGGTCTGACGACGTGTCATGGCAGGCCCCTCAAATCGCCTGCCGAATTTACCCCAAATAATGTCCACTGCAAGGCGCGGCCGGACGCCGGTACCGCCTGCGCCAAAAGCAAAACCGCCAGCACTTGAGAAGAGCCGGCGGTTGAGCCCGTCAGAACACGCTCGACCCGGGGTCGGGCCGCGTGCCGGTCGGATTGTCGGTAGGGCTAGTGCAGTCTGGGTGGCGCGTTATGTCGCAGCCTTTCGATCTCGTCCTTCACAAGGAGCTTTTTGCGTTTCAACTCCACCACCTGGAGATCGTCGACAGCGGGGTGGGTTTGGCAGTCGTGTATCTGATCTTCGAGGGCCTTATGCTTCTTTTCGAGTTCCGCAAGATGCGATTGCATCGACATGTCAGATGTCTCCTCAATCCTGGGTTCGATGAGAGTGAGTGCAGCAAGGCTTTCTGTCTTGGTGTGGCGCTCCTGTTTGAGACCGCTTAAGCCTACGCCTGACCCGACCTTGCCTCAAGGGTGTCGAAGGGCGGCGGTTAAGCATCTATCAACGTCGCAACCCCTTCGGCGGCCGTCATTTTTCGATATCGCTTGTGCGCCTCTGTGGAAAACGTGATAATTTGTGTCGCACCGCGCTGCAGAATACCTCTCATGGTTCCCGCTTGCCGGATGTCGCCCCGCGGCCGCTGTGAACGACCAGACATATGAACGACAATGACGAGATCGCGCTGCGCGCCCTGCTCGCCCGATTGGAGCAGGAGCACCGCGATCTTGATGCGGCCATCACCGCTTTGGCCGTATCGCCCGGTTCCGATCTCATTCAGGTGCAGCGGCTGAAGAAGCGCAAACTGGTGCTTCGCGACAAGATCCGGCAGATCGAGGATCAGATCACGCCGGACATTATTGCGTAGGCGCCCGGCCTGATGCCGTCATACCAGCGCTTTCAACCGAAAAATGGAATTGCTGGATCGCCCGCTTTCGCGGGCGATGACAAGGGTGGTGGCTGAGCTTTCCTGAGCAGCCCTAGCTAGGCCCGCTTTTCTTTCTTGCGCGCATACATGGCGCGATCGGCCTCCGCGATCAGGTCCGCCGCCGTGATGCCGGCGCGCAGCGCCACGCCGCCGGCGCTGGCGCCGACCGACAGTTGTGCACCACCGAATTCAATCCGCGCCTGCGCGATGATGGTTTCGATGTCGCCCGCCTTGGCCGCCACCAGCTCCTCATCGGCATTCCACATCAGCACGCAGAACTCGTCGCCGCCGAGCCGCGCCACCACGTCGGAGGCGCGCACGCGCGACACCAAAGTCGCGGCCACCGCCTTGAGCAGCGCGTCGCCGGCCGTGTGTCCATAGATGTCGTTGATGGGCTTGAAGCCGTCGAGATCGATGAAGATCAGCCCGGCCCGCGTGCCGTAGCGGGCGAAATAAGCCAGCGAACGCGTCAGCTCTCGTTCGAAGCCGCGGCGGTTGAGGACGTCGAGCAGCGGATCGACGTCGGCGCGGGCCTCGAGCTCGGCGATCCGTTCCTGGGCAAGCGCCAGATCACGCCTGAGCCGATGGACCTCGGCGAGCAGATCCTGGGACAGCAGATCCTGGGCAGGCGCATCGGCGGCGGATCCGGAGACAGCACGCTGGGGCTTTGCGGCAGACATGGTGTCCCTCGCCGAAACGCGGTGAAAACGACCAGAATCAGTCGTGCAAGCATAGCGCGAGCGGACTCGAACGGCACGGGAAGAGCGCCCGTTTCGCCTTGCCAGCGGGGGTCCGAGACCTATAATCCGCCGCTTTCCTGCGCCGGGGCGGCGCGTTCGGGGGAGCGAAATCTTGGCTAAGAACGTGGCAAAGCCGGTCGCCGTGATCATGGGCAGCCAATCCGACTGGGCGACGATGAAACATGCCACGGACACGCTCGACGCGTTGAAGATCGGCTATGAAGCCCTGATCGTCTCCGCGCACCGCACCCCGAAGCGCCTTTACGATTTCGCTCATTCGGCACGCGACAAGGGCTTCAAGGTGGTGATCGCCGGCGCCGGCGGCGCCGCGCATCTGCCCGGCATGACGGCGTCGATGACGTCGCTGCCCGTGCTCGGCGTGCCGATGAACACGCACGCGCTGGAAGGCATGGATTCGCTGCTGTCGATCCTGCAGATGCCGGGCGGCATTCCGGTCGGCACCCTGGCGATCGGCAAGGCCGGTGCCATCAATGCCGCTTTGCTTGCGGCCGCCATTCTGGCGCTGTCGGATGACAAGATCGCCAAGCGCCTCGACGCCTGGCGCGCCAAGCAGACCAACTCGGTCGGCAAGAAGCCGAAGGACGCATGATCCCGAAAAGTGGGTACCGGTTTTCGGACAAGATCATACGCGAGAAAGAAGACTGATGCTCAAGCCAGGCTCGACGATCGGCATTCTTGGCGGCGGCCAGCTCGGCCGCATGCTCGCGCTCGCGGCGGCACGGCTCGGCCTGCACTGCCACGTCTATTCGCCCGAGAAGGACTCCGGTGCGTTCGAGATCGCGAAGGCTCACACCTGCGCGCCCTATGAAGACGAAGCCGCGCTCGCCAAATTCGCGGCGGCGGTCGATGTCATCACCTACGAATTCGAGAATATCCCGGCGCGCGCCGCGGAGGTGCTGGGCAAGCGCAAGCCGGTGCATCCCAATCCGAAGGTACTGGAAACGACGCAGGACCGCCTGGTCGAAAAGAACTTCATTTCCGCCCTGAAGATTCCGGTCGCGCCTTATGCGCCGGTGCATTCGGCGGCGCAACTCGCCAGCGGCCTCGAGAAACTCGGACGCCCCGCGGTGCTGAAGACGACAACGATGGGCTATGACGGCAAGGGTCAGGTCAAGATCATGCCGGGCGACGACGCCAATGCGGCGTGGCGCTCGCTCAAGAACAAGCCTTGCGTGCTCGAAGGCTTCGTCAACTTCCAGCGCGAGGTGTCGGTGATCGCGGCGCGCGGCGCCGACGGCAAGGTCGAATGCTTCGAGGTGACCGAGAACGATCACCAGAACCACATCCTCAAGACGTCCACGGTGCCGGCCAAGGTTACCGAGGATACGGCGAAGGAAGCCGAGAAGATCGCCGCCCGCATCGCCAAGGCGCTGGATTATGTCGGCGTGCTCGGCGTCGAGATGTTCGTGGTCAAGGTCAAGGGCCGGCAGGCGTTGATGGTCAACGAGATCGCGCCGCGCGTTCACAATTCCGGGCACTGGACGCTCGACGGCGCGACCGTCTCGCAGTTCGAGCAGCATATCCGCGCCGTTGCCGGCTGGCCGCTGGCCAAGCCGTTGCGGCTCGGCCGCAAGGTGCAGATGACCAACCTGATCGGCGACGAGGTGCACGACCTCGCGCCGTGGCTGGCGCTGCCCGGCACCTCGCTGCACCTCTACGGCAAGTCGGATGCCCGCCCGGGCCGCAAGATGGGCCATGTCACGCGGGTCTGGCCAGCCAAGTAGCGTCGATTAAAAATACAACCTGTAAGGGGGTCATGGTCGAGCCCTCGAACCCGTCGGCCGCCGCCTTCGAGGACACGTTCTTGCTCGCCGCGGCGCCTGAACATCCCGGCCGTGACCAACGAGGCCGTCGATTTCCGGCTCAACGGGGTCCGCTGCGTCATGGCGGCCGGAACCTGCTGGTACCTCCGGCTGGCCGACCCGCATTCTGTGACCAACCGAGGGCCAACCGACCGCGTCCGTCTGGTCATCGACGCCACGGTCAATGGCTGGCTGAAGGACCTTTTCGCCCGGGCCGTCGCGCTACCCGCTTGAAATACCGGGCTTTCCGGCGCCTCAAAGCCCCTGGCGGGCCGAAAACGCCCGGCCTATATGGGAAAGAGGGCTCGCGGCGCGCAAAACCGCCAATTTGGCGCGTTTGGTTGGACTCAGGGGCGCGGGCCTGCTATAGGCACCCGACTCGAAAGCCTTGCGATTACGCGGTTTTCGACCCGAAATTCGAACCCTCGACCGATATTGGCCGAAGCCGGCCTCAGCTAAGGAGCAAGCGTGCAAGTTCTCGTTCGCGATAACAACGTCGATCAGGCCCTCAAGGCGCTTAAGAAGAAGATGCAACGTGAGGGTATCTTCCGCGAAATGAAGCTTCGCGGTCACTACGAAAAGCCGTCCGAGAAGAAGGCCCGTGAAAAGGCCGAAGCGGTGCGTCGCGCCCGCAAGCTCGCGCGCAAGAAGATGCAGCGCGAAGGCCTGCTGCCGATGAAGCCGAAGCCGGCGTTCGGCGCTGCCGGTGGCCGCGGCGGCGAAGGCCGTGGTCCGGGCGCTGGTGCCGGTGGCCGCAGCAGCGCGCCCCGCTTCTAGGCGGTATTCCCGCGACGCTGACTTTCGGCGAATCGCAAGCTAATCTGACCGCATGTATTCGACGCGGGCGTTCTCAGGAACGCCCGCGTTTTATTTTGGCGACGCCGGCACGCGGAGGAATCAGGATGGCCAGCAAACCCTGGACGCTCGGGTCCATTCGCGACATGAACCTGCAACTCCAAGCCGCCTGCCGCGAGCCCGGCTGCGGCTGGACCGCGTCCTATGACGTCAACAAGATGATCGCGGAGTTCGGCGCCGACTGCGAATTGCCGACCGGCCAGGGCGGCCTTGCCTGCGACGACTGCGGCGCGCCGGTCGACTTCGGACTCGTCGCGCTCAAGAAGAGCGCCTGACCGCGTCCAGACCTTCGCGGTAGGTCGGATAGCGCAGCGAAACGCCCAGCACTGTTTTCAGGCGATCGTTCCGCGCGCGCCGGCAGTCGGCATAGAAGCTCACCGCCATGGGCGACATGGACTGCCGGGCGATATCGAACGGAACGACCGGCGGAGGCGTCACGCCAAGCAGACTCGCCGCATAAACAACCGGATCGCCCGGCGGCGTCGGCTCGTCATCGGCCACATTGAAGATGCCGCCCGCGCGCTTTTCGAATGCGGCTTCGATCGCCTGCGCAATGTCCTCGACATGGATGCGGTTGAACACCTGCCCCGGCTTGTCGATGATGCGCGCGGTGCCAGCGCGCACATTATCAAGCGCGCTGCGGCCGGGCCCGTAGATGCCGGCCAGGCGCAGGACCGTCACCACCGCGCCGGTGCGCTCACCGAATTGGAGCCAGGCCTGCTCGGCGTCGTATCGGCGGCGCGTGCGGCCGTCTTTGGCGCGGCATTCGCTCGTCTCATCGACCCAGGCGCCGTCGTGATTGCCATAGACGCCAAGCGTCGAGAGATAGACGACGTCGCGAACGCGGCCCGCCCCGATCAGCGCTTCGCCGCAGCGGGCGAGCACCGGGTCGCCTGTCTCGCCCGGCGGGGCGGAGATCAGCAGCGCATCGGCCTGTTCGACTGCCGTGGCCAGCTCCGGCGACACCGAACCGCCATTGAAAATCAGCACGGCGGCCGGCTGCATGTCGAGCGCGGCGGCGCGCGCCGGATCGCGCACGGTGGCGACGATCCGCGTCCACCGCGCGGCATCCGAAGCGAGATAATGCTGCGCTGAAAAGCCGAGGCCGATGACAAGAAGGTTGGACATAGGATTCAGGGTAGGCACGCGCAGTTCGGGCGCGCCCTCGCCCGCGCCAATCACATCGCCTTGACGATGCTCTCCGTCATCTTCTTGGCGTCGCCGAGCAGCATCATGGTGTTGTCGCGGTAGAACAGCGGGTTGTCGATGCCGGCATAGCCGGACGCCAGCGAGCGCTTGATGAACATCACGGTGCCGGCCTTCCAGACCTGGAGGACGGGCATGCCGTAGATCGGCGAGGTCTTGTCTTCTTCAGCTGCCGGGTTGGTCACGTCGTTGGCGCCGATGACGAAAGCGATGTCGGCCTGCGCGAATTCCGAGTTGATGTCCTCGAGCTCGAACACCTCGTCGTAGGGCACGTTCGCTTCGGCGAGCAGCACGTTCATGTGGCCGGGCATGCGGCCCGCGACCGGGTGAATGGCGTACTTCACCTCGACGCCTTCGGCCTTGAGTTTGTCGGCCATTTCCTTGAGCGCGTGTTGCGCCTGCGCCACCGCCATGCCGTAGCCCGGCACGATGATGACCTTCTGCGCATTCTTCATGATGTAGGCGGCATCGTCCGCCGAGCCGAGCTTGACCGGGCGCTGTTCGCCGCCACCGCCGCCCGCCGCGGCGGTCTCGCCGCCGAAGCCGCCGAGGATCACCGAGATGAACGAGCGATTCATCGCGTGGCACATGATGTAGGACAGGATCGCGCCCGACGAGCCGACCAGCGCGCCGGTGATGATCAGCGCCGAGTTGCCGAGCGTGAAGCCGATGCCGGCCGCGGCCCAACCCGAATAGGAGTTAAGCATCGAGATCACGACCGGCATGTCGGCGCCGCCAATCGGGATGATCATCAGGACGCCCAGCACCAGCGCCAGGATGGTGATGAGCCAGAAGTCGATCTGGCTCTGCGACACCACAAGGCCGTAGATGAAGAACACCAGCGCCAAAGCCAGGGCGATGTTGATGAAGTGGCGCCCCGGCAGCATGATTGGCGCGCCGCTCATGCGACCCGACAGCTTGAGGAACGCGATCACCGAGCCGGTGAAGGTCAGCGCGCCGATGGCGACGCCGAGCGCCATTTCGACGAGGCTCGCCTTGTGGATGGCGCCGCGGGTGCCGATGTCGAAGGCGGCGGGCGCGTAATAGGCGCCGGCGGCGACCAGCACCGCGGCCATGCCGACCAGCGAGTGGAAGGCCGCGACCAGTTCCGGCATCGAGGTCATCGGCACCTTGCGGGCGATCACCGCGCCGATGGCGCCGCCGATGGCGATGCCGCCGATCACCAGCACCCAGGATGTGGCGCTGGCGGGCGGGTGCGCGGCGAGCGTGGTCAGCACGGCGATGGTCATGCCGACCATGCCAAACAGGTTGCCGCGGCGCGATGAGTCGGGGCTCGACAGCCCGCGCAGCGCCAGGATGAACAGGACGCCGGCGATCAGATAAAGGACAGCAGCGAGATTGGCGCTCATGACGTCACTTCTTTTTCTTCTGATACATCGCGAGCATGCGCGAGGTGACCAGGAAGCCGCCGAAAATATTGATCGACGCGAAGATCAGCGCGACGAAGCCGAAGGCGCGCGCCCAGAGCGGGCCGTTGTCGTCCACCACCAGTGGCACGCCGACCGCGAGCAGGGCGCCGACGACGATGACGGAGGAGATGGCGTTGGTGACCGACATCAGCGGCGTGTGCAGCGCCGGCGTCACCGACCAGACCACGTAGTAGCCGACGAACACGGCAAGAACGAAGATCGACAAACGGAAGACAAAGGGGTCAACCGCGGCTGCAATGTCGTGCATGGATGCCCCCTTAGGCCGCTGTCTTCGGCATGAAGTTCGGATGCACGACGGCGCCGTCGCGCGTCAGCATGGTCGCTTTGATCAGCTCGTCGTCCCAGTTGATGGCGAGCGTCTTCTCCTTCTTGTCGATCATGGTGTCGATGAAGGTGAGAAGGTTCTTGGCGTAAAGCGCAGACGCCGAGGCCGCGAGGCGGCCGGGCACGTTGAGATGGCCGACGATTTTGGCGGGGCCGACCTGCACCACCTGCCCCGGCACCGCGCCTTCGACATTGCCGCCGCGCTCGACCGCGAGCTCGACGATCACCGAGCCCGGCTTCATCGACGCCACCATCTCCGCGCTCACCAGCTTCGGGGCCGGACGGCCCGGAATGAGCGCCGTGGTGATGACGATGTCCTGCTTCTTGATGTGCTCGGCGACCAAAGCGGCCTGCTTGGCCTGATACTCTTTCGACATTTCCTTGGCGTAGCCGCCGGCGGTCTGCGCGTTCTTGAATTCCTCGTCCTCGACGGCGAGGAATTTGGCGCCGAGGCTTTCCACCTGCTCCTTGGTGGCCGGGCGAACGTCGGTCGCGGTGACGACGGCGCCGAGGCGGCGCGCGGTGGCGATCGCCTGCAGGCCGGCGACGCCGACACCCATTATGAAGACGCGGGCCGCCGGCACGGTGCCGGCCGCGGTCATCATCATCGGCATGGCGCGGCCATAGGTCTCCGCGCCGTCGATCACGGCGCGGTAGCCGGCCAGGTTGGCCTGGGAGGACAGCACGTCCATCGATTGCGCGCGGGTGATGCGCGGCATCAATTCCATGGCGAAGGTGGTCAGCCCGGCATCCGCCATCGCCTTGAGCGCGGCTTCGCTGCCGTAGGGATCCATGATGGCGATGACGATGGCGCCCTTTTTGTAGGACGCGATCTCGCCGGTCGAGGGTCGGCGGACCTTGAGGATCATGTCGGCGTCGCCGCCGACCGCGTCTGCGATGGTCGCCCCGGCCGCCTCGTATTCGGCGTCGGGATAACCGGAGGCATTGCCGGCACCGCGCGCCACCACGACCTCGGCGCCGAGCGCCTTGAATTTCTTGACGGTCTCGGGGCTGGCCGCGACGCGCGGCTCATTGCCCTCGGTTTCCCGTGCAATCGCAATACGCATTCAGACAGCCTCCGCTCGCCCAGCCGAAGGCCAAGGGTCCTGAAGCGGCCCCAGCCCTACCCGGGCAGATTATGCGCTAATGCGACAGGGCGGTGAAGCCGAAGATCAGGAAGCTGAGGATAAATGCCACGTAGCTCGGCGTCTTCGAGCCGGAGCCGAGGGACACGACCAGGCCGAGAATCGCGATCAGGAACACCGGGATCGAGGTCAACCAGTGGCCGAGCACGCCGCCGACGGTCAGGCCCAGCAGCAGGTTGATGACGTGGATCGCGCCGTCAAAGGAGTATTTGATGAAGCTGTCATAGGTCCGCTCATGCTCCGGATAGTCGTTGCCGGTCGCGGTGGCGTATTCGACGGGCCCGTGGTCGGCCATGAGGGAAGTCTCCGGTTCGCTTTGATCCTTAAGGCAAACGGGTTAGCGCAATCGCGGCGGCAGGGCAACGGTCGGCGGCGACCCGACGAACCCGCTCGTCCCCGCGAAGGCGGGGACCCAGGGCCAAAACGTCAGGCATTTCAGGACGGCTTCTGGATTCCCGCTTGCGCGGGAATGAACGGAGTATGTGGGCAACGTTCGGGGATTATCCGCTAGACCGCCGTCAGCCCGGCCTGCGCCAGCGCCGCGGCCTGCCGCGCCGCCACCTCGGCGTGCGAGAAGCGCTCGATCGCCTCATTGAACAGCCGGTAAAAGTTCAATTCCGCATCGAGATGCAGGAAGACGGCCCCGAGCCCGATGGCGGCGCGGTCCATGAACACGAACTCGCGCGGCACCTGCACCGGCCCGAGCTTTTTCAACGCCTGGTGGACCTGGAAAGCCTGTTTGCGGCCGTAGTCCGAAGGCTTCACGCCGTCGGCGATGGAGCGGACGCGGTCGTCGAGCAGCGGGCCATAGATGAAGCGCGCCCAGATATTGAGGGTGTCGATCAGCTCCCGGGTCAGGCGGCGGAAGCCCCAGGTCTCGTAGGCCTGCACCACCCGTGCCTCGTCGTCATGCAGCAGCCCCTGATAGAGATCGACCACGCCGGCGACGAAGCGCGGCGGGAAAATCCGGATGCAGCCGTAGTCCATGAGGTTGATGCCGGCCGGTTCGCCGTCCCTGGCGAAGACCGAGTAATTGCCGAGATGCGGATCGCCATGGATGACGCCGAAGCGGCTGAACGGAAACCACCAGGCCGTGAACATCGCCGTGGCGAGGCGGTTGCGCACCTCGAGGCTGTCCTCCTTGTGGGACAGCATCTTGTCGCCCTCCATCCAGTCCATGGTCAGGAGACGCTTCGTCGATAGCTCCGGCCAGACATTGGGCACGCGGATCAGCGGCTCGTCCTTGAGCATGTGCCGGTACAGCGCGGCGTGCCTGGCCTCGCGCGCGTAATCCAGTTCCTCGCGCAGGCGGGCGCCGATCTCGACGGCGATCTGGTCGGTGTCGATGGCCGGCTCGAAGCGTTTACGCAGCGAGAACAGGAGATTGAGCTGCTGCAGATCGGCTTCGACCGCCGACTGCATATCCGGATACTGGAGCTTGCAGGCGAGTTGCGTGCCGTCGTGCGCTTGCGCCCGGTGCACCTGCCCGAGCGAGGCGGCGGCGGCTGGCGTATGCTCGAACGATTTGAACTTCGTCTGCCAGTCCGGCCCCAGTTCGGAGGACATGCGCCGCTTAACGAAGGCCCAGCCCATCGGCGGCGCCTGGCTCTGCAGCTTCATCAGTTCGCTGGCGTATTCCGGCGGCACCGCGTCGGGAATGGTGGCGAGCAACTGCGCCACCTTCATCAGCGGGCCTTTCAGATTGCCGAGCGCGGAGGCCAAAGCCTCGGCATTGCCCGCGCGATCGCCCTGCGCGCCAAGGAACCTTTGGCCCGCCATGCGGGCGGCGACGCCGCCGACGCGGGTACCGACTTTGGCGTAGCGCGCGGCGCGAGCGGAGAAGCGGTTTCGTTCGGAATCGGACATGAAATTGGGCTATCCTCTGCCCCACCCATATTGGCACCGGCCCGGATGTAATCAATGCGCCAGCAGATCGCAGGGATGGCCATCGGACTTTTGCTCGCCAGCGCGGGCGGCGCCGAGGCCGCGGTCTGGGCGTGGGGCTGTCAGGGCCGGCTCGCGGCGCCGGATCAGACGGTGATCTTCACGCGCTTTCAGATGGTGCTGCTGAATGGAAAGCGCCCGCCACTCAAACCGCAGGACCTGCTCGGCGAAGAAGCGCTTAACCCGCTGATCGAAAACGCCCGCGACGCTTACGATCCGAACAACATCAATTCCGGCTTCCAGGACTAAGTCATCGCCTTCACCCGCGACGCCGAACCCAAAAGCAAGATCACGCTCACCGAGCTATCGTCGCGCCGGCTATCGCACAAGTTCAAGGTCGTGTGCGGCCGCGACGACATCACCGACACCTTTCGCAAGGCCTATCGCTACGAACGCGACGGCGAGCCGCCGCGCACGCTGACCATGACCTGCATCGAATACACGCTGTCGACCCGCGGCGGGCGCAAGGGGTGCGATTAGCGCTCTACCCCAGCCCCTCCAGCTCTTCGATCAGGCCGGCAATCACCGACAGGCCGCCGTCCCAGAACTTCGGATCGCGGGCGTCGAGCCCGAACGGCGCGAGCAGCTCGGAGTGATGCTTGGTGCCGCCGGCCGACAGCATGGCGAGATAGCGCTCGGCAAAGCCGCTCTCCGACTTCTCGTAGACCGCGTAGAGCGAGTTCACCAGGCAGTCGCCGAAGGCATAGGCGTAGACATAGAACGGCGAGTGGATGAAGTGCGGGATGTAGACCCAGAAGGTCTCGTAGCCGGGCCTCAAATCGATCGCCGGCCCGAGGCTTTCCGACTGCACCGACATCCAGAGTTCGCACAGCTTGTCGGCGGTGAGTTCGCCGTTGCGGCGTTCGAGATGAACCTTGCGCTCGAATGTGTAGAACGCGATCTGCCGCACCACGGTGTTGATCATGTCCTCGACCTTGGCGGCAAGCATGGCCTTGCGCTGCTTCTTGTCCGTGGTGCCCGCGAGCAGCTTTCTGAAGGTCAGCATTTCGCCGAACACGCTGGCGGTTTCGGCCAGCGTCAGCGGCGTCGGGGCCATCAGCGCGCCGTTCGGTGCCGCCAGCACCTGATGCACGCCGTGGCCTAGCTCATGCGCCAGCGTCATCACATCGCGCGGCTTGCCCTGGTAATTGATCAGCACATAAGGATGCGCCGACGGCACGGTCGGATGCGAGAAGGCGCCGGGTTGCTTGCCGGGGCGGACGCCGGCATCGATCCAGTGCTGGTCAAAGAAGCGGTCGGCAACTTCCGCCATTTTGGGTGAAAATGCGCCATAAGCGGTCAGCACCGTATCGCGCGCGTCGGTCCACGGAATGCTGCGCTGCTCGACCTTCGGGAGCGGCGCGTTGCGGTCCCAATGCGCCAGCTTCTTCTTGCCGAACCACTTGGCCTTCAACGCGTAATAGCGGTGCGACAGCTTCGGATAGGCGGCGCGCACGGCCGACACCAAGGCCTCGACCACCTCCGGCTCGACCCGGTTCGACAAATGCCGCGCATCGGCGACGTCCTTGAAGCCGCGCCAGCGGTCGGAGATTTCCTTGTCCTTGGCGAGCGTATTGGTGATCAGGGTGAACGGCCGGAGATTTGCCTTGAAGGTCGCGGCCAGCGCCTCGGCGGCATCCTTGCGCTTGGCGCCGTCGGTGTCCTGCATGAAGTTGAGCGTCGGCTCGATCGGCAGTTCCTTGCCGCGCACCTTGAAGCGCAGCGCCGCGATCGTGTCGTCGAACAATCTGTTCCACGCCGAATAGGCGGTCAGCGACTTCTCATGGAACAGTTGCTCGACGCGATCCTCGAGCTGATACGGCTTTTCCTTGCGTACATCCTCGATCCACGGCCGGTAGTGGCTGAGCGGGCCGTCCGCCATCGCGGCATCGAGCAGCTTGTCGTCGATGCGGTTGAGTTCGAGATCGAAGAACAAGAGATGCGAGTACGCGGTGGTGATGCGCTCGTTCATGTCGCCGTAGAACTTGGCGATCGACTGGTCGGTCGAATTGCCGGCATGCAGCAGTCCGGCATAGGAGCCGATGCGGCCAAGCACGTCGGCGATCTTCTCGTAGCGCCTGACCGCTTCGCACAAGGCTTCGCTGGCCCCCGCCTGCGCCGCCAGCACGCCGAGCTTGCCCTTGTAGAGCTCCTCGAACGCCACGCACTCGCTGTCCATCCACGACAGGTCCTGCTTGAGCGCCGTGCTCTCGATGCCCGGATAGAGATCGTTGAGATTCCAGTCCGGCAGCGCGCCGAGCTGTACGGCGCCAGCGGCCTTCGGCCTGGCCTTGCTCGCCTTCCTGGCGGCCACCTTCCGGGCGGGCGTCTTGGCGGCTTTGCGGGCAACGGGCTTCTTGCGGGTCGCGGATTTGGCCATGGCTGGGTGCGTTTCTCGGATACGTTTCGTTAGGGACAAAAAAGTGGGTGGAATCGGCTCTTCAGCTCACTTTACCTAAAGCACGCCTACAATTAAGCGCCCGGCAATGGCGGCGCGATGGCGGTCGCGCCAATTTTTCCGTCTTTTTCACCCTGTCGGGAGGGCGCGTCGGCCTGCCCGATCCATTTAAGAAACCCTTAAGGCCGCCTCCCAATACTGCGCCAAATCGGCACAGCCTGAGTCGCGTTGGCGCGCGGGCAGCCGCGCGCCCTAAGGAAGAGTCATGTCGCAAGTCGTGTTGATCGTCGATGACGATCCGGTCCAGCGCCGGTTGCTCGAGGCGATGGTTCAGCGCTTCGGCTACCGCGCATTGACGGCCGACGGCGGCGATGCGGCCTTGCGGGTGCTCACGGGCCCGGATGCGTTCGCGGTGGACTGCGTCATCCTCGACCTCGTCATGCCGGACCTCGACGGCCTCGGCGTCATGGCGCGCATGCGCCAGGCCGGCCTCGACATCCAGGTCATCGTTCAGACCGCCCACGGCGGCATCGACAATGTGGTCTCGGCCATGCGCGCCGGCGCCACCGATTTCGTGGTCAAGCCGGCCAGCCCGGAGCGGGTCGAGGTGTCGCTGCGCAATGCGCTGGCGGCCCGGGCGCTCGCCGGCGAGCTGCAGCGCGTCAAACGCAGCCGCGACGGCACGCTAACCCTGAGCGACGTCGTCACGCGCTCGCCGGCCATGACGCCGGTCCTCAAGGCCGCGGAGAAAACCTCCGCCTCCGACATCCCGGTCCTGCTCGACGGCGAAAGCGGCGTCGGCAAGGAACTGATGGCGCGCGCCATCCACGGCTCCGGCGAACGCCGCGCCAGACCCTTCGTCGCCGTCAACTGCGGCGCCCTGCCCGAACACCTGATCGAGTCGATCCTGTTCGGCCACGAGAAGGGCGCCTTCACCGGCGCCACTGAGAGGCACACCGGCAAATTCGTCGACGCCGATGGCGGCACCTTGTTTCTCGACGAGGTCGGCGAACTGCCGCTGGCCGCGCAGGTCAAGCTGCTGCGCGCGCTGCAGGAGAGCGAAGTCGAACCGGTGGGATCGCGCAAGGCCGTGAAGGTCGATGTGCGCATCATCTCGGCCACCAACCGAGATCTGATCGCCGAGGTGAAGGCCGGGCGCTTCCGTGAAGACCTGTTCTATCGGCTGCACGTTTTCCCGATCACCATTCCGCCGCTGCGTCAGCGTCCGGAAGATATCGAGGCGCTGGCGCGTCACTTCGTCGTGCGCATCGCCGCCGAACAGGGCAAGCGCATCCGCGGCTTCGACGCCGAGACGCTCCATGCGCTCGCCGCCTATCGCTGGCCGGGCAATGTGCGCCAGCTCGAAAACGCGGTGTATCGCGCCGTCGTCATGACCGATGGCGACACGATCGGCATCGGCGAATTCCCGCAGCTCGCCGCCTCGCGCGGCGACGCGATGGTAAACGTCAGCGCGCCGGATACCGCGCCGCGCATGGAAACCACGCCTGTTTACGTTGACGGCAGCATCGGCTTGCAGGAGCGCATGCTGCGGCTTAATCCTTCGGCCATGACACCGACACAACCAGTCCTGTCGCTGACCGACGATCGCAACGACGTGAAACCGCTCGAGGACATCGAGCGTGAAGTGATCCGTTTTGCCATCGAGCATTATCGCGGCCAGATGTCGGAAGTCGCCCGCCGTCTCAAAATCGGACGGTCGACTCTCTATCGCAAGCTCGAAACGCTGCAAATGCACGACGAAACGAGCATTGCGCCGGGCAACGAACCCGCCGACGCCGGTTAATCATTAAAATTTTAACGATCGCCTGCCGCGTTCACTTTGATGCAAGGTAAGCGGCGACCGTACGCGAAATTCACTTCGCGCCGCGCGCCGTTTGGCCGCATAATGCACCGATAAAACAAGCCGCGGACTTGTCTCGCCGGAAATCCGGCCAGCGTCGGTAAACGAAATGCATCGCATTCGATGCATCTTGGTAACGGCGCCGCGCAATGTGGAGTGCGAAGCGTGATGCGTAAAACCAGGATCGAGCGTTTGATGGCCGGCACGATGCTGGCGCTGACGACAACGCTTGCGGCGACGACCTCGTCCTTCGCGACGCCGGACGGCATTCGTCAGGTCGCGCCGCTGCCGCCCTCGCTGAACGGTGCGCGCGTCATTCAGCGCCGCGCCGAACCGCAGCCGGAACGCGCCGAGCCCGCCGCGCCGACGCCGATACCGATGCCGCCGGAGGTCCGCCGCGAAGCGCCGCGCCCCGAACCGGTCCGCGCCGAACCCGTGCGTGTCGAGCCTCCGCGGCAGGAAGCCGTGGCGTCCGAGCCCGCCCGCACCGACAACAGCTTCGCCGCGGCGTCGCTCGACAAGTCCTTCGGCGTGCCGGATGCCCAGATTGCCGACAAGCTGCGCGCCGCCATGGCCGGCAAGAAGACCGACAAGAGCGACGCCGAACGCCAGGCGATCGCGAGCTTCTATGCCGCGCGCAACTACGCGCCGATGTGGATTCGTGACGGCCGCCTCACCGGCAACGCCAAGTCGGCGATCCTGCGCATGAAGAACGCGCAGGCCGACGCCCTGGAGCCGGCCGACTATGCCGTGCCGGAATTCGCGGGCGGCGCGGACCAGCTCGCCGCCGCCGACGTCAAGCTGACGCTCGCGACGCTGGATTATGCGCGCCATCTGTCGCTCGGCCGCATCGCGCCGACGCGCGTGACGGTGGAAGTCGATTACGGCAAGCGCGACGTGGACAACGCCGACGTGCTGCGCAAGCTCGCCGACGGCCGCGACGCCAATGCCACCTTCGACGGCTTCGAGCCGCCGCATCAGCCCTACAAGGCGCTCAAGCGCAAGCTCGCCGAGATGCGCGATGCCGGTCCGCGCGCCGACGCGATCGAACGCATTGCCGGCGGCCCGTCGATCAATCCCGGCGACAAGGACGCCCGCGTGCCGATGCTGCGCGAACGCCTCAACGTCCGGCTCGCGGTGCAGGGCCCGCGCACCGTTCAGGTGCGCGACCAGCGCACCGGGCGCATGAAGACCGTCAAGGTGGCGGGCGAGGATCCGAAGGCCGCTGAGCTCGTCTACGACAAGGCGCTGTTCAACGCGATCAAGAACGTGCAGGCGCGCGCCGACATCAAGCCGACCGGCGTCATCGACAACAAGACCATCGCCGCCATCAACGGACCGACGCAGAAGCAGCAGATCGACACCGTCGCCGCCAACATGGAGCGCTGGCGCTGGCTGCCGCGCAGCCTCGGTCCCAGCTACGTGATGGTCAACGTGCCGGACTACACGCTCAAGGTCGTGCGCGACAATTCCGTCGTCTGGCGTACCAAGATCGTCGTCGGCAAGCCGCAGACGCCGACGCCGCTGCTCACCGGCCAGTTCGACAACATCATCGTCAATCCGTCCTGGTACGTGCCGCAGTCGATCATCCAGAACGAATTGCTGCCGGCCTATGCGTCGGACCCGAACGTGTTCGCGAAGATGGGCCTCGAGGTGAAGCGCGGCGCCGACGGCCACATCAACGTGGTGCAGCCGCCGGGCACCGCCAATGCGCTTGGCCGCATCAAGTTCAACTTCCAGAACAAGTATCACGTCTATCTGCACGACACGCCGGAACGGCGTCTGTTCGCCGCCGACAGGCGCGCCTTCAGCCATGGCTGCATGCGCGTCGAGAACCCGACCAAGTTCGGCGAGATCATGCTGGCGATGTCCATTCCCGGACCGACGCCGACGCAGCCGCAGATCGAGAAGCTCGTCGGCCAGGAGGAGAAGACCTTCAAGATGGTCAACAAGCCGATGGTGCACCTCACCTATCAGTCGGCCTATGTGGACGACGACGGCAAGCTGCAGATCCGCGACGACATCTACGGCTTCGACAAGCGCATCCACACCATCATGACGTCCGACGAGCGCCGCGTCGCCGACGTCGCGCCGCCGCAGGACAAGTCGCGCGACCAGGCGACGCTCAAGAGCAATCAGGAAATCCTCAGCCGCGTCGAGCGCCGCGAGGCCGGCAACCCGTTCCAGTTCTTCGAGCGGATTTTCAGGTAGGTTCTTGCTTCACCTCTCCCATGGGGAGAGGTCGACGCACGAAGTGCGTCGGGTGAGGGGTTACAAACTCGCTGGCTCACTTACCCCCTCACCCCAACCCTCTCCCCAATGGGGAGAGGGAGCGGACTGCGCGCCCCACGGATTCTCAGTCCTCCCGCCACGTTCACGGCCCCCGAAGTTCCCTCCGCTACCGACCTTATTTCGACAATTTTCCCGGCTAACCACAGTGCCGACGGGGGATTTTCGCCCATGACAAGGGTTGATTAACCAATCCCGCCAACACTGACGGTCGTCAGCACGGCCGCTTCAACCGGGCGTACCGAATGGCTGACGGACCAAGCGTGTGGAATGTGTCAGTGTCGGTACGCGGCGTGTCTCGCCTTAAATCCCTTTCCATTCGCCGCCTGAGCGGCAAGGCCCGCCTCTCGGCGGCGCTCGCCGGCATCACCGTGCTTGGCGCGACCTATGCGTTGCAGCCGGCCGCGGCCGAGGGCGACAGCCGCACCCTGTCTTTCCTGCATCTGCATACCCGCGAGACCACCACCGTCACCTTCAAGCGCAACGGCCGCTATGACGACGCCGCGCTGAAGAAGCTGAACTGGTTCCTGCGCGACTGGCGGCGCGACGAGCCGACCACGATGGACCCCAGGCTGTTCGATATCCTATGGGAAGTCTATCGCGAGGTCGGCGGCCAACAGCCGATCGAGATCATCTCGGCCTATCGCTCTCCCGGCACCAACAAGATGCTGCGCGCGCGCTCCAGCGGCGTCGCCGAGAATTCGAACCACACCACCGGCCACGCCATCGACTTCGAAATCCCCGGCGTGCCGCTCGCCAAGATCCGCGAAGTCGGCCTGCGCCTGCAGCGCGGCGGCGTCGGCTTCTATCCGACCTCCGGCTCGCCCTTCGTGCATCTCGACACCGGCTCGATCCGTCACTGGCCGCGCATGACGCGCGATCAGCTGGTCAAGGTGTTCCCCGACCAGCGCACGGTCCATATCCCGTCCGACGGCCGGCCTCTGGCCGGCTATGCGCTGGCGCTGGCCGACGTTCAGCGCCAGGGCAACGCGCCCTCCGGCGTGCTGATGGCGCAGGCGCGCGAGGCCGGCGTCACCGAAGCGCGTTACGACGGCAGCAAGCCGCGCAATCTGCTGACGGCCTTGTTCACCCGCTCCGCCACCGCGGAAGAGCGGCAGGAACCGGATGACGATACGCCGGCTGCGGCGCCGGCGAAGGTCGTCCCGGCGAGCGCCGCCGCGCCGAAACCGGTCGAAACCGCGCGGATCGTGCCGATGCCGTCATCCCGGCCGAAGGTGATCGCGGTCGCGCAGGCCGCCCCGGCACAGCCCGCCCCGAACATGATCGCGCCGCCGCGCGCGCCGCAATGGGCCAACGCCGCCGCGAGCGGCGAACTGGCGCCGGCCGTGGCGCTGTCGCCCTTCAGCTTTGCCGATACGATGAACACGGCTTCGACCGGAAGCGCGCTGGGCTACGCCGCCGAGCCGACACGCGTCGCCACGCAGTTGCCGCAGCCGCGCCCGTCACGCGCCGCGCCGATGGGCGGCAATATTCCGGCGGCGCCGCCGGCGATGATCGCCGCGGCCTCGACCGGCGCAAGCGCCGCGACCCTGGTCGCGCCCGCGATCGCCGGTGGCGGCGGCCGCACCGACAGCCCGTGGCTGCGCGCGGCGATCCTGTCGCCCGACCTGTCGAGCTTCATGACGGCGACGCAGATGGGCACGCGCGACATGAGCCAGTACGGCCATCTGTTCCACAAGCCGGCGCAGGCGGTGATGATGGGCTTCTCGGCCGATCCGGGCCTCGGGCTGGTCGCCGGCCGTTTCACCGGCAGCGCCGTGACCTTCCTCGCCACCGCGACCTTCGTCTCGCAGACGACGGCGTCGCTGAGGTAATGACGACTTGTCCCGGACGCGATGCAGCGTGAAACGCTGCTTCGCAGAGCCGGGACCGTTTCACATTCTGAATTTTGGCAAGCTCCCGGTTCAGCAGCGCGTCATTGCATGCCGCGCTGCGCCCGGGACAAGAGAGCGCCTACTGCAACATCCCCAAAGCGTGCATGTAGGTTTCGAGGATCTCTTCTTCCTCGCGGCGCTCGTTGGCGTCCTGCTTGCGCAGGCGCACGATGGTGCGCAGCGCCTTGGCGTCGAAGCCGTTCGACTTGGCTTCGGCGTAGACGTCCTTGATGTCGTCGGACGTCGCCTTTTTCTCTTCCTCCAGCCGCTCGATGCGCTCGATGATCGATTTGAGCTGATCCTTGGCGAAGCGGTGCGAGGTTTCTTCCTTATCGGGCGCTGCGGGCATCGCCATAACCTGAAACTCCTTCAAATTCGTCAGGGAGGTTTCGGGTTTGCCGGCCTCAAGGTCAAGGAGAGCCGGCGGCCCTCCCCCTTTTCCACAAGGCCGGCCGGCCCGGGCGCCGTTCTACTTGACGGCGGCCTGTGCCTTTTCCGCGAAGGCGTTGGTGTAGGTCGCGGCGACGTCCACCTTGACGGCGGCGATTTCGGGGTCGAACTTGACCATCGCCTTGAGCACATTGGCGGGCGCCTGCGCCGGCATCAGGCCGTCCGGCGTGTAGCTCGTCAGGTTGTTGAGCAGCGCCTGGCGGTAAACCGCCGGATTGGCCTTGTAGAAATCCTCCGGAACCTTGGCGATGATGTCTTCCGGCTTGGCCTTCGCCATCCACTTGAGCGTGCGCACCATGGCGTTGGCGATCGCCTGCGCGGTCTCCGGATTCTTCGCCACATAATCGACCGGCGCATAGAGGCTGCCCGAGGCGTAATCGCCGCCATAGACCGCCTTGGTGCCTTCCTCGGTGCGGCTGTCGACGACGACCTTGATGTCGCCCGACATCGACAGTTCGGTGATGGCGAGATCGAGGTTGGAGATGGCGTAGAGCTCACCCGACCGCTTCATGCCCGCGACCGCCACCGCGCCGGCGCCGACGGTGATCGTGGTCACGTCGTTCGGCTGCAAACCGGCATTGGCGAGGATGAGGTTGAGGAAGGTCTGCGTCGCCGATCCCGGCCCGGTGATGCCGACCTGCTTGCCCTTGAGGTCGGCGGGCGACTTGTAATTGGCGGCTTCGGCCTTGGAAATGCCGAGCACGTTCTGCGGATAGCGGCCGAACAGCACGAAGCTCTGCATCGGCTGGCCGCGCGCCGCCATGCGCACCGTGTTCTCATAGGCGCCGGCGACGATATCGGCGCTGCCGCCCGTCACCGCCTGAAGCGCGCGCGAGCCGGCATTGAAATGCTGCAATTCGACATCGACGCCCGCGTCGTCGAAATAACCGAGGTACTTCGCCAGCACGACCGGCAGGAAGTAGATCTGCGCCGGCGGACCCGACACGGCGATGGTCGCCTTTTTCTTGGCAGCGCCCTGCGCCGAAGCGGCGGTGCTCACCATCATCAGCGCCGCGAAAGCGGCCGCAACGCGGGCAATCGATCCAAAACGCATCAAAAAGTCTCCTGAGAAAATATCCGGCTGGAGACTTCTATAGAGCAACTAGAACGGCACTTCTATTCCGATACCGCGTTCGCGCGCGCGCGCAACGGCAAGCTCGGCGGCGGTGAGATCCTGCACGGCAACGCCAAGCGACTTGTAGATCGTGATCTCCTCAACCGATGCGCGGCCCCGATGACGGCCGAGCAGAACTTCCCCGATCTCGGCGCGAATATGGTCGGGACCGATCGCGCCTTCCTTCAAAGCGAGAAGATAATCGCCCGACTCGTTGATCGTGGACTCGCGCCGGTCGACGAACAGCGACCCTCTCGCCATCGCCGCGCCGTCGAGTTCGCGCGTCGTTGCGATGCTCGATCCGGCCGCGTTGACATGGCAGCCGTGCGGAATTGCCGCGCCTCTCAGCACCGGCTCGGGCGCCGCCGTCACCGCGCAGATGACATCGGCGCCCGCGCAGGCGGCGTCGATCGTGTCGGCAACCACGGCGCCGGAGGCGCCCGCCATCGCTTGCGCATTGGCGCGCGTGCGGCTCCAGATGCGGAACGTCGCATTGGGCAGAATGCAGCGCATGGCGTCGAGATGCGCGCGGCCCTGCACGCCGGTGCCGAGAATGGCGACGGTCTTCGCATCCTTGCGCGCCAGCGCGCGCGTCGCCACCGCGCTCGCGGCCGCGGTACGGATGGCGGTGATGGCGCCGGCATGCACCATTGCAAGCAATTCACCGGTGTCGCCGTCATGCAGCAGCACGCCGCCCTGATGCGAGTCGAGGCCGCGCTTGCTATTGCCGGGCGTGACGACGATCTGCTTGTTGCTCCACAGCTTGCGGCCGCTCGCGCGCAGCGCCGGCATGAACACCATGCGGTTCGGCGCATCCGGCGGCACCGCCTTCATGCGCAGCGGATTGAAATAGTCGCCGCGCGACAGGCCGCGCATGGCCTGGTCCACGGCCTCGATGCACTCTGCCATCGGCAGCACGGCTTCGACATCGGCATGCGACAGGATCAGCATTGCGATGCGCTCCGTCAGCTCGCCTGGAAGGCGCCGGCATGGGCGTCGCAGCAGGAGAAGAAATACTTGCGTTGCGGCGGCGGCGTCTGCCGGCTGCGGCCGCTGACGATGATTTCGCCGTCGATCAGCACATACGCTATGCCCGGCAGATCGCCATGCGCGATGGCGTCGGCGACGCTGGTGCCGGCAGAGCCTTCGACCGGCCCGCAAATAACGATATCGGCCGGCTTGCCAACGGCGAGAATGCCAACGTCGAGACCATGCGCGCGCGCCGTGTTACCGGTGGCGATGGCGATCGCTTCGGCGGGCGTGACGTCGCAGATCGAGCAGATGAAGCAGAGCTGGCGCAGCATGCCGCGCGGAATGACGCCGGTGCCGCCCGGCGTGTCGGTGCCGAGCGTGAGCCGCGACAGCGTGCCGCGATCCTTGAGGCGGCGCACGGCGCGCTGCGTCGAGCCGTAATTGCCGGACGAGCAGATCTCGAGCGCGAAATCAGTGCGGTCGATCACCTTGTCGAGGTCGTCGTCGCTCATCGGAATCGGCCCGCCGCTGATATGCGCGGCGATGTCGGGCTGAAGCCACGAGAGAATGTCGTAGCCGCACACCTGGCTCAGCCCGGAGCGCGATACGCCGCCGGTATGAACCTTCATGCGGATGCCCCGCTCGCGCGCCCAGGCGTTGTAGCGAAGCGCCTCGTCCTTGTTCTGCGCCAGCGGAAAGAACAGATATTTGGCGAGGATGGCGCCGGCATCCCTGAGCCGGTCGAAGTGGCTCTCGTTCATGCCGGGCACGAGGATCACCGTGCCGGCGTGAACCTTGGCGCCACTCCAGCGCACGCGACCGGTGGTGGAGGCGGTGACCACGGCCAGCGATGTGACGAGGTCGGGCGTCAGGTTGCCGTAGTCGAGCCCCGGCACATGCAATTCGCTCGCCGAGATCATGGTGGTGGTGCCGCCATGAACGTAATTGCCGATCCAGCCGATCGTATCCTGCGTCGGCGTCCATTCGCCAAACACGGGATGGACATGGCCGTCGACAAGGCCGGGCATCACCGCGCTGTTGCCGGCGTCGAGCACGGCGTCGGCTTTAGTGTCGGCCGGCGGATCGAAGGCGGCGATACGCTTGTCGGCGATCAGCAGCGACTTCACCGGCAATTGCGGCCTGGCGAGATCGCCGGTGAAGAATTCACCGATGTTCTTGATGTGAAGCGTAGCCACCCGCGTCTCCTGTCATTGCAGGAAGATTCAGTGCCGGTGCGGGTTGCTCTTGTCAAACGCCGACTTCTGCTCGGCGGTTGCTTCCTTCTGATGCTTCGCGCGCCACTGATCGTAAGGCTCGCCATAGACGATCTCGCGCGACTCGTCCTTGGACAGCGGAATGCCCTTGGCGTCGGCGGCGTCCTTCATCCAGTTGGACAGGCAGTTGCGGCAGAAACCGGCGAGATTCATCAGATCGATGTTCTGCACGTCGGTGCGGCCGCGCAGATGCTCGACCAGCCGGCGATAGACGGCGGCCTCGAGTTCGGTGCGGGTCTTTTCGTCGAATTCGGCGCTCATGGAAAACGGCCTTTCCTCGGTTTCTCCGAAGATAGGGTCGCCGGGCGGCGGTTTCCATAAGAAAACCCGCCGCATTCCGGTCTGGAACGCGGCGGGTCGTTCAGGTCAGCGGCGATATCAGGTCTTCAATGCCGCTTTCACGGTATCCGGCGAGAACGGCATATCGCGCAGCTTCTTGCCGGTCAGCGCCAGGAAGGCGTTGGCGACCGCCGGCGCGGTGCAGCCGATGGCCAGTTCGCCGACCGGCAGCGGAATGTCGCCGGAGCGCACCACCTCGACCTGGATCTGCGGAATGTCGGACTGCCGCAGCACCTCGTAATCGTGGAAGTTCGACTGCTCCACCGCGCCGTCCTTGATCGAGATGGCCTCCTTGAGCGCGCCGCTGAGACCGTAGATCAGGGCACCCTCGATCTGGGCGGCGACATTGTTCGGCTGCAACGGCAGGCCGACATCGGCGACGCTCCACATGTTGTGCACCTTGATCTTGCCGCTCGCCTTGTCGGCGAAAATCTCGGCGACCGTACCGATCATCGAGAAGCCGACCGGCGGCAGGCCGAGCTTGGAGAAGGCCATGCCGAGCGCGCGGCCGTCGGTCCGCTTGCGCTTCCAGTCCGCCATCTCGGCAACGCGCGAGATGACGGCCTTGGCGCGCGGATCCTTGAGCAAGGCCAGCCGGAATTCGAACGGGTCCTTGCCGGTCGCCAGCGCGATCTCGTCGATCATCGCTTCATTGGCGAGGTTGGTGTAGCCCGCGCCGATGCCGCGATAGGCCGCGACGCGCGCGCCGCGATCCTCGTAGAGATGCTCGGTGAGATGCGCCGGCACGTCGTAGAACGGCACGTCTGCGCCGTAGATGACGATGAGATCGACTCCCTTGTCGGCCTCAAGCCGCGCCGGGCTGTAGACGTAGGGCGCGACCGGCTCGGCGGCGAGGCGGTGACGCCACGCCACCACCTTGCCGTCCGCATCGAGACCGACATCGACCTTCTGCGCCGTCATCGGCCGGAATCGGCCGACGCGGATGTCGTCCTCGCGGCTTTGCACCATCTTCACCGGCTTGCCGACCGCCTTCGACAGCAAGACGGCATCGGTGACGTACTCGACGAAAGCACGCCGGCCGTAGCCGCCGCCCATTTGCAGCGTGTGGAATTTGACCTTGTCCGGCGTTACGCCCGCCGCCTTGGCCGCTTCCTCGACCGACTTGGTCGGCCATTGCGTGCCGGCCCAGACCTCGACGCCATCGGCGGTCACCGACGCGGTGCAGCTCAAGGGCTCCATCTGCGCGTGATAGACGTAAGGCGAGGTGAACTCGGCGGAAATGACCTTGGCCGCGCCCGCCAAGGCCTGCTCGGCTTCGCCGGTCTTGCGCACGACAACGCCCTTCTTCGCAGTATCGCGCACCGCGGCGAGATACTCCTTCAGGTCACGCGCGGAATCCATCTTGGATGCCTTGGCGTCCTTCCAGGTCGCCTTCACCTTCTGCCGCGCGGCGAAGAGCTGCGGCACCGATTGCGCGACGATGCCGATGGCATGGTCGAAAGCCACCGCCTCGACGACGCCCGGCTGTTTCCTGATCTCGTCCTGATTGAACGAGGACGGCCCCGAGCCGCGCGCCGGCGCGCGCACGATGGTGCCGTACAGCATGCCCGGCACCTGCACGTCGCTGGCGTAAGTCAGCTTGCCGCTCGATTTGTCCGGCAAATCGTGGCGCGGCACGTCCTTGCCGAGCAGGCGGAATTGCGCCGGCGGCTTGAGCTGCTCCGGCTTGATCTCCGGCAGCTTGTCGGTGACCTGCGCCAGCGAGGCAGCCTCGCCGTAGCCCATCTTCCGGTTCGAGGCGGCATGCACGATCGTGCTCGGCTCGGTGGTGAGTTCGGTCACCGGCACGTTCCACTTCGCCGCGGCGCCATCGAGCAGCACGCGGCGGGCCTGCGCGCCCGCGGTGCGCAGCGGCATCCAGTAGCCGCGCGTCGTCAGGCTCGCGACCTGATACTGCGCGCGGAACACCGGATGGTTATAGGCCGGGTTCACCGGCGCCTGATCGACCTTGACCTTGCTCCAGTCGGCATCGAGCTCTTCGGCGATGATCAGCGGCAGCGCGGTGTTAACGCCCTGCCCCATTTCCGGCGCCGGCATCAGGATGGTGATGGCGCCATCGGCCGCGATGGTGACATAGGCGTTGAGCTTGCCGGCCGCGCCCTGCGCCAGCGCGTCCATGGCGGGCGCGAAAGCAAAGGCGAAGGTGAGACCGGCCGAGCCGGCGAGCATCTGGCGGCGCGTCAGGCCGCTCTCGTTACGCATGGATTTGTCCATCACGTTCATGACCGGCCTCCCGCCGCGCGTTCGATGGCGCGCACGATGCGCGGATAGGTGCCGCAGCGGCAGATGTTGCCGTCCATGTGTTCGACGATCTGCTCGCGCGTCGGCTGCTTGTTGGTGGCGAGCAAGGCCGCCGCCTGCATGATCTGTCCCGACTGGCAGTAGCCGCATTGCGGCACCTGCTCGGTGACCCAGGCCTTCTGCAGCGGATGCTGGCCATCCGGCGACAGGCCCTCGATGGTCGTCACCTTGCGCCCTTCGACCTGCGACACCGAGGTCTGGCAGGAGCGCACCGGCTGGCCATCGACATGGACGGTGCAGGCCCCGCACAGGCCCGAGCCGCAGCCGAATTTGGTGCCGGTCAATTTGAGCTGTTCGCGCACCACCCAGAGCAAAGGCGTGTCCGCCTCTGCGTCCACGCGCGCAGGTTTTTCGTTGATCGTGAACGAAATAGACGCCATCAGTTCCCTCCCTCGAGGAATGTCTGTTGTCGGGCGCGGTTTTTCCGCGTTCGTCGCAGCCGGAGCTTTTCATCGACCCTGGTTAGCGCCACGCCTGGCGTCCAAAGTCGATGATGCGTCCGTACTGCTTTGTTAAAACTGGATAAATTATAGCCGGTATCGGCGTCGGGACGGGTAGGAAAAGATTGATGAGTGACGGGCTGCGACCATTTCTCACAGGATTGTTCGAGACGGCGGTGGCCGCCGCCCACCCCGCTTCGTTCCTTCCGGCGCTGCTGCCCACACCGCCGAAAGGCCGCATCATCCTGCTCGCCGCCGGCAAGGCCGCCGGCTCCATGGTCGAAAGCGCCGAGCGCCACTATCTCGACACGCTCAAGCTGCCCACCGGGCGCCTGGCTGGCGTTGCCGTGGCACGGCATGGCTACGGCCGGCCCACCCGTGTCGTCACCATGATCGAGGCCGGTCATCCGGTGCCGGACGAAGCCGGCCTCAAGGGCGCGGCGCGCGCGCTCGACCTCGCCGGCAGCGCCGGGGCCGACGACATTGTGCTGGTGCTGATGTCGGGCGGCGCCTCCGCCAACTGGATCGCGCCGGCGGACGGCATTTCATTTGCGGACAAACAGGCGGTGACGCGCGCCCTGCTGCGCAGCGGCGCGCATATCGGCGAGATCAACACCGTGCGCAAGCATCTGTCGCGCATCAAGGGCGGCCGTCTGGCCGCGCATGCCTTTCCGGCCAAGGTCATCACGGTCGCCATTTCCGACGTGCCGGGCGACGATCCCTCCGCCATCGGCTCCGGTCCGACTGTGCCAGATCCGACCACCTTGGCGGACGCGCGCGCCATCGTTGCCAAATACAGGCTCGATCTGCCGGCCGCGGTGACGCAGGCGCTGAGCGATCCGGCCAATGAATCGCCCAAGCCGGGCGACCCGAAGCTGGCGCATGCGAGCTTCGTGCTTGCGGCGCGTCCGATAGACGCACTCAAGGCGGCCGAGAAGGCCATTGTCGCGGCAGGCTACGAATGCATCTCGCTCGGCGCCGATGTCGAGGGCGAGGCCCGCGAGGTCGCCGCCGCGCATGCGGCCATGGCCCTCGACCTGCGGGCGAAGGGCCGGCGCGCCGTGATCGTGTCCGGCGGCGAACTGACCGTCACCATGCGCGGCAAGGGCCGCGGCGGTCCGAACCAGGAATACGCGCTGGCGCTGGTCGCGCCGCTGGCCGGCCTGCAAGCCGTAGCCGCCGTTGCCGCCGACACAGACGGCACAGATGGCGGCGGCGGCGCCGCAACGGACCCAGCGGGCGCCATCGTGGATGGCGAGACCGCATCCCGCGCCAAGGCTCTTGGCCTCGATCCTGCCGCGTTCCTTGCCGACAATAACTCGACCGGATTCTTCTCCCGGCTCGGCGATTTGCTCGAACCGGGACCCACTTTCACCAACGTCAACGACTTCCGCGCGATCGTCGTCGACACGCCATGACGGTGTGCTTTACAACGACGAATCGTCCGAACACGCCGGCACCGTGACCGCCTTGTCTTTTTCATCCGCCAACTGCCGCGCCCTCCGTCTCGCCGCCGTCATCCTGCCGGTGCTGATCGCCTGTGCATTCGCGAGCGCCGCGCCGGCGCGCGCCGATTTCCGGCTCTGCAACAACACCGGTGGCCGCGTCGGCGTCGCCCTCGGCTACAAGGACGCCGAAGGCTGGATCACCGAAGGCTGGTGGAACATCTCTCCGCGAAGCTGCGATACGCTTTTGCGCGGCACGCTGGTCGCGCGCTACTATTACATCTACGCCATCGATTACGATCGCGGCGGCGAATGGTCGGGCCACGCTTTCATGTGCTCGCGCGAAAAGGAGTTCACCATCCGCGGCACCGACAATTGCCTCGCGCGCGGCTATGACCGCACCGGCTATTTCGAGGTCGATACGCAGGAGCAGCGGTCGTGGACCGTGCAACTGACCGACACCGCCGAGCAGCCGGTCGACCGTCCGCTGCTGCCGCGCGGCGGACCGCCGCCGCGCACGCCGGGCCCGGCGCCGAATTCGCCGCCGCCGGATGCGAACAAGGAAGGACTGCGCCGATGAGACGTCACCGCCGCGCCAAGATCGTGGCCACGCTCGGACCGGCCTCGTCCAGCCCCGAAATGATCGACGCGTTGTTCAAGGCCGGCGCCGACGTCTTCCGCATCAATATGAGCCATACGAGCCAGGATCGCCTGCGCGAACTGGTGGCGATGATCCGCAAGGTCGAAGAAGACAACGGCCGCCCGATCGGCATCCTCGCCGACCTGCAGGGCCCCAAGCTTCGCCTCGGCACGATCGAGGGCGGCTCGATCGCGGTGAAGCAGGGCGACACCGTGGTGCTGGATTCCGATCCCGCTATCGGCGGCGCCGATCGCATCTATCTGCCGCATCCCGAGATCATCGCCGCGGTCCAGCCCGGCCACACGCTGTTGATTGACGACGGCAAGGTGCGCCTGACCGTGACCAAAGTCGAACCGGGCCGGGTCACGTCGCGCGTCGAGGTCGCCGGCAAACTGTCGGACCGCAAGGGCGTCAGCGTCCCGGACACGACGATCCCCGTCTCGGCGCTCACGGCGAAAGACCTCTCCGATCTGGAAGCCGCACTCGAGGCCGGCATCGACTGGCTCGCGCTGTCATTCGTGCAGCGGCCCGAAGACGTCGCGGAAGCCAAGAAGCTCACGCGCGGCCGCGCGCTGGTGATGGTCAAGGTCGAGAAGCCGCAGGCCGTCGCGCGCCTCAGCGAAATCATCGAAATCGCCGATGCGCTGATGGTGGCGCGTGGCGATCTCGGCGTCGAGATGCCGCTCGAGAAGGTGCCCGGCGTGCAGAAGCAGATGACGCGGCTTGGCCGCGCCACCGGCAAGCCGGTCGTGGTCGCGACGCAGATGCTGGAGTCGATGATCTCGTCGCCGGTGCCGACGCGCGCCGAGGTGTCGGACGTCGCCACCGCGATTTACGAAGGCGCCGACGCGGTGATGCTGTCGGCTGAATCCGCGGCCGGGCAGTATCCGCTCGAGGCGGTCTCGACGATGAGCCGCATCGCGGCGCAGGTCGAAAGCGATCCGCCTTATCGCGAAATCATCAATGCCCAGCGCACCAAGCCCGAGGCGACAGGCGCTGACGCCATCGCCGATGCCGCGCGCCATATCGCGGACACGCTCGATCTGGCGGCGGTGATCTGCTGGACCTCGTCGGGCTCGACCGCGTTGCGGGTGGCGCGCGAACGCCCGCGCCCGCCGATCGTGGCGCTGTCGCCCAAACTGGAAACCGGTCGCCGGCTCGCGGTGGTATGGGGCGTGCATTGCGTCGTCACCGAGGACGCGCAGAACCAGGACGACATGGTCGACCGTGCCTGCCGCATCGCCTTCAAGGAAGGCTTCGCCAGGACCGGTCAGCGTGTCATCGTCGTCGCCGGCGTCCCGCTCGGCACGCCGGGCGCGACGAACATGCTGCGAATCGCCTATGTCGGGGCCGACGACAGCGGCGATTGATATTTTAGGGCTTTTTCCAGCTTTCCAACGCCGCAGTTTACCGTTCAGCAAGGACGCCGGGCGTCAAAATACGCCGTAAAGCCGTTGTTAATGGCTCCGGGTATCTTTGGAGCCAGAACGGGGATACGCATGCAGGGCGAGTCCAGAGTCTACAGCTTGCCGCGCTGGCCGCTGATGCGCTGGCTGGTCGATCCCGGCCGCGACGTCCCCGAGGAAATCCGTCTGGCGCTGATCGGCGGCCTGTTTGGCGGCCTTCCCGTGTTCTTCGGCGGCGTCTTGAATACGATGCTGGTGTCCGCCGCCATCGCCGCCAAGACCCAGCGCCCCGCCTTCATTGCCTGGTTTGTTTTCGAATTCGTCATTTGCGCGGCGCGCTTCGTCGTTCTTTTGATCGCGCGCCGCGCGGCACTCGCGAGACGCACGACGCCGACCGATCTCTATTTTCTGCTCGGACTCGCCTGGAGCAGCGGCGTCGGCTACGGCATCGTCATCAGCATGGCGAGCGGTGACTGGCTCATGGCCTGCGTGGCCTGCCTGTCCGGCGCGGCGATGGTCGGCGGCATCTGCATGCGCAATTTCGGCGCGCCGCGGTTTGCCGCCGCGATGATCCTGACCAGCATCGGGCCCAGCATGGCCGGCGCGGCGCTGTCCGGCGAACCGTTGATGTTCATCGTCTTCGCCCAGGCGCCGATGTATTTCTTCGCCATGGCCGCCGCCGCGTTCAAGCTCAACAAGATGCTGGTCCTGACGATGCTGGCCGAACGCGAGAACGATCATCGCGCGCGTCACGATTCGCTGACAGGCCTGCCGAACCGGCACGGGCTGGTGAATGCGGCGGAGAAAAAGCTCGCCGCGGTCCGCGACAATGAGCGTCCGCTGTCACTGCTGTTTCTCGATCTCGACGGCTTCAAGACCATCAACGACACATACGGCCATGCGGCGGGCGACAGCTTGCTCAAGCTGGTCGCCGAACGCCTGCAAGAGATGGCGCGAGACGGCGACGTCGCCGCGCGTATCGGCGGCGATGAGTTCGTGATGCTGGTCGAGGGCCTCGACGAGACGGCGAGCCTGGCGCTGGCGGAAAAGCTGATCGCCAAAGTATCGACATCCTACGATATCGGCGGCGCGTCGGCCCCCATGGGGCTCAGCATCGGGATCGCCGTGGCGCCCGGGCACGGCACATCCATCCAAGACTTGCTGGCCGCGGCTGACATCGCCTTGTACGAAGCCAAATCGCTGGGCAAGTGCCGTTGCTGCATGGCCTCGATGGCGACCAATGTCGCCGCCCTCCAGCGCCTGAGCGAGCGCACCGCGTCGGCAAGTGCTACGGTGGCCGCAGCCTGACGTGGCGGCTGGCCGCGCTTGCTGGTAACTAAAGTCGATCATCTGGCGGCTCGACGGACGGCGATGCCATGAGCGTCACACTGCAATTCTGTGGGGCGGCGCGAACCGTCACCGGCTCCTGCTATCTCATCCAGAGCAAAGCCGGCCGGCTGCTGGTCGATTGCGGCATGTACCAGGGCTCCAAAACTCTCAAGGAGCTCAACTACGGCGCCTTCCCGTTCAATCCGGTGGACATCGATGCCGTACTGCTCACGCACGCCCATATCGACCACAGCGGACTGTTACCGAAGCTGGTACGCGCCGGCTTTCGCGGCCGTATTGTCGCAACGCGGGGCACCATCGACCTGTGCTCCTACATGCTCCCCGATGCCGGCAGCATCCAGGAATCCGAAGTCGTCGCGCTCAACCGCCGCAACGCCGCGCGCGGACGGCCCGAGGTCACGCCGATCTACACGGCGGCGGACGCGGCAGCAACGCTCCATTCATTTGAGCCGGTCGAATACGAGACCTGGATTTCGCCAATGCCGGGCGTGCGTGCGCGCTACTGGAACGCCGGCCACCTGCTCGGCTCGGCGTCGATCGAAGTCGAGTTCGACGGCGAAGGCAAGGACGGCAAGCCGCTGAGCCTTCTGTTCTCGGGCGATGTCGGCCCGGACGCGAAGTTGTTGCAGCCCGACCCGGAAGCTCCGGCCGGACTCGACTATGTCATCTGCGAGTCGACCTACGGCGGCACCGACCGGCCTGCGATCACGCCGCCGGCGCGCCGCGCCAGGCTCGCCGAACTGGTGCGCGCTGCGCACGCCGCCGGCGGGCCCCTGCTCATTCCCGCCTTCGCCGTCGAGCGCACCCAGGAACTGATCGTCGAACTGATCGACCTGATGGAAGAAGGCCTGGTGTCCTCGGCGCCGATCTTTCTCGACTCGCCGCTGGCGATCCGCGCCACCGAAGTCTTCCGCCAGCACGCCGTCGAGCTCACGACCGACATTGACGTCCGCCGCATGCTGTCGTCACCGCATCTGCGCTTTACCGAGACGGTTGACGAGAGCAAGTCCATCGCCAAGTTCACCGGCTTCCACGTCATCATCGCCGGCAGCGGCATGTGCGACGCCGGCCGCATCCGCCATCATCTCAAGCGCTGGCTGTGGCGCGAGCATGCCACCGTGCTGCTATCCGGCTTCCAGGCGCAAGGCACGCTCGGCCGTTTTCTGGTGGACGGCGCCAGAGCCGTTCGCATCCAGGGCGAAGAGATCAAGGTCAAGGCGCGCATCGCGTCGTTCGACGAATACTCCGGCCATGCCGACGGGGCCGAACTCGCGCGCTGGATCGCCGGGCGGCGGCCGATCGAACGCGCGGTATTTCTGGTACACGGCGAAGAGCCGGCGCTCACCGCTTTGTCCGGCCGTATCGCCGAGCGCCTCGTGCCGGCCGCCAGGGTGAATGTGCCGATTCTCGACGACATCTACGAACTCACCACCGCGGCGCCGACGCCGCTGGCCGGCAAGCAACGGCGCCGGCTGGCGCCAGAAGCGGTGATCGCGCTGGACTGGCACAACGACATGTCGAAGCTGATCCTCGACATCAACGACCGCATCGAGGCGGCCGCCGACGACCGCGCCCGCGGCGTCATCGTGCGCCGGCTGCGCCGCGCGCTCGAGCAGAACGAATAAACCGGCGCGGTTCCGCGAGACTGACGGCCCGGCCGTGTGATTTGCGGTTACTTTCCTCAACATTTCTGAAGCAAACGGTAGAAACCGCGATCCCATCGCGAAATGGGCGTCATCCAGTGCGACAACGCCGAGATTGCGATGGAGGTGCTCGCGCGGGTCGGGCCGATGCTGAGCGTGCTCTACACCGAAGCCAGCCCGCCCGGCGAAATCGTCACGTCGGGCGCGACATCGGCAAGGAACTGCCGCAGGAGGCTTTGTTTGCGCTGCATTAGCGGCCCGCAAGACAAATAGCGTCGAAGCCGCCATTGGCGAAGGAGCGCGAGGTCTCGCGATCAGATATCGCGGCCTTCGACTTCTTCCTGCAGCTTCTTCACGACGTCGGGAATGCGCTGCAGCCGCGGATAGACGTCGATGGCGCGGCGATAGGCATCGAGCGCGCGCTTGTCGTCCCCGAGGTCCTGGAGGATGAGGCCGAGCCCGGCCAGCGCGCCGAAGTGGCGCGGCTCGCGGCGTAGAACCTCGCGAATGTCGGCGAGCGAGCGGCCGTAATCCTTCTTCATGTAATAGAGCGTGGCGCGCCTGTTCCAGCCTTCGACATAGTCGGGGCGGATCTTGACGATGTTGTCGAGGAGCTTGATCGCCAGGTCGGTGTCCTTGGCTTCCAGCGCCGTGCGCACCCGGGTCATCAGAAGGTTCGTGGTGTCGCTGGTGGACACCATCCACTGTGCCCAGATGCGCTGCTCGATAGCCTTGGCACTGGTGTCGTCCGGAGCGACTTTCAGCGCCCCGAACAGGAAATTGAGGTCTTCGCTGAACGGCTTGCGCTTGGGGGTATTCGGCGGCGGCTCGACCCAGCTGCGGGGTTCGGCCAGGGCGCGCACGGGGACGGCCGCGGTCAGGCCAATGGCCAGCGCGGCGGCGATCAGAACGGCGGACGTGCGGAATCGATCCATGGGCAGAGACTAGCGTCTCTACGCTTCATGGCAAATCAGCGGCTTTTGAAGAGGAAACCGGCGCGAGGCCGGTAAAGGGCCTGGCGGCGGTCGCCTTAGCCCTGGCGGGCCTTAAAGCGCGGATTGGTCTTGTTGATGATGAAAACGCGGCCTTTGCGCCGGACCAGCTTGTTATTCCGGTGGCGCCCACGCAGCGATTTCAATGAGTTACGGATCTTCATTGCAATCTCACTAGGTCAGCTTTGGCCGGGTTTTTAGGGGTCCTGAGGCCCCCTGTCAACGAAAGGTGCAGATCGGGGCCCTGATACCCCCCGCACACCTTCGTCGGCCGTCCCGTCGGGTGGAAGCAACTCCTGGCGCGCACTAGGAAAGCCTCCCTGGAATTGTTCATAACAGGCGCGACAACTCGTCCGTCCGTGGTATTATCTCAAACCGATTATGCTAAAGTGAATTTATACAACGTCTACATACTGCTTGGGGGCAGGCTTTTGAGAGTTCTGGTAACCGGCGCCGCCGGATTCATCGGATCAAACCTGTCGTCAGAATTGGTCGCACGAGGATACGACGTCGTCGGTGTCGATAATCTGTCGCAAGGCACCGAACTGAATGTCGCGGCTCTTTTGTCCGCCCCTAACTTCACTTTCCGAGTTGCTGACATCCGCGATGAAGCTCAAATGATCGAGCTCGCGGAAGGCTGTGGCGCGATCACCCACCTGGCCGCCTTCAAAATCCCCCGGTATAGCGACGCTCTCGATACGCTTCAGATCAACGCTTACGGATCCGAAGCCATCGTAAAAGCCGCGGTCCATCACAAATGCAAACTGGTGGCAGCCTCCACATCCGACGCATATGGCAAGAATGCCAAGGTCCCGTTCAGCGAGGATGACGACCTTGTGCTCGGCAGGCCCGACGTCAAGCGGTGGGCTTACGCAATTTCTAAAATTTTCGAGGAGCAACTGCTGTTCGCGTACCGGGATCGTTGCGATGCGGACGTCGTACTGCTGCGATTCTTCGGCGGCTACGGTCCGCACCAGCATCTGACGTGGTGGGGAGGTCCGCAATCCGTCTTCATCAACGCGGCGCTGGAAAATCGCGAAATCGAAATCCATGGCGACGGGCAGCAAACCCGGTCTTTCACCTATGTTGCGGATCACGTCGACGGAATCATCCGCGCCATCGAAAGACCGCAGGCCAATGGGAAAGTCATCAATATCGGCAATACCCGCGAGATCAGCATCGCCGACCTTGCGACGATGATCTGGTCCATGATCCGCGGCGACGAGCCGCCCAAGATCAAATACGTGCCCTATGAAACCTTCGGCAAGTACGAGGATGTGCGTCGCCGTGTGCCCGACATCACCAGGGCCCGGACGCTGCTCGGCTTCGAGCCGACGCTGGACCTGGAGGAAGGGTTGCCCCGCACCATCGCGTGGCAGATCTCTCGCCGAAACGCCCTCGCCCAGCAGGTGGCCTGATGGGGACGGCCCGGCGGAAGGCAATTTACTTCATCATTCCGGTTTTCAACGAAGCTGGTAACGTCCCTCGGCTGATGGACTCCCTGCGAACCCTCGATGAGACCTTGCGCACCGATTTCGATCCGCAGTTTCTCATCGTCGACGACGGCAGCGCCGACGAAACGCGAAACCTGTTCGAAGCCTCCCGCGGCGCGGTCGACGTCAAGATCATTTCACATCCCCGCAACCTCGGCCCAGGCGCCGCATTCGCGACCGGTTTCGCGCATGTCGCGCCTTCGCTCGCCGACGACGACTGGGTCGTCACGATGGAGGGCGACAACACGTCCCGATCCGAACTGGTCGAGCAGATGCTCATGCGCTCGCGTGAAGGCTATGAAATGATACTGGCCAGCCCTTACATGTACGGAGGGACTGTCCAGAATACCTCACTGCTTCGCACCTTCTTGAGCTATTGCGCCAATATGTTCATGCGCGAACTCCTCGAGTTGCACGGCATCCTGACCATGAGCTCGTTCTTCAGGCTGTACCGCGGCTCGCTGATCCGGCGCATGCAGCAGATCTATGGACCGCAGATCGTCGAGCGCCCCGGCTTCGACTGCATGGTCGAGTTTCTCATGAAGGCCGTGTATCTTCGCGTGTCGCTGTCCGAAGTGCCGATGGTGTTGGACACCTCCCGTCGCGTCGGGAAGAGCAAGATGAAGATCATGCGAACGATCTACAATCTGCTCACGCTCACCTTCCGGAAAGGGAAATGGAAGGCGGCTGCACATGGAGTCGAGGGAAGTGTCGAATTTTCCGGCGTCCAGACACGCGCATTATGATCACTATTCCGCCGATCAGATCGCGCGGCTCGATGGGTTTTACGGCCGCGTCGAGCAAAGCATGGCGTTGCGGCTGCGGCCCTGGATCGAAGGCAACCGCGTCCTCGACCTCGGATGTGGGTTCGGCTCACTGGTCGATCGTCTGAGAGCCTTCGGATATGCCGCTGTCGGCGTCGACAAGCTCGGCGACTTCATCGAAGCCGGGCGGCGACGCTACCCCTTAGCCGAACTGGTTCTGCAAACCGGCGAGCAATTGCCGTTCGCGGACCAGTCCATCGACACCGTCATCCTGAAGGATGTCATTCATCACATTATTGCGGAAGGAGACGTCTCGGCCTTCCTGGGCGAGATTCGCCGGGTGTGCCGGCGGCGGCTCATTGTCGTGGACCCCAATCCGACGCTGATCCTCCGGCTTTCTCGTAAACTCATTGGCCATGTCGACCCCGAATGCAGTGCCCGCCAGGCAGAAGAAGTGCTGCGGCAAGCGGGCTGGTCCATACAACACCGCGAATTCCACGAGGTCATCGCGTTCCCACTCAGCGGCGGCTATGTCGGCAGGCCAATGATCAAGAGCGCACGCTTGCAGGAAGCCGTCATTCGCCTGGACGAGGTATTGCTGCGCCTGTTGCGCCGCTGCGGCCTCGCTCCCTCGCTTTGCTGGCGTTACACGATCGTCGCAGACACATCGAAGCATGAACGACTGGGCTAAAGGACGGGCGCGCCGGATTCTGGACGCCGCATGCGACCCGCGGTGGGCGCTGGCTGCGGTTGTGCTGGGCGGCCTTGCGCTTCGTATCCTCACCGCGGCGCGGGCGGAAATCCATGCCGATGAGACCTACGATTTCTATGCGGCGCGGGCGACCCTCTCGCACGGCTATCCCTTATTCCCGTCCGGGATGATGTGGCCTGCAGGCGGGCTTCTGCCATACCTTGAAGCGCCATTCGTTGGCTTCGCAGGCGAAGTCTCGAGATGGGCGCGCACTCCCAGTGTCGTGCTGTCGACCTTGTCGATTCTCGCCCTCTACCGGCTGACGGCACGGGCGTTTGGCACTAATGCCGGGCTGGCGGCCGCGCTGGCCTGGGCACTCGATCCGGACGCGATCCTGTGGGGAGCCTACGGCCGCCAATACTCCATCGTCCCGCTATTGGTTTTCCTCACCCTCATCTTCGTGGAAAATGCCGCGCGACGAAACTGCGCGGGCTGGTCCGGCGCGGCCGCGGTGGCCGCCTATCTCGTGACAGTGTGGACGCAGTTGCCAAGCTTGCTGTTTTTCCCGGCTTTCGTCGCAGCATATCTAGTCCTCGCGGAGCCGAGGCGGACCCTCGCCGAGCTTTTGAGCGCTTTGGCGGCGGCGGCCGGCAGCGTCGCGATTTATTTATGGATCGTCCGCGGCGATCCGGGGCTCCTGCAGTCGGCCGATATGGAAGGCGGCGCGCTTGTGCCTCCGCAACTTAACAGCGCGGCACTCCAGCAGTATTTCCATCGCTATGTGCCGTTCTTCAATCAATACTGGCACCGCGCGGCGTTGCTGATCCTGGCGTTGGTGACGTTTGCCGGATGCGTGTTCCGCTATTTCGCAACGCCCCGGGCCACACGCATGGCCACTGATCGCGCCACGATGTCCCTCGGAACGTTCTTCATTCTCTCCATCCTTGGCCTCAGCGTGCTTCGGTACCAGCAGCCGGGCTACGCGCTGGCGTTGCTCGGCCCACTGTTCGCGATCGGCGTGGCCGGCGCAATAGCCATCGTCGCCGGCGATCGAGAGCACGCAGCGTCGAGCGCCGGCGGCCGCGCGGCGCTCATGCTGTGCGTCGTGATCTTCTGCTGGTCTTCACTGGACGATGTCCGCAGAAACATGGGGCGAAACGCCGGTGACGGCCAGGTCGCCGCATACCGCTATATGGGCCAGCATTGGCAGCCAGGCGATGCGTCGCTCAACGCCAACATAACCGCGCTTCTCTTCGCCGGGCCAGACCCGCACTTCCATTACCTTTGCGCGCGGTCCTGCGGCCTCGGATTGATGAAAACGGACAAAGGGCTGGTCAACAGATTTCTCGGCGTAGCACAAATCTCGACAGTTGAAGCCACCAACGAGATTCTCGACAAGTATCCGCGCGTCTGGTTCGCGGTTAAACGATCCGATTGGGAGAACGAGCAACGAATCCCGCGGCCCATCAGGGAAGCAATCGAGAAGCGCATGTCGCTGGCGTTCACCGAGGCTGGCACGCAGCTATTCCTGTCACGGCCCGAGAATTGATGAAGAAGCCAGCGGCGACGAAAAGCCTGTCGGGATCGACCAGGTGCGGGGTAGTTTGCGGCGCGTCCGTGCTCTACAGTCCGCCGGCCAAAGGCCCCCGAGGGGGCCGCCCCTGGGAATCCGAGGAGTAGCCATGCAGCGCAGCCGCGACCGCTTTCTGACCACCCACACCGGCAGCCTGCCCCGCCCCGAAGACCTCATCCGCATCATGTACGCCAAGGAAGAAGGCGTGCCGGTCGAGCCCCATGCGCTGGCCGAACATATCCGCGCCGCCGTCGCCGATGTCGTCAAGAAACAGGCCGATGCCGGCGTCGATCTGATCAATGACGGCGAGATGTCCAAGCCGAGCTACGCCACCTACGTCAAGGACCGTCTGAACGGCTTCGGCGGCACCGGCAACACCTTCGTCTATCAGGACGTCCATGAATTTCCGGCGCTGGAAAAGAAGGTGTTCGGCGATCCCGGCCGCTCGCGCCGCAAGACGCCGGCCTGCAACGCCGACATCACCGTGCGCGACAGGCAGGCGCCGCTCGACGACATCGCCAACCTTAAGGATGCGCTCAAGGCGGTGCCGCATGCCGGCGGCTTCATGAGCGCCGCCTCGCCCGGCGTGGTCTCGCTGTTCTTCCGCAACGACCACTACAAGGATTTCGAGACCTATATCTACGCCATCGCCGACGCGATGAAGTACGAGTACGAGGCGGTGGCTAACGCCGGCCTCGTGCTGCAGATCGACTGCCCCGACCTCGGCATGGGCCGGCACATCCAGTATGCCGATCTCGACCTCGCCGGTTTCCGCAAGCGCGCGCAGCTTCATATCGAGGCGCTCAACCACGCCGTCGCCGACATTCCGGCTGAGCGGCTCCGCATGCATCTGTGCTGGGGCAATTACGAAGGCCCGCATCACTTCGATGTGCCGCTCGCCGACATCATCGACGTCGTGTTCAAGGCCAAGCCGGTCGCGATCTCGCTCGAAGCCGCCAATCCGCGTCACGCCCACGAATGGGCGGTGTTCGAGACGGTCAAGCTGCCGGACGGCAAGGTGCTGATCCCCGGCGTGCTCGAATCCAAGTCGAACTTCATCGAGCATCCAGAGCTGATTGCGCAGCGCATCGGCCGCTACGCCAAACTCGTCGGCCGCGAGAATGTCATCGCCGGGTCGGATTGCGGCTATGGCACCTGGGTGGGTCAGGCCGCGGTCGATCCGCAGGTGGTGTTCGCCAAGCTCAAGGCGATGGCCGAGGGCGCGAGGATCGCGACCAGGCAGTTCTGGTGAACACGTCATGCCCCACGAAAGCAGGGCCTCCAGTGCTCTCTTGAAAGTTTATGTGTACTGGATCGCTCGCTTTCGCGGGCGATCCGCGGGCTAAACCGACGGCGATTGCTGCTCGGTCCTGGCGTTGCGCCAGCGCTTGTAGAACTGCGGCGCGAAGATCACGACCGCTATCACCGCAAGCATCAGCAGCGCGTAGCGAATGTTGTCGGTGTCGCCGGCCAGCGCCTGCGTGCCGGCATGGCCGATATAGGTGTAGGCCACCGTCGACGGCGCCATGAAGACGATGGTGGCGATGACATAGTGCCAGAACGGGATGAGCGTCAGCCCGAGCATGTAGTTGACGATCGTGTACGGGATCACGGGCACCAGACGCACGAAGGCGACGAAGCGCCAGCCATCCTGCTCGACACTGTTCATCACTTTCTGCACGCGCGGACCGGCGCGGCGGCGCACCCAGTTGGCCGCCACATAGCGCGCCAGCAGAAAAGCCCCCGCCGCGCCCAGGGTGCCGCCGACGAGATTGATCAGGCTGCCATAGACGGGACCGAATACGGCGCCGCCGACCACATCCAGCACCCCGCCCGGCAGACCCGCGACCGTGCTCACGGCGTACAGCAGGATGAAGCCCGCCGGCGCCCAGTGGCCAAGGCTCGCCACGCGCGCCTTGAGCGACGGGACATCGGTCACGCCCCAGAACAGCCAGATCATGGCGAGAACGGTTGCCGCGACCGCGAGCGCAGTCAGGGCCAGTAACAGCCAGCGACGTTGACGTGTCATGGACCTTGGCGTGCGTGCGGAAGCGTGCGGAAAGATGGCGAGGACCGGGAATAGCGCAGGTGCGTACCACGCCGCGCCGGAACCGGTCAAAAGACCGATGCCATGGGTATTTAGAGACCTATCGACGGCGCCTCAGATATCGAACTTGACGCCCTGCGCCAGCGGCAGCTTGCGGCCGTAGTTCACGGCGCTGGTCTGGCGGCGCATATAGGCCTTCCAGGCGTCGGTGCCGCTTTCGCGGCCGCCCCCGGTTTCCTTCTCGCCGCCGAAGGCGCCGCCGATTTCCGCGCCCGACGTGCCCATGTTCACATTGGCGATGCCGCAGTCGGAGCCGCGCGCCGACAGGAAGGTTTCGATCTCGCGGATATCCGTGCCGAAGATCGACGACGACAGGCCCTGCGGCACGCCGTTGTGGAGCGCGATGGCCTCATCGAGATCCTTGTACTTCAGCACATAGAGGATCGGTGCGAAGGTCTCCTCGCACACGGTTTCGGTCTGCGCCGGCATTTCGACCAGCGCCGGCCGCGCATAGAACGAGTTCGGCCCGTTGATGTCGACGCGCTCGCCGCCATGCACGACGCCGCCGGATTTCTTTGCCGCCGCGAGCGCGGCCTGCATCGATTCATAGGCGCGGCCGTCGATCAGCGGCCCGACCAGCGCGTCTGACGTGATCGGGTTGCCGATGGAGATCGACTTGTAGACGCTCGCCAGCTTCGGCACGAGCCTGTCATAGACGCTTTCATGCACGATGAGGCGGCGCATGGTGGTGCAGCGCTGGCCGGCGGTGCCCATGGCGCCGAAGGCGACGGCGCGAAGCGTCAGATCGAGATCGGCCGACGGCGTCACGATCGAGGCATTGTTGCCGCCGAGTTCGAGAATGGCGCGGCCGAAACGGCGCGCCACGCGCTCGCCGACGAGGCGGCCCATGCGCGTCGAGCCGGTGGCGGAAACGACCGGCACGCGCGCGTCATCCACCAGAGCTTCGCCGATGTCGCGGCCGCCGATCAGCATGGTGAGCAAGCCGTCCGGCACGCCGCCGAACTTCTTCGCGGCGCGCGCCATGATCGCCGCGACGGCCAGCGCCGTCAGCGGCGCCTTTTCTGAGGGCTTCCACACAACGGCATCGCCGCAGACGAAAGCCAGCGCCGCGTTCCACGACCACACCGCAACCGGGAAGTTGAACGCCGAAATGACGCCGACCACGCCGGCCGGATGCCACTGCTCGGTCAAACGATGATCCTCGCGCTCGGACTGGATGACGAGACCGTAGAGTTGCCGCGACAAGCCGACGGCGAAGTCGCAGATGTCGATCATCTCCTGCACTTCGCCCAGCCCTTCGGAGGGCGACTTGCCGACTTCGAGGCTGACGAGCTTGCCGAGCGCGGGCTTGGCCGCGCGCAACTCCTCGCCGAGCACGCGCACGAATTCGCCGCGACGGGGCGCCGGCACCGAGCGCCACGTGAGATAAGCCTCATGCGCCTTGCCGATCAGCTTGCCCGCCTCGGCCGCCGTCGTCTCCGGCACCTGGGCCACCACGGCGCCGTCCACCGGCGACACAACTTTCAGCGTGCCGCCTTGCGTCTGCGCCGGCGGCACGCCGAGCGCGTCGAGAACGTTGCGGACTTCGCTACTGATATCTGTCATGGACTGGCCTGTTTAAAACCGCGCATCGGCGACATGCGCCACCTGCGCACCAACCTCGTAGTAGATTTCCTTTGCCGCGCGCAAGGACGCCGCCTGCGGCTCGCTTACCGGCAATGGCAGATCGCCATCGCCGATCTTGCCCAGCACGAGATCGGCCAGACAGCGGCCAAATACGGTGCCCGGCGCGATGCCGCGGCCGTTATAGCCGCTGAACGACATGACGTTGCGACCGAGCCGGTGGAAACGCGGCAGGTTGTCGGCTGTCATGCCGATCCAGCCGTACCATTCGCTCTCGAAGCCCATGCCCTTGAGCTGCGGAAACAACTTCGTCATGGCGCGGCGGCCCCAGCCGCGATGCACCGGCCCGCCGGTGCCGCGCAAAGCACCGACGCTGCCAAAAATGAAGCGGCCTTCCTTGTCGAAGCGGAACGAGCTGAGAACCTCCTTGGTGTCCCAAGCGCCCTGCCGCTCGGGCAGGATGGAGCGCCGAAGGTTATCGGACAGCGGCGGCGTCGCCATGTTGAAGTAGGGCAGATGCACCAGCTCGGTGCGGAGCTGCGGCCACAAGGTCGTCGTATAGGCATTGGTGGCGACGACGACCTGTGGCGCGGTGACAGCACCGCCCGGCGTCGTGAGCCGCCACTGCGCGCCCTCGTCCGTAGCCGCCGTCACCGGGCTCGATGTATAAATCGTCACGCCGGCGCGCAAAGCGGCATGCGCCAGGCCGCGCGCATATGCCAGAGGCTGGATGGTGCCGGCGCGCTCGTCGAGCAGCGAGCCTGCGTAAGCGGAAGTGCCCACCTTGCGCGCCGTCTCCGCGGCATCGAGCAATCGCACCGCTGCGCCGCGCGCCTGCCATTGCCGCGCGCGCTCCCTGATCTCGGCAAGGCCAGCCTCGCCGACCGCGCAATGCAAGGTGCCCTGCCGCTCCGCCTCGCAGGCAATGCCGTGCTTGTCGATGAGATCGAACACCGCGCGGGGCGCATGGCCGAGCAGATCGAGCAGCCGCGCGCCGTATGTGTCGCCGAGCACGGCCGGCAGTTCGTCCGGCATCACCCACATGCCGGCGTTGACCAGGCCGACATTGCGGCCCGAGCCGCCGAAGCCGGCCTCGACCGCTTCGAGCACGACCACCTTGGCGCCGCCTTCGGCCAGATGCAGCGCCGCCGACAGGCCGGTGAAACCGGCGCCGACGATCGCCACATCGGCCCTTATATCGCCGGCGAGCGGCACGGTGGCCGGCGGCGGCGGCGCGGTGCGCTCCCAAAGGCCGTGGCTGCGGGGATCGTTTTTCATGCCGGCACCAGCAGCGACGCCGCAGTCAGATCCTCGATGGCAGCACCGACCGACTTGAACAATGTAATCTCCGAGTCATCGCCGCGGCGGACCACGGCGCCGCTGGCGAGATCGTGCAGATCTCCGCGAATGGCGTCGGCGGTGATCGCGCCCGTCGCGATCGGCTGCAATATGTCGCCTGCTTCCTTGAGTGCGCCGGCGCGCGTATCGACGAAGACATTGGCGCGGCGCATGGTGTCGTCGTCGCATTCGCGCATCTGCGGCGTGAAGGCGCCGACGAGATCGACATGGGAGCCGGGGCGCAGGAGACGGCCCTTCACCAGCGCCTCGGTGGAGGTCGTCGCGCAACTGACGATGTCGGCCCGCCCGACCGCCGCGTCGAGATCGCTGACCGAGGTGGCCGCCAGGCCCTTGGCGACGAGCTTCTTCACCAGCGCCGCGGCGCGTTCGCCGTTGCGGCCCCAGACGAGCACTTGCTCGATCGGCCGCACCGCGGCATGCGCCTCGGGCAGATGATGCGCCAGATGCCCGGTGCCGACCATCAGCAATGTCGAACTGTCGGGACGCGACAGATAGGTCGAGGCCAGCGCGGACGCCGCCGCCGTGCGGCGGTTGGTCAGCGCCTCGCCGTCGATCATGGCGCGCGGCACGCCGGTCTCGCCGTCGAACAGAACATAGAGCGACGACACGGCGCCGAGGCCGCGCGTGGCGTTTTGCGGGAACACCGTGACCAGTTTGACGCCGAGCGACTTGCCGCGCTGCCAGGCCGGCATGGTGAGCAGATGGGCCGGCGCGCCGCCAAAGCCGACATCGTAGGCCTGTCGCACCGGCATCGCCTCGCCGCCGTTCCGGAAGGCCACACGCAGGGCCTCAATCAGTGAGGTATAATCGAGCGCGGCATGAACATCGCCGGCTGTGAAATTGCGCAGCATGGGACCTTCGGTTCCGGAGGCACTGGTCTCCCCGCCCATTTGGCGTATTTTCCGCCACGGCGGCAACTCATTCTACGGAACGCTGCATAACGTCGCAGAGGCAGCCTATTTCGTCTCCAAATAGAGCCATATGAAGCATGTTCATGCTGCTTTGTCGCGCATCTTTGGAATTCAAAGAAAAATTATTCTCGCCATATTGCCGGTATGTCCGCCGGTACCATCCAAGCCCATCTGCTCTCGTTTCATTACGGCAGCACCCCGATCCTCACCGACCTGTCCTTCGCGATCGGGGCCGGCGAGCATGTCGCCATTGTCGGGCGCTCGGGCGCCGGCAAGTCGACGCTTCTGCATCTGATCGCCGGGTTGCTCGGACCAAGCCGCGGCGCCGTCAGCATCGGCGGCGCGCCGGCGGCCGGCCAGGCCACCAAGCCGGTGCTCATGTTCCAGCGGCCGGCTCTGTTGCCCTGGCTTACCGCCCGCGACAATGTCCTGCTGCCGCTGCATTTCTCCAAGGCCGCGCGCCAGGATCGCACCGCCGCACGCGCCAAGGCGGACGGCCTGATCGCGCAAGTCGGCCTCGCCGACCGCGCCGACGCGCTGCCGACCAGATTGTCCGGCGGCCAGCAGCAGCGCATCGCGCTCGCCCGCGCGCTCGCCGGCGATCCCGCCGTGCTGCTGCTCGATGAGCCCTTCTCCGCGCTCGATCAGGAAACCCGCGCCGCCTTGCGCGCCGACATCCGCCGGCTGGCCACGGCGCGCGGCATGACCCTCGTCACCGTTACGCATGATCTGAGCGACGCGGCGGCGCTGGCCGACCGCGTTCTCGTGCTCGCGTCCTCGCCCGGCCGCATCGAGCGCGACATCGCCCTCGGCAGCAACGCCGAACAGGAACTGAGAGCCCAATTGTCGGATCGGCGCGAAGCCGCCTGACCCGGAGAACATTCGCATGTCCAATTTTTTCAAAAGGTTCAACGCCGACCTGTGCTGCGCGCCGCTCGACGGCGGCGGCATCACGCGCCGCGACACGCTCGATTATCTCGCCCGCGGCGGCCTTGCCGCGCTGCTCGCGGCGAAGGGCATCGACGTCGCCAAGGCACAGGCCACCGACGATGTCGTGCGCATCGGCTACCTGCCGATCACCGACGCCACCGCGCTGCTGACCGCGCATGCGAACGGCTATTTCGAGGAAGCCGGCCTCAAGACCGAGCCGCCGGTGCTGATCCGCAGCTGGTCGGCCCTGGTCGAAGGCTTTGCCTCGGGCAAGTTCAATCTCGTGCATCTCCTGAAGCCGATTCCGGTGTGGATGCGCTACAACAACAAATTCCCGGTCAAGATCCTGGCCTGGGGCCACACCAACGGCTCCGGCCTTGTCGTCGGCGGCGACACCGGCATTACCAAATTCGCCGATCTCGGCGGCAAGCGCATCGCGGTGCCGTTCTGGTATTCGATGCACAACATCGTGCTGCAATACGCGCTGCGCGAATCCGGCGTAAAGCCAGTGATCAAGCCGGAAACGGCCGAGCTCGCGCCGGACGAATGCGCGCTGCAGATTCTGGCACCGCCGGATATGCCGACCGCTCTCGCGGCGAAGAAGATCCACGGCTACATCGTCGCCGAACCGTTCAACGCGCTCGGCGAACTACGCGCCGGCGCGAAGATGCTGCGCTTCACCGGCGACATCTGGAAAAATCATCCGTGCTGCGTCATCTGCACCAATGAGAGCTACACCCGCGACAAGCCGGAATGGACGCAGAAGGTCACCGACGCCATCGTCCGCGCCCATGTCTATGCCTCGAAGAGCAAGGCCGAGGTCGCCAAGCTGATCTCGCGCGACGGCAAGGGCTATCTGCCGACGCCAGCAGATGTCGTGGAAAAGGCCGTCACCGATTACGGCCCGGCTTATGACCAGAGCGGCGCCATTCACCACCGCGACTGGAAGAACGGCCGCATCGACTTCCAGCCGTGGCCCTATCCGTCGGCCACGCGCCTGATCGTCGAGCACATGAACAAGACCGTGGTCGAAGGCGACACCACCTTCCTCAAGGGTCTCGATCCCGATTTCGTCGCCAAGGATCTCGTCGATTACCGCTTCGTCAAGGAAGCCATCGGCAAGAACCCCGATTGGCTCAACGACCCGAGCGTCGATCGCACCAATCCCTTCGACCGCCAGGAAGTGCTTTCGCTCTGATGTCCGTTGCCGCCGATCATGCCAACACAGCACCCGCGCCGTCCGCTCTCAAGCTGACGGCGTTGCGGCGTGTCGTCATGCCGCTCGCCGGCATCGGCATCGTGATCGGCCTGTGGTGGATTGGCGGCCTGATCATCGAAAGCACGCCGCGCCTCTCGGCGTTCAACAGCTTTACCATCGGCACCACCTTGAAGGCGCTGTGGCAGATGATCGTCTCCGGCGACGCCGCGGCGGCAGCCGGCCCGAGCCTGTCGCGTGTGCTGCAAGGCCTGTTCTGGGCCTTCGTCATCGGCACGCCGGTCGGCCTCGCCATCGGCCGCTGGCGGCTGCTCGAAGAACTGTTGCAGTTCCCATTTCAGTTTCTGCGCATGATCAGCCCGCTGGCCTGGATGCCGATCGCCATCCTGATGTTCGCGAGCTGGAACGGCGCCATCGTCTTTCTCATCGCCGTCGCCTCGGTGTGGCCGATCATCTTCTCCACCGCCGCCGGCGTAAAGCGCATCGATCCGGTGTGGCTGGCGATGGCCGCCAATCTCGGCGGCAAGCCGCTCGCGATCCTGCATCGCGTGATCTTTCCCGCCGTGGCGCGCGATATCTTCGGCGGGCTGCGGCTCGCGCTCGGCGTCGCCTGGATCGTGTTGGTGCCTGCCGAATTCCTCGGCATCACCAGCGGCCTCGGCTACGCCATCAACGACGCGCGCGACACGCTATCCTACGACCGCCTCGGCGCCGTCGTCATACTCATCGGCGTCATCGGCTTTGCGCTCGATGCCGCTCTCGCACTGTTGATCAGGCGCGCGCACTGGACTCCCACCGCCTGATCTCTACCTTTCAAGTAACAGCCGGAGAACCATCATGACCGCCACCTCGCTCAAGACCGTCGCCACCTTCGAGCCGATCGACAAGGCCGGCCTCGAGGCCCTCGCCAACAAGGGCAAGTCCGATCCGTCCGCGGTGCGCACCGTGCGCTGCCGCACCGTCGCCGAAGGCAAGAAATTCCGCCACCAGAATTTCATCCGCAATCTGTCGGCGCATATCGTTGACGAACCGCCGCAGTTGCTCGGCGACGATACCGCGCCGAACCCGACCGAGGCGCTGCTCGCCGCGCTCGGCTCCTGCGTCGCCGTCGGCATCCAGGCCAACGCCGTGGCGCGCGGCTGGATCGTGCGCTCGATCGAGATCGAATTGGAAGGCGACATCAACATCACGTCGGTTTGGGGCGTCGGCGATCTGTCGCCCAAGCCGCTCGGCCTCACCGCCGTCCGCATCAAGGCGCACGTCGCCGCCGATGGCGCCACCGAAGCCGAGCTCGACGAACTCGTCGCCCACGCCGCCAAATGGTCGCCGGTGCTCAACACCGTGCAAAACCCGGTGCCGGTCGCGGTGACGCGGGATCACGGCTGATGTCAGCGCGCCTCGCCGAAGCTGAAGCGCCGGCCCGCAGCGTCGCCGACATCGTCGCGCGCGATCTGCGGCCGCTGGTGCGGCAGATCGACGAGAATGGGCTTTACCCCGAGGCCGTGTTGCGCGACTTCGGCGTGGCCGGCGCGTTCGCACATCACACGTCCGGCGATCCGGGCGCGGGGCTGGTCGGCGCCATCGACGCCATGGCCGAGGTCTCGGCGACCTGCATCACCACCGGCTTCTGCATGTGGTGCCAGGACGCGCTCGGCTGGTACCTCACGCAGGCCGACAATCCGGCGCCGCGCGAGCGCTATCTCGCCGGCGTCGCGACCGGCGCGCAGCTCGGCGGCACCGGCCTGTCCAATGCGATGAAGGCCTTTTCCGGCATCGAACCCCTGGCCTTGAAGGGCCGCAAGGTGGCCGGCGGCTACCAGGTCACCGGACGCCTGCCCTTCGTGTCGAATGTCGAGAACGGCCATCTGTTCGCGGCGGTCTTCGCGCTGGAAGACGAGCCGGACCGCCGCGTCATGGCCGTGTTCCGTGCCGGCAGCGACAATGTCTCGACGGCGCAGAACGCGCATTTCGTCGCGCTCGAAGGCAGCGCCACCGTGACGGTGATGTTCCGCGACGCCTTCGTCGACGACGACGACGTGCTCAGCCACGACGCCGGCAAGTTCATCCCACGCATCCGCAAGGGCTTCGTGCTGCTGCAGGCCGGCATGGGGCTCGGCGCCGCGCGCGGCGCGGCCGCCAGCATGCGCGCCGACAGCTATGGCCGACGTCTCGCCGAACATCTGCCGCTGGATCCCGACGAGATCGACGAGCGCGCCGATCGCCTCCACGCGCGCGTGCGCGCGCTGGCGCAGGATCCGCAGCCGACCGATCGCGCCGGTTTCCTCGATGTGCTGAAAGCGCGCCTCGATATTTCCTATCTGGCGCTGGAAGCGGCGCAGGCAGCCGTGCTACAGGCCGGCGCCCGCGGCTATCTCACCGGCGCAGAAGCCGCCCGCCGCCAGCGCGAAACGCAGTTCGTCGCCATCGTCACCCCGTCGGTGAAGCACATCCTGACGGAACTGGCGAAGGGCGTCTGAAACTCGCGCTTCATGACAGCCAAGCGTCGGCGCGGGCAGAAAGCTGCCCGCGCCGAAATGCTTTTCGAGCGTATGCCGGGCCGGCGCTTACGCGACGAGAAAGCCCGCGCCTACCGGATCCTTGCGATCGATGGCCCAGCGAGCCGTGCCCAGCAGACCCGCGGTGCCTTTCACCGTTGGCCGCACGGCGCGAACGTCGTTGAGCTTCGTTTCACCGATCAGGCAACCTTCGAAGGTGCCGGTCCCGAGCAGACCTTCCGATTTGATCGGCTGATTGAGGCCGATGATGCCGCGCGCCTCGAACATCGCCATCATGGCGCTGGTGCCGGTGCCGCCCGGCGAACGGTCGAGCTGGCCGGCGCTGAACACATGCACGTTCTTGTACAGCGCGCCTTCGATCGTCGGCTCGTGCCAGAACGTGACGAAGTTGAAGTTATTGATGTGCCCCGCGGTGGGGTGCTGGATCTTGACCTTCTCGCGGATGGCCTCGCGGGCAAGAATGCCGAGCCGCGACAGCTCCGAGCCGTTCTCGGCGCCGATGCGCAGCGACGTGCCGCGCAGATCGATGATGCCGAAATAATTGCCGCCCCAGACGATGTCGGCCTTCAGCGCGCCGACGCCCGGCAGATCGAACGCCACGTCCTGAGCCGCGACGTAGGCCGGCACGTTCTCGAAGCGGGTCCACAGCACCTGTTCGCCTTCGGTCGCGACCTCGGCCTGCACCAGACCGGCCGTGGTCTCGAAACGAATGCGGGTGATGCCGTCGTCGGAGCGGCGCACCATGCCGCGCGCGACCATCGCCATCGCGACGGCGATCGTGCCGTGGCCGCACATGTGCGAATACTGGGTGCCGTCGATGTAGATCAGACCAGCGTCGTAATCGCGCGACGACGGCGGGGTGAGGAATACGCCGAACATGTCGCGGTGGCCGCGCGGCTCGCGCATCAGCGCCTGACGCACCCAATCGTAGTTGGCTTCGAGGAAGGCTCGCTTCTCGAGAATGGTGGAGCCCGCCGGATAGGGAATTCCGCTGTGGATGATGCAGAGCGGCTCGCCCTCCGTATGCGTGTAGATGACGTCAAAACTATCCTGTTTGCGCATGGCAAAAGCTCCGTTGGGGATTAGGACCGACGGCCCTCGGACAACATGTCGAGACCAATCAGCAGATCGAGAATGATGATGACGAGCGCGGCGGCGACGATCGTGATCGCCGACACCGCCGCGATGGTCGGGTCAACCGTGTACTGCACGTAGTTGAACATCTTCACCGGGATGGTGTTCAGCGTCGCCGTGGTGTTGAAGATCGACAGTTCGACGTTGATCCACGACGAGATGAAGGCGAGCAAGCCGCCCGAGATGATGCCGCCGCGAATCTGCGGGAGGACGACGAGAAAGAAGGTCGTGGCCGGCCCTGCGCCGAGATCGAGAGAGGCTTCTTCCAGAGTTCGCTGTTCCGGGTTCAGCAGCGGCAATACCGAACGCAGAACGAACGGCATCACGATGATGACGTGGCCGACAAGGAGCGCCTCGAACGAGCGCGCTATGCCGATGGCCGACCCGTATTGCAACAGCGCGGCGCCCAGCACGACGTAAGGCAGCACCAGCGGCGATGCCAGCAGCGCCGAAACCGACTTGCGGCCGGGAAAGGCGTACCGCGCGAGCGCGAGGCTGGCGGGGACCGCCAGCACGATGGCGACGGCTGTCGCCGCCAGAGCCAGCAGTGTCGACGTGACAAAGGCCGACACGTAAGACGGATCGTTGAACAGAACGCCGAACCATTTCAGCGTCAGGCCTTCGGGCGGGAATACGAGATAGCTGGTCTGTGTCAGCGACGCGCCGATGATCACCGCCAGCGGCAGCACCAAGTAGGCGAGCGCGGCCAGCGCCACGAGGCTGATCAGGTGCCGCGCCATCAGGCGGCCCTCCGTCCGGACTCGCCGATACGGCCGGCGATGCCGACAAGAACCAAGGTCAGCACCAGCAGCGTCACGCTCAGCGCCGCGCCGTAGTGGAAGTCGAACACCGAGGAATACTGCTGGAAGATCAGCATCGAAAAGACGGTGATCTGGCCGCCGGAAAGGAGCGCCGGCGTTACGTAGGCGCTCACCGCCAGCGCAAACACCATGATGGCGCCCGACACCGCGCCCGGCAGACACAAAGGCAACGTCACGAACCAGAAGGTTCGCGCGGGCCCGACGCCGAGATCCGCGGATGCGTCCTCATAGCCCCTGTCGATCGTCGCCAGCGCATTGCCGACCGCGAGCACGACGAACGGCACGAGGATATAAACGAGGCCGATGAGGATGCCGGTTTCCGTGCCGAGAAATCGCATCGGCCGGTCGGTGAGACCGATCCCCATCAAACCCTGATTGACGAGCCCGGTCCGCCCCAGAAGCACCATCCAGCCGAACGAGCGCACGATGTTCGACGTAAAGAGCGGCACGATGATCAGGATCACGCAGACGCGCCGCCAGGCCCGCCAGCGCACGATACGCACCAGATACCAGGCCAGCGGAAAACCGATCAGCATGCAGATCGCCGTGGTGACCAGAGCGATACGGAAGGTCACCCAGAGCACGTCCCAGTGATACTGATCGAGGAGAATGCGGGTGTAATGCAAGGCGGTGAGAGCACCGCCGTCGGTGGTGATGCTGGAAATCGCGACCACCGCCATCGGCACCAGGAAGAAGGCCGCAAAGAAGGCCAGCGGCGCGAAGAGCAACAAGGCCGGCGCTGTACGGGCGGAGATCACCGGCCTACTCCGCGATCATGTGCAACGCCGCCGGACGCAGACCGACGGTGACGGCCGCGCCATGGCGCAGGTCGGCGGGGGCCATACCGAGGCGGGCGATCTTGAGCAGCACATCGCCGCAGCGGACGAACAAGGTCGTCATCGCGCCTATCGCCACGACATCCTCGACAACGCCTGGCGCCGTCACGACATCGGCCGACGCCTGCCCGTCCACCAGTACGACGTCCTCGGGCCGCACCATGGCGTAACGCACGCCATCGGCGGCAGGGACTTCCAGACCTGCAAAGGCGAGGCGCACGCGGCCGGGGCCGGCGGGCGACGCCGGAATGAGATTGGGTTCGCCGACGAACTCGGCGACAAAACGGGTCGCCGGCGCCCGATAGACCTCGCCCGGCGTTCCCGCCTGCTCGATGCGACCGGCGTTCATGACCACGATCCGGTTCGCCACCGCCATCGCTTCTTCCTGATCGTGCGTGACGAAGATGAAGGCGATGCCGAGTTTCTCCTGGATATGCTTGAGCTCGATCTGCATGCGGCGGCGGAGCTTGAGATCGAGCGCGCTCAGCGGCTCGTCGAGCAGCAGCAGCTTCGGCTTGTTGACGACGGCGCGCGCCAGCGCCACCCGCTGCTGCTGGCCGCCCGACAACGCCAGCGGCATGCGCGCGCCCATGTCCTCGAGCCCGACCAGCGCCAGCGCCTCGCGCGCGCGGCTGTACGCTTCGGCACGGCCGATGCCGGCGCGCCGCGGCCCGTAGGCGACGTTGTCGAGCACGCTCATATGCGGAAACAGCGCGTAGTTCTGGAACACGGTGTTGAGCGGCCGGCGATACGGCGGCGCCGCGGTGATCTCATCACCGTCGATTCGGATGGCACCCCGCTCGGGAATGAGCAGGCCGGCGATGCAACGCAGCAGCGTGGTCTTGCCGCAACCGCTCGGCCCGAGCAGCGCCACGAACTCGCCGGCGCCAACCGACAGAGTCACATCGCGCAGCGCCTGATAGGTGCCGAAGCACTTGGAAACCGCGTCGATGGAAAGAAGGAGTTGCACGTGGGGCGTGACCGGCTCTGTTGAAGGGACGGCCCCGCCGAAGCGCGGCCGTCCGGATGAGGCAAAGAGCGAAGCGCGCACTTACTTGCGAGCGATCTCGCGGTTCCAGGTGTCGACGAGTTCGGCGCGCCTGGCATTCACGTCGTTCCAGTCCAGCAGATAGAGTTTATCGACCGAACCGTTCTCGCCCCACGGCAGCTTGCGGGCGACATCGGCGGCGACCGTTACGCCCTTCACCGAAGGACCGAGGTAGAGCTTCTCGGCAAGGCACTTGGAAGCTTCGGCGGTCTGCGCGGTGTCGATGAACTTCAGCGCCATCGCCTTGCGCGGCGCGTTCTTCACGAGATGAAGCCGCGCGTCGGTCGCCCAAACGCCTTCCTTGGGAACGGTGAAGCCGATCGGCAGGCCCTTGGCGATCAGGTCGAAGGCGCCGACGTTGAAATGCGCACCGATCACCGCTTCGCCGCTCTGGAAGGCGTTGGAGGCCGCGCCCGAGGAGTCGAAGAACAGCGCGGGCTTGAGCGTCTTGATCTTGGCGAACACCGGCTTGAAATCGCCGGCCGGCGCGTTCCAGATCTTGTGTAGGAAGAACAGGAACGGGACGCCGGATGAATTGGCCGGCGACGGGATGGTCACGGCGTCGGCATATTCAGGCTTCCACAGATCGTTCCACGACGCTGGCGGCGTCTTGATCTCCTTGGTGCTGTACGTCAGCCCGAGCGAGTAATAGCCGGTGCCGACGGCGTAGATGCCGGTGCCGTCCTTGTAGATCGCCTGCGACAGGGTGTTGGCGAGATTGGGCACGCCGGCCTCGGTGATCGGGTCCAGCACGCCGGCGGCCTGCGCCAGTTCGCTGACGCCGCCATCCATCCAGGCGACGTCGATCGTGGGCGCGCTCTTCTGCTGCTGCAACTTGGCGAGGGTAACGGTGGAGGTTCCAACCTCCGGTATCACCGCGACGCCGGTCGCTTTGGTAAAGGGATCGGCGACGCAAGCCTTGAAGGCGTCACCCCAATTGCCGCCGTACCAGGCGACATGAAGCGCCTCCTGCGCCGAAACCGGCGAAAGCGCGGCAGCGACCATGAGCGTCGATGCCGTAACGAGACCGCGGATGCGTGCCATGGTGTTCTCCCTTCATGAGCAGCGGGGCGATCATCCGCCCACGAAACCAGGGTGGCTTGCAAATTTGGGCCAGAAACTTTGATATGCACGACATGTTGCATGCATGGACCCGACCCGGCGACCCGTCAGAGACGGCGGCCCCAGCGTTGCCGGCGATCCGAGCCACGCCGTTGCGCATCGGATTTGTCCTGCTCGATCAGTTCACCCTGACGGCTTTTGCCGGATTGATCGACGCCCTCCGCCTCGCCGCCGATTATGGCGGCCGCAGCCGGCCGATCCATGCCTCATGGACCGTCATGAGCCTGGACGGCGCCCCACGCCGCGCCAGCTGCGGCGCCGTGATTTCAGACAGCGTCGCGCTGCTCGATCCTGCCCAGTTCGATTACATCGCGGTGTGCGGCGGCAACGATTACCTCAACGAACGTCCGCCGGCGGCGCTGCTCGATTATCTTCAGCGCGCGGCGGAAGCGCGCGTTCGCCTCATTGGCGTTTGTACCGGCACTTTCGCCATCGCGCAGGCCGGGCTGGTGGAGAACCGCACGGTATGCGTGCACTGGAATGTTCTCGAAGCCTTCCAGGCGCAGTTTCCGGCGCTGCAGGCCGTAACCGACAAACTGTTCGTCGATGAAGGCGACCTGTTGTCCTGCGCCGGCTCGACCGCGGCCATCGATCTCGGCCTCTATCTTATCACGCGTCATTGCGGCAGCGGCAAAGCCAACCAGGCCGTGCGCCATATGATGTTGCAGGGCATTCGCCCGCCGTCACTGCCGCAGCCTCACTTCTTCGCCAATCTGAACGACGTCGCGGACGCCCGGGTGCACCAAGCCATCCATTTCATGGAGCAGCGCCTCGACGATCCGCCGACGATCGAAGCGATCGCGCGCTATGTCGGCTGTTCGAGCCGCCAATTGGAGCGCGCGTTCAACGCCGCGCTCAAGATGGCGCCGGCCGCCTTCCAGAGACAGTTGAGGACTAATTACGCGTCGTGGATGCTGATCAACAGCCCGCGCACGATTACCGAGATCGCGTTCGATTGCGGCTTCTCGGACGCCGCTCATTTCTCGCGGGAATTTCGCAGCGCGGCGGGGGTCTCGCCGCGCGAGTACCGAACCAGCCGCCGAACGGCAAAGAGCTGAAATCCGGGGGAGATCCTGAAACCGGGGAGATGGTGGGCGCGACAGGGATCGAACCTGTGACCCCTACCATGTCAAGGTAGTGCTCTCCCGCTGAGCTACGCGCCCTACTCGAGGGTGGTCTTTATCGGCTCCGCCCCGGGGTGGCAAGGGCCTGATACGGGCCTGCCGGGGACGAAAACCCGCCACAGCCCCTCAGGCCGCCAGCATCTTGTGGACCTCGTTGACGAGGTCACGCAGATGCACCGGCTTCGACAGCACCTTGGCCTGCTTCGGCGCGGTCGAATCCGCGTTCAGGGCCACGGCGGCAAAGCCGGTGATGAACATGATCTTGATATCGGGGTCGAGTTCGGCGGCCCGGCGGGCGAGCTCGATCCCGTCCATTTCCGGCATGACGATATCGGTCAGCAGCAGCTCGAAGGGCTCCTCGCGCAGCCGCTGGTAGGCGGAGAGGCCGTTGTCGTAGGAAGTCACGTCGAAACCGGCGTTTTGCAGGGCCTTGACCAGAAAGCGCCGCATATCGGTATCGTCTTCGGCCAGCAGAATCTTCGACATGGACTTTCCAGCGCCCCTAACCTACCGGCCGCGATCTTGAGCCGGCCCCGGACGTCCCATAAGACTTGTCCCGGGTAAATAACGGGTGAACCCCAAGCTTTGCTTGGCAATACCTGCCCGCGGATGGACAATAGAACGTATCGCGTGGCCGAAACAGGGCGGCTCCCCGCCTGCGCCGCCGGGCTCCTGGACGCCACCGGAACGACTGGCACGGCCCTGACCGGGGCCTTTGGAACTTCGACAAACAATGAGTGAATTCCGCGCCGCCGCCCCTGAAGACTTCGATCCGCCGTTCGACATCATCGAGCCGGCGGCGGTCAGCGGCCCGTTGCTGTTCAATTCGCCGCATTCGGGCGCGATTTATCCGGCGGCGTTCCTGCGCCAGTCGCAGCTCGATATCGCCACCTTGCGCCGCTCCGAGGATTCCTTCGTCGATGAACTGTTCGCCGGCGTGGTGGCGCAGGGCTATCCGCTCATCCGCGCGCATTTCCCCCGCTGCTTCGTCGACGTGAACCGCGAGCCCTACGAGCTCGATCCGCGCATGTTCGAGGGGCGGCTGCCGTCCTTCGCCAACACCCGCTCGATGCGGGTCGCGGGCGGTCTTGGCACCATCGCCCGCGTCGTCGGCGACGCGCAGGAAATCTACGGCCGGCGCATTCCGGTGGACGAGGCGCTGGGCCGCATCGAGAGCCTGTACAAGCCCTATCACCGCGCCCTGCGGCGGCTGTTCTCCGGGCTGCACCGGGATTTCGGCGCCGCGATCCTGGTCGACTGCCACTCCATGCCCTCGAGCGCGGGACACCGCGACGAGCGCCCGAGGCCGGAATTCGTCATCGGCGACCGCTACGGCACCAGTTGCACCGGAGCGATAACCGAGGTGGTCGAGCAGACCTTGCGCGACATGGGTTACACGGTCAGCCGCAACAAGCCCTATGCCGGCGGCTTCATCACCGAGCATTACGGCAACCCGGCCGCCGGGCTGCATGCGCTGCAGCTCGAGATCAACCGCGGGCTCTACATGGATGAGCGGCGGCACGAGCGCACAGCCGGGTTCGATCGGTTGGCGGAGGATCTGCGAAAGCTCGCGGACTGTGTCGGCGACATACCGGTTGAAGAGCTCGAACCCTACCGCTCGGCCGCCGAATAGGGCGACATCCCGCGCCGGCCGGCTTTCAGAGCCATGGACAAGAAAAAGGGCCGCTCGCAATGCAAGCGGCCCAAGTCTAGGGAGGAAACGCCCAAGGAGGGCAACGGTATCGCTACCGCATTGCGGTAAGATACGCCGCAATGCACAAAATGCAAGGTTCTAAAGGCGTTTTCCCATGCACAGAGCGCATAACGGGACGCCGAAATCGCAGTATTATTATCAGGGCTATGCGGAAATATTGCCGCGAGACCCTGTGCACCGCAACAAACTGTCGCCCAAAGAGCCGCAAGAGACATTTCACAATCCGGAGCGCTAAAACGCCGGTTTTGGCGAAAACAGGCTCCCGGATCCGCGACAGAACACCGCTCAAGGACGCGACGACATGACCGCCATCGACTTCACCAGCTTCGTGGACCAATTGGCGGCGGCGTCAGGCGATACGATCATGCCGTTCTTCCGGTCGGCCCTGACCGTGGAGAACAAGAAGGCCGGCGGCTTCGATCCGGTCACCGCCGCCGATCGCGCCGCCGAAGAGGCGATGCGGAGCCTGATCCGCAAGACCTTTCCGGAACACGGCATCCTTGGCGAGGAATACGGGTCGGAGGACACCGACGCGGAATATGTCTGGGTGCTGGATCCGATCGACGGCACCAAATCCTTCATCTCCGGCATGGTCGCCTGGGGCACGCTGATCGGCCTGATGCGCTTCGGCGAGCCTGTCTACGGCATGATGCATCAGCCGTTCACGCGCGAGCGCTTTTCCGGGGACAGCGGCGCCGCGCTTTATCGCGGCCCGGCCGGGAGCCGCAGCCTCAATGTCCGCCCCTGCACCGGGGTCGATGACGCGTTGATGTTCACCACTAGCCCCCTGCTCATGAAGGAGGCCGACCGCGACCGGTTCCGAAAGGTCGAGGACAAGGTAAGACTGTCGCGCTACGGCGGCGATTGTTACGCCTATTGCATGCTGGCGGCCGGGCAGATCGATCTGATCATCGAGACCGAGCTCAAGCCGTACGACATCGTCGCGCTCATCCCGATCATTCATGGCGCGGGCGGCATCATCACCACCTGGGAGGGCGCGCCGGCCCAAGGCGGCGGCCGGGTCGTTGCCGCCGGCGACAGGCGCGTGCACGAGGCGGCGCTGGAAATTTTGAATCGGCAGTGATCCGGATACCGGGTGCCGCCGTATCCGCTCCATGGATGCGCCAGCAAGAAGTTCCAACATCCGCGGTGCACGACGCCTTCCCCTGGTCGTCGTAGCTCTGCTGGGCGCAACCGCGATAGGCGTGCCGGTACGGCCGGCGAGCGCGAACAGCAGCGACATCTTCGGCACGTGGTTGCGTGACGATGGGAATGCCAGGGTGCGGGTCGCCGCCTGCGGCAGTGCCATTTGCGCCACCAATCTCTGGATTCGCGACCCCGCCAAGCAAGGTGAGAATGTCGGCGACCGCCTCGAGTTCAACATCAAGCGCGAGGGAGCGGGCTGGCGCGGCAAGGCCTACGATCCGCAGCGCAAGCTGACGTTTTCGGCCTCGCTGTCGGCCGACGGCGATTCAATGACGACGAAAGGCTGCATGCTGGCGGTGGTGTGTCGCACCACGGGCTGGCAGCGATTGTCCGCCGCCGGCGCCGCTCAATAGCGCGGCGTGCCCGGTACGAAGGCGTCGAACGCCGCCCAGAATTGCGCGCGGAACTGATCCTGCTCCTGCAGGATCTCGTGGCGCGCTCCGGGCAGGATGAGATGCCGCCCGGCCAGCAGATACATGCCGAAATCCTCGATCGCCGGCGTCCACACCACCTGATCGTAACCCGCGGCGACCAGCAGCATCGGCTGGCGGATATGGGCGGCGTATGACGGGTCACTGAAATCGCGCATCTGCCGCAGCGCCGCGTCGGCCCAGGCAATGGTCGGAGGGCCGAGCGCCAGTTCCGGCTCCTCGGCGAGAATTGCGAGGTTGCGGGCGAAACGAACCGGATCGGACGTCAGCACATTGCCGATGAAATCCTCGGGTCCCGAAGGTTGCTGGTCGCCGCCGGGGATGTAGGCGCCGCCTCGTCCCAACCACCGCATCAGCCGCGCCATCGGCGCCGCCATGCCGCCATAGCGGCGTGGCGGAAGGGCGAGCATGGGCGCGGACAGCACGATGCGCTCGAACCACCGCCTTCCGTCATGACAGGCGCGGATCGCCACCGCGCCGCCCATCGAGTGGCCGAGCACGAAATACGGCGGCGGGCAGTCCGGCAGCACCACCTGTTCCATGATGGTGTCGAGATCCATGGCGTATTGCGCGAAGTTGCGCACATAACCTTTGCGCCGGTCGGAGAAGGCGCGGTCGGACAGCCCCTGCCCGCGCCAGTCGAAGGTCGCCACTGCAAAGCCCCGCGCACGCAGATCGCGCACCGTCTCGAAGTACTTCTCGATGAACTCGGCGCGGCCCTGGAGAATAACCACCGTGCCTTTGCGCCCCGGCGGCGGCTCCCAGCGGCCGTAGCGCAACGACACGCCGTCCGGCGTCTTGACGACGCCGGCAAGGCCGTTCTCGGGCACCGGATTGGCCGGGATGGAAACGAATTTCATGAAGAATCAAACTGCACGCGGCGATGTCCAAGGCGTTATAGGCCATGGACCGGCAAAGTGTGAGCCGCATTTCAAAGCAGGCCGCCTCCGCGCAACGCGGAAAAACTTAATTATATTTCAGTGGCTTACAAGAGCGGCGCCGCCCTCTTGAAGGGCCGCAAAGCTGTCCCATATCAATCAAGTGCAGGCCACTTCACGGCTGCGCACGGAGCGATCCGGCCATCCGGCGGACCGTTTCGAACATGAAACCTCAAGTCGCTCACAGGAGGACTTTGATATGCGTACGTTCGATCTCTCTCCCCTTTACCGTTCCACCGTCGGTTTCGACCGCCTGTTCTCGATGCTGGACGGCTTTGAAGCCGCGCCGGGCTATCCGCCCTACAACATCGAGCGCACCGGCGAGAACGCCTACCGCATCACCGTCGCGGTCGCGGGCTTCGGCGAGAATGAGCTTTCGATCGAATCGAAAGAGAACACCCTGACAATCAAGGGCGCCAAGCAGGCGCCGGCCACGCAGGACGGCGAGGTGCTTTACCAGGGCATCGCGGCGCGCGCCTTCGAGCGTGCATTCCAGCTGGCAGACTACGTGACGGTCAAGAATGCCGCTCTCGAGAACGGCCTGCTGCATGTCGATCTGGTGCGCGAAATCCCCGAGGCCAAGAAGCCGCGCCAGATTCCGATCGCCAACGTCCAGCCCCGGGTGGTCGAGAGCAAGGTCGCTGCCTGACGGCAACGACTGACCTCCAGAATTGAGAAAGCGCCCCGGATGCCCCGGGGCGCTTTTTTTTATTGAGCGGGCTCCGGCGGCGCGAACCTGGGATCGCCGGGCGGCGGCAGGTGGTCGTCACCGTCGTCAGCGGGCGACGCCGGCAGGGGCGCGACCGCCTCCGGGGCCGGCATAGCGCTGGCGACGGGTCTTGGCGTGGCCGGCGGCGTGAAGGTCGTCAGCGGCGGCGGCACGCTCAGAAGCGCGCGCTTAGGTCCGGTGGGCTCCGGCTCCGGCGGCGGCGGTTCGGGTGGCGAAACGCTGTAGGGCTTTCGGCGCGCCAGTTCTTGATGCTCGGACTTCGCCGCTTTCGGCCTCGAAGGCGCCGTCCGCGCCGCGCGTGTTGGCGCTGGCTTGTCTATACGACGCTGCCGCTGCGGCGCGGCGATCTCTTCGTCATCGCCCGCATCAGGCGCGGGCACGCTCGCCTGGCTGCGGCGCAAGTCTTCGCCAGCCGGCTGCACCGTGATGATGCGCGGCGCGCTCAAGGCATAATAGGTATCCGAACTGTCCGCCCATGCCGCTGCGCCGGCGACCGCACAGGCCGCTGACGCCAGCGCAATGGTGCCAACCCTTTTCAATCAGCGCCTCACCAATCGGCGGACAAGGTGATCGAGAGAGGCCGCGCCGGGGCCTTGAGACACCAGCACCAGGAGGATGGCGGCCCAATAGATCTGCGCTGTCGCCAGCGGATCCGGCGCGACAAAGGCGAGGATCATTCCAGTGATGACCAGCAAACCCAGCGCGGCAAAGCGCGTGCCCAGCCCGACGACCAGCAGGATCGGCAGGATGAACTCTGCGTAGCTGACGAGATAGGCCGCGACCGTCGGTGGCACCGGCAACAGCGGATATTGCATGGAGAAGGCCGAGAATGTCTCGGGGCGTACCCCGGTTGGCACGGTGACCGAGAAATTCCAGCCGTTCAGGTAGTAGTGGGTTAGTTCCGAGACATTAACCGGCAGGCGGATGCCGTCGATGCGAGTCTGGCCGTCGACGAAGAACACGCGTGCCATCATCAGGCGCAGCGCGAAGGCCACAACGGCGTAAGGCACGGCCGCGCAGGCCGAGACGAAACTTTCCACCAGGCTGACAAGAAGCGGCCGCTGCGAGCGCCGGGCGCGCTCATGAGCCCGGCGGGCAATCGCGGCGCTGGCGGACAGCCCGGCGGCGACCGCCGGCGACTGGCGGACGATATGGTTCGCGGACAAGTCGAGCGGTGCTGGCGCCATCGCCGTCAGCCGGTCGGCGAGGCGCTCCATCGCAGCGGCGCCTGCGGCGCGGTCAGCCATCATCTGCGCACTGGTATTGGACATTGGTGATCTCCGAAGTTCCGGACACACCATATCGGGGCGCTAAAACCGCGCTCCTCATTCTCGTTTTCACTATTAAACGGTTAATCAGGTGCCGCTTTCCTGCCTGCCGACTGCCAGACGCAACGGCATTGCGCGAAAGTCCCCTGCCGTGGTCTTGTTCTTGCTTGGGTTCGATGCCCGGCCGCAACAAATCGCAAGGTTCAAGCGATTCCAGCATGGACCGGCCTTGTGCGGCGGGGCAAAATTTGGCATGGTCCATTAGGACAGCATTGCTGTCCTAATGGTGCCGCCGCGGTGGCCGCTTATTGAAAGCGGGCGGGGACTGCGGGCGCCCGACGGGAGCAGCCGGCTCGGCAATCGGGCAAGGGGCGTGCGCCTTCTTTAGATTGGTTACGCTTGCCAGCGGGCCCGTTCAAGGCTGCATGATGCAGCCGACGACAAGGGTGGCGCGGCAAAGGACGAGTGCGCCGGGATCGGTCCGGCAGAGGCAGGGTGACGATGAGCCACGAAACGAAGAGCACCAGGTTTGGCGAACGCAAGGTGGAAGCACCTTTGCGCGACAAACGTGCGTTCGTGGGCGATTCCGCCGAACCCTTCATGGGCTCGACCGCCGATCCGGGCGTGCCGGCGCCGATGGGCCTTTACGACCCCGCGCTCGACAAGGACGCCTGCGGCGTCGGCTTCATCGCGCACATCAAGGGCCAGAAGTCGCACAGCATCATCGAGGATGGCCTGCGCATCCTGTGCAATCTCGAACACCGCGGCGCCACCGGCGCCGACCCACGCATGGGCGACGGCGCGGGCATCCTGGTGCAGATCCCGCACAAGTTCTTCGCCAAGGAAGCTTCGAAGCTCGGCTTCACGCTGCCCGCCCCCGGCCAGTATGCCGTCGGCCAGCTTTTCATGCCGCACGAGGCCAACTGGCAGGAAATCATCCGCGACATCTATGCGGACGTGATCGAGCGCGAGGGCCTGACCCTGCTCGGCTGGCGCAACGTGCCGAAGGACAATGCCTCGCTCGGCGAGTCGGTGAAGCCGACCGAGCCGGTGCACATGCAGGTCTTCATCGGCCTCGGCGAGAAGAAGCTCAGCGAGAGCGAATTCGAACGCCGTCTCTACATCCTGCGCAAGTCGATCTCGAACGCCATCTATCGCCGCCGCGAGCGGCGCACGTCGAGCTATTATCCGGTGTCGATTTCGTGCCGCACCGTCGTCTACAAGGGCATGTTCCTCGCCGACCAGCTCGGCAGCTACTACCCCGACCTGCACGACCCGGATTTCGAATCCGCGATCGCGCTGGTGCATCAGCGCTTCTCGACCAACACGTTCCCGGCCTGGTCGCTGGCGCATCCGTACCGCTATCTGGCGCACAACGGCGAAATCAACACGCTGCGCGGCAACGTCAACTGGATGGCGGCGCGCCAGGCGTCGGTGTCGTCGCCGCTGTTCGGTAAGGACATCAAGCGGCTGTGGCCGATCTCCTACGAAGGTCAGTCGGACACCGCCTGTTTCGACAACGCGCTCGAATTCCTGGTGCAGGGCGGCTACTCGCTCGCCCATGCCATGATGATGATGGTGCCGGAAGCCTGGGCGGGCAACCCGCTCATGGATGAAGAGCGCCGCTCCTTCTACGAATACAATGCCGCGCTGATGGAGCCGTGGGACGGCCCCGCCGCGCTCGCTTTCACCGACGGCCGCCAGATCGGCGCCACGCTCGACCGCAACGGCCTGCGTCCGGCGCGCTACTTCCTGACGCGCGACGACCGCATCATCATGGCCTCCGAAATGGGCGTGCTGCCGATTCCGGAAAAGGACATCGTCAAGAAGTGGCGCCTGCAGCCGGGCAAGATGCTGCTCGTCGATCTCGCCGAAGGCCGCGTCATTCCGGATGAGGAGCTCAAGGCGACGCTCGCCAAGAGCCATCCTTACCGCGAATGGCTCGACCGCACGCAGATCGTTCTCGAGGAATTGCCGGGCACCGCGAGCGGCGCGCCGAAGACCAACCTGTCGCTGCTCGATCGCCAGCAGTTGTTCGGCTACACCCAGGAAGACATCAAGATCCTGATGGCGCCGATGGGCGCGACCGGCGAGGAAGCCATCGGCTCGATGGGCAACGACACGCCGATCTCGGCGATGTCGGACAAGCCGAAGCCGCTGTTCACCTACTTCAAGCAGAACTTCGCGCAGGTGACGAACCCGCCGATCGATCCGATCCGCGAAGAACTGGTGATGAGCCTCGTCTCGATCATCGGACCGCGTCCGAACATCCTCGATCACGAGGGCATGTCGAACACCAAGCGTCTCGAGGTCCGCCAGCCGATCCTGACCAACAGCGACCTGGAAAAGATCCGCTCGATCTCGGAGATGACCGGCGACCACTTCAAGTCGCTCACCTTCGACATGACCTACCCGGCCGATCACGGCCCCGAGGGCATGGACTGGGCGATCGACGAATTGTGCGTGCGCGCCGAGGAAGAAGTCGACGGCGGCTGCAACATCCTCATCCTGTCGGACCGCAAGGCGTCCGCGGAGCGTATTCCGATTCCGGCGCTGCTCGCCTGCGCCGCCGTGCATCATCATCTGATCCGCAAAGGCCTGCGCACCTCGGTCGGCCTCGTGCTCGAAACCGCCGAGCCGCGCGAAGTGCATCACTTCGCCTGTCTCGCCGGCTACGGCGCCGAGGCGATCAACCCCTATCTCGCCTTCGAGACGCTGTCGGCGATGAAGGACCAGCTGCCGGGCAAGCTCGACGACTATGAGCTGACCAAGCGCTACATCAAGGCCATCGACAAGGGCCTTCTGAAGGTCATGTCCAAGATGGGCATCTCGACCTACCAGTCCTATTGCGGCGCGCAGATCTTCGACGCCGTCGGCCTGAAGAAGGAATTCGTCGACAAGTACTTCACCGGCACCCACACCCAGATCGAGGGCGTCGGCCTGACCGAGATCGCCGAAGAGACCGTGCGCCGCCACCGCGCCGCCTTCTCCGACGCGCCGATCTATCGCTCGATGCTCGACGTCGGCGGCGACTATGCCGTGCGCGTGCGCGGCGAGGATCACGTCTGGACCGCGGAGACGGTCAAGGAACTGCAGCACGCCGTGCGCGGCAACTCGGCCGACCGCTATCGCGCCTTCGCCAAGGCCATCAACGACCAGAGCGAAAAGCTGCTGACCATCCGCGGCCTGTTCACCATCAAGTCGGCAGAGTCGGACGGCCGCAAGCCGGTGCCGCTCGACGAGGTCGAACCCGCCAAGGACATCGTCAAGCGCTTCTCGACCGGCGCCATGTCATACGGCTCGATCTCGCGCGAGGCGCACACCACGCTCGCCATCGCCATGAACCGCATCGGCGGCAAGTCGAACACCGGCGAAGGCGGCGAGGAAGCGGAACGCTACAAGCCGATGCCGAACGGCGACTCGATGCGCTCGGCCATCAAACAGGTGGCGTCGGGCCGCTTCGGCGTGACGACGGAGTATCTCGTCAACTCCGACATGATGCAGATCAAGATGGCGCAGGGCGCCAAGCCCGGCGAAGGCGGCCAGTTGCCCGGCCACAAGGTCGACAAGACCATCGCCAAGGTGCGCCACTCGACGCCGGGCGTCGGCCTGATCTCGCCGCCCCCGCACCACGACATCTATTCGATCGAGGATCTCGCGCAGCTCATCTACGACCTCAAGAACGTCAACCCGTCGGGCGACGTGTCGGTGAAGCTCGTCTCCGAGATCGGCGTCGGCACCGTTGCCGCCGGCGTGTCGAAGGCGCGCGCCGATCATGTCACCATCTCCGGCTACGAGGGCGGCACCGGCGCGTCCCCCCTCACCTCGCTCAAGCATGCGGGTTCGCCGTGGGAAATCGGCCTCGCCGAAACCCACCAGACGCTGGTCGCCAACAAGCTGCGCTCGCGCATCGCGGTGCAGGTCGACGGCGGCCTGCGCACCGGCCGTGACGTCGTCATCGGCGCGCTGCTCGGCGCCGACGAGTTCGGCTTCGCCACCGCGCCGCTGATCGCGGCCGGCTGCATCATGATGCGCAAGTGTCACCTCAACACCTGCCCGGTCGGCGTCGCGACGCAGGACCCGCTGCTGCGCGCCCGCTTCAAGGGCCAGCCCGAGCACGTAATCAACTACTTCTTCTTCGTCGCCGAGGAAGTGCGCGAGATCATGGCCGAGCTCGGCTATCGCAAGATCGACGAAATGGTCGGCCAGCTCCAGATGCTCGACCAGCGCCGCCTCGTGGCGCACTGGAAGGCCAAGGGCCTCGACTTCTCCAAGCTGTTCATGAAGCCGAAGGCCGACGCCAAGACGCCGGTCTATCACTGCGAAAAGCAGGACCATCATCTCGAGAAGGTGCTGGACCGCAAGCTGATCGCCGAGGCGCAGACCGCGCTCGACCGCGGCGCGCCGGTGCGTCTGCAGACGGCGATCAACTCGACCAACCGTTCGGCCGGCGCCATGCTGTCGGGCGAAGTCGCCAAGCGTTACGGCCATGGGGGTCTGCCGGACTCCACGATTCACGTCCGCCTCACCGGCACCGCCGGTCAGGGCTTCGGCGCCTGGCTCGCCAGAGGCGTGACCTTCGAACTCGAAGGCGACGCCAACGACTATGTCGGCAAGGGCCTGTCGGGCGGCCGCATCGTCATCCGTCCGCCGGCGGACTCCGGCATCGTGCCGGAAGAGTCGATTATCGTCGGTAATACCGTGATGTACGGCGCCATCGCCGGCGAATGCTATTTCCGCGGCGTGGCCGGCGAACGCTTCGCCGTGCGCAACTCCGGCGCCACCGTCGTCGTTGAAGGCACCGGCGATCATGGCTGCGAGTACATGACCGGCGGCATCGTCGTCGTGCTCGGCAAGACCGGGCGCAACTTCGCGGCCGGCATGTCGGGCGGCATTGCCTACGTGCTCGACGAGGACAATACCTTCAAGTCACGCTGCAACATGGCGATGGTCGAACTGCAGCCGATCCCGGACGAGGAAGCGATTGCCGAAAAGGAATTCGGCATGCAGAACGATCTGGAGACCGCCGGCCGCGTCGATGTGATGGCGGACCTCACCACCATGGATGCCGAGCGGCTCAAGAAGCTGATCTCGGACCATGCGCGCTACACCAATTCGGCGCGCGCCAAGGCGATCCTCGCCGACTGGGCGCGCTATCGTCCCCTGTTCAAGAAAGTGATGCCGGTCGAATACGCCCGCGCGCTCGCTGAAATGGCAAAGGAAAAGGCCGCGACCATGCAGGCGGCAGAGTAACGATGGGCAAGATCACCGGTTTTCTCGAGTTCGAACGTCACGATCGTCACTACGCGCCGGTCGAAGAACGTATCAAACACTATCGCGAGTTCGTGGTACCGCTCGCCGAAGGCGAAGTGCGCGAACAGGCGGCACGCTGTATGGATTGCGGCGTGCCCTACTGCCACGGTACCAGCCGCATCACCGGCCAGCCGACCGGCTGTCCGGTCAACAACCAGATTCCGGACTGGAACGATCTGGTGTTCCGCGGCGAATGGGACGAGGCGGCGCGCAACCTGCACTCGACCAACAATTTCCCGGAAGTGACGGGCCGCGTCTGCCCGGCGCCGTGCGAGGCGTCCTGCACGCTCAACATCGAAGACACGCCGGTCACCATCAAGACCATCGAGTGCGAGATCGCCGACCGCGCCATCGCGCAGGGCCTCAAGCCCGAGATCGCCGCGCACAAGACCGGCAAGAAGGTCGCCGTCGTCGGTTCGGGTCCCGCCGGCATGGCCTGCGCGCAGCAGCTCGCGCGCGCCGGTCACGACGTGCATCTTTATGAACGCTGGGCCAAGGCCGGCGGCCTGATGCGCTACGGCATTCCGGACTTCAAGATGGAGAAGGTCCACATCGACCGCCGCGTCGCGCAGATGCAGGCCGAGGGCGTGACCTTCCATTACGGCGTCCATGTCGGCGTCGATCTGCCGGTCGACAAGCTCACCGCCGAATACGACGCGGTGGTGCTGTCGGGCGGCGCGGAAAAGCCGCGCGATCTGCCAATCCCGGGCCGCGAGCTCAAGGGCATCCATTTCGCCATGGATTTCCTGCCGCAGCAGAACCGGCGCGTCGGCAACGAGGCGCTCGGCGATGTCGCGCCGATCCTCGCCACCGGCAAGAAGGTCGTCGTCATCGGCGGCGGCGACACCGGTTCGGACTGCATCGGCACCTCGATCCGTCAGGGCGCCGTGTCGGTGACGAACTTCGAGATCATGCCGGCGCCGCCGGAGAAGGAAAACAAGGACCTGACCTGGCCGAACTGGCCGCTCAAGATGCGCACGTCGTCCAGCCATCTCGAAGGCGCCAGGCGCGACTTCGCCATCGGCACACTGAAGTTCACCGGCGAGAACGGCGACGTGAAGAAGCTGCACTGCGCGCATCTCGACGACAGGTTCAAGCCGGTGCCGGGCACGGAATTCGAGATCGAAGCCGATCTCGTGCTGCTCGCCATGGGCTTCGTGCATCCGGTGCACGAGGGCATGCTGAAGTCGCTCGACGTCGCGCTCGACCAGCGCGGCAATGTGGTCGCCGACACACTCGGCTATCTGACGTCGATCCCCAAAGTGTTCGCGGCGGGCGATATGCGCCGCGGCCAGTCGCTGGTGGTCTGGGCCATCCGCGAAGGCCGTCAGTGCGCCCACGCCGTCGACAAGTTCCTGATGGGCTCGACGACGCTACCGCGCTAACAAATCCGCTCATCCCCGCGCAGGCGGGGACCCAGAATGAAGAAAGCCCCGCGCGAGCGGGGCTTTTTTGTCGGCTTCAACGGTTCAGCGGAATATGCCGAACAGCCCGCCATCGTCGCGGCGGCGCGGCGGTTGCTGCGCGATGCCCTGCGACGGGCGCGGCGCGCGCGGATCGATCGCCTGCCGTTGCTGCGGCGGACGCGACCGGTTGTCGGCGGCCGGCGGGGTCGCACGCGGACGCTCGACGGCGCGCGGCGGCGCGGCGGGAGGCTTCGGCTCAAGCGCCGCGGGCCTGGTCTCAACGGGCTTTGCCTCGACGGGCTTTGCCTCGGCGGGTTTGGCCGCCGTCTCGGGCACCGCGATGGCGGCCGGCGCCTGAGGCGAAGCGGCGGGCGCCGCAGCGGGAGGCGTCACGGCCGCGGCCTTCGGCGTCGCCGCCTGAGCGGGCGGCGCTGCCGGCGTTTCGGCCTTGGGCCGTTCGCTGCCGGGCGGCCAGATGAAGTCGTCGGCGCGGCCGGGCGCCGGCGTCGCCGCATCGCCCTTCACCAGCACCGCCGTGGCCGACGCATCGGCGCGGGCATTGCCGGCAATGCCGCCGAGCAGCTCATCGGTGTTGCTGCTGATCGTCGTCAGCGGCAACACGGGGCCGGCCAGCGGCCGCACCGCCGGCTTGCCGTCGTTCGGCACAGGCGGCACCGGGCCCATCGGCAGGGCGACGGGGCCGCGATTCGCCATCGTGCGGCGGATCTCGCGCTCGACATAGTGCGCCAGCTTGCGCGCGCCGAATTTGGTGAAGTAGACGCCGTCGCCGGCCCGCAGGCGGCGCACCTGGCCCTCGTAGTCGGGGCCGGACGTCGTGAACTTGCCCTCTTCGTCGACGAAGCCATCCCAGACATCGACATACACCGCACCCGCCTTCTCGGCGCGCGCGCGGTAGAGGTCGTTGAGATAGCCCGTATCGGCAGTCGATTTGGCGCCGCGGATCGGCGGCAGGCCGACCCAGAACACCGGCACGCCTTTGGACTTGAGCGCGGCGATGGTGTCGTCGATGCGCCGCGCATAGACCTTTTCCCAGGGCTCGGAGCGGAATTCGATGACGCCGCCGGCATTGCGCCGGGCGGGCGGCGCTTTCGGTTCGGGAGCGACGATGCCGCCTTCCTCGTCGGTTTCCTTCCCGGCCTGATCCTGCTTCTGCTGGTCCTGCTTCTGCTGGTCTTGCGACGCCGCGCCCGCCTCCTTCAGCGTTTCCTTGGCGGCGTCCTTGGCCGCCTGGTCCTTCGCCTGCTGCTCGGCTTCCCTGGCGACGTCGCGCTCGCGCAGGTTCTGGCGATCGCCCACGCCGAGCATCATCACGACGTAACTGGCTTTCTCATTGGCGAGCAGCTCGCGGGCGACGTGCCACCAGTCCTGATCGGTCCGCGCGTCGTAGCGCAGCAGGCCGGAAAACGGCTTGGCCTTACGCACGATGGCGATTTCCGGCGCGTCGGCGAAGGCGTCCTCAAGCCCGTAGGCCAGCCAGTCGGCCATGCTGTCGCCGAGCACGACCACCGATGTAGTTGGCTCGGCCTGATCGCCCCTGGCGTCCTTGCGCGGCGGCGGCGCGCGCGAGTTGTCGACCGGCGCCGGCGCCGGCGCCTCACGGTAAATCTCGCGGTCGTTATAACGCTGGCGGTTACCGCCTCCGAACAGACCGTCGAAGAAGCCGCCGCTGCGCTGGCGCTGATAGCGCGGCTCGAAGAACTGGGCCTGCGCCGGAGCGGCGGTGGTCAGCGCCATGCCTGCCACGACGGCCAGTTCGGTCAGCCCCAGCAGGGCCAATCCGCCAAGCACCCGCACGGCTTTGATCTTGCGCATCATCGGACGTCCAGCGAGCGACCCGGCCCGTTTTGGGCCTCGGGTCCATGGGCCAATAGCGCCGGAAAAATGTCAACTCGAAGGTCGGGCCCTGGTTAGCGTCCGGAGCGCAGCCGCTCGAGGACCCCGGCCGAAGCAAAACCGTCCGGCACCCGGCCGATCCTGGCTTGGAAGTCCCGCAGCGCCTCACGGGTTTTGGCGCCCAGGCGGCCGTCCGGCTCCCCGACATCGTGGCCGTGGCGTTCGAGAAGCTGCTGGAGTTCCAGACGCTCGGCGCGGGTCAGGACGCGCTCGTAGCGCGGCCAGTCCTGGACGAAGGGCCCGCCGCCGCGCAGCCGGTCAGCCAGATGGCCGATCGCGAGCGCATAGGCCTCAGACGGGTTGTAACGCATGATGACCCGGAAATTCGGCAGCATCAGAAAACCGGGCCCCTGCACGCCGGCCGGCACCAGCAGGAACGCGCGGTCGTTCGGGCGCGGGAACGGTTGGCCGCCGGCGCGGACGATACCGTGGCGCTCCCAGTCGCGAACGGTCATGATCTTGCTTTTGTCCGCCAGCATGAAATCGAGATTGGCGGGGACCACGACCTCGTAGCCCCAGGTCTCGCCAGTCTGCCAGCCGGTCTTGTTGAGATTGTTGGCGGTCGAGGCAACCAGATCGGCCATCGAGTCGATGACGTCGCGGCGGCCGTCGTGATCGCCATCGACCGCATAGCGCTTGAACGCCGTCGGCATGAACTGGGTCGGCCCGAAAGCGCCCGCCCACGAGCCGACCAGCCGATCGGGCTTCACGTCGCCGCGGTTGATGATATCGAGCGCGGCGATGAACTCGTCGCGGAAATAGCGCTGACGCCGGCCGACGCAAGCGAGGGTCGCGGTCGAGCGCAACACCGGGCGATCGCCGCCGATGGCGCCGTAATCGGTTTCGACGCCCCAGATCGCCGCGATGATGTAACGATCGACGCCGTAGGCGCGCTCGGCGGCTTCGAACTGGGCGGCGTATTTCGCCAGCATCTCGCGGCCGCGTGACACGCGGCGATCATTCACCAGGATGTCGAGATAATCCCATATCGCCTTGGTGAATTCGGGCTGGCTGTCGAGCAAATCCATGATGCGCAATTCGGGCGTCAGCCCGGCCGTCAGGCGTTCGAAACTTGCGCGCGAAATACGCTGCTTTGCCGCCAGCGGCCACATGCGCTCGATGCAGTTCGGAAAATCCGCGGCGGCGGCGCGGATCGCGGCGGCGGTCATCAGCGGATGTCCCGAAGCGCCGTCCTCGCCGCTCCAGTTGCGACCGTCCGGCCGTTCGGTACCGGCGGCGATCGGGATCGATCCGGTTTCCTCGACATCGCCCGCGCCCAGCGCCGGGCATGCGCCGACGGCCAAAGCCAGCAACCCAGCCAAGAACAATTTCCGGGTGTTCCGCATCAATCCGCCGCGCCGTTGCCGTTTTCCCGCCCACCCATCCGACCGGGATATCGTTTCGGGACGGTTAACAGTCTATTCGTTTTGTCCCAATCCAGGCCATATTTGCGCGCAAACTGGACGTTTACAGAAGGCCGTGCTTTTTGGCCGCACGTTTGCCGCCCCACCTAGCGAGAACCCAATCCCCATGAAGCCTGTTCGCAAAGCGATCTTCCCTGTCGCCGGTCTCGGAACCCGGTTCCTGCCCGCCACCAAGGCGATGCCGAAGGAAATGCTGCCGGTGGTCGATCGCCCGCTGATCCAGCACGTCGTGGACGAGGCACGGGAAGCGGGGATCGAGCACTGCATCTTCGTGACCGGCCGCAACAAGAGCGTCATCGAGGATCATTTCGACCGGCAGTTCGAACTGGAAGTGACCTTGATCGAGCGCGGCAAGAAGGCCGACCTCGAACTGCTCAAGGACGATCTGCCGGAAGCCGGCGGCACCAGCTTCACGCGGCAGCAGTCGCCGCTGGGCCTTGGCCATGCGGTGTGGTGCGCGCGCGACCTCGTCGGCAACGAACCGTTCGCCGTCGTGCTGCCCGACGTGCTGGTGAAACATCCCAAGGGCTGTCTGGCGCAGATGATGGAAGCCGCCAGGAATCTTGACGACAAGGCCAACATCATCGCCGTCGAGGAAGTGCCGATGGACCGCATCCACATGTATGGCGTGGTCGGCGTCGGCAAGACCAAGGGCAAGGCCTTCGAAGTCACGCAGATGGTCGAAAAGCCCAAGGCCAAGGATGCCCCGTCCAACCTGTCGATCACCGGGCGTTACATCCTGCAACCCGAGCTGTTCGAGGTGTTGAGCAAGCAGGCCGCCGGCGCCGGCGGCGAAATCCAGTTGACCGACGCCATGCTGACGCTGGCGAAGTCACAACCGTTTTATGGCTTCAAGTTCGACGGCCGCAGCTACGATTGCGGCTCGAAAATCGGCTTCCTCACCGCCAATGTGGCTTACGGCCTCGACCGCAACGACCTGTCGGCGGAATTCCGCTCCGAAATCGAACGGATTCTCGCCGGCAAATAGTTATTGCTGCAGGCGCAGGCCGACGAGGATAGTGCTGGCGGCATAGTTGTTGCCGCTGAAGTTCGAGCGCAGCCAGTCCTGGCGGAATTCGCCTTTGACCTGCGCCCAGCGCGACAGCTTGTAGGTCAGGCCAAGGGCGACCATGTAGCGATTGTCGTCGCGCGCCGAACCTTTGTAGTCGTCATTGCCGTAACCGGCCTTGACGCTGCCGATCAGCCAGCGGCGGAAGGCATGATCGACCTGCAGGCCGAAATCCCGTGACAGCACGCCGGACACGCCGGCGACCGTCGATTCCTGCACGGCGGATTTGGCATTGAACTGCACGGTGGTCAGGGCGCTCGCGCTCCAGATCAGCGAGGCGTTGCCGACGAAGCCGCTCAGTTTGTCGAGCCGCGGGTCGTCATATTCGCGCTCGGTGTAGCCGATGCCGGTTTCGCCGGTCAGCAGCCGCGACAATTCGAAGGTCGAGCCGACGGTGGCTGTCCAGCCCTTTGAATTGCGTCGGTAGCCGGAAAAATCCGTCACCAGGTCGTGGCGGCGGGTATCGACCGTGCCTTCGACATAAGGCGTGATGCCCGGCGACAATTCATATCCGCCGCGCAAGGTGACGCCGTATTGATCGTAGTTGCGGTCTTCGTTGCTGGCCGTCGTGCCGTCGGTGAGCTTTGAGTTCTGATAGACGGTACGCTCGGCGTCGCCTTTGACAGAAACGTCGAGGCGGTTGAATTTCTGGCCGAGGCCGACCGAACCGCCCGCCGTGGTGAAGATCGGCAGCTTCGACAGCCCCACTTGCAGGTTGGGGCTGCCCGGATTGTCGGTCGACACCAGCACGCGGCCGCCGAGATCGACGCGCGTCGAGCGAGTGACATCGATGCGGCCGTCGATCTTGCCGTTGGCATAGGGCCGGCTGAGCGTCGGCGTGGTGTCGGGTGAGAAGCCGGTGTAGCTGCCGCGCAGATCGGCCTTCAACTCGTGGCGCGACCAGTTCGATTGCGCGCGCAATTCGGGCGCGGCGCTGTACAGCGATGCGCCTTGCGGGTTCGACGACTGGCCGGGATTGGTGCTGTAGCCGCCGGACAGTTCGATGGCCGGATAGAGCAGAAAGCCGCCGGCGCGAACGCCGAGCGGAGCGTATGGATCGTCGATGTCTTCGGCGTGGCGTTTCTTGATCGGTTTGCGGATCGGCCCGGTCTCGATCGGCGGCTGGCCTGCGGCCTGCGCTCTGGCACTCTTTGCTTCGGTCGAAAACGGCGTCTGATACGGCGACAGCGCGACCGGCGGCGGCTGATCGGTGCCGGTCGCCTGAGCGCGCGCGGCGGCGCCCGGCTTCTGGGTTGCGGTCTGCCGCTTGGCGCGGGCGCGCCGGCTGTTGGTGGAATCGTAGCCCGTCGCGCCCGCACTGGATGGCGGCGGCGTGAAGGACGGCGTCTGCGCCAATTGCTGTTGCTGCTGCGGGCCGAATTTCTGAAAGGTCTGCGGCTTCCCAGCCTGCTTCGGCGCCAGTGGGTCCGCGTCCGGCGTGACGATCTGGCCAAGAGCCGCATTGCCGGAAAACGCCAGCATGCAGGCAAGCGTCATCGGCCCGATGAACGGGCGCAAACCTGCAGGCCTGACGCGCAAGCATTTCACGTCGTAACGCGAGCCTCCTGAAGCCAGCCATGAAGGCGCGCGCACGGGCGCACGCCCGCCTCGCCGGCGGGAAGTGGTTAACGGACGTTAAAGCGCTATGGTTAACGAGGTGTTGCTGCTGATCCCTCCCCGTCATAAGGGCGTTTACGCCCGTCTTCGACGGGCTATGGGGGAGGATGGCGAGCGCAGCGAGCCGGGTGGGGACGATCGTCAATACTGAAGGTGACCCCACCCCCGGCGCATTGGCGCCGGGCCCTCCCCTTTCAGGGGAGGGATAAGGAAGTCAGACCCAGCCCTGCAATTCGCGGGCGACCACATCGGCGATCACCGCCATGCCCTCGACCGAGTCGTTGAGGCAGGGAATCGCGGCGAAGTTCTCGCCGCCGTGCTCCCGGAAAATACCGGCGTTCTCCATCGCGATTTCCTCGAGGGTCTCGAGGCAGTCGGACGAGAAGCCCGGTGTGATGATGGCGAGGTTCTTGACGCCGCGCTGCGCCAGCGCCTCCACCGTCTTGTCGGTGTAAGGCTTGAGCCATTCCGCCGGGCCGAAGCGCGACTGGAACGTCATCATCAATTGCGTGTCGTTCAGCTTCAGCCGCTCGCGCAGCAGCCGCGCGGTCGCCGCGCACTGGCAGTAATAGGGATCGCCCTTGGCCAGATACTCTTCCGGCATGCCGTGAAAGGAAGCGATGATGACATCCGGCTTGAAGCTGAGCTGCGCCAGCGACGCCTGCAGTGAGCTGGCAAGCGCTTCGATATAGATCGGGTTGTCGAAGTAGGCCGGCGCAATGCGCACCGCCGGCTGCCAGCGCATCTGCGCCAACGCCTCGAAGGCCTTGTCGGCGACGGTCGCCGTGGTCGCGGCGGCGTATTGCGGGTAGAGCGGCAGAACGAGAATGCGGTCGCAGCCTTGTGCCTGCAGCGTATCGAGTCGCGACTTGATCGACGGATTGCCGTAGCGCATCGCCCAATCCACGACGATGCGGGCATCGCCGCTCAAGGTCGCGGCCAGCTTCTCGGCCTGCGCGCGCGTGATGGTCTTGAGGAAGGACTCGTTGCGCTCCTTGTTCCAGATCTTGTCGTAGTCGCGGCCCTTCCGCGACGGCCGGAAAGTCAGCACGATCAGGTTGAGCACCAGCCACCACTTGATCGGATTCTCCTCGATGACGCGTCGGTCGGACAGGAACTCCTTGAGATAACGGCGCATCGACCAGTAGTCGGTGGCGTCAGGCGTGCCGAGATTGACCAGCAGCACGCCGATGCGGCGCGGCGGTATCTTGGGGTGATCGGGCGGCAAATGGGGATTGTGAACGTCGGTCATGCGCCGCTAATCAGCGGGAAATGGCGCACGAGGTCAAGGCCGCACACGCCTCTCCCCCGCGTAACGGGGGAGAGGGTTCGCGACGCAGCCAGCTTGCCGGAGGTTATTCGGCCAGCAGCTTTTTCAACTCGGCGCCGTATTGCGGACTGGCCGCGAGGATGGCGGCCCAGCCGGCTTCGTTGGCCGTGGCGATGAATTTGGCCGCGTCGGCGGACGGCAGGGTCAAAACCTCGATCCCGGCCTTATCCTGCTTTTCGGCCTCGGCCTTCCCTTCCGCCACATAGCTCTTCGCCTGGTCCTCAAGCCAGGCCATCTGCTCCTTCAGAAAGGCCTGCTGGTCCGCATCGAGGGCGCTCCAACTCTTCTGGCTCATGAAAATGCCGGTCTCGACCGCGTAGAAACCCGGATCGACACGCACCTTGGTGCGTTCCTGCCAGCCGAGATCGAACACGCCGGCGATCGGCCAGCCGTAGCCATCGATGACGCCGCGTTCAAGCGCGGTATAGACCTCGCCCGGAGCAATGGTCATGGGATTGGCGCCGAGCGCCTTGAAGAAGGCGTTGTAGACCGGCACCGAACGCAAACGCAGGCCCTTGAAGTCGGCATCGTTCGGCTTCTTCGTCAGATAGATATGATACTGGATGTGTTGCGCGTCGCGGCCGAGCCAATAGATCTGCGCCTTGTCCTGATGGATCTTGTTCATCAGATCGTAGGCGCCATTCTTGCGCAGTTCGGCTATCGGCTTCGTGGTCAGTGTCAATGCGACCGCTTCAGGCACCAGATTGGCATGGAAGACACCGGTAGTATTTGCCAGATCGATCACGCCGCCCTTGAGAGCGTTGCCGACCTGCAGCGGCGGCATGGCGTCGGGGCCGCCGAGCAACCTGATCTGGACCTTGCCTTTTCCTTGCGCATTGACGCGCTCGACAAAGCTTTCGAAATGCCGCGCAAAGAAGTTTCCTTTTGGAAAAACGGAAACGGCCTTCAGCGTCACCTCTGCGGCATTGACGCTGGTCGCGGCAAAACCAAACACCAGCGCCGCCAAACCTAGCCGTATCATTCGTGTATTCATCGTCCACTCCCTCATTGCGTTGCGTTCGTCAGTCAATCGAGCAGTCCGGGCAGCCAGTTGACCATGGCCGGCCATGCGAACATCAGCCCCAGCACCGCGATTTCGATCACGATGAAGGGAAATGCGGCGCGATAGATTTGCGCCAGCGGCGTGCCGCGCGGTGCCGCGCCCTGCATGACCATCAGAAGAATGCCGAATGGCGGCGTCAGCAGCCCGATTTCGATCGCGACCAGCATCATCAGGCCGAGCCAGATCGTGTCAATGCTCGCGGCCGCGGCGAGCGGCATGAAGAACGGCAGCGTCACGAGCATCATCGACACCTGATCGATGACGCAACCCAGTAGCAGCAGCAATCCCAACATCGCCAGCACCAGCATGTCCGGACTGAGACGAAGATTGCCAATGACCTCCGTGACGCCCGTCGTGACGCCGGAAAACGACAGTATCTGCGAGAAGGTGGTTGAGGCCGCAATGATGAAAAGAATGGAAACCGACACTTTGGCGGTTTCCAGAAGCGAGGTCTTCAAGGTCTTCACGCTTAGCGCGCCGTAGCATGCCGTGGCGACGAGCGAGGCGACCGCGCCGAGTGCCGAGGCTTCGGTCGGCGTGGCCAGGCCGCTCAGCATGCTGCCGATAACCGCGACGAAGATCAGCGACAGCGGTATCACGTCGCGGATGAAGGGCCAGTAACGCTCGCGAAAACCACCGCCGGGATAGACCCGCTCCCGTGGCGCCACATCGGGCCATAGCCAGCAGCTCACGAGAATGTATACGAGGAAAGCGACGCTCATCAGCAGACCCGGCACGATGCCGCCGATCAGCAGCTTGGAAATCGAAATGCCGGACAGGCTGCCCAGCATCACCGCCAGCGCCGACGGCGGAATGAGCACGGCAATGCCTCCAACCGCCATGACAGGGCCAAAAGAAAGCGTCGGGCTGTAACCCCGGCGCAGCATGTCCGGAGACAGCGTGCCGCCGAGCAGCGCCGTATTGGCGATGGACGAACCGGACAAGGCCGCGAAGACTGTACCGCCTGCCAGAGAGACGACCGCAAGACGCGCCGGCACCCGCTGCAAAAGTCGATCGATGGCGTTGATCGAGCGGTAGGCCACACCGGTGTGGAACAGGATTTCGCCCATCATTACGAAAAGAGGGATCGGCAAAAGCGCGAACGAATTCACCGAATCGCCGGTATTGCGCACGAGCTGTTCCAGCCCCGCTTCGCCGCCGAGGAACACCCAGGCACCCGCCAGGTTGACGCCGAAAAAGGCGAGCGTCACCGGCATCCCGATCGCAAACAGCAGGAACAGGGCGGAACCCAGCCCCAACCCGGCGAGCGCCCAGCTCATGACAAGACCTCTCGCCGGGCAAGGAGGCGTCCGGCAAACTCGATCATGCAAAGCGCGAAGCAAAACACGATCGGCGTCGTCAGGTACCACTCGGGGAATATCAAATTCTTGAAAACCATCGAGCCGTCGGCATAGCTGCCGAGCAACACGCGAAGCGCCTCGTAGAAGAGGACCGCTGAAATGATCAGACCGCCCGTGTCGCATGCTCGCGCCAAGGCGCGTTGCGCTGAAGCCGAAAGCTTGGTCACGATGATGTCGATATTGACGTGGCCGTGATGGTGCAACACCCATGGCGCGCCGACGAAAGTCGCAAACGTCAATAGATACTCCGTCACCTCGTTGACCCAGGCCAGATTGGCGAGGTGGAAACTTCGGGTGGCGATGTCCGCAGTCACCAGGACGACGATGACGCCCAGAAGAAGAGCAGACAACAAGCCGCAAAGATCGAAAATTGCCGTCAGTGCTGACTGGCGACGCGTGTGCGATGGGGAACTGGCCATACTCGATTTTCCGCGGGCGGTTGATCAACCCCGCCTTCTGGCGGTTATTTTAAGCCTAAAATAATGTCGCGGCAAGCACGCCCCTGCTCATTCGCCGATCAGCCATTGCTGGGTAGAGTTCCGCGGCGGGATATCGCGCGCCGGACGTTGATGAACCGGGCGGCTATCCGACCGGCCGCTCGTCCGCGATCACCTTGCCGTCATTGGGCAGCGAACCGGGCGACACCAGTTTCACCTCGCCGCGCAGCTTGGTCACCGATTGCAGCGTCGCGGCAACCGCGGCCGCGAGTGCAGCATCGAGGCCAGCCACTTCGGCCAGCAGCGTCATCGTGTCCTGCTCGGCCTGCCGGCCGACCACGAGGCGCAGCCGCTTGAGTTCGGAATGCCGCGCGCCGATCTCGGCGACCTGTTTCGGATGCACGAACATGCCTTTGATCTTGGCGGTCTGATCGGCGCGTCCCATCCAGCCCTTGATGCGATGATTGGTGCGGCCGCAGGGCGAGAGCCCCGGCATGATCGCCGACAGGTCGCCGGTGGCCAACCGGATCATCGGGTAATCCGGATTGAATGAGGTGACGACCACCTCGCCCACTTCGCCCTCCGCCACCGGATCGCCGGTGCCGGGCCGGACGATTTCGAGCATGACATGCTCGTTCACCACCATGCCGTCCATCGCCTCGGTCTCATAGGCGATGACGCCCAATTCGGCGGTGGCATAGCACTGAAGCACCTGAACGCCGCGCATCCGCAGCTCCTCGCGCAACGAACCGGGCAAAGCAGCGCCGGAGACGAGGCCGCGCTTGATCGAGGACGCGTCCTTACCGGCCTTCTGCGCCGCGTCGAGCAGGATCTTGAGAAAGTCCGGTGTGCCGATATAGGCCGACGGCTTGTAGTGCGCGATGGCCTCGAGCTGCTGCTCGGTGTTGCCGACGCCGCCGGGAATGACGGCGCAGCCGAGCTTGTGCGCGCCGGACTCCAGAATGAAGCCGCCCGGCGTCAGGTGATAGGCGAAGGAATTATGGACGATGTCGCCTTCGCGCATGCCGGCGGCGAAACAGGCGCGCGCCGCGCCCCACCAATCCTCGCCATAGCCTTCAGGCTCGAAGATCGGCCCCGGCGACATCAACAGGCGTTTCGCCTTGCCCGGCGGCGTGACATTGAGGCCGCCGAAGGGAGGATGCTCCTTCTGCAGCACGGCGATGTCGGATTTGCGCAGCAGCGGCAGCTTCGCCAAAGTCTCGCGCGAGGTGACGGATTTCGGATCGATGCCGGCCAGATGCCTTGCCCAGCCCGGCGCTTTCATCGCATGGGCGACGATGCCATGCAGGACGGCGAACTGCTCGCTGTCGCGCAGCGCGGCGCCACGGGTTTCGAGAGCATCGTAGTGATCCGGCATCGAGCCTCCCCCCTCAGCGCCGCAGCCAGCGGAAGATATTGAGCAACGTCACCAGCGCCGCGGCGACATAGGTGTACGCGGCGGCGCGCAACACGCTGCGTGCCGCCGGGATATCCCGCTCCTGCAGATAGCGGCCATGCTCCAGAACCGGCAGCGCCTTGCCGAAGCTGGCGTCGAATTCCACCGGCAAGGTCAGGACATGCACGACGACGCCGATGCCCAGGATGGCGAGTCCGGCCAGCAGGTTGATGACGACGAGCGCGGGCGAGTGGAACAGCGCGAAGACGAAAGGCGCCAGCACCAGCACGCCCATCGCGACACGCTCCACCCAGGCCAGATTGCCGATCATCGCCAGCCGACGCATGAAGGACGGATCTTCCTGCGCGTGCTGAACGGCGTGACCGACCTCGTGCGCGGCCACGACCACGGCGGTCACCGACCGGCCGTTGAAATTGTCATGCGACAGGTGAACGACGCGCTCCCCCGGATCGTAATGATCGCCGCCATCGGTCGCCATGACGCCGACATGGCCGAGCCTGACCTCGTCAAGCAGATGGCGCGCCAGTTCGCCGCCGGTTCCAGGCAAGTCCGGGCGATCGACGGCGTGCTTTTTCATGACATGCTTGACCCAGAGCTGCGGGCCGAAGACAACGCCGAACACGACGACGAGAACGAGTGCACCAAGAACAACCATGGCGTCATGGTAGCGGCCGGCCCGTCGTCACGCCAGCCACCGCTTGCGGCGGCGATAGTGCTTGCCCTCGCGGAAACTCTTGCGGCGGCCTTCCGAGATACCGAGGTAGAACTCCTTGACGTCGGCGTTCTCGGTCAGCGATTTGGCGTCGCCGTCCATGACGACGCGGCCGTTCTCGAGAATGTAGCCATAGGTCGCGTATTTCAGCGCCATGTTGGTGTTCTGCTCGGCGAGCAGGAAGGACACGCCCTCCTTGGCGTTGAGGTCCTTCACGATTTCGAAAATTTCCTCGACGATCTGCGGCGCCAGACCCATCGACGGCTCGTCGAGCAGGATCATCTTCGGCCGCGACATCAGCGCGCGGCCGACCGCGCACATCTGCTGCTCGCCGCCGGAGGTGTAGCCCGCCAGCGAATTCCGGCGTTCGCGCAGCCGCGGGAAATAGGCATAGACCATCTCCATGTCGCGCTTGATCGCGGCCTTGCCGTCACGCCGGGTGAAGGCGCCGGTCAGGAGATTCTCCTCGATCGACAGATGGCCGAAGCAGTGCCGGCCTTCCATGACCTGAATGCAGCCGCGCCGCACCAAATCATTGGGCGACATGTCCTGCACCTCGGCGCCGTCGAAGATGATGGAGCCTTTGGTGACGTCGCCGCGCTCGGCATGCAACAGGTTGGAGATCGCCTTCAGCGTCGTCGTCTTGCCGGCGCCGTTGGCCCCGAGCAGCGCCACGATACCGACCTTCGGCACTTCGAGCGACACGCCCTTGAGCACCAGAATGACGTGGTCGTAGATCACCTCGATGTTGTTGACGGAGAGGATCTTCTCCGTCGCGGGCGCGGGCGCTGTGGTTTCGGCGATCGACATGGGGGCTCTCGAGAGGGGCCCTCATCCTGAGGAGGCGCGACAGCGCCGTCTCGAAGGATGAGGGCGTTTGCTCAGGGAGCCTCGTCCTTCGAGGCGCGCCTTGCGGCGCTCCTCAGGACGAGGGTCTTTCTTGTTACGACGCCTTGTCGCAGGCCTCGGTCCGCTTCGGCCAGCTACCGGCCTTTTCGGTGTACTCCTTGGCGGCGGCGTTCATGAGCGGGCTGACCTTGTCCATGCTCGCCTTGAGATCGCCGGAGACCTTGACGTATTTCGAGCCGTCCCACTCCTGCATGTAGGTCGCGAAGTGGCCGTTGTGGTCAGCGCAGGTCAGTTTGACCGGGCCGGCAAAGCCTTCGAGACCCATCTCCTTGTAACGGGCGGCGTCGATGTTGAGCGTCTCGAGGCCCCGGCGCATGTCCTCGCCGGTAATCACCTTCTTGCCGCTCAGCTTCTGCGCGTTGCGGATACCTTCGGCGATCAGCATCGAGTTGTAGATGCCGCGGTTGTAGAGAACCTTGCCGATGTGGCTCTTGTCGGTCTGCGTCAGGTTCTTGTCGGTGACATGCTTCTTGATGTCGGCGATGGCCGGGAGATTATCGCCCACGGCGTGCCAGTTGAGCACCTTGAAGCCCTTGCTCTGCGGGCCGCCGGCGGCGGCGTCATCCTCGCTCGCCCACCAGATGGAGACGAACTTGTCCATCGGGTAGTTGATCTTGACGGCTTCCTTCACCGCGGTCGGCTGCAGCGCGCCCCAGCCGTACATGATCATGTAGTCCGGCCGATCGCGGCGGACGTTGAGCCACTGCGACGACTGGTTCTGCATTTCGGTCGCGGCGACCGGATAGAGCTTCAGCGTGTAGCCGTAGTCCTTGGCTAACTGCTCGAGCAGCGGAATCGGCTCTTTGCCGAAGCCGGCGTCGAGATAAATGTAGCCGATGGTCTTGCCCTTGAGCTTGTCGATGCCGCCTTCCTTCTCGCCGATGTAGTTCAGGATCATCGAGGCGCCGTCCCAGTAGGTCGCCGGCGGGTTGAAGATCCACGGGAAGGTGTCGCCGATCGCGGCGGCCGAGAGACCATAGGCCATCGACAGCACCGGCACCTTGTCCACCGCGGCGCGCGGGATCAGCGGCAGCGTGATCCCGGTCGACCACGGATTGATGACGACCGGCTTCTTGTCTTTCACCGCCTCGTAGCACTCGAGACCCTTCTTGGTGTCGTAGCCAGTCTCGCACTCTTCGAGCGCCAGCTTGACCCCGCCGATGCCGCCATCGCGCTGGTTCAGCATCTCGAGATAATCGCGCATGCCTTCCGCGATGTAGATGCCCGAACCGGAGAACGGTCCGGTGCGGTAGGTGAACAGCGGCACATAGATCGATTCCTGTGCCGTGGCGGGCGGCGACGTCGCGACCGTGCCCGCGACGAGCGCGGCCGCAATCATGGTCGTCTTGATGTTTCTCAAGCCTAGCATGGGCTTTCTCTCCCTCTGGTTTCACGCCGCTTGTTATGGCGTGCCCGCCCGCGGGCGGAATTTTGGTTCTCAGTCTGCACTCTCAATACGGGAATGGCCAGACCCTCAGCTTCTGCTTGCCGACCTGCCAAAGTCGCGCGAGCCCCGCGGGCTCGATAATAAGAAACAGGATGATGAGGCCACCGACGGCCATGAAAGTCAGATGCTCGACGGTGGCCGGCGAAATCTGCAGGCCGACCAGTCCGACGATGGCCTTCAGGATGATCGGCATGCCGTAAATCAGCGCCGCGCCGAAGAACGAGCCGACCAGGCTGCCGAGGCCGCCGATGATGACCATGAACAGGATGAAGAACGACTGGTCGATGCCGAACACCGCCGGCTCGGCGCTGCCGTACCAGAGGAACACCATCAGCGCGCCGGCCACGCCGCAATAATAGGACGATACCGCGAAGGCCAGCAGCTTGGTGCGGTAAAGCCGGATACCGATCAGCTCAGCGGCGAGATCCATGTCGCGCACCGCCATCCAGCTGCGGCCGATGCGGCCGTGCACCAGATTGGACGCGATCAAAGTCAGCAGCGCGACGATGGACAGCACCACAAGGTAGCGCACTTCCGGCTGCGCCATCGGTCCCGTGATAGGCATGCCGAACAGATAGCGCGACGGCACCTCGATGGCGCCGGAGGTGTTGTTGTTCACAAGCCAGGGAATACGGACGAAGGCCCAGTCGAGAAAGAACTGCGCCGACAACGTCGCCACGGCAAGATAGAAGCCCTTGATGCGCAGGGACGGCAGGCCGAACAGGATGCCAATGCCGCAGGAGAAGAAGCCCGACACCAGGATCCAGATGATGATGTTAACATCCGGGAAGATCGTGGTCAGCTTGTAGCAGGCAAAGGCGCCAACCCCCATGAAGCCGCCGGTGCCGAGCGACAGCAGCCCGGTGTAGCCGGTGAGGATGTTCAAGCCGATCGCCGCCAGCGAGAACACCAGGAGCGGCACCATCACGGCGCTGATGAAGAAGTCCGAACCGAACAGCGGAATGCCGACGAAGGCGACCGCGAGGATGACGGCGATGCCGATGCGATCCTGGCGGATCGGAAACACCGCCTGATCGTCGACGTAGTTCGTCTTGAACTGGCCTGCCTCGCGGTAAAGCATCGCTTAAATCTCCGTCATTCCGGGGCGCACCGCAGGCGCGAGCCCGGAATCCATATTCCCTGCTGCGGCGTATGGATTCCGGGCCCGCGAGCTTCGCTCGCATCCCGGAATGACAGCCACGAGGTGCGCGTTCTGAATCATATCCGCTCGATGATCTTTTCGCCGAACAGGCCCTGCGGCCGGAACAGCAGGAACAGCAGCGCAATGAAGTAGGCCAGCCAGCTTTCGATGCCGGAGCCGAGCAGCGGACCCCAGTAGAACTCGCCGAGCTTCTCGCCGATGCCGATGATGAGGCCGCCGACGATGGCGCCCGGAATCGATGTGAAGCCGCCGAGGATGAGCACCGGAAGCGCCTTGAGCGCGATGATCTGCAGCGAGAACGACACCTCGGAGCGCGCACCCCACATGATGCCGGTCGTCAGCGCGACGATACCGGCCGCGAACCAGACCACGACCCAGATCTGCTCAAGCGAGATGCCGACCGAGAGCGCCGCCTTGTGGCTGTCGGCAACCGCGCGCAGCGCCCGGCCGATGCGGGTGCGCTGGAAGAAGAAGCTCAGCCCCGCCACCATCACCGACACGATCAGCACGGCGGCGATGTCGATCTTCTGCATGGCAACGAAACCGCCCGCCATCTTGAACTCGACCGCGCCGCTCGGCAGGTTCAGTTCGCCGGCGATCATGCGCTTGGGATTGCCGCCGAACACGAACTCGCCGAAGCCGATAAGGAAATAAGTGAGCCCAAAGGTCGCCATGAACAGGATGATGTCGGGCTGGTTGACCAGCGGCCGCAGCACCACGCGCTCGACCGCGAAGGCCAGAATGCCCATGACGCCGAGCGCAATGGCAAGCGCGAGATACGCCGCCAGCCAGCCCGACGGCACACCGGCGCCCCTCAGCAGGTCATAGACGCCGACGAGAGTGAGCGCCGCGAACACCACCATGATGCCCTGCGCGAAATTGAATACGCCGGAGGCCTTGAAGATCAGCACGAAGCCCAGCGCGATCAGCGCATAGAGCATGCCGGCGACCAGGCCTTCCCACAATGTCTGCACCAGCAGATCCGGCGCGCCGCCCATCTGCATGAAGGGGTCGATGAAGATCTTGTAGAGGATGTCCATCGTCTGCCCTCAGTGCGCCACGCCGAGATAGGCGTCGATCACCGCCTGATTGCGCTTGACCTCGTCCGGCGTGCCGTCGGCGATCTTCTCGCCGTGATCGAGCACGACGACGCGGTCCGACAGGTCCATGACCACGCCCATGTCGTGCTCGATCAGCGCGATCGTGGTGCCGTAATACTCATTGACGTCGAGGATGTAGCGCGACATGTCCTCCTTCTCTTCGAGGTTCATGCCGGCCATTGGCTCGTCGAGCAGCAGCAGCTCCGGCTCCATCGCCAGCGCGCGGCCGAGCTCGACGCGCTTCTGCAGGCCGTAAGGCAGGCGGCCAACCGGCGTGCGGCGGATGTCCTGGATCTTGAGGAAGTCGATGATCTCCTCGACGAAGCGGCGATGCTCGATTTCCTCGCGCATTGCCGGGCCGCGGCGGAACATCTGCCAGAAAAAGTTGACGTTCATCTTCAGCGTGCGCCCGGCCATGATGTTGTCGAGCGCCGACATGCCGCGGAACAGCGCCACGTTCTGGAAGGTGCGGGCGATGCCGCCGGACGCCGCCTCGTGGGGCCGCATGCGGCTGCGCGTCTTGCCCTTGAAGGTGATGCGGCCCTGCTGCGGATGGTAGAAGCCGTTGATGACGTTGAGCATCGAGGTCTTGCCGGCGCCGTTCGGGCCGATGATGGCGCGGATCTCGCCCTGACGGATGTCGAAGGACACGCCGTTGATCGCCTTGACGCCGCCGAACGCCAGCGACACGTCCTCGACCGCGAGCAGCACGTCGCCGATGCGGGTCTTCAGTGAATCGTCGGGCGCTCTCATGCCGCCTTCTCCATCGCCGCGGCAGGAACGACCGTCATGTCGCGGATCTTGACGCGGGCGCTGATGACGCCCTTGCGGCCGTCCTCGAACGTTACCTCGGTGGAGATGTCAGCCTCGCTCGAGCCGTCATAGAGCGCGGTGATCAGCGGCGCGTAGCGCTCGGCGACGAAGCCGCGGCGCACCTTCTGGGTGCGCGTGAGTTCGCCATCGTCGGCATCGAGCTCCTTGTGCAGGATGAGGAAGCGCCTGATCTGCGCGCCGGCCATCATCTTGTCCGCGGCCAGCGAGCGGTTCACCTCGGCGACGTTCTTCTCCAGCATGTTGTAGACCATCGGGTGGCCGGCGAGTTCCTGATAGGAGGCATAAGCGACATTGTTGCGCTCGGCCCATGAGCCGACGGCGGTCAGGTCGATGTTCAGCATCACCGTGACGAAGTCGCGGCCATCGCCGTAGGCCACCGCCTCGCGGATATTGGGGAAGAACTTGAGCTTGTTCTCGATGTATTTCGGCGCGAACAAGGTGCCGTCCTTGAGCTTGCCGACGTCCTTGGCGCGGTCGATGATCTTGAGCTGCCCGGTCTTGTCGTCGAAGAAGCCGGCGTCGCCGGTCTTCACATAGCCGTCCGGCGTCAGCACCTCGGCGGTCTTGGCCTCGTCGCGGAAATATCCGGTGAACATGCCGGGCGACTTGAACAATACCTCGCCGTTGTCGGCGATACGGATATCGACATGCGGCGCGGCCGGGCCGACCGTGTCGGAATAGATGGCGCCATCGGGTTGGCAGGTGACGTAGAGGAAGGCCTCGGTCTGGCCGTAGAGCTGCTTCAGGTTGAGGCCGATGGAGCGGTAGAAGGCGAACAGGTCCGGCCCGATCGCCTCGCCGGCCGTGTAGGCCGTGCGCACCCGCGAGAAGCCGAGCACGTTCTTGAGCGGGCCGTAAACCAGCAGGTTGCCGATGCCGTACAGAATGCGGCCGGTCAGAGGCACGCTCTCGCCGTTGAGGATGCGCTCGCCATAGCGCCGCGCGACGCCGATGAAATAGTGGAACAGCTTGCGTTTGATCGCGCTCGCGTCCTCCATGCGGATCATGACGCGGGTGAGCAAGGCTTCGAGCGTGCGCGGCGGCGCGAAGTAGAAGGTTGGGCCGATCTCGCGCAAGTCCGCCATCGCCGTCTCGGCGTTTTCCGGGCAGGCCATGCAGAAGCCCGCCACCATGCCCTGCGCGAAGTTGAGGTAGTGGTCGCCGACCCAGGCCAGCGGCAGGTAGGCGAGCGCGACGTCGTTCTCGTCGAGATGGTCGAATTTGACCGTGTCGGTCGCGGCGGTGATCGAACGCTCGCCCGACAGCACCACGCCCTTCGAGGTGCCGGTGGTGCCCGACGTATAGAGAATGATCGACGGATCGGAGCCCTTGGTCGCGGCGATCTCGCCGTCCAGCCAGTCGCCGAGCCTGGGGTCGGCGGCCAGCGCCTTGCGGCCATCGGCGATGACGTCCTCCATCGAGCGCAGCCGGCTGTGGTCGTAGTCGCGCAAGCCGCGCGGCTCGTCATAAACCAGCCATTCGAGGTTTGGCAGGCGGTCCATGACCGACTGGATCTTGTCGACCTGCTCCTGGTCCTCGACGGCGGCGAAGCGCACATCGGCATGCTGGAGCACGAAAGCCAGTTCGTCGGCGACGGCATCCGCATAGACCGGTACCGGGACCGCGCCGAGCGTCTGCGCCGCCACGATCGACCAGTACAGCTTCGGCCGGTTGGAGCCGACGATGGCGACGGTGTCGCCGCGCTTGACGCCGAGCCGCGACAGGCCGAGCGCGTAGGCGCGCACGATGTCGAGGACCTCGGCCCAGGTCCAGCTCTGCCAGACGCCGAGATCCTTGTGGCGCATGGACGGACGCGCCCCGAAATCGCGGGCGTTACGAACTAGAAGCTTCGGAAACGTATCGCGCGTATCGGCCGTACTCGCCACAGCCGGACCTCCAAAATGCCGCGTGACGGCTCGTCGCCGCGGTCGCATTTCCCCTCAAGCCCTTCTGGGGGCCCTTTATTGCGGTCGATATGAAAACACCGCCTGCCCCCGGTCAAGCCATCGGCCGCCCGGTAGCCGGCTGAGGCGCGGGGTCTAACCCGTTCCGCTGCCTTGCGAAGTCTTCCAGTTCGACTCGTCTATTTGCAGCGCAGTGTGAAGCGAAACATCGGCGCGGAGAACACGCCGCTTGACAGACAAGACGGGTCCTTGTTGGCTAGGTGCACAGGGATTCCGACTTTTATGTCGCGCCGCACAATCCCTTTCGCACCAATCCGGATTTTTCAGGCGCCGTAGCGCGCCAACCGTTCCGCATCCAGCACGGTGATGCCGCCATGCTCGATGCGCAGCAGGCCCTTCTTTTCCAGGGTCTGCAGGCCCTTGTTCGCCATCTGCCGCGACAGGCCGGACAACAGGCCGGCTTCTTCCTGGGAGATTTCCAGATGCGCGGCCGGCTCGTGATACAGAACCGGGTTGAACAGCCAGGCAATGCTGCGCGCCAGCCGCGCCGTTGCGTCGAGGCTGCGGTCATATTCGACGAAGGCGATGAACTGACCGAGCCGCTCATTGAGCTGGCGCACCAGGAAGCGATTGAAGCCGACGCTGTTCTCGACCAGCCAGGTGAAGGTCGCGCGCTCCATCAGCGCCAGCCGGCTGTCGCGCAGCGCCACCAGATCGTACTGACGCAGTTCGTTCTTGAGCACGGTGCCCTCGCCGAACCAGCCACCGGTGCGCATGCCGGCGAGCGTCACGGCCTTGCCGGAGCGCGACACGGCGGCGATCTTCAGCAAGCCCTCCGAGACGCCGGTCCAGGCGTCGAAGCGGTCGCCGCGGTGAAAGACATAGGCGCCTTTGGCATACGACTTCTCGACGATACCGCGGCGCGCGCGCTCGAACTCCTGGTCGGGCAGCTCGCGCGACCAGAACGCAATACGCCGCAGATGATCGGCTGAAATCACGAAGCGATGTCCTTGAGCGCGGGCCGTCGGTTGCGTAAAAACCAGTATGGCCCCGATCGGCGCGGCCACCAAGCAGCGTTCGCGCGCGGACGGCCGTCCGCGACAACGCTACCCGGCCGCCGATTATTCGGCCGCCTTCAGGAAAGCAGTGGCGCCGGAGCGGAACTGCTCCCACAGCCCCTGCTCTTCCGCCTGCGCGATCTTCAGGTGCCGCGCCTTGACCGGGCCGTAGCCCCGGATCTTCTCTGGGATCGAAGCGATCGCCACCGCGGCCGGATAGTTGGCCGGCGTCAGGTCGGCGGCCAGCGTTTCGAGCTTGGCCAGATATTCGGCGATCAGCTTGCGCTCGGTACGGCGCTCCTCGGTATAGCCGAAGATGTCGAGCGGGGTGCCGCGCAGGACCTTGAACTTGGCCAGCACGCCGAAGGCCTTCAGCATCCATGGCCCGAACGTCATCTTCTTCGGCTCGCCGGTCGAAGGATCGTGCTTGGCCAGAATCGGCGGCGCGAGATGGAATTCGAAGCGCAGGTCGCCCGGCGCGAACTGGCCCTTCACACGCTCGATGAAGCCGGTGTCTGTATAGAGGCGCGCGACTTCGTATTCGTCCTTATAGGCCATCAGCTTGAACAGATAACGCGCGACGGCTTCCGAGAGCGCGCTCTGGCCCGGCGCCTTCTCGGCTTCGACGGCGACAATCTTGTCCACCGCGGCACGATAGCGGCGGGCATAGCGCGCGCTTTGATAGACGGTCAGGAACGCGACGCGGCGCTCCACCGTCTCGCCGAAGCTCTGCGACAGCTTGAGCGAGTCGTTGTTTTCGGTCGGCGCCGGCGAGATCAGCTTCTCCAGCGCCGCCGGATCGACCGCGGCTCTCCGGCCATAGCGGAAGGCCTGGATGTTCATCTTCACGGCTTCGCCGTTCATCTCGATCGCCTTTTCGATCGCCTCGGGCGACAGCGGCAACGCGCCGTTCTGATAGGCGTAGCCGAGCATGAACATGTTGGCGCCGATCGAATTGCCGAGCAGCGCCGTGGCGAGCCGCGAGGCGTCGATGAAGTGGCTATTGTCCCGGCCCGCCGCCGAGACGACGGCGCGCTTGATGCGCTCGGTCGGCAGCGAGAAGTCGGCGTTGCGGGTGAAATCGCCGGGGAGGAATTCGGCGGTGTTCACGATCATCCGCGTGTTGCCGGTCTTGACGGCGCTGAGCACCTTCTTGTTGCCGACGACGACGATATCGCCGCCGAGCACGAGATCCGCGCCGGCCGCCGAGACGCGGATGGCGTGGATATCGTCCGGATTATTGGCGATGCGGATGTGGCTGTAGACCGCGCCGCCCTTCTGCGCGAGGCCAGCCATGTCGATGATGCCGACGCCCTTGCCCTCCAAATGTGCTGCCATGCCGATGATGGCGCCGATGGTGACGATGCCGGTGCCGCCGACGCCGGTGACAATGATGCCGTAGGGGTGGTTGATCAGCGGCACGCTCGGCGACGGCAGCGCCGTCCAGTCCGCCGGCTCCGCAATCGCGTCGGCTTTCTTCGGCTTTGCGCCATGCACCGTCACGAAAGACGGGCAGAAGCCCTTCACGCAGGAAAAATCCTTGTTGCAGCTCGACTGGTCGATGGTGCGCTTGCGGCCCCATTCGGTGGTCAGCGGCTGCACCGAGACGCAGTTCGACTTGACGCCGCAATCGCCGCAGCCCTCGCAGACGAGGTCGTTGATGACGACACGCTTGTCCGGGTCCGGGAACGTGCCGCGCTTGCGGCGGCGGCGCTTCTCGGCGGCACAGGTCTGGTCGTAGATGAGCACGGTGACGCCCGGCACCTCGGCGAGCTGCCGCTGCAGCGTGTCGAGTTCATCGCGGTGATGTAGCGTCAGACCCTTGGGCCACACGGTGTCCTTGGGATATTTCCACGGCTCGTCGGACACGACGATAACGCGTTTGGCGCCTTCGGCGGCGACCTGCGCGGCAATCTGCTCAACGGTCAGGCCACCCTCGTGGTGCTGGCCGCCGGTCATTGCCACCGCGTCGTTGTAGAGAATCTTGTAGGTCATCGTCACGCCGGAGGCGATCGCGGCGCGGATGGCGAGATAACCGGAGTGATTGTAGGTGCCGTCGCCCAGGTTCTGAAAGACGTGATCGCGCTTGGAGAACGGCGCCTCGCCGATCCAGTTGGCGCCTTCGCCGCCCATCTGGGTGAAGCCAAGCGTCTTGCGCTCCATCCACTGCGCCATGAAATGGCAACCGATGCCGGCATAGGCGCGCGCGCCTTCCGGCACGCGGGTCGAGGTGTTGTGCGGACAGCCCGAGCAGAAATAGGGCACACGAAGGGCAACGTCGCCGGTTTCCGCCAGCGCGCGCTGCGCGCCCTTGAGCCGCGCCACATGCGCGGCGATCTCATCGTTGACGCCGACATGCTTGAGCACACGCTCGCCGATGCAGATCGCGATGTCGTTGGGATCGAGCGCGCCCTTGACCGGGAACAGCCAGTTGCCGTTCTCGTCCTTCTTGCCGATGCACACCGGCTGATTCGGCATGCCGTAAAGCTCTTCGCGCACCTGCACTTCGATGAGCGAGCGCTTCTCCTCGACGACGATGATGAGATCGAGACCGCGGGCGAACTCGACCAGCTCTTCGCGCGGGATCGGCCACGGGCAACCGATCTTGAACAGGCGGATGCCGAGGTCGTTGCACTTGATCTCGTCGATGCCGAGTTCGTCGAATGCCTGACGGACGTCGAGATAGGATTTGCCGGTGGAGATGATGCCGATCTTCGGCACGCGTCCGCCGGTCGTGATCATTTTGTTGATCTTGTTGGCGCGCACGAAGGCGAGCATGGCGTCGCGCTTGTAGTCGTGCAGCCGCGCTTCCTGGCCAAGGATGGTATCGACGAGGCGGATGTTGAGGCCGCCTTCCGGCATAACGAAATCGGTCGGCGTCACGATCTGGAGACGCTCGAGGCTGCCGTCGATGACGCCGGTCGATTCGACCGTGTCGTGCATGCACTTGAGTGCGGTCCAACAGCCGGTGTAGCGCGACATCGCCCAGCCGAGCTGGGCGTAATCGACGATCTCCTGAACGCCGGCCGGGTTCAGGATCGGGATCATGACGTCGACGAAATGGAATTCGGACTGGTGTGCCGTGGTCGAGGATTCGGCGGTGTGGTCGTCGCCCATCAAGGCGAGCACGCCGCCGTGCTTCGACGAGCCGGCGAGATTGGCGTGACGGAAGACGTCGCCGGAGCGATCGACGCCGGGACCCTTGCCGTACCAGAGGCCGAACACGCCATCGAACTTGCCCTCGCCCCGCAGTTCGGCCTGCTGCGTGCCCCACAGCGCGGTGGCGGCAAGTTCCTCATTGAGCCCAGGCTGAAACTGAACATCCGCGCCGGCCAGATGCTTGCTCGCGCGCATGAACTGCTGATCGAGGCCGCCAAGCGGCGAGCCGCGATAGCCGGTGAGGAAACCGCCGGTGTTGAGGCCGGCGCGACGATCGCGCTCCTTCTGCATGAGGATGGCGCGGATCAATGCCTGGTACCCCGTCACAAGGACGTGGGTTTGGTTCAGGTCGTATTTGTCGTCGAGGCTGACCGGTCGGAGCGTCATTGAATGGCCTCCCGCCGGGCCTTCCGGCCCACGCCGTCACTGGCTTGAATACGTTACCGGCTTCTCGCGTCCCCTTCATATAGGCACTCGAGGCGCGAGGCAAAACCGGTTGGAACAGCCTATCCCCCGGAACTTGCGGGTCAATTTCGTTTTCTGGTGCCGCTCTAAAAGGAAATTTCTACCACGCCGGTCGTTACGCAGTTTTCCGGACCATGGATGTGATTTCAGGTCGCTCTAACGATAAGGCCACCGCGACCCCTCGACGCTGCAAGACCGCGGCGGCCCATCATTGCGCCGGGGCCGCAGCCGTATAAACTTTTGCAAAAGAGGCGAGCACAACACGGGGGATTGCGATGGCTGGGGAAGCACTGGCGGCGGGCACATCGGCCGTTCTGGGGACGGTTCTGGCGGTCGCAGGCACCGCATTCGTCATGTGGAATTCGACCGCGACCGAGCGCACGAAATTCCTGACGCAGATCGAGGCACTCAACACCAAAGTGGACAAGACCAGCGCCGCAATCGCCGATCTGACCAAGACGCCGGCCGCCGGCGGCCCGGAAGCCGCCCTGAACGCGCTCTCGGCCAAGCTCGACGCCACCAACAAATCGCTGGCCGCCCTCACCGCCAAAATCGAAGCCACTGAAAAGACCCTCACCGATATCAAGTCCGCCTCCGGCGGCGTCGGCGACCTCAAAGCCGCGACCACCGCGCAGGAGCAGGTCCTGCAACGGATCGCGGTGTCGGTCGACAGCATCAAGGTCACGACCGAGGCGCAGAAGGCGGCGCTGGCCGCGCTGAGCACGCCGACCTCCACCGCGGCCAAGGACACCTCTCAGATGGAGGCCACCAGGGCCGCGCCCGAGCGCGAGCTGGTCGTCGTCTACATGCCGCAGACCGCAGGCCCTGCCGCCGCGGCGCCGGCCGGATTGTCGGTGCGCTTCGACCGCTCCGCCAACGCCAATACACAGACGCAGAAGCTGGCCGCCGATCTCAAGACGTTCATCGGCGAACGCAAGAACTGCGTTGTGACCGTGGCCGGCTACGCCGACACGCTCGGCAGCGACAAGGTCAATCTGGCGGTGTCGCGCGAGCGCGCGCAGATCGTCGCCAACGGTCTGCGTTCGGCCCTGCCCGGCGTCGAAGTCAAGGAAGTGGCCTGGGGCGAGCGCAATCTCGCGGTATGGACGCCGGACAACAAGATCGAGATGGCCAACCGCCGCGTCGACGTCAATGTCGAGTGCAAATGACCAACCCGCTCGTCCCCGCGAAAGCGGGGACCTAGTCCTGGCTTTCTGGATTCCCGCTTTCGCGGGAATGAGCGGAGATTGCCGCGATCATTTGGCCGCCCCCAGTTTACCCGAGGTACGCAGGATATAGGACAGCACCTCGGCGACGGCGCGATAGAGCTGCTCGGGAATTTCCTGGTCGAGTGGCAGTTTCGACAAGGCCGCGGCCAGTTGCGGATTCTCGACGAGCGGCACGCCGTGATGGCGCGCAAGGTCCTGCATCTTCTCGGCGATGTCGCCCTGGCCGATGGCAGTGACACGCGGCGTCGTTTCGTGGTCGTATTCCAGTGCGACCGCGAGCGGCGGTTTCTGGGGAAGTTGTCCGCTCATGAGGCGCGGTTCACGAACTGGCCTTGCGGCGCCGTGACCCTGGTCTGATCGCGGCCAAGGCAATGCAGATCGCCGGGCTCGAGATTGGCTTGCGCCAGCGCGGCCTTGAGCGAGCCGAGGTCCTGCTGGAGCGCGGCGGCGCTGGCCGGCTTGTCCGCGACCAAAGTCACGCTGGTCTTGCCGCCGATCTGCGCCACCCGGGCGCGCACGGGGCCGATCGGCTCCATGTCGATGGCGAAACGCACGCTCCACACCGGCGCCTGCGCCTCGTGCTGCGGCGCGTCACGCTCGATCTGTAACTGCATCACCGACGTGCCCTGCGGCGTGACCAGCGGAATGTCGAACACCAGACGCACGGAGTGATCGTCCGGTGGATGGGACGGCTGCTGCGACGCCGGCAGGGATGCGATCTGCAGCATGACGTGGCGCGCGATGGCGGCATCGGTTTGCGTGAGAACCGTCGCAGCCGCCTCGCGCAAACCGGCGCCGGCAATGGTCGGCGGCGTCGGTGGCTGCGCCTCCGGCCGCGCGCCGCGAAACGGCGGCGGCAGTGGCGAGGTGCGCGCCTCCGGCGGCGCGCCATCGACACCGAGGAAGCCCTTGAGCGCATCGCGCAGGGCCTGCGCCGCCGCCCGGACCGCGGCGTCGGCCATCGCCGCATCGGGCAGCAGAACGCCGAGCGGCAGCGACGAAGCGCCGGGCAGTTGCGGCGCGGCGCCGGAGCGCAGGCCGAGCAAAGCCTGCGCGGCGGTACGGACGGCATCGGGCAAACTGGGCTGCGCGAGAAGCGTTTCGAGATTATCCGACACCGCCGGCACGCCGCCCGCGCGCAGGCCTACGGCGGCCGCGCTTGGGGGCGCGAGCATCGTCTCGGTTTCAGACAGCATCGCCATCGCCACCTGGCGAACGCTCGATTCCGCCACGACGGCCGCCATGCCGGGCGGCGTCGCAGGCGTTGCTCCCTGCGCCGCGACAGAGCCCGGCAGGGGCCGCGCTGCGGCCTGGGCAGGCGCTGGCATGGCATCGACCAGGCCTTGCAGCGCGGTTCGCAAACCCCGCAACGCGGACTTGATGTCGGTGACGGGCGTGCGGCCGCTGGCCTGCGCGGCTTCGGCAAAAAGGCCGGAGCGGGCGATGGCCTGGTGCAAAGTGCCGCCCTCGATCGCCGTGCTGGAGAGCTGCAGATTGAGCAGGGTCTGTGCGGCGTTGCCGACCGATTCAGGCAGGTCGCTGCGGCCGATCAGCGCCGTGAGATTGGCGAACAACGGCGCCAGCCCGTTCTGGCGCGCGGCGGCGGCGCTGAGCGCCTGCGACAAGGCCGCCATCAAGGGATCGAGCGGCGGCGCCTGCCCCGCCGCCGAAGCCGCCGCAGCGGCGGATGCCACGCCGCCGCCGCCATTGCCGACAACGACCGTCGGCTCCGGACGCGTACCGGTCGCGGCATAGGACAGGCCGGGCTGCACGGGCACGACGGACATCCAGAGGCCCCATGATTCGGCAGAGTGCGCACTCTAGCCGAATTCACAGGTCCGCGCGCGGCTTCGTCCGCCCCTTACCGCGCGTTGCGCCGCCCCTCGCCCGGACCCCATTGCCAGAAGTCCTGGCCTTCCTCGCGCATGAACTTGGCGAGCACCATCATGTGCACTTCGGACGCGCCATCGACCAGTTTGGCCGAGCGGGCATAGCGATAGATCCACTCCACGATGGTGTCCTTGGAGAAACCTCGCGCGCCCTGCAACTGGATCGCGACGTCGGCGGCCTGATGCAGCGCATTGGCGACATGCACTTTGGCCATCGACACTTCCTTCCGGGCGCGGCCGCCCTGATCGAGCATCCAGGCGGCATGCATGGTGAGCAGCCGCGCGATCTGGATCTGCTGCGCGACCTCGCCGAGCTTGATCTGCACGCTCTCGCGATCGGCGAGCTTGATGCCAAAGCCTTCGCGGTTGGCAATGTACTCTTGCGCGATTTCTATGCAGCGCTTGGCCCAGCCGGTCCAGCGCATGCAGTGCGTCAGTCGCGCCGGCCCCAGCCGCACCTGCATCAGACGCAGGCCTTCGCCTTCACCGAGCAACACATTCTCTTCCGGAATCTCCAGCCCGTCGAATTCGAGTTCGCAATGGCCGCCATGCTCTTCAGGGCCCATGATGCCGATGCGGCGCGCGATGCGCCAGCCGGGCTGGTCCTTGTGATAGAGAAACGCCGTGAGGCCCTTGCGCGCGTCGTCCGACGTGCGCGCCATCAGGATGAAATGCGACGCGCCGTCGGCGCCGGTGATGAACCACTTGCGGCCGTGGACGACGTATTTGCCGCCTTTCTTTTCGGCACGGGTGCGAATCATCGTCGGATCGGAGCCGCCGCCCGGCGCCGGTTCGGTCATGGCGAAGGCCGAGCGCACCTTGCCGGCGACGATCGGCGCCAGCCATTTGTCCTTCTGCGCCTGCGTACCGACAAGACGCAGCATGTTCATGTTGCCGTCGTCCGGCGCCATGCAGTTGATGGCGAGCGGGCCGAAGATCGAGCGCGCCGCCTCCTCGTAAATCGCGGCCCAGGCGACCATCGGCAATTCCATGCCGCCATATTCCTTCGGCGACTGCGGCGCCCACAGGCCGAGCTTGCGCGCCTTCTCGCGCGCCGGCTCGAGCCGGTCGTGCGGGATATTCTCGTGCTCGGCGAAATTCGCCGGATCCTTCTCCAGCGGCAGCACGTCTTGCGCGATGAAGGCGCGCACCTTGAGGCGCAGCTCTTCGTGTTCGGGGGAGAGAGAGAAGTCCATCCTGTTTCCTCTTTATCCTTTAAGCTGCACCACCTGCCCGCCGTCGACGACGAGGGTGGCGCCGGTCATGTAACGCCCGGCGTCCGACGCCAGCAGCAGCAGCGCCCCATCGAGATCGCCCTTGTCGCCGAAGCGGCCCATCGGGATGTCGCGCTTCATGGCGTTCCCTGCCTCGCCGTTGAGGTAGGTGTCATTGATCTCGGTCACGAACCAGCCCGGCGCGATGGCGTTGACCCGCACGCCCTTGTAGGCAAGTTCGATGGCCAGCGCCCGCGTCGCCTGCACCACGGCGGCCTTGGCCACCGCGTAAGCGGCCGTGCCCTTGGCGACGCCGAAACCGAGCACCGAGGCGATGTTGACGATCGAGCCCTGTTTGCCGGCGGCGATCATGCGGCGCGCGCCTTCCTGCGCCCAGTAGAATACCGCGTCGAGATCGACATCGAGAACGCGGCGCCATTCCTCGGCGCCGACGTCGATGGCGCGCAGCGGCTTCTGCGCCACGCCGGCATTGTTGATGAGGATCGTGACGGTACCGAGCGCCTTTTCGGCCGCGTCGAAGGCGGCTTTCATCGCGGCGGCATCGGTGACATCGGCCTCGATGGCGATGGCGCGTGCGCCCGATTGTTCCAGTTCCGCCTTGAAGGCCTCGAGGCGCTCCGTGCGCCGCGCCACCAGCGCCACCGCCGCATCGTTGTCGGCGAGCGCACGGGCGAATTGCTGGCCGAGCCCCGACGACGCGCCGGTCACCAGCGCCACGCGGCCCTTGAGGCTGAACATATCGGCGGCTTTCATGGACGTTCCTCGTGTTGTTACCGCCCATAAAACGCGTGCGGCAGCGCCGTGGCAAGGGCCGGCCAGAACCACAACACCACCAGCGCGAATAGCTGGATCGCGACGAACGGGATGATGCCGACATAGATGTGGCGCGTCGTGATTTCCGGCGGCGCGACGCCGCGCAGGAAGAACAAGGTCGGCCCGAGCGGCGGATGCATGTACGACGTCTGCAAGTTCACCGCGATCATGATGCCGAGCCAGATCGGATCGACGCCGGGCAACATCAGCAGCGCCGGCGCCACGATCGGGATGACGACGAAGATGATCTCGAAGGCGTCCATGACGAAGCCGAGCAGGAACACCGCCAGCATCACGATCAGCACCGCGCCGCTGGCGCCGCCCGGCAGATCCGTGAGCGCGCGCGCCACCATGTCGTCGCCGCCGAGCGCGCGGAACACCAGGCTGAACAAGGTCGCGCCGATCAGGATAAGGAAGATCATGGCGGTGATCTGCGCCGTCTTTTCGGCCACCGGCCGCAGCATCGGCCACAGCGGCGCGCGCCGCCACGCCAGCAGAATCGAGCCGACGGCGCCGACCGAAGCCGCCTCGGTCGGCGTCGCGATGCCGAACAGGATGGAGCCGAGCACCGCGACCACCAGCACCACCGGCGCCAGCAGCACCTCGACAAGGCTGCCTCGCGGAAGAACCGCCGCGGTCACGGCCGGCGCGCTCGACGGCTTCAACCAGGCGACGACAGCGATATAGGCAAGATAGAGCACGACCAGCAGCAGGCTCGGCCCCAGCGCGCCCGCGAACAGATCGCCGACCGACACGACATCCGGCGCGAACGAGCCCTTGGCGAGTTGCGCCGACTGGAAGGCGATGTTGATCTGGTCGCCGAGCAGGATCAGCACCGTCGAAGGCGGCACGATCTGCGCCAGCGTCGCCGAGGCCGCGACGGTGCCGGAAGCGAGCCGTGGATCGTAGCCGTGGCGCAGCATCGACGGCAGCATGATGAGACCCATCGTCACCGCGGTGGCGCCGACAAGACCTGTTGAGGCGGCGAGCAGCGCGCCGACAAGCACCACCGCGTAGCCAAGGCCGCCGCGCAGCGGGCCGAACAGCCGGCCTACACGTTCGAGCAATTCCTCGGCGATGCGCGATTGCTCCAGCATCACGCCCATGAAGATGAACATCGGCAGCGCCAGCAGCACGTCATTGGTCATGACGCCATAGATACGCTGGGGCAGCGCGCCGAGGATGGCAACGTTCATCAGACCGAGGGCGTCGCCCAGCATGGCAAAAGCCAGCGACACTCCGGCGAGCGTCAGCGCCACCGGATAGCCGACCAGCAGCGCCGCCACGGCCGCAACGACAAGCAGGATGGAAAAGAGTTCAGGAAGCGACATGCGGCTCCCCGGCACGAAGCACGGCAACGCTGCGGATCGCCTGCGCGATGCCCTGCAGCGCCAGCATCAGGGCGAAGACGGGCAGCAGCGTCTTCAGCACGAAGACCAGCGGCAGGCCGCTCGCCTCCTGCGACCGTTCGAAGATCGCCCAGGACCGCGCCGCGAAGGGCAGCGACAGCCACAGCAACGCCAGCGCGAAAGGCATCAGCAGTAAAAGCGTACCGAGGAGATCGATCCACGCGCGAGCGCGCGGCGAGGCGTCCGCATAGAGGATGTCGACGCGGACGTGGCCACCGCTGCGCAAGGTCCAGGCCGACGCCAGCAGAAAGAGCGCAGCATGGCCGTAGACCACGCTTTCCGTCACCCAGATCGAGCCGAGGCCGAACAGGTAGCGCGCCACCACGAGCGCGAATTGCAGCAGCACGATGATCAGTGCCAGCCATGCAACACCGCGGCCGATAAACGCCGAGATGCTGTCGATTGTGTCCGCGATCCGGTTCATGATGCTATGCTGTCATAGCAGCCGGCGCCGCGCCATGCGACTCCGGAGTCCTTTGAAAGCACCTTGAATGTCGACCTCCGATGACGACCTGTTGCGCCTCGCTTTCGATGTCGCCGAACGCGCCATGGACAACGGCAACCACCCGTTCGGCGCCGTGCTGGCCGACGCCGACGGCGAGGTGCTGCTTGAGGTCGAGAACGGCTATCTGCCCGACGGCGATATGACCGGCCACGCCGAACGCCTGCTCGCCACCATGGCCTGCAAAACCTTCGAGCCTGACGAACTCGCCGAGTGCACCATCTATTCCTCGGCGGAGCCCTGCGCGATGTGCGCGGGCGCCATCTACTGGGCCGGCATCGGCCGCGTCGTCTATGGCCTGTCGGAGGAGCGGCTCAAGAGCATCACCGGCAACCATCCCGAGAATCCGACCTTGTCCCTGCCCTGCCGCACCGTGTTCGCCGCCGGCCAGCGCAAGGTCGAGGTCATCGGCCCGCTGCTGGAGGACGAGGCGGCGGAACTGCACGAAGGCGTTTGGGACTAGCTTTCGCGAGGGCCATTGCCGCGTTAGACTGCGGCCATGGCACATGACCACGACCATCATCACCACGACCACGATCACGAGCATTCCGAACTGTCGGAGACCCAGCTGCGCGTGCGCGCGCTGGAGACGATCCTGACCGAGAAGGGCTACGTCGACCCCAAGGCGCTCGACGCCATCGTCGAGATGTACGAGACCAAGATCGGCCCGCGCAACGGCGCGCGCGTGATCGCCAGGGCCTGGACCGATCCCGCTTTCAGGCAGGCGCTGCTCGACGACGCCACGCAGGCGATCAACACGCTCGGGCATGTCAGCCGCACCGGCGATCATCTGATCGCGGTCGAGAATACGCTGCAGCGCCATAACATGGTCGTATGCACCCTGTGCTCCTGCTATCCGTGGGAAATGCTCGGCCTGCCGCCGGTGTGGTACAAGGCCTCGCCCTATCGCTCGCGCGCGGTGAAGGACCCGCGCGGCGTGCTCGCCGATTTTGGCGTCACGCTGCCAAAAGACATCGAAATCCGCGTCTGGGATTCGACGGCCGAGACCCGTTTCATCGTGTTGCCGATGCGGCCCGAAGGCACCGATGGCTGGAGCGAAGACAAACTCGCCGAACTCGTCACCCGCGATTCCATGATCGGCACGGGGCTGCCGAGGAAGCCGGCGGAGCTGAAGTCATGAACGGCGTCCATGACATGGATGTTTTGTCATGAACGGCGTTCACGACATGGGCGGCATGGACGGTTTCGGCAAGGTCGAGCCGGAAGCCAACGAGCCGACCTTCCACGAGGCATGGGAAGCGCGCGTCATGGCCATGGTGCGCGCCATGGGCGCCAATGGCGGTCTCAACATCGACTCGCAGCGCTTTGCCCGCGAGTCGCTGCCGCCCGAGGTCTATCTCGCGAGCTCGTATTACAAGAAGTGGTTTCTCGCCGTGGAGAACCAGCTGGTCGAGCGCAGCATGGTCGGGACCGACGAACTCGAAGCCGGCCATTCGCTGCACCAGAGCCCGCCGCTGCCGCGCGGCAAATTCACGCTCGATGACGTCAAGCGCTGCGCGGTGCGCGGCAGCTTCGGCCGCGAGCCGCAGGGTCCGGCCATCTTCAAGCCGGGCGACAGCGTGCGGGCGAAGAACATCAATCCGCTGACGCATACGCGCCTGCCTCGCTATGTGCGCGGCCACACCGGTATGGTCGAACGCATCAATGGCTGCCATGTTTTCCCCGACACCAATGCGCACTTCCGGGGCGATCATCCGCAGTGGCTTTACACGGTGGTGTTCGACGCCCGCGATTTGTGGGGCGACGATGCCGACCCGACGCTGAAGGTGTCGATCGAGGCCTTCGAACCGTATCTGGAGAAGGCCTGATGGACCGCGCCGGAGCATTGGCCGCCGCCCGCGAAGTGCCGGGCGTGCCGCAGGACGACGACGGCCCCGTGTTCAAGGAGCCGTGGCAGGCGCAGGCTTTCGCCATGGCGCTGGCGCTGCACGAGCGCGGCGTGTTCACCTGGCCGGAATGGGCCGCGACTTTGTCCGACGAGATCAGGCGCGCGCAGGCGGCGGGCGATCCAGACACCGGGGACACTTATTACAATCACTGGCTGGCGGCGCTGGAGCGGCTGGTCGCCGAGAAAGGCGTCGCCTCGCGCGATATGCAGCACGACTATCGCCATGCCTGGGAGCATGCCTGCGATCGCACGCCGCACGGCAAGCCGATCGAACTAACGCCCGCCGATTTCCATCACTAGAGCGCGCACCAGTTCGGCCGCCGGCAGCTCCCGCGCGCGCGTGACGCCGCGCCCCGCCCACAGCGAGATGTAATCCGGCAAACCCTTCTTGCCGGACTCGGTGCGCATCGGCCGCGTGAGATCGTTCTGCTGGCGGAACGGCAGCACCGGCACGCCCTCGCATGCGTCGATGAACAGATTGCGCAGGCCGCGGGCGGCGCGCCCGGAGTAGACGCGCGTGATGACGGTCGTGTCCTCGCGCTTGCGCAGCGCGGCGCGGTACGGCTCGGGGATGCCGCTCTCCGGGCACAGCAGAAACGCGGTGCCGAATTGCGCCGCCTGCGCGCCGGCATCGAAGGCGCGCTTCATGTCGCCGCCGTCCATCAGGCCACCGGAGGCGAACACCGGCAGCTTCGTCGCCGAAGCAATGACGCGGGTGAGTCGAAACGTCGGCACCATCGATTCTTCGGCCGAGCGCAGGAAGGTGCCGCGATGGGCGCCGGCTTCCTCGCCCTGCGCGACGATGGCATCGACACCGGCGTCGGCCAGCGCCTTGCCCTCCTCCAGGGTCGTGGCGGTGCCGCAGGTCGGAATGCCCGCCTTGCGCAGCCGCGCCATCGCATCGGTCGAGGGAATGCCGAAGGTGAAAGAGAACAGCGCGGGCCCGGCTTCGATGACCGCGGCGAGCTGCTCGTCGAACGGCGATGGCGGATTGGGCGGCAGCACCGGCGGCGCAAGACCGAGGCGCTCATGCGCCTTCGCCACCACCGCCAGCATCGGCCCGGCATCGACCACACGATCCGGCTCGTAACCGCCGGCGAACAGATTGAGCGCGATGGGCTTGCCCGTCAGCGCGCGAATTTCCTTCGCCGTGTCGAGGATCTGCTGCGGCGCCAAATACGCCGCGCCGAAGGAGCCGAGGCCGCCGGCATTCGACACCGCGGCGACCAGCGCCGGGGAGCCCGCCCCGCCGGCCATGGGCCCGAGCACGATCGGGTGGTCGACACCAATCGATTTGAGAAAGTCGCCCGGCATGATGCGCTCCTTCACCACCTAGGTAATGGCGAAGCGCGCGGCCCGCCATTCTTGTTCGGCGATGGTAGCCTCAATTTTGCGCGGAGCTCACACCCCGATCATGCGCTCGCTGACCATGTAGCCGGTGAGCAGCAGCGCGCCGAAGGCGACGATGGCGAGGGCGGCGGCAGTCTCGACGCCGCGCAGCAGCAGGATGCCGCCGCCGGCCTTGCTGGCCGCGATCTTCCCGGCGAGCCCACGCGCTGCGACCGCCAGCATGGCGATGGCCGAAACGGTGATGGCGGTGCCGATGCCCATGACGAAGGTCGAGGCGATGCCGATCCAGAAGATGCCCTGCGCCAGGGCAAAAACGAGAACGATGATGGCGCCCGAGCACGGCCGCAGGCCGACGGCGACAACGGCGGCGAGGCCGCGCCGCAGCCAGTGCTTGCCGGTCAGCTCGCTCGGCTCCGGCGCGTGGGCGTGACCCCAGGCGTGGCCTTCGTCATGGTCGTGGTCGTGCGCATGACCGTGATGATGGCCGTGCGAGCACGCTTCCGAGTGAACATGCGCGTGGTGATGATGATCGTGATGGTGGCCATGGTCATGATGACCGTGCGCATGGGAGCCGCCATGCGCGTGGGCATGCGCGAGCTGCGGCCCTTGCGGCGGCGCCAGCGCGCGCAGGAAGGCGCGGCCCTTGACCCAGACCAGCCGCAGCCCGATCAGCACGATCATGCCGTAGCTGACGATCTCGATAATACGCACCGTGTCGCCCATGACTTTCGACGTCGCGCCGAGCAGCACCGCCGCCACGGCGACGATGGCCACCGCCGTCACCGCCTGCAGCACCGCCGAGATGAAGGACAGCGCGATGCCGCGCTTCCAGGTCTCGTTGTTGGCGACGAGATAGGACGAGATCACCGCCTTGCCGTGGCCGGGGCCGGCGGCGTGGAACACGCCATACGCAAACGAGATGCCCATCAGCCCGAAGGCCGCCGTGCCGTCGGCCTTGGCGGCGCGGATCGCGCCCGACAGCATGCGGTAGAATTCGGCCTGTTTCATCAGGATCCAGCCGGTGAAACCATCGACCGGCGACGGCGCACCGGACGCCGAAGCGCCGAACGGCGCCGCCGAAGCCGCGTCGATCAGGCCGGCAATGGCGAGAACGATGACGACGATCAGAAGCGATTGCGTGAAGGCGGAGCGCCGCGCGAACCATGACATTGGAAGGTTTCCCCGGATCGCCGCCCCGCGATCGATCAGACAGAACTCAAGGACAATGGACGAGTATCTTGTTTGCAAATTCGGCGCCGATGGCCATCGCCACATTGGGCTGATCGGCCGGAACCTGACTCAGCGCCTTGCCCTCGGCGAAGGTCATCTCGCGCGGCAATGCGACGTCGGCCTTGCAGCCCGCGGGCGCATCGACCAGCTTCGCCGGGTTTTGCTTGGCGAAGGAGAAATCGACGAAGATCGACGGATCGTAGACATCGACCACCATCTCTCGCGTCTTCACCGGCTGCTCGAAGGGCAGCGTGAAGTGCAAGATCAGCACCGCGTCCTTCCATTCGAGGTAATAGCCGGGCGCGGGCTCCTTGAGCTTCACCTTCTTGCCGTCGATCTTCACATAGGTGAAGTAGTCGTATTCCTTCAGCGACTCGACATTGACCTGCGCCAGGGGCTGCAGCTCCTCGCGCGTGAACTCGCCCTTGACCTTGCTCTCATAGCCCTGCGTGGCGAAGGCCGAGAACATGTCGTCGAAGGACCAGGCGTGGCGGATGCCGGTGATGGTGCCGTCGGGGGCGTAGACCAGCTCCGACTGCATCGTCACCCAGACATGGGGGTGGGCCCGCGCCGGCTCGGCGACAATCAACAAGCCGTAAACGGCGGCCAGCAGAGCGAGGAAGCGGGAGCCGGTCATGGGGTTCCTGTGCGAGGGCCGCATTCGGCCCGAATAGGCGCCACCTTTAGCACAGTCTGCGGCGGAAACGGGGCGGCAGCGCCGAACAGGACTAATGGAGGATTTCCGCGTGACACGATGTGGCGCAGGCGCCCGTGTCCACGACCTCGATCTGAACGGTGGTGTGACCGATCTTGTAGCGGTGCTGCAATTCCCCGGCGAGCGCGTGCAGGAAGGCGTCGCCCGGATGCCCGGCCGGGGTCACGAGATGCGCCGTCAGCGCGTTCTCGGTCGTGCTCATCGCCCAGATGTGCAGGTCGTGCACGCTGGCGACCTCCGGCAGCCCTTCGAGGTAGCCCCGCACGACGGTGGGGTCGATCTCGCGCGGCGCGGCGTTGAGCGTCAGCCGCAGCGAGTCGCGCAGCAGCCGCCAGGTACCGACCAGGATCACCACGGAAATCAGCAGGCTGACGGCGGGATCGAGCCACTGCCAGCCGGTGAGCCAGATGCCGAGGCCGGCGGCAATGACCGCGACCGACACGGCCGCGTCCGCCACCATGTGCAGGAAGGCCCCGTGCATGTTGAGATCGGACTTGCTGCCGTGGCTCAGCATCCAGGCCGAGACGCCGTTGACGGCGACGCCGAGCGCGGCCAGCAGCATGACCGTGCCGCTCGCCACCGGCTGCGGGTCGGCGAGGCGCTCGATCGCCTCGTAGCTGATGACGGCGACCGCGGCGACAAGCAGCAGGCCGTTGGCGAGCGCCGCGAGGATCGAGGCGGCGCCCATCTGATAGGTGTAGCCGCTCGAGGGCCGCCACCTGGCGACGGCGAAGGCGACCCAGGCCAGCACCAGCCCCATGACGTCGCTGAGGTTGTGGCCGGCGTCGGCGATCAGCGCCAGCGAATTGGCCCACAGGCCGAAGCCGAACTGCGCGACGACCAGCACGACGTTGAGGCCGGTGGCGATCGCGAAGGTGCGGCCGAAATCGGGCGGCGCATGATGATGCCCGCCGATACCGTGGCTGTGCGAATGAGCGTGAGCTTGATCGTGATTTTGGGGATGCGAATGGTCGTGCGACATGCGGCAACAGGTAGCAGCCGGCAGGGTGAATACTAGAACGTGATAGTGTTTCAGTGTCGTCCCGGGCGAGCGAAGCGAGACCCGGGACCCATAGCCACCGCGCCATCCTAATCGCGAGCGCGGTGGTTATGGGTCCCCGCCTGCGCGGGGACGACATAAAACAAGCTCTTCAATTGTCAAACAGCGGTCGTGATTGATCGCCCCTGTTCTTTAAGGCCCGGGGCGGCCTGCCTTCTTCTTTCGACCCTCGGCACATGCCGAGGGAATGAAGCGCCGCGAGGCGCCCGAACAGATGCACCTTGCGGTGCCGGCCCCTCCTTGCGATCGGAGAAAGGCCTGCGCCCCGCGGCGCTCCATGGTGGCGATTTCTGTCCGCGGGGCCGTAACTTCCGGCGGCCGGTCAGCGATCG
>JAFIGS010000012.1 GCA_017849615.1 Pseudolabrys sp. | reverse complement strand
GGAGATGATCCCGGTGCTGGCGCCGGTCGCGGCCTCGGCCGACGGCGGCACCTTCAACGTCAATGCCGACACCTTCGCCGGCGCCATTGCCGGCGCGCTCAAGGCCAAGCGGCTGCTGCTGCTCACCGACGTGCCGGGCGTGCTCGACAAGAACAAGAAGCTGATCACCGACCTGTCGGTCGCCGACGCGCGCAAGCTGATCGCCGACGGCACCATCTCCGGCGGCATGATCCCCAAGGTCGAAACCTGCATCTACGCGCTCGACCAGGGCGTCGAGGGCGTCGTCATCATGGACGGCAAGGTGCCGCACGCGGTGCTGCTGGAACTGCTGACCGACCACGGCGCCGGGACCTTGATGCACAAGTAGATTGGGGCGGCGCGGCGGGCGCATTAGCATGCGCCCATGATTCGCCGCCTCATCGCCGGATGCCTCGCCGCCGCCGCGGTTCTCACCGCCACCGCGGCGCGCGCGGACCTGTCGCTCTGCAACCGCACCAGCTACCGCATGGATGTCGCGCTCGGGCTCGAGCGCCGCGCCATGGTGGAGACGCGCGGCTGGATCACCATCGATCCCGGCCAGTGCAGCAAGGTGCTCGACGGCGAGTATGACGCCGACATGAGCTACATCCACGCGAAAACGCCGGCGGTGTACGGCTCGTCGCCGCTGCCGCAGAACGGCAATGCCGATTTCTGCGTGCGCGAGACGACGTTCCAGATCGCCGACGGCCGCGGCTGTCCGGTCAGCCAGCAGGTGCGGTTCACCGCGGCGCGGCCATCCGACTCACCGCGCGGACCGGTCATCAACCTCGCCGAGGAAGCCGATTACGACGACGCCCAGGCGCGCCTCGCCGGCATCCAGCGCCTGCTCGTCATCGCCGGCTACGACGCCAATCCGATCGACGGTATCCAGGGCGGCAAGACGCAAGCGGCGATCGCCAAATTCCTCGCCGACCGCAAGCTGCCGGCGGACGCCGCAGGCGGCGCCGATTTCTTCGCGACCTTGCTGACCGCGGCGCAGAGCCCGGAAGGTCACGGCTTTGCCTGGTGCAACGACACGGCCTATCCGGTGATGGCCGCGATCGGCACAACGGAGGCCGGCGCGATCGTCACACGCGGCTGGTACCGCGTCGAGGCCGGGCAATGCGTGCGGCCGGAAATGCGCGGCGACCAGAAGAAGATCTACAGCTACGCCGAGGCGGTGGACGACAAGGGCGCGGCGCTGAGGAGGAATGGCGTGGCGCTGGCCTGGGGCGGCGACGTCGCCTTGTGCACCCGCGACGGCCGCTTCGAACTCGCCGACAACAAGGACTGCGCCGCGCGCGGGCTCAATGCCGCCAATTACGCCGAGGTGGACCTGGCGCAGGAACCGGCGAAAACCATCCGTTTCCGGGAACAGTAAGGCGCTTGCGCGCCGTCTCGGAATGACGTTGAAGGGGCGCATGACAAAACGCGATTTTTCCCGGGTCGAAACCTGGGTGTTCGACCTCGACAACACGCTCTATCCGCACCACGTGCTGTGGCAGCGCATCGACGACCGCATCCGCGCCTATGTCGCCGAATTCCTCAGGATCACGGCGGACGAAGCCTTCCGCATCCAGAAGGACTATTACAAGCGCTACGGCACGACGATGCGCGGGCTGATGACCGAGCACGGCGTCAATCCCGACGAGTATCTCGATTACGTCCACCAGATCGACCACTCGCCGCTCGAGCCCAACCCGGCGCTCGGCGACGCGCTGGAGAAACTGCCCGGCCGCAAGCTGATCCTCACCAACGGCACGGTGGCGCACGCCGCTGCCGTCTTGAAGCGGCTGGAGATCGACAAACATTTCGAGGACGTGTTCGACATCGTCGCCGCCGATCTCGAGCCTAAGCCCAAGGCGATCACTTATGACCGCTTCCTCAAGCGCCACGGCGTCGATCCGACGAAGGCGGCGATGTTCGAGGACCTGTCGCGCAATCTCGAAGTGCCGCACACGCTGGGCATGACGACGGTGCTGGTGGTGCCGTCGGGCCAGCGCGAAGTGTTCCGCGAGGACTGGGAGCTCGAAGGCCGCGGCGACCCGCATGTCGATCATGTGACGGACGATCTGACGGGTTTTCTTGGGCAAGTGCGCGGCTGATAGCTCGCCGTCATTCCGGGGCGAGGCCGTAAGGCCGAGAACCCGGAATCCATATCCCCAGCGCTGCGGCATATGGATTCCGGGTTCGCGTGCTGCGCACGCGCCTCGGAATGACGGCCTCATCCGTTCCCGCCAACGAACTGCTGCAGCTCCGGCGTCTGCGGCGCGGCGAAGACGTCCTTCGGCTTGCCGGTTTCGTGCACCTTGCCGTGATGCATGAATACGAGATTCGTGCCGACATCGCGGGCGAAGCGCATCTCGTGGGTGACGAGAATGAGCGTCATGCCCTCCTTCGCCAGTTGCTCGACGACGCGCAGCACCTCGTTGACAAGTTCGGGATCGAGCGCCGATGTGATTTCATCGCACAACAAGACCTTGGGCCGCATCGCCAGCGAGCGGGCGATGGCAACGCGCTGCTGCTGGCCGCCTGAGAGCTGGCTCGGATAGGCGTCCATCTTCTCCGACAGGCCGACCTTGGCCAGCACCTCGGCGGCGATGGCGCGCGCTTCCTTCTTCGGCGTCTTGTTCACGACCGTCGGCGCCAGCATCACGTTCTCGGCGGCGGTGAGATGCGGGAACAGATTGAACTGCTGGAACACCATGCCGACATGGCGGCGCAGTTCGCGCATATTGGCATGAATGCCGCCGACCTCGATGCCGTCGGCAAGGATGGCGCCGAACTGATAGGTCTCCAGCCCGTTGATGCAGCGAAGCAGCGTCGATTTGCCGGAGCCGGAGCGGCCGATGATGGCGACGACATCGCCCTTGGCGACCTCGAGCGACACGCCCTTGAGCACTTCGACCGTGCCGTAGCTCTTGCGGACGTCGCGAATGCTAACGAGCGACATTGAGTTTCCCCTCAAGGCGTTTGGCGTACCAGGACAGCGGGAAGCACAGACAGAAATAGATCAGCGCCACCAGCGCGTAGACCAGGAAGGGCCGGAAGGTGGCGTTGTTGATCATGGTGCCGGCCTTGGTCAGTTCGACGAAGCCGATGATGGAGGCCAGCGCCGTGCCCTTGATGACCTGCACCGAGAAGCCGACGGTCGGCGCAATGGCGATGCGCATAGCCTGCGGCAGGATCACGTAGCGCATCTGCTCGACATAGTTCATGGCGACGCTGGCGGAGGCTTCCCACTGGCCTTTCGGAATCGCCTCGACGCAGCCGCGCCAGATCTCGGTGAGGAAGGCGCTGGTCCACAGCGTGAGCGCGAGGCCCGCCGCCATCCACGGCGAGACCTCGATGCCGAACAGCGCGACGCCGAAGAAGAACAGAAAGAGCTGCATCAGCAGCGGCGTTCCCTGGAAGAACTCGATGTAGAGCTTGGTCGGCACTTCCAGCCATTTGACCTGCGAGGTGCGCAGGAACAGCAGGACGAGGCCGACAATGCCGCCGCCGACAAAGGCGATCAGCGACAGGAGGATGGTCCACTGCGTCGCCCACAGCAGGTTCTTGACGATGATCCAGAGGGAGAAGTCGCTCATGGCTTCGCGCCCTGTTTGCGCATGGCCTTGTCCGAAAACCGGTTCCCACTTTTCGGGGCCATGCGCTTACCCCACCTTCACGAAGCGGTCGCCGATGACGCGCAGGACGTAGCGCAGCACAATGGCGAGCACGAGATAGATAAGCGCGACAACGAGATAGACCTCGAAAGCGCGGAAATTGCGCGACTGGATGAAGTTCGCGGCGTAAGTCAGATCGGGCGCGGAAATCTGCGACACCACCGCCGAGCCGAGCATGACGATGATGATCTGCGACGACAAAGCCGGATAGATCTTGGCGAAGGCCTGGCGCAGCACGATGTGACGCAGCACTTCGAGCCGGCTCATGGCGAGCGACACGCCGGCCTCGATATGACCTTTCGGCACCGCCTCGATGCCGGCGCGGATGATCTCGGTCGAATAGGCGCCGAGATTGATGACCATGGCGAGAAAGGCCGCCGTGGTTTCCGACAGTTTGAGGCCGAGCGCGGGCAGGCCGAAGAAGATGAAGAACAACTGGACGATGAACGGCGTGTTGCGGATCAGTTCGACATAGACGCGGACGAGGCCGGCCAGCCATTTCGGCCCGAAGGTACGCGCCGAGGCCCCCAGCGTGCCGACAGCGATGCCGACGACGGTCGACAGCACGGTAAGCACAATGGTGAACCATAGCCCCGCGGCGAGGTCCTCCCAATAGGGCAGCAGCGCGGAGAATTCGAGTTTGTAGGTCATGCGAGCCTGTGCTGTCGCATTGGTCCGCGCCACACTCTCCGTTCGCCCCCGCGAAAGCGGGGGCCCAGTCTGCCACTAATGCTGCACTGGGTTCCCGCCTTCGCGGGAACGAACGGAGTAAAAGGCGAACCAGATACCCGAATCAAAACCCCGCCGGCAGCGGGTTCTTGAGCCACTTCTCGGAGAACTTGTTAAGCGTGCCGTCGGCTTTCGCCTTGGCGATGATCTCGTTCACCTTGGCTTTCAGCGCCGGCTCGTCCTTGTTGAAGCCGACATAGCAGGGGCTGTTGTTCATGATGAACTTGGTGGACGCCGGACGCGACGGGTTCTTCTCGGTGATCGCGGCGGCGACGGTGTTGCCGGTGGCGATCAGATCGACCTGACCGGAGACGAAGGCGGCGATGGTGGCGTTGTTGTCTTCGAAGCGCTTGATGGTCGTGTCCTTCGGCGCGGCCTTGGTGATCTCCTGCTCCTCGATGGCGCCGCGCGTGGCGCCGATGGTCTTGCCGGCGAGATCCTCGATCCTGGCCACGGCGATATCCTTGGTGCCGAACACGCCGGAGAAGAACGGCGCATAGGCGTCCGAGAAGTCGATGACCTTTTCGCGCTCGGCGTTCTTGCCTAGCGACGAGATGACCAGATCGGCCTTCTTGGTCTGCAAATAGGGAATGCGGTTGGCCGACGTGACGGCGATGATCTCGGCCTTCACGCCGAGCTGCTCGGCGATGTAGTTGGCCATATCGACATCGAAGCCCTGCGGCTTGAGATCGGGACCGGCCGAGCCGAACGGCGCGAAATCCTGCGGCACCGCGACCTTGAGCACCTTGGCTTTCAGGATGTCACTGAGCGCATCCGCGCGCGCGGCACCCGATACCAGTGCAACGCCTAACAAACCGGCAGCCACTGCACGAAAAAACGACATTATCACCACTCCTCGCTTGAGACATCGAAAGATGCCCAAGTTTCAAGCAAGCGGTGTGCCATGCGCGATTCAGGGGACCCAGGTCGGACGCGGCGGCGGCGACGGGAAACCCCGATCCATGACAACGAAGTGGGCGGACATCGGCACACCCGCTTCGCCCTGGATCTTCACGATGTCCTGCGGACAGGCGGAAAACGCGACGTAACAGTCCATATCGGCGCGCAAGGTGATGTAATCGCCCGGTTTGGTCAGCGCGGGGCCCGTATTGAGCGAGCGACCGTCGCTCTCGACCGCGATGTTCATGAACACGTTGAACGAGGCGAGGATCGGCATCGGCGGCTCAATGCCGAGATCGCGCATGCCTTCGAACATGTTGTCGAGGCAGCTGCGATGGTATTCCTTGACGCCGAGGCGCTCGTAACGGTGCCTGTCGCAGGCGGCCATAAAGGTGTCATGCACGCCGGGCGAGGTGTCCTCGACGATGGTCAGGATCGGGTTGCGCTTCATCGTGACGAAGGTATCGCCGACGACGGGATTGAGGCGCTGCAGCCAGACGCGCGTCGCCTCCATGCTCATGTGATCGGTGAGATCGCCGGCGTTCCAGGCCCAGCAATCGACCACCTGGGTGCCGTGGGTGTTGATCAGGCGAACCGCCTGACCCTTTTTCAGCTTCAGCGCCTTGCCGTGGCGCGCGGGAATTTCGATCGGCGTATCGTTCTGCATGCGTCGCTTATAGCGCCGCGCCGCGCCGCGCGGCAACGGCACGACATAACGTCAGGCAGCGTTCTTGCCATGGCCATGGTCCGGCGCATCGGGCTTGCCGACATAATGCAACTGGCGCTGCGGGAACGGGATGGTGAAGCCGGCGCCTTCCAGCGCGGCCTTGCCCTGCTCGGTGAGCGCGCGGCGCACCGTCCAGTAATCGGCGTTCGCTGCCCAGCAGCGCAGCCGCAATACCACGGCGCTGTCGCCGAGTTCGTCGACGAAGGTTATCGGCTCCGACGGCAGCTTCAGCACCATCGGATTGCCGTTGGCGAGATCGAGCAGGATCTTCTGACCCTCCTGCGGATCGTCCTCGTAGGCGACGCCGAATTTCAGATCGACCAGCCTCGTCGGCAGCCGCGAGTAATTGATGATGCGCTTGTTCCACAATTCGGAGTTCGGCACGAACAGATAGACGCCGTCCCAACTATGCAATTCGCTGGCGAACAGGCCGACATCCTTCACCGTGCCGGCGACGGTGCCGGTGTCGATGTAGTCGCCGACACGGAACGGGCGCAGCCACAGCAGCATCATGCCGGCGGCGATGTTCGACAGCGTGCCCTGCATGGCGAGGCCGATGGCGAGACCGGCGGCGCCGAGCGCGGCGATGATGCTCGTGGTCTGGATGCCGAGCTGACCGAGCACGGCGACGATGACCAGCACCAGAATGGCGTAGCGCACCAATGTCGCCACCACGCCTCCCAAAGTGGGATCGATACGGGACTGAACCGCAAAGAGCCGACGGATGCCGCGCTCGGCGCGGCCGGCGAACCACCAGCCGGCGATGAGCAAAAGAACTGCGCCGATCAGGCTTGGAAGCGCAACCGCGGCCCAGGCGGTGAGCTGGGTCACGAAGACGGAAATCTCATTGCCAAGCTGCTCGACGTTCGGAACATCCATCGCATCTGTCTCCTCGGGATAGGCATACCCGGTCTAACGCCCGCACCGCGCGCGTCAACGCACAGATCGACGAAAAGCTGGGCCTGTGGAACCCGGCCGTCAGACCGCGGGCACGACCTGCTGCACGACGATGGCGAGGCCGATGCCGGCAATACCGGCGCCGATCAGCCGCAGCGGCATAGCGTCGTCGAGGCGACGCATGAGCACGCGCGCGACATTCATCGCCGCGACCGCGATGACGCTCTGGATGATGGCGAGGCCGGCGAGGTAGGCGACCAGCGGCGTCGGCTCCGCGCCGTAGATGGATTCGCCGAGCGCGTAGCCGTGCAGCACACCGACCGCGCCGAACGCCGCGACGGCGGCGAGCATGCCCATGTCGCGATGGGTGGCGAGGACGAGGCCGAGCGCGATCACCGAGGCGGCGACCCAGAGTTCGGCGCCGGGCAGGCTCGCGCCCATGAGATGCACCGCGACGCCGGCCATCATCGCCGCGACATAGCCGATGGCCAGCCGCACGCCCGCGGCATGCAGCGAGGCGATGCAGCCGACCGCCACCACGGCGGCGAAATGGTCGAGCCCGATGACCGGATGGGCAAGGCCTGACAGCAGGCCCTGCGCCAGGGTCGCCGGCATGCCGCCACCCATGGCGTGGTGGGCCAGCGCAGGGTCGGCGAGGCTCAAGGCGGCAAGGACGGAGGCAAGGCTAAGGGCTTGGCGGGTCACGGCGGGCTCCTGTTCGAGGCCGCAAGACTAGCGGCTCCAGCGCGGCTTGACATCCCCCGCCCCGACCCCGACAAACCGGGCCGTTTCGTTAGAAAAGCCGGGGGCCCGCATGGCAGCCAAAATCAATCTCCAGAACCTGGAAAAGACCGTCAACGAGGCCTTCGAGGGCCGCGACAAGATCACGCCCAAGACCAGGGGCGCGGTGCGCAAAGCGGTCGATACGGCCCTGGAGCTGCTCGACAGCGGCGCCGCGCGCGTCGCCGAAAAGCAGGGCGACGGCAACTGGCAGGTCAACCAGTGGCTCAAGAAGGCTGTGCTGCTGTCGTTCCGCCTTAACGACATGACCGCGATTCCCGGCGGCCCCGGCGGCGCCAAATGGTGGGACAAGGTCGATTCAAAGTTCAAGGGCTGGACGCCGGCGCGCTTCAAGAAGGAAGGCTTCCGCGCCGTACCGGGCTCGGTGGTGCGCAAGTCGGCCTATATCGCGCCGGGCGTGATCCTGATGCCGTCCTTCGTCAATCTAGGCGCCCATGTCGGCTCCGGCACGATGGTGGACACCTGGGCGACCGTCGGCTCCTGCGCGCAGATCGGCAAGAACGTGCATCTGTCGGGCGGCGTCGGCATCGGCGGCGTGCTCGAGCCGCTGCAGGCCGGCCCGGTGATCATCGAGGACAACTGCTTCATCGGCGCGCGCTCGGAAGTCGTCGAGGGCGTGATCGTGCGCGAGGGCGCTGTCCTCGGCATGGGCGTCTATCTCGGCATGTCGACGAAGATCGTCGATCGCGAGACCGGCAAGATCTACATGGGCGAAGTGCCGCCCTATTCCGTCGTTGTCTCCGGCACCATGCCCGGCAAGCCGCTGCCCGAGGGCGAGCCGGGCCCGAGCCTGTACTGCGCCGTGATCGTCAAGCGCGTCGATGAAAAGACGCGCAGCAAGACGAGCATCAATGAGTTGTTGAGGGATTAGACACGCGGCGCGGACAGCGCGGCTATCGCAGAAATTATCAGTTGAATTGCGCAAGAACGCAACTTGACCATGCACCCCGGCTGGCTATGGTCAGCCGGGGGCTGCCATGACGTTTCGTAAGCTATTCAGTTTCAAAGGCCGCGCGCGGCGCGTCGAATTTTTTGCTCGTGATGCTCGGCATGGCCGTCGCAATAGCCGTCATGCTGATGATCGCTATCGCGTCCAACTTCCGATTGATCCCCTCGCCGATCGGCTTAGGAATCGTTATCGCTATCATGTGGATTTATCTCGCAGCGATGACGCGGCGGCTGCACGATCACAACAAATCGGCCTGGTATATTTTTCTGTATCTGGGTGTGCCGAGCGTGCTGCAGATGTTCAAGCACGATTCTGACGGCTCATTCAGAATTATGCTGTTTTCCGGCGGGCTGAACTCGTTTCTGGACATTGTCTGCTTCGCCATTTCGATCTGGATGACCGTCGAGCTTTTCGCTTTGCGTGGCTCGACCAGCGACAACCAGTACGGCCCGGCACAGTCGGTCAACGCTCCCGGGTAACCGCGGAGGGATGAGCTACGCCGGCCGGGCACGGGCAGCCTCTGTCATGGCCGGGCTTGACCCGGCCATCCCGCTTAGGCACGCATTGTGCCAGCCTTAGCGAGATCACCGGGACAAGCCCGGTGATGACAGGGAAGGACTTGGTTCTTCCCGACCCCCCTCGAATTTCAGAGCCAACACCAATGTCCGCCGATCCCGTTGCCATTACCCGCGAGCTGCTGCGCTGTCCGTCGGTGACGCCGGCGGAAGGCGGCGCGCTGAGCTATCTGGAAACGACGCTAAAGGCCGCCGGCTTCACCGTGCACCGCAAGGTGTTTTCGGAGCCGGGCACCGACGATGTCGAGAACTTCTACGCCCGCATCGGCGCCGAGGCGCCGCATCTGACCTTTGCCGGCCACACCGACGTGGTGCCGACCGGCGATGAGAAAGCCTGGACGCACCCGCCGTTCGGCGGCGAAGTCGCCAATGGTGAACTCTACGGCCGCGGCGCGGTGGACATGAAAGGCGGCATCGGCTGCGCGGTGGCCGCCGTGCTCGATCATCTCGCCGCGAACGGCGGCAAGCCGAAGAAAGGCTCGATCTCGTTCCTGATCACCGGCGACGAAGAGAGCATCGCCGTCAACGGCACGCCGAAGCTGCTGCAATGGGTCGCCGATATGGGCGAGACGTTCGACCACTGCATTCTCGGCGAACCGAGCAATCAGGAGGAGATGGGCGACACCATCAAGATCGGCCGGCGCGGCTCGCTCAACGGCCATCTCATCGTCACCGGCAAACAGGGCCACGTCGCCTATCCGCAGCGCGCCGACAATCCGGTGCGCGGCATCGTCAAGCTGATCGACGCCCTGCTCGCGGAGCCGCTCGACAACGGCAACGCCAATTTCCAGCCTTCAAATCTCGAATTCGTCTCGGTCGATGTCGGCAACAAGACCGTCAACCTCATTCCCGGCCAGGCCAGCGCGATGTTCAACATCCGCTTCAACGATTGCCACACGCTGGAGTCGCTCAAGGCGCTGCTGCAGGCGCGCGCCGAGAAGGCGTCCGGCGGCAAGATCAAGTTCGAATTCAAATTCCAGCCTTCCAATGCCGGCGTGTTCGTCACCAAGCCGGGGCCGTTCACCGAACTCGTTTCAACCGCGGTGAAGGAAACCACCGGCCGCGCGCCGACGCTTTCGACCACCGGCGGCACGTCGGACGCGCGCTTCATCACGCATTACTGCCCGGTGGTGGAATTCGGCCTGGTCGGCCAAACCATGCATGCCATCGACGAGCGCGTGCCGATCGCCGACCTGCGCGCGCTGACGACGATCTATCGGAAGATTGTGGATCGGTATTTTGGGTAGCTTCCTTCACCTCTCCCATAGGAAGAGGTCGGCACGCGAAGCGTGCCGGGTGAGGGGTTACAAATTATCGATGGTCACTTGCCCCCTCACCCCAACCCTCTCCCCCAAGGGGAGAGGGAGCGCGCTGAGTGCGGCGCTACGCACCTAAACCAGCTTCGCTTCCATGGTGATCTCGGCATTGAGCACCTTGGACACCGGGCAGCCGGCCTTGGCCTTGGCGGCGAGGTCCTGAAACTTCGCCTCGTCGGCGCCGGGGATTTTCGCCGTCAGCGTCAGATGCACCTTGGTGATGGCGAAGCCTTCGCCCTGCTTCATCAGTGTCACATCGGCCTGCGTTTCCATCTTTTCGGCGGTGAGGCCTTCCTGGCCGAGAATGTTCGACAGCGCCATGGTGAAGCAGCCGGCATGGGCGGCGCCGATCAGCTCTTCCGGATTGGTGCCGTTCTTACCGTCCTCGAAGCGCGCGGCGAAGCCATAGGGATAATCCTTGAGCGCGCCGCTTTTGGTCGAGATCGCGCCCTTGCCGTCCTTCAGACCGCCCGACCAGACCGCCTTGCCGAAAGTGCTCATGAGCTTGCTCCTGTGTGAAAAACGCTACCCCCGAGCGTGATAACGCATGGCGCGGCAGGATTGTTGCAGGGCGGAATATTTGTCGTCCCGGCCGAGCGTAGCGAGGGCCGGGAACGACCGGTTGGCGTCAATAATCGACTTTCATCAAATACAGCCCGTCCGGCGGCGCCACCTGGCCGCAGGCGGTGCGATTGCGCGCCTCCAGCGCCGCTGAAAGATCGTCCGCGGTCCAGGCGCCGGCCCCGGTAAGGCCGGTGCTCATCAAGGTGCCGACCATCGAGCGCACCTGATTGTGCAGGAATGAGCGCGCCGAGGCGAAGACATGCACCTCGTCGCCGATGCGCGAGACGTCGAGGCGGTCCAGCGTCTTGTCCGGCGACTTGGCCTGACATTCGGTGGAGCGGAAGGTCGTGAAGTCGCGCTTGCCGACGAGCCGCTGCGCCGCCGTGTGCATGGCGTCGGCATCGAGCGGCCTTGCGACGCGCCAAGCATAATTGCGGTCGAAGGTCAGATCCGGCCGGCGGTTGATAATGCGGTAGAAGTAATGGCGCTTGATCGCCGACATGCGCGCATTGAAATCGTCGCCGACCTGCTCGGCGCTCAGCACCGCCACGGGATGCGGCCGCAGGTGAGCATTGAGCGCATCGCGCACGGTGTCGGTGCGCCATTCGCGTGTCAGATCGACATGCGCCACCTGCCCGCGCGCGTGGACGCCGGCATCGGTGCGGCCGGCGCCCTGCACCAGCACGTCTTCGCCGGTCAGCGCCTTGACGGCATTGGTCAGCGCGCCCTGCACCGTGATCTGGTCAGCCTGATACTGCCAGCCGCAGAACGGCGCGCCGTCATATTCGATGAGGAGTTTGTACCGCGGCATGTCAGGACAACGCCACGAAAGCCCGCGCGTAGCGCACGGCGCCGGCTGACGGCGCACGTTCCGACAGCGTCAGCGATTGAAAATAAGGCCCCGCATAGGGCGAGACGAAGCCCGTGGCGGGTTCGGCGCTGAAACCGAAGCGCCCGTAATAATGCGGTTCGCCCAGCACAAAGACAAGGCTTTCACCGCGCTCGGTAAGCCGCGCCAGCGCGGTTCGAACCAGCATCGTGCCGATGCCGTTACGCTGACGGTCGGGCCGCACGGACAGCGGCGCCAGCGAGACCGCCGGCGCGGCGGCGCCGTTCCGCTCGACCTGCATGCGCGAAAAAGCGACGTGGCCAACGATTGCCCCGCCGGCTTCGGCGACCAGCGACAGCACCAGATCGCCATCGGCGCGCAAGCCATCGACCAGCGCCGATTCCTGCGCCCCGCCGAACGCAGCGTCGTTCACCGCGCGGATGGCGGCGAGATCGGCCGGCGTTTCCGGACGGATCACGGCGCTCATGTCACGACCACTCCCTTTCCCACGGCATTGCCGCGCAGGAATTCCTCGGCGCTCATGGCCTTCTTCCCCTCGCGCTGCACCTGCACGAGCCGCACCGCGCCGTCGCCACAGGCGAGGGTCAGAGCATCGTCCAGCGCCGTGCCGGGCGCACCGGATCCCACACCGAGCGTCGAGCGCAGCACCTTGACGCGCGTGCCGTCGAATTCGAACCACGCGCCGGGAAACGGCGACAGGCCGCGGATGTGATTGTGCACGTCGCGCGCCGGCTTGCTCCAGTCGATGCGCGATTCCGATTTGGAAATCTTCTCGGCGTAGGTGACGCCGTCGGCCGGCTGCGGCGTCGGCTTGAGCGAACCGCGATCGGCCGCGGCCAGCGCCACCGGCATCAGCCGCGCGCCCATCGCGGCCAGCGCGTCGTGCAGTTCGCCGGTCGTCACGTCGGCCGCGATCGGCATCGCCTCGCGCATCATCATCGCGCCGGTGTCGAGGCCTTCGTCCATCTGCATGATGGTGACGCCGGTCTCGGCATCGCCGGCCATGACGGCGCGGTGGATCGGCGCCGCGCCGCGCCAGCGCGGCAACAGCGAAGCATGAACGTTGAAGCAGCCGAGCCGCGGCGCCTCGAGGATCGGCTTCGGCAGGATGAGGCCGTAGGCGACGACGATGGCGGCATCGGCATTGAAGGCGGCGAATTCGGCCTGCGCCTCGTCGTTGCGCAGCGTCTTCGGCGTCAGCACCTTGAGGCCGAGCTTGGTGGCTTCCCGCTCCACCGGCGTCGGCACCAGATCGAGCCCGCGCCGCCCGCCCGGCTTGGCCGCCCGCGTATAGACGGCGACGATCTCATGCCCGGCCGCATGCAGCGCCAGCAAAGTCGGCACCGCGAAATCCGGCGTGCCCATGAAGATGAGGCGGAGCGGCATCACCCCTGTCCTTCGGCGTCAGCCGATATGATGCGACGGCTCTTTGTCCTTGGCGAGCGACGGCGACACGCCGTGCTTGGCGGCCTTGGCGAATTTCTTGACGACGCGGTCGCGCTTGAGTTTGGAAATATGGTCGATGAACAGGACGCCGTTGATGTGGTCGATCTCGTGCTGCAGGCAGGTCGCGAGCAGGCCGTCGGCCTCCAGCTCATTCTCCTTGCCGTCGGCGTCGACGTATTTCACGCGCACCTTGGCCGGCCGCTCGACCTCCTCGTAAAACTCGGGAATCGACAGGCAGCCTTCCTCGTAAACCGAGTACTCCTCCGACGACCAGACGATCTCCGGATTGATGAAGACGCGCGGCTCCTTGACGCCCTCTTCCTTGGAAACGTCGATCGTGATCAGCCGCAGCGGCTCGCCGATCTGGATCGCGGCCAGCCCAATGCCCGGCGCCTCGTACATGGTCTCGAACATGTCGTCGACCAGGGCGCGCAGCGGCTTGTCGAAGGTCCGGATCGGCTCGGAGATGAGCCGGAGCTTCTTTTCGGGGAGGATGAGGATGTCGCGGATCGCCATGGCGGCGATTTAAGGGGTGGCGGCTGGAAGGTCAACGGAACCGGCCAAAACCGCGCCGTTTCTCGGGCTCGCGGACGACGTTCGCCGTTCGTTCCCTTGGGCTCCGAATCGGGGTAAAACCCGGCCCATGAACCCTTCACTGACCGACACGCTTCGCGACTTCCTAAACTCGCCGGCCATCGCGCCCCTTATTCTGCCCATCGCGCTGGGCGCCGCGACGCTGCTCGTCATCGGCGTCATCGCCATCCTCGTCATCCTGCTGCGGCCGAAGAAGCCGGAAGTCGACGCGGAACAGGACGCGCGGCTGCGCGAACTCAACGCCCGGCTCGATGCGATGGGCTCCTGGCTGCAGAACGCCCACGGCCAGCTCGCGCACACGGTCAACACCCGGCTCGACGCGGTGAGCCAGAATCTCGGCGAGTCGATGAAGACGACCGCCAAGCACACCTCCGAGCATTTGCAGGCGCTGCATTCGCGCCTCGCCGTGATCGATCAGGCGCAGAAGAACATCACCGACCTGTCCTCGACCGTCACTTCGCTGCAGAACGTGCTGAGCAACAAGCAGTCGCGCGGCGCCTTCGGCCAGGCGCAGCTCGAGGCCATCGTCGCCGACGTGCTGCCGAAGAACGCCTTCGAATTCCAATACACTTTGTCGAACCGCACCAAGCCGGACTGCGTGGTGTTTATGCCGGATTCCGGACCGCTGGTGATCGACGCCAAGTTTCCGCTCGAAGCCATGACGGCGCTGCGCGACGCGCAGACCGACGAGGAGCGCAAATTCGCCGCCGCGCGCGTGCGCACCGACATCGCCAAGCACGTCTCCGACATTGCCGGCAAGTACCTGATCCCCGGCGAAACGCAGGACATCGCATTGATGTTCATCCCGTCGGAGTCGGTCTATGCCGACCTGCACGAGCAATTCGACGATCTGGTGCAGAAGGTGCAGCGCGCCCGCGTCATGATCGTGTCGCCGACGCTCATGGTGATGGCGATCCAGGTCATCAAGCAGGTGCGCAAGGACGCCGAGATGCGCGAGGCGGCCGACCAGATCCGCACCGAGGTCGGCATGATGATGAAGGATGTCGGCCTGTTGTCCGACCGCGTGCGCAAGCTGCAGGCGCATTTCAACCAGGCCAATGCCGACATCGACAACATCCTGATCTCGACCGGCAAGATCGAGAAGCGCGCCGGCAAGATCGAGGGGCTCGATTTCGACGCCGACAGTCCGGCCACCGCCGAGGTGATCGCCGCGCCGGTGCGCAAGGTCGCGGGGGAGTAGCTCTGCCGCGCCGCGCACTCTGTGCGCCCCCTTTCCCCTGTGGGGAGAGGGTTGGGGAGAGGGGTTTACAAGTCTCTCGGTGCTATAAGCCCCTCTCCCGACGCGCTTCGCGCGTCGACCTCTCCCCAAAGGGGAGAGGTGAAGAAAGAGCACAATGACCGCCACGCCCGACGCGAACGCCGATACCGCCGCCCGCCGCTCCTTCGCCGAGGCGCTGGCCGTTTATCTCAAGCCGCGCGTCTTAATCGTGCTGCTGCTCGGCTTCTCGTCCGGCCTGCCGCTGGCGCTGTCGGGCACCACGCTGCTGGTGTGGATGCGCGAGGTCGGCGTCGATCTCGGCACCATCGGCCTGTTCGCGCTGGTCGGCACGCCCTACACCATCAAGTTCCTGTGGGCGCCGGTGGTCGATGCGCTCGACGTGCCGGTGCTGTCGCGCCTGCTCGGGCGCCGCCGCGGCTGGCTGATGCTGTCGCAGATCCTGCTGATCGCCGCGATCCTCATCCTCGCAGCCAGCAATCCGAAATTCACCCCGCTGGTCGTGGTGGCCGGCGCCGCGCTGCTGGTCGCGCTCGCCTCGGCGACGCAAGATATCGTCATCGATGCCTTTCGTGTCGAAAGCCTCGACACCGACGAACAGGCCGCCGGCATGGCCGCCTATGTCGCCGCCTATCGCGTCGGCATGCTGGTCTCGACCGCGGGCGCGCTCTACATCGTCAGCGGCTTCGAGCTGATCGGCAGCGGCAAGGACGCCGCCTGGTCGCTCGGCTATGCGGTGATGGCGGCGATGGTCGGCATCGGCATGCTGGCGACCTTGTTCGCCAGGGAGCCGGCGCGCTCGCAGGAGGCCGCCGTGGAGAAAGCCAGCCACGCCGGCGAAAGCCCGATCAGGCGCGTGTTCGGCGCCGCCTATGCCGCCTTCGCGGAATTCCTCAGCCGCGACTCGGCCATCGCCGTGCTGCTCTTCGTCATTCTGTACAAGCTGTGCGACGCCTTCGCCGGCACCATGACGGCGCCCTTCGTCATCGACCTCGGCTTCACGCGCACCGACTACGCCAACATCGTCAAGGGCCTCGGCCTTGCCGCGACTCTGCTCGGCGGTTTCGCCGGCGGCATGGTGGCGCGCGCGCTGCCGCTTGCGCGCGCGCTGTGGATCGGCGCGATCCTGCAAATGGCGTCGAACTTCGCCTTCGTCTGGCAGGCCTATGTCGGCCTCAACTACTGGGCGCTGATGGTATCGATCACGGTCGAGAGCTTCACCGGCGCCATCGGCACGGTGATCTTCGTCGCTTATCTCTCGTCGCTGTGCCAGTCGCCGCTGCACACGGCGACGCAGTATGCGCTGCTGACGGCGCTGGCCGCGTTCGGCCGCACCTATCTCTCGGCGAGCGCCGGCTATCTCGCCGAAAGTGTCGGCTGGCCGCTCTTCTTTACGACCAGCGTCGCGGTCGGCCTGCCCAGCATCGTGCTGCTGTGGTGGCTGCAGGCGCGCGGTCATTTCGCCGCGCTCGACAAGCCGAAGGGCCCGCTGCCGGCGGACGACTAGAACGGCAGGCCGACGTAATTCTCCGCCATCACGCTCTTGGCCGCGTCGGACGACAGGAGATAGTCAAGTTCGGTATTTTGCAGGCGGTCCTCGTAAGGCGAATTGTCCGGAAACCGGTGCAGCATGGTGGTCATCCACCACGAGAAACGCTGCGCCTTCCACACCCGCGCCAGCGCCTTGGCCGAATAACCATCGAGCCCCGCGTCATCACCCTTCTGATAGTGATCGACCATGGCGTGGTAGAGATAATAGATGTCGGACGCGGCGCTGTTGAGCCCCCGCGCGCCGGTCGGCGGGAAGATGTGAGCGGCGTCGCCGGCGAGGAACAGCCGGCCATAGCGCATCGGCTCGGCGACATAGCTGCGCAGCGGCGCGATGCTCTTCTCGACCGAGGGCCCGGTCTCGAGGCGACCCGCAACTTCCGCCGGCAGTCTGTTTTTCAGTTCGGCCCAGAAGGCGTCATCCGACCAGTCCTCGACCTTGTCGGTGAGCGGCACCTGGATGTAATAGCGGCTCAGGACCTGAGAACGGAGGGAACAGAGCGCGAAGCCGTTCTTGTGCTTGGTGTAGATCAGTTCCGGCGACACCGGCCTGGTCTGCGACAGCACGCCGAGCCAGCCGAACGGATAGACGCGCTCATATTCACGCAGCACGCCGGCGGGAATCGATTTGCGGCTGACGCCGTGGAAGCCGTCGGCGCCGATGATGTATTCGCAATCGACGCGGCGGCCGGCGCCATCCTTGTTATAGGTCACGTAGGGCTTGTCGCCGTCGATGTCATGCAGCGCCACGTCGTCGGCCTGGTGTATGACCTTGCCGTTCATGCGCTCGCGCGCCTCGTAGAGATCGCGCGTCACCTCGGTCTGGCCGTAGACGATCACCGAGGAGCCGCCGGAGTATTTGTGCAGGTCGATACGGTCGAGCTTGCCGTCGTGGGCGATGAACACGCCGTCATGCACCTCGCCTTCGCGATCCATGCGCTCGCCGCAGCCGGCCTCGCGCATCAGCCGGGCGAAGCCGTGCTCGAGCACGCCGGCACGGATGCGGGCGAGCACGTAGTCGCGGGTGTGTTTCTCGAGGAGGACGTTGTCGATGCCCTTGAGGTGCAACAGTTGCGACAGCAGCAAGCCGGACGGGCCGCCGCCAATGATGCAAACCTGGGTCTTCATGGACGAATCCTCCGGAAGGGCGCCTTGTTTGCACGCACTATCGCCCGGAAACCGCGCGGCGGGGAATGGATCGAGCTGACGATATCTTGTACAAATCGAACATGCCGCGCCCGCCCCTGAAGCCCGCGATCCTGACCTACAACCTGTTCGGCGAGGACCGTGACCTCCCCGACGTGGTGCATTGCGAGACCATCGCCGCCCGCTCGGTGCTACACGACTGGCAGTTCCCGCCGCACCGCCATGGCCGGCTGCACCAGGTGTTGCTCATCGCCAAGGGCGGCGGCCGCGCCAATATCGAAGGCCGCGAGTTCCGGCTCCGGCCGATGGTTGCGATCAATATGCCGGCCGGCCATGTGCATGGCTATCAGTTCACCCGCGGCACGCAGGGCTGGGTGGTGACCATCGCCACCGAAATCCTCGACGAGGCGATCGCGCCGTCGGAGGGGCTGTCACGCGTCCTGTCGGACGCGGCACTGCTGCGCGCGACGCCGGCGATGCGCCGGCTGATGCAGGACATCTTCACGGAATATGACGGCCGTAACTTCGCGCGCGCTCATGTGCTCAAGGCGCTGTCGGCCGCGCTGCTCGGCCTCGTCGCGCGCCAGCTTGCGGCGCAGACCTCGCAGGGCGCGACGCCCGCCGGCGACCGGCTGGTCGATCGCTTCGAGGCCCTGATCGACGACCACTATCGCGAGCACTGGGCGGTGACGCGCTACGCCGCCACGCTGAAGGTAACGCCGACGCACCTGTCGCGGTTGACGCGCGAGGCCTTCGGCTGCCCGGCCTCGCACCTGATCCGCGACCGGCTGGTGCGGGAGGCGCGACGGCAGCTGGTTTACACCAACATGCCGGTGTCGAAAGTCGCCTACGCGCTCGGCTTCAACGATCCGGCCTATTTCACCCGCACCTTCACCGTGGCGACGGGCCTGTCACCGAGTGAATTCCGCGACCGGGTGCATGGCGCGAAGTAACTTGTCATTCCGGGGCGCGGCCGGAAGGCCGCGAGCCCGGAATCCATAAACCCGGCGCTGCGGAGTATGGATTCCGGGTTCGCGAGCTACGCTCGCGCCCCGGAATGACGGGTTAATTCAAAACAACGTGCGCTGCTTCATCGCCGCCGACAAGGTGCCCTCGTCGAGATAGTCGAGTTCGCCGCCGACCGGCACGCCATGGGCCAGCCGCGTGACCTTCACGTTGGCGTCGGCGAGCAGTTCGGTGATGTAGTGCGCCGTGGTCTGGCCGTCGACCGTGGCGTTGAGCGCGAGGATCACTTCGCTGACTTGCGGCTCGTGCGCGCGCTTGACCAGCGCCTCGATCGACAGATCCTGCGGGCCGACGCCGTCGAGCGGCGACAAGGTGCCGCCCAACACGTGGTAGCGGCCGTTGACGGCATGCGCGCGCTCCAGCGCCCACAGATCGGCGACATCGGCGACGACGACGAGAATGCTCTGGTCGCGCCGCGTATCGGTGCACACGGTGCAGGGATCGTGCGTGTCGATGTTGCCGCAGGTCTTGCAGACGACAATTTTATCAAGTGCGATCTGCAATGCATTCGTAAGCGGCGTCATCACCTGCTCGCGCTTCTTGATCAGGAACAGCGCGGCGCGGCGTGCCGAGCGGGGGCCGAGACCTGGCAGCCGCGCCAGTAACTGGATCAGCTTTTCGATTTCGGGGCCGGCGACGGCGGTGGACATCAGAGACCGTCATTCCGGGGCGCGAGCGTCAGCGAGCGAGCCCGGAATCCATACTCGCTGACCGGGGTTATGGATTCCGGGCCCGGCCCTTCGGGCCGTCCCGGAATGACCGAGTGAAAATACATCGTCACCCCAACAGCCCCGGAGGCAGCGGCAGGCCGCCAGCCACGGATTTCATCTTTTCCGCGAGCACGGTCTCGGCCTTGCGGCGGGCGTCGGCATGGGCGGTGACGAGGAGGTCTTCGACGATCTCCTTCTCCGACGGCTGCAACAGCGAATCGTCGATCCTGACGCCCTTGAGCGCGCCCTTGGCGGTGAGCGTCACGGACACCATGCCGCCGCCGGCGGTACCTTCAACCTCGATGGTGTCGAGTTCGGCCTGCATCTCCTGCATCTTCGATTGTAGCTGCGCGGCCTGCTTCATCATGCCCATGAAATCCCGCATGATCAGTCTTCCTCTTCCATGTCCGGCGGCGGCAGACCGCTGTCGTCGAGCGGCGGCTCCTCGCCCTGCTGTGTGATCTCGGCGACCTTGGCGCCGGGAAATCTTTTCAGAACCGCCTGCACCAGCGGGTCCTGCATCACTTCGTTGCGCAACTCGGCCTGACGGTCGTTGGCCTGCTCGCGCAAGGTCGGCGCGCCCTGCTCCTTCGAGATGACGACCATCCAGATGCGGCCGGTCCAGGCCGACAGCTTGCGCTGCAACTCGTTGGTCAGGCCCTTCGGCGCGCTGGGCAAAAGCGCGAGTTCGAGCTTGCCGTCCTCGAAACGAACGAGGCGCACGTCACGTTCCAGCGCCATCTTGGTGTTGATGTCGCGCTTGTCGCCGACGAAAGCGATCAGATCGGGGAACGACTTGATGACCACCGCCGGTTGCGCTTCCGGCAGGTCGCGGCGCGCCACCGGCTCGCCCGACGGCATCGCGGCAGCGGCCGACTGCGCCCGCGGGGCACCGCGCGGTGCATCGAAACGCGGCGCGAAACTTTGCGCGGTGGCCGAAGCACCACCGCCACCGCTCCCACCACCCCCGCCACGCACGGGAGTCGCGCCGGCGCCGCCATTGTCGCTCAGCGAGCGCACGACCTCGTCCGGCGTCGGCAGATCGGCCGAATAGGCGATGCGCACCAGCACCATCTCGGCGGCCGCGAGCGGCCGCCCCGACGCCTGCACTTCGCCCACGCCCTTGAGCAGCATCTGCCAGGTGCGCGACAAAACGCGCAGCGACAATTGCGTGGCGAAGTCTCGCCCGCGCACGCGCTCGGCTTCGGACAGCGAGGCGTCGTCGCCGACGCTCGGCACCACCTTCATGCGCGTGACGAAATGCGTGAATTCGGCGAGATCGCCAAGCACGACGGCCGGATCGGCGCCGATGTCGTATTGCGCGCGCAGCTCGGTGAGGGCGGCGGCGATGTCGCCTTTCATCAGCGCTTCGAACAGATCGACGATGCGGACGCGATCGGCGAGGCCGAGCATCTGCCGGACATCCTCGGCGCGCACGGCGCCGGCGGCGTGAGCGATGGCCTGATCGAACAGCGACAGGCTATCGCGCACCGAGCCTTCGGCGGCGCGCGCGATCAGCGCCAGCGCACCGGGCTCGGCTTCGATGTTTTCCTTGGCCGCGATGCCGGCAAGATGCGCGACCAGCACATCGGCATCGACGCGGCGCAGATCGAAACGCTGACAGCGCGACAGCACCGTCACCGGAACTTTACGGATTTCGGTGGTGGCGAAGATGAACTTGACGTGCGGCGGCGGCTCCTCGAGCGTCTTCAACAGCGCGTTGAACGCCGCCGTCGAGAGCATGTGAACTTCGTCGAGGATGTAGACTTTGTAGCGCGCCGACACGGGCGCATAACGCGCGGCGTCGTTGATCTGACGCACGTCATCGACGCCGTTATGCGAGGCGGCGTCCATTTCGAGGACGTCGATGTGCCGGCTGTCGATGATGGCCTGGTCGTGAATACCCATCACCGGCATGTGGATGGTCGGGCCCTTCACCGCGCCATCGGGCAATTCGTAGTTCAGGGCGCGGGCGAGAATGCGTGCGGTCGTCGTCTTGCCGACGCCGCGCACGCCGGTCAGGATCCAAGCCTGCGGGATGCGCCCGGTCTCGAAGGCGTTCGAGACCGTGCGGACCATGGCCTCCTGGCCGATCAGGTCGTCGAAGCTCGCGGGGCGATATTTGCGCGCCAGAACGCGGTAGCCGCCGGCCGGTTCAGCCGGGGCGGAACCGGCACCTGTCTGGCTGTCGGGTTCGCTCATGTCCCTATTCTGGCAAGCCCGGGACGCGGGGGCCACCCGCCCGGGCTGATACCGGGCGGCACGTCCAAGGGAATCGTGGAAAAATCGGTGGGAGGCTGACGAGCGACCCGATCCGTGCTCGTTAGGGCTGCTTCCTTCCGGACCTGACCCGGTTGGCGAGTGGTTCGTCCACCGCCAACCTCCCGGCGCCTATATCGGGCCATCCGGAGGAGAAAGCAAGCCGAGGAGCCGCCATGCCGGAAGCACCCTTTTTCCTCCACCCGCAACTCGCCGCCGACACGGTTCCGGTGGGGGACCTGCCGCTCTGCCGCGCGCTGCTGTCGAACGACGCCAATTACCCGTGGCTGGTTCTGGTGCCGCGGCGGCCGGATATCGTGGAACTGATCGACCTTGCCCCGGCCGACCGCGCCGCGCTGGGCGCGGAGATCGACGCCGCTGCCCGCGCGCTCAAGACGATCACAGAATGCGAGAAGCTCAACGTTGCGGCGCTGGGCAATGTCGTGCCGCAGCTTCACGTCCATGTCATCGGCCGGCGCCATTCCGATGCGGCCTGGCCAAGGCCGGTCTGGGGCGCCGCGCCGGCCATTGCTTATGACCCTGCGGTTCGCGACGGCTTTGTGACGGCGCTGCGGCGCGCCCTGGGTGTTGCCGGCTGACCGCGGCGCATTGCGCTGCCCCGGCCGCCATGCGACTTTCCGCGCCTATGTCCGCACCTCCGATTCCCGCCGCCCTCGGCCCCAAACCTCTCCTCGGCTACACCAACAGCCGCCTCGAGCGTGCCGCCGAGCTGCGCATCGATCAGGCTGCGCAGGGCGCCATGGTCGCCGATGCCCGCGCCGCGACCTATGTGGTCGGCGGCGAAATGATCGTGCTGCGCAAGGGCGAGCCGAGCGATCCGCTATTCACGCTCGATGACGCGCGCGCGCTGGGCGCGGCCGACGAGATGGTGTTTCTCGGCCACCTCGACGGCGCGCCGCGCTACGGCCGCGGCATGCCGCAGGCCGCCGCCGAAGCGCTGAAGACGCGCGACGATCTTCTGATCACCGACCTGCGCTCGATCGCGGTGCAGGGCCTGGTCGCGGCCGAACACCTGCCGCCGCTGGCGGAAGCCAAGTCCATCCTGCAGTGGCATGCGCGCCATCGCTTCTGCTCCAATTGCGGCCACGCCACCGACGCCGTCGATGCCGGCTGGAAGCGGCTGTGCCCGGCGTGCAAGGCGGAGCATTTCCCGCGCACCGATCCCGTCGTCATCATGCTGATTGTCGATGGCGATGAATGCCTGCTTGGCCGGTCGCCGCGCTTCATTCCCGGCATGTGGTCGTGCCTCGCCGGATTCATCGAGCCCGGCGAAGCCATCGAGGACGCGGTGCGCCGCGAGACGCGCGAGGAAGCCGGCATTCTGTGCGGCCGCATCCAGTATTTCCGCTCGCAGCCGTGGCCGTTCCCGTCGTCGCTGATGATCGGCACCCATGCCGAGGCGAAAAGCCGCGACATCGTCATCGACAAAACGGAACTCGAAGGCGCCCGGTGGTTTAGCAAGGACGAGATCGTTTCGATGCTGACGCGCAGCCATCCGGACGGCTTGACCACGCCGCCGCCGATGGCGATCGCGCACCATATCATCCGCGCTTGGGTAGAGGACGAAGTCCGGTTTACCTGAAGAGAGGACGACGTACGATTTGACTGAGGCCAGAAACCCCATCCGCATCGTCTGCGCCGGCGGCGCCGTGCAGGACAATGTGATGCGGGTGGAGAAATTCCCCGCGCCCGGCGGCAAGGTGTCGGCGACCGATTTCGTGGTCACCAGCGGCGGCCAGGCCGGCAATGCCGCAGTCGCGATGGCGCGGCTCGGCGCGCACGTCACCTATATCGGCGCGGTCGGCGATGAGACCGACGACGTCGCCAACTCCATTCTCAAGACATTCGCCAAGGAGAACATCGATATCTCGCACGCCATTCGCGTGAAGGGCGCGCGATCGGCGGCGTCGCTGATCATGCTCGACGCCGAAGGCGAGAAGATGATCGTCACCATGCGGCCCAAGGGGCTCAATGCGGCGACACCGGCCGATCCCGATGGCATCGTCGCCAGTGCCGACGCCGCGATGCTGGATAACCGCTACAGCAATATCAGCCTGCCGATCTGCCTTGCGGCACAGAAGCGCGGCATTCCGCGCGTGCTCGATTTCGACAAGCCGACGCCGCCGGACGATCCGCTGTTTCAGGCGTGCTCGCATGTGATCTGCTCGGCCGACGCCATTCGCGAAGCCACGGGCGTCAAGGATTTGCCCGGGGCGCTGAAGAAGCTCGGCGAGAGCTTCGGCGAATTCCTCGCCGTGACCGATGGGCCGGATGGCGTCTATTGGCTTGAGAACGGCGACGTCTGTCACATGGACGCCTTCAAGGTGAAGGCCGTCGATACGCTCGGCGCCGGCGACACGTTCCACGGCGGCTTCGCGGTGCATTTCGTCGAAACCCGCGATGTCGTGAAGTCGATGCGCTTTGCCGCCGCCGCCGCGGCGATCAAGTGCACGCGCTTCGGCGGCCTGATGGGCGCCGCGACGCGCGACGAGGTCGATGCGTTCCTCAGAGAACGGCCCTAATTCCGCTCGTCCCCGCGCAGGCGGGGACCCAGTGCGGCCTATCCTGGATTCCCGCCTTCGCGGGAATGAGCGGAGTGCATCGCTACTTCACCGATGGACAAGGCGCGCCGCACGGCGCGCAGGCGCCGGCGAAATCCTCCGGCGACACGGCGCGTCCGGTCGACGGGCTCATCAGGTGATTGCCGACGATGGCGAACAGCGCGACCAGCGTCACGACGATGTAGACCCTTCTCATAAGGACTACTCCCGCGACATGCCGAACAGCGGCCGCAGGCGGATGCCCACCATGCTGCCGAGCAGCGCCATCGCGAACCACACCCAGCCGTGCAGCGAGCCCGAGGCGACGCCGCCGACGAAGGCGCCGATGTTGCAGCCAAAACCAAGCCGCGCGCCCCAGCCCATCAGGATGCCGCCGACCGCAGCCGCGAGCAGCGAGCCGACCGGCGGCCAGGGCATATTGGCGAAGCGCTTGGTCGCTGCCGCTGCCGCCATGGCGCCGAAGATCATGCCGAAATCGGTGAGGCTCGACGTGTCGGACAGCACCGATTGCTCGAGCGCGTGCTTGGGGCCCGGCCACTGCCAGAACGCGGCGTTCGAGAAGTCGAAGCCGAGCGCCTGAAAAATCTTGGCGCCCCAGACCGTGTAGCCGAAGGTGACGCTCCACGGATGGCCGCCGGCGAAGAACACGCCGATGCACAACAGACCGATGACGATGCCGCCGATGATGTAGTTGCGCGACGGCATGAAGTTGGCGCCGCGCTTTTGGGCGACGAAAGCCAGGATTACGGCGGCGGCGACGAGGCTCGCCAGCGTGGCGACCAGTCCGCCCCACGGGCCGAGATAATCGGAGGCCAAAATCGGATCGATGCCGCCGAGCTCCAGGAAGCCGGGCAGCGACAGCGAGCCGAGCACGCTGCCGATGATGAAGAAGGCCAGCGTGATCAGCATGCGGCCGGAGCCGCCGCCGACGGTATAGAGCGTGCCGGAGCCGCACCCGTTGCCGAGCTGCATGCCGACGCCGAACACGAAGGCGCCGACGATCAGCGACGGCCCGAGCGGCGCGATGGCGCCGCCGTAGCCTTTCGACAGCGCCGCAACCGGGACGATGACGAGCGCGGCGATCGCAATGACAATAAGGCCGCCGATCAGCCCCCCGGCCTCGCCGCGCGTCAGGAAGCGCCGCCACGAGGCGGCGTAGCTGAACTCGGCCTTCAGGAAGGCGACGCCGAGCCCGAAGCCGCCCAGCACCAGGGCCGCGGAGGCCGGCTGGCCGTCGAGCAGCACCAGCGCGACCAGGATCGCGGTGGCGAGAACGGCGATGGAAACGAACAGATAGTCGGTGCGCGCCGCGGCGGCGGAAGAAGCGGAAAACGTTGCGGTGGACATGCCCGGCCTTGTCATTGCGAGAGGCGCGCTTTTCCGGCGCGCCTCTTTATTTCGTCGAGATCAAGGCGAGAAGTCTATCACGAACCGAAGCCGAGCGCCTTCTTTACATCGTCCCATTTGGTGCGGGAGGACGCGATCGGGCGGGACGCGTTGGCGCTCCATTCGACCATCGAGCCGTCATAGAGGCTGACGTCCTTGCGGCCCAGCAGTTCGTGGAGAACGAACCAGTCGGTGGCGGCCCAGTGCCCGGTGTTGCAATAGGCGATCACCGGCTGCTGCGCCGGCAGCTGCGCCGCGAGCGCGGCAAGCTCGGCGCGCGGCTTCAGCCTGTTCGAGGCGGCATCGTAGAAGCTGGCGCTGTCGAGATTGACCGCCCCCGGAATGTGGCCATAGGCCTGCGCATTCGGCGCTTTTTCCTTACCGGTGAAGAACGTGGCCGGGCGGGCATCCAGCAATGTCGCGTTCTTGCCGGGCTCGACCTTGGCCACGTCGTCAATGCGCGAGAGCAATTTCTCGTTGAGCGAGGCGGTGAAGATCGTCGCAGACGGCTTGCTGACGCCGCTTTCGAGCGGCAGGCCGGCGGCCTTCCAGGCGGCGACACCGCCATCGAGAATCGAAACGTTGGCGATGCCGACGACCTTCAGCGTCCAGTAGGTGCGGGCGGCCGCGCCGAAATCGGTGTAGCTCACCCCCGCCGGAACGACGACAACATGGGTCGCCTCGTCGATGCCGAGGTCGCCAATCAGCTTTTCGAGCTCAGGAACGGTCGGCAGCATGAAGGGCACGTCGTTGCGCGTGACGCGCCAGCCGGCCTTGTCGTAGTCGCTGTGCACCGACCGCGGAATGTGTGCTTCCTCGTAAGCCTTGGCGCCACCGCCATCGATGGCGGAGCGGACGTCGAGGATCAGAACATTCTTGTTGTCGAGGTTCTGCTGCAGCCACGTCACGCTGACCAGCGGCTGGGAGGGTTCGGCCGCGGAGGCGGTAAAGGTTGCGCCGAGCGATACCAGGGCGCTCAGGCCGGCTGCCACGAACGGGGCGAAGAATTTTCTCATGATGCGGTCCAATCGAAGCGGGGCGCTTGAGAGCGCCATCAGATTTCTCTTGAAATAGAATATTTTTCTCTGTAAGGACAGTAGTCAGTTCTAAATAAGAATAATATTCTGTTTTGGAGGCTGACAAAGTCCGGTTGTTCTATCTTTCCAAGGATTCAGAGAATGGATGCCATCGACCGCAAGATCCTCGCCGTGGTGCAGGAAGACGCCTCCCTGTCGGTCGCCGAAATCGGACAGCGGGTGGGCCTGTCGTCGACGCCATGCTGGAAGCGCCTGCAGCGGCTCGAGGCCGAGGGCGTTATCACCAAGCGCGTGGCGCTGATCGATCCCGAGAAGATCGGGCTAGGCATCACGGTGTTCGTTTCGGTTGAGACCGGCGATCATTCGCAGGAATGGCTCGGCCGTTTCGCCGACGTCGTGAACGCCATGCCGGAGGTGATGGAATTCTATCGCATGGCGGGCGACGTCGATTACGTGCTGCGCGTCGTGGTGCCGGACATGCAGGCCTATGACGCGTTCTACAAGAAGCTGATCGCCACCGTGCCGTTGAAGAATGTCACGTCGCGATTCGCCATGGAGCGCATCAAATCGACGACGGCACTGCCGATGGGCGATGCCAAGTCGGCCTCGCGCTGAGGGCCATTCGTTCAGGTACAAGACTGATTGGCGTAGCTCGGGGCCGTCTGGCGCGGCGTCATGTACATCTTGTCCGCCAGATTGATCGTGCCGGTAATCGTATAGCCGACGATCGGCTGATAGGCGTAGCTTGCTTCGGCGAGAATGATCTGGGTGTTGGCGACCTGGAGCGCCGATGGCAGCGACGCGGTGCCGGAATTGACGGTGCCGTTACGCGTCACGCTCCATTTCACGGTCGCTTTCTTGCTGCCGTCGATGCTGATGCAGGTGACCGTCATCTTCATCTTGTTGACGTCGTAGGGCGCGACGATGGCGCCCGAGGCATCGAATACGTTGCCCATGTCGGCAGCCGAGAGCGTGGTTACCTGCGACGACAGGTTTGCAAGCGCGGCGGCAGCGAGACTGACCTTGCGGTCGACGCTGACGCCATCCGAAATCTCGACGCAGCCGAAGTACAGGCCGATCATCACCGGCGCCACCAGCGCGAATTCCACCGCCGAGACGCCGCGCTGATCGCGCGCGAAGCCGGACTTGCGGACCCGCCCGCGCCCCATCATGGCTGAGATCAGCATCCGCCCGACCCTCCGTAAGGCTCGTTGCGGAACACCGACGTCGCCACCAGCAGCTTCTTGTTGCCGTTGAGATTGGACAGGTTGTTGCCGAGCAGCGAGACGTAGATCGGCCACTGATAATAGATCGCCACCTTGACGATGCAGCCTGGCCCGCCGGGGGTGTAGGTCATTTTCGAGGTGTCGAGCTGGCCGTTGTTGACGGGCGATGCAGTGTTGACGGACGAGAAATCGGAATAGGTCTTCACGTCGACGTAGACGCCGCCGCTGCAATCGAACAGCGCGGCAACGCGATTACAGACCTGGGTCTTGAAGTCGGTCGCGCTGTAACTTCCGGTCTGGGCCTGGCCGGTGAGGATCAGTCGCGCGGCGGATGCGGTCGCCGCCTCCAGGCTCTGCCCGGCGAAGAACACCATGGCGGATTCGATGATCGCAAAAAGCAGCGCCAGAAACGGCGTCGCCACCAAAGCGAATTCGACTGCCGCGGCGCCATCCTGCTGCTTGATGAAACGCCGGCCGAGCCTGCTGCGCTTCAACACGCGACAGCCGCCGACAATGACGTTCCTCAACCTACCCACCATGATCGGGCCCCAATAGCCGCATCACCCAACGAGGCCTTTTATAGCGAAGACGCGTTTTTGATTTATTGCGGCAGGTCGCGAAAAACACGGCGAGCGGATTAAGCCCGCGCTAACCCTGAGCGGCGCGACGATCAGCGGGGACCGGGTGCTCCCCCGCCCGCGCCGCCGATGCGGGAGCCGGACTGGGTCAGGATGCCGGAGAAGTAATTGCTGGAATCGCCAAGCGTCAGGCGCTTTTCGCAGTCCGGCGCGCAGCTGTAGGACTCTCGCTCGACGCCCTTGTAGACAATCACGAGATCCGACCGCGACGGGCCGACGACCTGCACCGTGGTGTCGAGGACCGTCTTGCCGGCCCGGTTGAGGGCCAGCATGTTGGTGGAGCCGAATCCCTTGCCGGTCAGGACGAGGACGCCGCCGGCCTGAAGCGTGGCGTCGGCGATCAGCGGGTTGCCGATGACGATGGTGGCGACGCTGTCCGGCAGCTTCATGACGTGGGCCTCGTCCACCGAGACCGAAATCGTGTCCGCGCGCGCCGATGCGACCGAAAAGGCGACCATCAGGCCGGCCAGAATCACAGGCAACCGTCGGTGACGGGTGAACGCAGCCGACATCGCTCTCTCCAACGCTACGCAACACACAGGACCGCACGGCCGTACGGGCCGGCGGATACAGGAACAGTTGACTTGAAATAGGTGAATGAAGTGCAAAGGCCGGCGGCGCGCGCCGGCCTAGCGCCTGTAGGGGTAGGCCATCTGGCCGCCGAAGCTTTCCGGGAAGTCCTTGTCGTCGACGCCGTAGGCGTCCGGCAACTCGCCCTTGGGCATGTACCAGGTGCCGAACATCAGGTCCCAGAGCGGGAACGTACCGGCGAAATTGGACGATCCGCCGCGGTCGGCCGCCGTGTGATGCCAGCGGTGGAAGACCGGCCCGGCGATCACGTATTTGAACGGCCCAAGGGTCCAGTTCAGGTTGGCGTGAACAAACGCCGAGGTGATGGTGGTGAACGGCCCGACCCAGAGCAGCACGTTGGGCGAGATGCCGATCAGCATCATGAAAACGTCTACCATCACCGTGCCGAACAGGATGTTGATGGGATGGAAGCGCGCCGCCGAAATCCAGTCGAGATCGACCGAGGAATGGTGGACGGCGTGGTACTTCCACAAAGTGATGCCGTGATAGAGGCGGTGCGACCAATACAGCAGGAAGTCCGAGACAACCACGAAGAAGATCACCTCGGCCCACATCGGCAAATCGGCAAGCGGGCCGAAACCGTCATTGTAGAAGTCGAGCAGCGCATCGGTGCCGTTAATGCCGTAGAAATAGGCGGCCCCGACGATCATGAGGCCGATGCGCAGAAACCGGCCGACCAGCGGGATCAGGAACCAGTACAGGACATCGGTGGCGATCTGGCGCTTGCGCCACCAGAACTCTCCGGGATTGCAGGCCGACCAGTATGTCAGCGCGGCAAACACGATGCCGAAGGCGACTGTGATCGGGACGATCTTGAGCACCGTCTCCCCGGCGACAAGGAAAACAGCATAAAACTCGTTCAGCATGATCGCGGCCCACGCATAAGCGCCCCTGCATCACCTATCGGCCTTTTGAGTTAACGCCGGGTGAAAGACATGCATCCAACGGCCGGGCCGGGTCTCACCCGGTAATCATATGCGCAGACCATGCGTCATTCGCAGTATTGCTATTCTTCGATGGCGACAATGATTTTGATGTTATTTGATCAATAGGCGGAGTCTGATCTTAGAAAATATTGTATTCGCTAAATATACAAACGATTTATGTCTCTGAATACTGAAGTTACAATTGATTAACCATCATATTCATCAAGTTACTGCCTATTAACTACAGTAAGATTACATGAAATGCCCCGGCATTTCTTCAACCAGATTAAGACTGCCGCAAGACCTGCCGCGTAGTGTCGCATCACGGTCGGAACAGCCGGACGCCAAACCGGCAGTCCGACCAGCTCAGACAGCCACGTGGATCTCTAATGGAGCTATCGATGAAGAACCTGTTCGTGCGTTTCATGAAGGACGACTCGGGCGCCACCGCCATCGAGTACGGCCTCATCGCTGCGGGCATTTCGGTCGCGATCATCGCGGTCGTGAACGGCCTCGGCACCAAGCTGAACACCTCGTTCCAGAGCATCTCGACCCAGCTCAAGTAAGCGGGCCGGATAGGAAATGACGAAGGGCTCCGGCGAAACCGGGGCCCTTTGTCTTTGGAAAAGCTCAAACGCCGCGCGTTGCGCTAACCGAACCTCAAGCAAATCGGCTTTAGCGTTCGTGCTGCCCCGCCCGCTCTCCAGCGGCCCGGCGCTCCCGCCGAACGAACGGTGAAGGATACCTCGATGACGGCGCTCGATGCGGTCAGGCTGATAGTTTTTCCGGCGCTCATGGCCTTCGCGGCCTCCAGCGACCTCCTGACCATGACGATCTCCAACCGGCTGTCATTGGCGCTGAGCGCAGCCTTCCTCGCGCTGGCGCTGGTCACCGGCATGCCGCTGCATGTCATCGGCATGCATTTTCTGGCCGCCGCGATCGTGCTGACGATCGGCTTCGTCTTCTTCGCGCAGGGCTGGATCGGCGGCGGCGACGCCAAGCTGGTGGCGGCCACCGCCTTGTGGTTCGGCTTCGATCATTTGCTCGACTATATGGTCTATGCCTCGATCTTCGGCGGCGTCCTGACCATCGCCCTGCTCCAGTTCCGCAAGCTGCCTTTGCCCGCGCCGCTGGCCCGCCAGGGCTGGATCATGCGTTTGCATGACACCGGCGGCGGCGTTCCCTATGGCATCGCCCTGGCAGCGGCGGCGCTCATCGTCTACCCGAAGACTGGCTGGATGCCGGGCGGCCTTCCGTGAAGCCTGCGTGGCGCGCGCCGCTCATCGCGCGCGTGTAGCTTCGTCGCCGGAACCTGCGACAACTGTTTATTAACTCGACTTACTCACCTCTGCTTAACCATGCCTTGACCTTTAGCTGGTCAAATCCATGCACGCGACCGCTTCGGCCGCCATGTGGGTTTTGACGGCGTCTGTGTCGTCGGTATCGGTGAGAGTGAGCGTATGAAAGCCGCGCGTCTTGTTGTCTTGACGGTCGCCATCGCCGCAGGCGGCGTCGCGGCCATGCTCGCCGGCCGCAGCGAGAAACCGCCGGAAACGCCGGCACCCGTGGCCGCCAAGCCCGAAACCGTCGACATTCTCATTGCCAAGAATAATATCGGCATCGGTCAGGCCCTCAGCGCCGGCGAGATGGAATGGCAGGCCTGGCCGAAGGAAGCTTCGACCGGCAATTTCATTCGCAAGAGCGACCGTCCGACCGCGCTTGAGAACCTGTCCGGCCAGATCGCACGTTATCCGTTCGTCGCCGGTGAGCCGATCCGCGAGGCCAAGCTGGTGGACGCCAAGGGCTCCGGCTTCATGGCCGCCATTTTGCCGCCGGGCATGCGCGCCGTATCGACGCAGATATCGCCCGAGACCTCCGCCGGCGGCTTCATCCTGCCGAATGACCGTGTCGATGTGCTCCTCACCCGCCGCGATCCGGAGGCCGAAAAGGCCACCGGCAGCGAGGCGCATGTCAGCGAAGTCGTGCTCAGCAACATTCGTGTTCTCGCGATCGACCAGAATGTCGAAGAGAAGGGCGGCCAGAAGGTCGTCATGGGCAAGACCGCCACGCTCGAACTGACGCCGGCGCAGACCGAAACGCTGGCCCTGTCGCAGAAGCGCGGTTCGCTGTCGCTGGCGCTGCGCAGCATTACCGACGCCGACAAGCGCGACGGCCCCGCCGAGACGCCGCGCAGCAACGGCGTCAGCATTGTCCGCTTCGGCGTTTCAACCGTGAGCACGCCGCGATGAACGGTTTCGGAGATTTCAGCATGCTGAGGCAGAAGCCGATCCGGGCGGGACTCCTCGCCGTCCTGCTCGCAACTGCAGCGCTGACCAGCCCGGCGCCGCTGCGCGCCGCCGATACGGGCGCCGGCGTGCCGGTGATCCAGGTCGCCGCGAGCGAAGCGACCTCGCGCTTCGTGCCGCTCGGCATCGGCAAGTCGGTCGCGATCGATCTGCCGGCCGACATCAAGGACGTTCTGGTCGCCGACCCGACCATCGCCAACGCCGTGGTGCGCACGTCGCGCCGCGTCTACATGATCGGCGTCAAGATCGGGCAAACCAACATCTTCTTCTTCGACGCCGCCGGCCGGCAGATCGCCGGCTTCGACATCGCTGTCACGCGCGATCTCAACGGCCTGCGCGCCGCGCTCAAGCAGAGCATGCCGGAAGCCGATATCCGCATCGAGGGCGTCGGCGAAGGCGTGATGCTCACCGGCTCGGCCTCAAGCGCCGCGGAATCGCAGCAGGCTTTCGACCTTGCCTCGCGGCTCGTCGGCGACAGCACCCGTGTGGTCAATGGCATCACCATCCGCGGCCGCGACCAGGTGATGCTCAAGGTGACGGTTGCGGAAGTGCGTCGCGACGTCATCAAGCAGCTCGGCATCGACGTGTCGGGCTCGTTCAACTACGGCGGCAATACCATCAACCTCAACACGCAGAACCCGTTCTCGGCGACCGGCCAGACGCTCAGCAACACGAACCTCGCCGGTATCAGCAAGAACGTGACCGCGACCTTGCGGGCGATGGACCGGGCCGGCGTGCTGCGCACGCTCGCCGAGCCGAACCTGACGGCGATCTCCGGCGAAACCGCGAGCTTCGTCGCCGGCGGCGAGTTCCCGATCCCGTCCGGCCTGTCCTGCGACACGACGAAATCACCGCCGGTCTGTCAGCCGCAGATCGAATTCAAGAAGTTCGGCGTCGGCCTGGTCTTCACCCCGGTGGTGCTGTCGGAAGGCCGCATCTCGCTGAAGGTGATGACCGAAGTGTCCGACCTGTCGACGGACAACTCGATGACCCTCACCGTGCCGGGCGCCTCGTCAGCGCTCACCGTGCCGTCGATCTCGACGCGCCGCGCCGAGACCACCGTCGAAATTCCGTCGGGCGGCTCGCTGGCGCTGGCCGGCATGATCCAGGAAAAGACCAAGCAGCAGATCAACGGCGTCCCCGGCCTGATGCAGTTGCCGATCCTCGGCTCGCTGTTCAAGAGCCGCGACTACGTCAACAACCAGACCGAGCTCGTTGTCATCGTCACGCCCTACGTGGTGCGCGCGGTCGCGCAGAAGCAGTTGTCGCGGCCCGATGACGGCTTTGCGGATCCGAGCGATCCCTCGACCGTGCTGCTCGGCCGTCTGAACCGGATCTACGGCGGCAACGAGCCGCAGCCGGGCCCGGCGCCCGCCGGTCCTTCCCAGAGCAAATACGGGTTCATCCTCGATTGAGCGGCGGAGACCATGCCATGACGAGTTCGCGAAATCTTCCGGGCAAGCGGCGCCAGATGGCGCTGCGTCTGCTCGCCGCCGCCGCGCTCACCAGTGTGCTCGGGGCCTGCAACCAGACCCAGACGGCGAGAAGCGAGTATCCGTTCGACTACCGCGATCGCCACCCGATCACTGTGCGCGAGGGCGCACGTCAGGTCGATGTGTTCATCGGCAAGAATCGCGGCGGCCTGACGGCGGCACAGCGCGCCGACGTGCTGGCCTTCGCCCAGTGGTGGAGGCGCGAAGCCAATAGCGGCATCGTCGTGCAGGTGCCGCGCGGCAGCCACGCCGATCGCGCCGCCGCCGACTCCATGCGCGAAATTCACTCCATCTTCGCGGCGTCGGGCGTGCCGGCCAAGGCCGTCTATGTGCGGCCCTATCGTCCTGAATCGGCGTCGCTGGTCTCGATCAAGATCGAATACACCAAGATGGTTGCCGAGGCCGGTCCGTGTGGCGAATGGCCCGACGACCTCGGCCCGTCCATGAACAAGGGCTACGGACAGAACCGGCCCTACTGGAATTTCGGCTGTTCGACGCAGCGCAACCTGGCCTCGATGGTCGACAACCCGGCGGATCTCGTGCAGCCGCGCGGCGAACAGCCGGCTTACGCGGCGCGGCGCTCGGTCGCGCTCGACAAGTATCGCAAGGGTGAAAACCCGAGCGGTACCTATCAGAACTCATCCAGCGGCTTCGACAGCGGCAAAATCAGCGATATCGGAAAATGATCAAGAACGCCCATCTGCTCGGCCAGGCGAACGACGGCAGCCAGACGGCGGCCTCCGCGGCCTTGCCGTCTGACGAGCACATCGCGCCGGCGCCGCGCGTTTCGGTGCAGGCCTTCTGCGACACCGTGGAAACCGCCGCCGCCGTGCAGTCGGCGGGCGAAGACCGGCGTCTGGCCAAGGCGCATGTTAAGATCCAGATGGGCGGCGCCGCGGCTGCGGTCGAAGCCTACCGGATGTCGCCAACGCCGAACGTCATCATCATCGAAGCCGAAGGCCGCGGCGATTCCATCCTGACGCGCCTCGATCAGCTCGCCGAGGTGTGCGACGCCGGCACCCGCGTCATCGTCGTGGGTCGCATCAACGACGTGACGCTGTATCGTGAGCTCACCCGCCGCGGTGTCAGCGATTATCTGATCGCGCCCGTTTCGACGCTGGACGTTGTCCGCTCGGTCTGCGGCCTGTTCCACTCGCCGGAGGCCAAGCCGGTCGGCCGCATCATCGCCGTTGTCGGCGCCAAGGGCGGCGTCGGCGCTTCCACCGTTGCCCACAACATCGCCTGGGCGATCGCGCGCGATCTCAACCTCGACAGCGTCGTCACCGATCTTGATCTCGCCTTCGGCACCGCCGGCCTCGATTACAATCAGGACCCACCGCAGGGCATCGCCGACGCGGTGTTCTCGCCGGACCGCATCGACACCGCATTCGTCGACCGCCTGCTGTCGAAGTGCACCGACCACCTGAGCCTGCTGGCCGCGCCGGCGACGCTCGACCGCGTCTACGATTTCGGCGCCGAGGCTTTCGACGCCATTCTCGACTCGATGCGGGCGTCGATCCCCTGCGTCGTCCTCGACGTGCCGCACATCTGGTCCGGCTGGACCCGGCGTCTGCTGATCAGCGCCGACGAAATCCTCATCGTCGCCGGTCCCGACCTCGCCAATCTGCGCAACGCCAAGAACCTGGTGGACCTGCTGCGTGCGGCGCGGCCGAACGACCATCCGCCGCACTATTGCCTTAACCAGATCGGCGTGCCGAAACGGCCGGAGATCGCGCCTGCGGACTTCGCCAAGGCGCTGGAAGATCAGCCGCTCACGGTGATCCCGTTCGAGCCGCAATTGTTCGGCACGGCCGCCAATAACGGCCAGATGATCGCCGAAGTCGCGGCCAACCACAAAACGGCGGACCTGTTCCGCCAGATGGCCCAGGTCATGACCGGCCGCGCCGAAGCCAAGCGCGGTCGCCAGAGCCTGCTCGGAAAACTGCTCAAGCGCGCGGGCTGATGCCTGCGCGCTGTTGACCTGCCTTGAAGTGTCCGGAGTAAATCGACGTGTTCGGTAAGCGTGGCGGCACCGCCGATATTCGCAGCCCAGCCCCGGCGATGCAGCCGGCGCCGCATGCGCCCGCGCCTGCTCCGGCCGCTCATGTGCCGTCGCCGCCGACGGCGCCCACCGAAACCGGCCGCACGCCATTTCCATCCGACGGACTCGGTGCGCCGCTCGTCGCCGCGCCGACGCCGGAGCGCCGCCAAGCCGCCGTCAACATGCCGGCGGTCGATTCGCGCCGCTCGGAAGCCTATTACACCACCAAGGGCACCATCTTCGGCGCGCTGATCGAAGCGATCGATCTGGCGCAGCTCGCCCGTCTCGACGCCGAATCCGCGCGCGAGGAAATCCGCGACATCGTCAACGAGATCATCGCGATCAAGAACATCGTGATGTCGATCTCGGAGCAGGAAGAACTGCTCGACGACATCTGCAACGACGTACTCGGCTTCGGCCCGCTCGAACCTTTGCTCGCGCGCGACGACATCGCCGACATCATGGTGAATGGCTCCGGCACGGTCTATATCGAAGTCAAAGGCAAGATTCAGCGTACCGGTATCCGTTTCCGCGACAACCAGCAGCTTCTGAACATCTGCCAGCGCATCGTCAGCCAGGTCGGCCGCCGCGTCGACGAAGCCTCGCCGATCTGCGACGCGCGCTTGCCGGACGGTTCGCGCGTCAACGCCATTGTGCCGCCGCTCTCGATCGACGGCCCGGCCCTGACCATTCGTAAGTTCAAGAAGGACAAGCTGACGCTCGATCAGCTCGTCAAGTTCGGCTCGATCACCGAACAGGGCGCCGAGATCCTGCGCGTCCTCGGCCGCTGCCGCGTCAACACGCTGGTGTCCGGCGGCACTGGCTCCGGCAAGACCACCCTGCTCAACTGCCTGACGCAGTTCATCGACGCCGACGAGCGCATCATCACCTGCGAAGACGCCGCCGAACTTCAGTTGCAGCAGCCGCACGTGGTTCGCCTGGAAACCCGGCCGCCCAACCTCGAGGGCGAAGGCCAGGTGACAATGCGCGAACTGGTGCGCAACTGTCTGCGTATGCGCCCGGAACGCATCATCGTCGGCGAAGTCCGCGGACCCGAGGCGTTCGATCTGCTGCAGGCTATGAACACCGGCCATGACGGTTCCATGGGTACGCTGCACGCCAACAACCCGCGCGAAGCGCTGTCGCGACTTGAATCCATGATCACCATGGGCGGCTTCTCGCTGCCGTCGAAAACCATCCGCGAGATGATCGTGGCTTCCATCGATGTCGTGGTTCAGGCGGCGCGCCTGCGCGACGGCTCGCGCCGCATCACCCACATCACCGAAGTGATGGGGCTGGAAGGCGAGGTCATCATCACCCAGGACCTGTTCCTCTACGAAATGGTTGGCGAGGACGCCGACGGCAACATCCTCGGCCGCCATCGCTCGACCGGCATCGGCCGGCCGCGCTTCTGGGACCGTGCGCGCTATTACGGCGAGGAAAAGCGGCTCGCCGCCGCGCTCGATGCGGCCGAGGAAGCCGCGCAATCGATGCGAGGCTAGCCATGCCGGAGATGAACGCGATCGCCGTCTTCTTCCTCGCCGCCGTCGCCATCGGCGGCGTGGCCTATGTCTTCCTTTATCCGCTCCTCTCGGGCGAGAAGAAGGCCGAGCAGCGCGTCGCCAACGTGGCGCGCGCCGAGCCGATGGCGCGCAAGACGCGCGGCCCGCAGAAGAGCCGGCGCGACACCATCGAAAACACTCTGAAGGAATTCGAGGAGCGCAACCGCAATCGCAAGTCGCCGCCTCTCCCGGTCCGCATCACCCAGGCAGGCCTGAGCTGGTCCAAGCAGACCTTCTTCATCGTTTCCGGCGCGATCGGCGTTGGCATGTTCCTTCTCGGCACGCTGGCCAACGCCGGTCTGCTGGCCTCGATGGGTCTCGGCTTCGCCGGCGCCTTCGGTATTCCGCACTGGCTCTTGGGCTTCCTGAAGCGGCGCCGCGAGCAGAAGTTTCTCAATGGGTTTCCGGACGCGGTCGACGTCATCGTGCGCGGCATCAAGGCCGGCCTGCCGCTGCTCGACTGTATCAAGATGATCACCATCGATGCGCCCGAGCCGGTGCGCTCGGAATTCCGCGCCATCCTCGAGACGCAGGCGATCGGCATGCCGCTGGGCGAAGCCTGTGGCAAGCTCTACGAGCGCATGCCTGTGCCGGAAGCCAACTTCTTCGGCATTGTCATCGCCATCCAGCAGAAGGCCGGCGGCAACCTCTCCGAAACCCTGGCCAACCTGTCGCGCGTGTTGCGCGACCGCAAGAAAATGAAGGCCAAGATCCAGGCCATGTCGCAGGAGGCGAAGGCCTCCGCCGCCATCATCGGCGCCTTGCCGATCGCCGTGATGACGCTCGTCTGGATCACCAGCCCTTCCTACATCAGTCTTCTGTTCACCGAACAGCTCGGAAACATCATGCTCGCCGGTTCGGCGGTCTGGATGACGATGGGCGTTCTGGTGATGAAGAAGATGATCAACTTCGATTTCTGACGGCCGGGCCATGATCGACCAGATCGCCAGCACGCTGAACACACAATCGCTGACGGTGATCTTCGCCGCGATCGCCGCCATGGCGACCGTGCTCACCATTGCCATGCCGCTCGTTTTCGCCAATCCGCTCGACAAGCGCATGAAGGCCGTCGCCATCGAGCGCGAGAAGATCCGCGCCCGGGAGCGCGAGCGTCTGGCCAAGGAGAACGAGCGGGTGTCGCTGCGACAGTCGCCGAAGCAATACATCCAGCGCGTGGTCGACGGCTTCAACCTGAACAAGTGGTTCGGCCAGGAAGAAGCCCGTTTGAAACTGGTGCAGGCCGGCTATCGCGGCCAAGCGCCTTACGTCACCTTCCTGTTCTTCCGCATGGTGACGCCGATCGCGGCCACGCTCTTTGCCGCCTTCTATATGTTCGTCGTGACCGATTTCGACCAGCCCTTGAGTGTCAAGCTCGGCCTGTGCATCGGCGCCGCCTATCTCGGCATGCACATGCCGCTGATGCTGCTCAAGAACAAGATCCAGAAGCGGCAGCTTTCGATCAGGCGCGCCTTCCCCGACACGCTCGACCTGCTGCTGATCTGCGTCGAATCCGGCATGTCGATCGAAGCCGCGCTCAAGAAGGTCAGCGAGGAAATCGGCACGCAGTCCGTGCCACTGGCCGAGGAACTGACGCTGACGACCGCGGAGCTGTCCTACCTGCCCGACCGCCGTCAGGCCTATGAGAACCTCGCCAAGCGCACCGACCTCGAAGGCGTCAAATCGGTCTGCATGGCGCTGACGCAGGCCGAGAAGTACGGCACGCCGCTCGCCAACATGCTGCGCGTCATGGCGCAGGAGAACCGCGACATGCGCATGTCGGAAGCCGAGAAGAAGGCCGCCGGCCTGCCGCCCAAGCTCACCGTGCCGATGATCCTGTTCTTCCTGCCGGTGCTGTTCGTCGTGATTCTCGGGCCCGCCGCCATCAAGGTGATGGCGATCAACTAGCCGCCGTCGCTCGGCGACGGCAGATAGCCTCGGCCGCCCTTCTGGCGCTGCGACAGCACCTGCCGCAGGTTCGCGACATTCGCCGCGGCCGCGTCGGGCGGCAGCCCCTCACCGGCCACCTGTTCGGCCTCGGCGTTTTTGCCGCGCAGCCCCAGAACCAGCGCGAGGTTCTGCCGCACCTTCGGGTTGGCGCCCGGCTGCGCCACCGCCCGGCGCAACGTGACCTCGGCGCGTTTGAGATCCTTGGTGAGAACATAGGACAGGCCAAGGTTCGACAGCACCGACGGCTCGTCCGGCACGATCTTGAGCGCCGCCGAGTAATGCCGCTGCGCCTCGGCGCTGCGGCCCATCTGGTCGAGCACCGCGCCCTGGGCGTTGAGGATGCTCCAGTCCGGATTGTCCGGCGTATGCGCCCGGCCGAGCGCGTCGAGCGCCTGCTGATAGTTGCCGACCGCGGCCAGGGCGCGGCCATAGGCGCCGAGCAGCGCCATGTTGGTCGGATTGCGGATGGCGGCCTGCTCCAGCACCGCGACGGCCTGCGCCCGCTGGTCGGTGGCGCGCAGGGCGCGGGCGTAATTGATGGCAGCTTCCGCATTGGACGGATCGGCCTTGTAGCGCTCGCCCCAGGTGTCCAGGGCGGAGCGCCAGTCGCCTTCGGTAACGGGCTGGGCGGTCCGGCCGCCGATCGATCCGGTAATGTCGTTGCTGGTCTTGCAGCCGGCAAGACCGAGCGCCAGCGCCAGTCCGGCCGCGGCCAGCAAGCGTCCCCTGCGGGATGAGGCTTTGCGATACGGGGGGCGCGAGGAGAGGCGCATGGACATCCCGCTTGTGCGAGGGGAGGTTTCCGGCGGCATATCCGAGCAATAAAACGTTAACCCTAACGAGTGGTTAACCGCGCGAATTCGGCTAGTGTCGCGCGACGGCGACGGCGAAAAACCCTTCAGAGAGACGACACAGCAATGCACCCTGTCTTTGCGGCGACCAGCGAGCGCGGCATCCCGATCTGGTTCGTTCATGGCGGCAACGCCGAAACCGTGCTGGCCGGTTTCGGCGAGCGCGAGCGCAATTTCGCCAAGGCCGCCGGCTTCGAGCCCAAGCCTGGCCGTCTGCTGCTGATCCCCGCACAGGACGGTAAACTGGCCGGCGTGCTTTTCGGCCTCGAACGGCCCGGCGACGCGATCGATGCGTTCCGCCCCGGCGCGCTGGTCAATCTGTTGCCCGCCGGCACCTACCGCTTCGCCAACGACCCGCATGACGTGCGCCTCGCCGCGCTGGCTTTCGCCACCGGCGCCTACCAGTTCACGCGCTACCGCAAGGCCGAGACCCGCAAGATCAAGCTGGCTCTTCCCAAGGGCGTCGATGGCGACGAGGCCAGCCGCATTGCCGAAGGCGTGGCCCTGGCACGCGACCTCATCAACACGCCGGCCAACGATCTGGGGCCCGACGAGCTCGAAGCCGCGGCGCGAAAACTCGCCGACCAGCACGGTGCGAAGATTCAGGTCACGAGCGGCGACAAGCTCGCGAAGGAATTCCCGCTGATCCACGCCGTCGGCATGGGCTCGCCACGCGCGCCGCGGCTCATCGACATCACCTGGGGTAAGGAGAAAGACCCAAAGGTGACTTTGGTCGGCAAGGGCGTGTGCTTCGACACCGGCGGCCTCGACATCAAGCCGTCAAGCGGCATGCTCAACATGAAGAAGGATATGGGCGGCGCCGCCACCGTGCTCGGCCTCGCCCACATGATCATGGCCGGCAAGATGAAGCTGCGCCTGCGCGTGCTCATCCCGGCGGTCGAAAATTCGGTATCCGGCAAGAGTTTCCGGCCGCGCGACATCTTCAATTCGCGCAAGGGCCTCACCGTCGAGATCGGCAACACCGATGCCGAAGGCCGTCTCATCCTCGCCGACGCCCTGGCCTTGGCGAGCGAGGACAAGCCGGCCCTGCTGGCCGACTTCGCCACGCTCACCGGCGCGGCGCGTGTCGCGCTCGGCACGCAACTGCCGGCGATGTTCACCGATGACGACAAACTCGCGGCCGACATCAGCAAAGCCGGACTCGCCGAGAACGATCCGGTGTGGCGGCTGCCGCTGTGGCAGCCTTACGAGGCGCAGCTCGATTCCAAGGCCGCCGACATCAACAATGTCGGCAGCGACGGCATGGCCGGCTCCATCACTGCGGCGTTGTTCCTCAAGAAGTTCGTCGACGCGCCGTCCTGGGTGCATCTCGACATCTTCGCCTGGACGCCGTCGGCGCGGCCCGGCCGGCCCGAGGGCGGCGAATTGATGGCGGCACGGGCGCTCTACGCGGTGCTCGTCGAGCGCTATGGCTGAGATGCTTGACCCTCGCTTGAACCCTTATCGCAAGGACATCGCCGCCGCGCATTTGCACGGAAAGGTCGAGGCGGCGCGGTTTGTCGAAGGTGACGTGTGTGAGGTCATCGAGCCGATTGCCGACATGCGCCGCGACCCCGCGCATGAGGCAGCGCTCGATACCCAGGCGCTCAAGGGCGAACGCGTCACGGTCTATGAGACGAGCGAGGAAGGCTGGGCCTGGGGCCAGATCGAGAGCGACGGTTATGTCGGCTATCTATCGGCCAATGCGCTCGGCCCGGTCGGGCTTAAGCCAACGCACCGCGTCTGCGTGCCGCGCACCTTCGGCTTTCCCGCCGCCAACATCAAGCTGCCGCCGATGATCGCGCTGCCGATGGGCGCGGGCATCGCAATCGCGCGTACGACCGACACCTTCGCCATCGACGGCTATGGCTGGCATTATCCGCTCGGCCATGTCGCACCGCTCAGTGCGAAGCATAACGACTTCGTCGCCGTCGCCGAGATGTTCGCCGGCGTGCCTTACCTGTGGGGCGGCAAGTCCTCGCTTGGCATCGACTGCTCCGGCCTCGTCCAACTGGCGATGAATGCAGCCGGCCACCCCTGCCCGCGCGACACCTATATGCAGGAGCGCGCGCTGGGCTCACCCGTTGCGCTCGGCGACCTGCGCCGTGGCGATCTCGTGTTCTGGAAGGGCCATGTCGCCATCGCCCGCGACGCCGGCACGCTGCTTCACGCCAACGCCCATCACATGATGGTCGCGAGCGAACCGGCGGCCGAGGCTATCGCGCGCATCAAGGCGGCTGGAAGCGAAGTGACGAGCGTGAAGAGGGTGTAGGCATGCCGTCATTCCGGACGCCGCACAGCGGCGATCCGGAATCCAGCGTTGGATTCCGGGTTCGCGCCTTCAGCGCACCCCGGACTGACGCGATATCACGGGCACATCACCGTGCCGCATTTAGCCACCGAATTGACCGCCTCGGTCAGTGCCTTCTTGCCCGGATAGCCGACGATGACGACGCCGCCGAGCACAAGCCCCGGCGTAGCCTGAATGCCGAGCGCATCGCCGACGCGCAGGTGCTCTTTCATCACCGTGCCGAAGGCGTCGTCATTGGCGATCTTGCGCAGTTCGACGCTTTCGAGGCCCAGGGACTGCGCCGCGGCGAAGGCGCGCTGATCGTCGATGGTGCCTCGCCCCTGATAGACGGCGCGGTGGAATTTATAGGCGTTTTCCGCGTTCGACATGCGGTTCACGGCATATTCGACGCGGGCCGCCAGGATCGAGGGAATGCCCAGCACCGGAAACGGCACCAGCACGAGACGGACGCTCGTATTGCTTTGCAGCAGTTCGTCGATGTCCGCCGAAGCGCGGCGGCAGTAGGGACAATTGAGATCGTAGAATTCGTACAACGTCACCTTGCCCGCCGGGTTGCCGACGACGACGATATTCTTGAGCTTCTCGATGCGAGCGACAAGGTCGGTGGAGACGCTGTGATTGGCGATGATGCTGCCGTCATCGGCGATGATCGGAAACTGCGCCGCGTCATCGGCGCGTGCCGACAGTGGCGCGGCAAGCGCAAGCAGCAAAGCGGCGGCGAAACCAAAGCGTAACGGCATCACGATCGAGATCTCCACAAATGACACGACGCTCATGCCCGACCGGCGCACTCAAGTCCGAATCAAGAAAGCGTGAGACGGCTACAACGCCGGCGCGGGGACGGCCGCGGTCTCGATGCGGAAGGCGGCGGCGAACAGCGCGCGGGTGTAGTCGCTCTTCGGATTCTTGAACAGTTCGGCGGCGGCGCCTTCTTCCACCATCTTGCCGTTGCGCATCACCAGCAGCCGCGAGGCCAAGGCCGCGACCACGCGCAAATCGTGCGAGATGAACATGTAGGTGAGATCGCGCTTCTTCTGCAGGTCGCGCAGAAGATCGACCATCTGCGCCTGGATCAGCATGTCCAGCGCCGACGTGGGCTCGTCGAGCACGATGAAGGTCGGCTCCAGCACCAGAGCCCGGGCGATAGCGATACGCTGGCGCTGACCGCCTGAGAATTCGTGCGGGTAGCGATGACGGGTCGCCGGATCGAGGCCAACATCGTCCAGCGCCGCCACCACGCGCCGCTCCCGTTCGGCGTCGTTCATGCCGGCGTGGTGCACCCACAAGCCTTCCTCGATGATGTCGGACACCGACATGCGCGGGCTCAGCGAGCCGTAGGGATCCTGGAAAACGATTTGCATCTGGCGGCGGTGCGGCCGCATTTCCTTGAACGTCAGGCCCTGCAGCGGCTCGCCCATGAACACGATGGGTCCGTTCGACGAGATCAGGCGCAGGATGGCGAGACCGAGCGTGGTCTTGCCCGAACCCGATTCGCCGACGACGCCGAGCGTTTCGCCCTTGCGCAGTTCGACCGAAACGCCATCGACCGCCTTGATGTGGCCGACCACCTTGCGCAGCACGCCGCGCTTGATCGGAAACCACACCTTGAGGTCGCCCGTCTTGACCACGACCGGCGCATCCGGCTTCGGCGGCGCCGGGTCGGGCTTGGGCTCGGCGGCAAGCAGCGCCTGCGTGTAGGGATGCTGCGGTCTGGTGAACACCTCCTCCACCGGGCCCTGCTCGACGATCTCGCCGCGCTGCATGACGCAGACCCGGTCGGCGAGCTTTCGCACGATGCCGAGGTCGTGGGTGATGAACAGCATCGACATGCCGAGCCGCGTCTGGATGTCCTTCAGCAGCTTCAATATCTGCGCCTGCACGGTGACGTCGAGCGCGGTGGTCGGCTCGTCGGCGATCAGCAGGTCCGGCTCGTTCGCCAGCGCCATGGCGATCATGACACGCTGGCGCTGGCCGCCGGACATCTGATGCGGATAGCTTTCGAGGCGCCCTTCGGGATCGGGAATGCCGACCTGGGTCAGCAGTTCGATGATGCGCGTTCGCGCCGCCTGCCCGGTCAGGCCCTTGTGCAGCAGCAGCACTTCGGCGATCTGCTTCTCGATGGTGTGCAGCGGGTTCAGCGACGTCATCGGCTCCTGGAAGATGATGGTGATGTCGTTGCCGCGCACCTTGCGGATGTCGCGTTCCGGCATCGCCAGCAGTTCCTGGCCCTTGAACGTGATCGTGCCCGAGGGATGGCGCGCCGATGGATAAGGCAGCAGCTTCATCACGCTCAGCGCCGTCACCGACTTGCCCGAACCGGACTCGCCGACCAGCGCCACCGTCTCGCCCTTGCCGATCTCGAACGACACGCCCTTGACGGCGTGGACCTCATGCGTGCCGAGGCCGAAGGCGACGGAGAGATTCTCGACCTTGAGAAGCGGTTCGGTCATGAGAAGGTCTTCCGCGGATCGAAGGCGTCGCGCACCGCCTCGCCGATGAAGATCAGCAGCGACAGCATGATGGCGATAGCAAAGAAGCCGGTGAGGCCGAGCCACGGCGCCTGGATGTTGGCCTTGCCCTGGCTGAGCAGTTCGCCGAGCGACGGCGAACCCGGCGGCAGGCCGAAGCCGAGGAAGTCGAGCGCCGTCAGCGTCATCACCGACGACGATAGGATGAACGGCAGGAACGTGAGCGTCGCGACCATCGCGTTCGGCAGCAGATGGCGGAAGATAATGGTGGCGCTGGAGACTCCGAGCGCGCGCGCCGCCTGGATGTATTCGAAATTCCGCCCGCGCAGGAATTCGGCGCGCACGAGGCCGACCAGCCTGACCCAGGAGAACAGCAGCAGAATGCCCAGGAGAACGAAGAAGCCCGGCACCAGAATCGACGAGATGATGAGCAGCAGGTACAGCTCCGGCACCGAGGTCCAGATCTCGATGACGCGCTGCGACAAGAGATCGGTCCAGCCGCCGAAATAACCCTGCACGGCGCCGGCGGCGATGCCGATGATCGACGATGCGATCGTGAGGCACAGGCCGAACAGCACCGAGATGCGGAAGCCATAGATCAGCCGCGCCATCACGTCGCGGCCGCCGTCATCGGTGCCCAGCCAGTTCGCCTCCAGCGTTCCGCATTTGGCGAAATTGTTCTTGGCGGCGAAATCGCAATCGGCCTGCGTCAGCGCCCAGGTCGGCTTCGACGGAAACGGCGACGGCGGCCGCGACACCTGCGTCGAATAGGAGAACCTGATCGGCGGCCAGACGATGAAGCCGTTCTCCTTCTTGATCAGGTCCATCAGGTAATCGTCGCGATAATCGGCCGCCGTACCGAAAAGCAGCGGGTCTTTCTCCTTGGCGAAGGCCGTGTCCGGATAGGTGACGACCGCCGGAAAAAACGACTGGCCGTTGACGTGAATGAAGATCGGCTTGTCGTTGGCGACGAACTCGGCGAACAGCGAGACCACGAACAGGATCATGAAGATCCACAGCGACCAGTAGCCGCGCCGGTTCTGCTTGAAGTTCTGCCAGCGCCGCCGGTTCAGCGGCGACACCTTGATCCACGGCCGCGGCGCGGGCGCGGGCCCGGTCGGCGTCACGGTCGCGGTGTTAGCGGAGCGTGCGTCCACGGCTCACACCTCCCGCGACTCGAAATCGATACGCGGATCGATCCAGGTGTAGGCGAGATCGGAGATCAGGTTCACCACCACGCCGACCAGCGAGAAGATGTAGAGCGTGGCGAACACCACCGGATAGTCGCGGTTGAGCACGCTTTCGAAGCCGAGGAGGCCGAGACCGTCGAGCGAGAAGATGGTCTCGATCAGCAGCGAACCGGCGAAGAAGGCCGATACGAAGGCCGAGGGAAAGCCCGCCACCACGATCAGCATCGCGTTGCGGAACACGTGGCCGTACAACACCTGATTGTTCGAGCAGCCCTTGGCGCGAGCGGTGAGCACATACTGCTTGCGGATCTCGTCGAGGAACGAGTTCTTGGTCAGCAGGGTCATGGTGGCGAAGGCCGACAGCGCCATGGCGATGATCGGCAGCGTGAGGTGCCAGAAATAGTCGAGGATCTGCTTGTACCAGGGCATCGCCCAGAAATCGTCGGATGTCAGCCCGCGCAACGGGAACCAGTTGAAGAACGAGCCGCCGGCGAACAGGATGATCAGCAGGATCGCGAACAGGAAGCCCGGAATGGCGTAGCCGATGATGATGACCGTCGAGGTCCACATGTCGAAGCGCGAGCCGGCGTCGACCGCCTTCTTGATGCCGAGCGGGATCGAGATGAGGTAGGTCAGCAAGGTCATCCAGATGCCGAGCGACATCGACACCGGCAGCTTCTCCTTGATGAGCTGCAGCACCGTGACGTCGCGGAAATAGCTCGAGCCGAAATCGAAGCGGATGTAGTTCCACATCATCAACAGGAAGCGCTCGTGGGCCGGCTTGTCGAAGCCGAATTGCTGCTCCAGCTTCTTGATGAAGGCCGGGTCCATGCCCTGCGCGCCGCGGTATTTCGAGGTCGTCGCATCGACGCCGGAACCGCCCTGCGCCATGCCGCGGCTGCCGAAGTCGCCGCCGGCGGAGCCGGAAATGCGCGAGGTCGCGCTGGTGTCGGAGCCCTGCAGCTTGGCGATGACCTGCTCGACCGGCCCGCCCGGCGCGAACTGCACCACGACGAATGACACCAGCATGATGCCGATCATCGTCGGGATCATGAACAGGATGCGGCGGAGAATATAGGCGGTCATGGGTTCCTGTTAGCGCAGTATGGCCGGTCCGTCACGCGCTCACCCCTTCTTCTCGGCCGCCCACCAGGTGTCGGGAATGCCGCGGTCGTAGCGCGGCTGGCGCTCCGGCCGCCCGAACACGTCCCAATAGGAGATGCGGTGAGACGCCAGATACCATTGCGGGACCCAGTACCGCCCGGCGCGCACGACGCGGTCCAGCGCCTTGCAGGCGGCGATCAGATCCTCGCGCGTCGCCGCCGAGACGATCTTCTCGACCAGCGCGTCGATCGCCGGATCGACGATGCCGGCGAGATTCTTCGAGCCGTTGATCTTCGCCGCGCTCGAGGCGAAATAGCTGCGCAGCGAATCTCCCGGCGTCGATGAAAAACCCATGCGCTCGACGGTAAGGTCGAAGTCGAAAGCATCGACGCGCGCGCGGTATTGCACCGGATCGACGACGCGCAGGCTTGCCTGCACGCCGAGCAGCTCGAGGTTCTTGATGTACGCAAGATGATGCGGGTTGAAGCTCGGCTCTTCGCTCAAGAACTCGATGGTGAAGGGCTGGCCGTTCGGCAGCACACGTTTGCCGTCCTTCAAGACAATGCCGGCCTCGTTGAGCTTGCCGGCCGCGAGGCGCAGCACGCGGCGGTCCTGGCCCGAGGCGTCGGACACCGGCGGTACATACGGCGCCGCGAATACCTCGTCCGGCACCTTCCCACGGAACGGCTCGAGCAGCTTCAGTTCGGCCTCGCCCGGCTGCCCCTGCGCCATCATCGGCGAGTTCTGAAACACCGAGTGCGTGCGCAGATAGGCGTCGTACATGATGTTCTTGTTGGTGTATTCGAAGTCGAAGGCGTCGATCAGCGCCTCACGCACGCGGCGGTCCTTGAACTTGTCGCGCCGCGTATTGATGAACCAGCCCTGCGCGCCTGACGGCGTGTCGTCGCGCGTGGTGTCGCGCTTGACGCGGCCGTCCTTGATCGCCGGAAAGTCGTAACGCGTCGCCCAGGTGCGCGCGGTGAACTCCTCCCGGAAGGTGTAGTTGCGCGCCGTGAAGCCCACGAAGGCGACCTCGCGGTCGCGGTAATATTCATAGCGGATGGTGTCGAAATTGTTCTGCCCGACTTCGACCGGCAGCTTCGCCCCCCACCAGTCCTTCACGCGCTCATACTCGATATAGCGCCCGGCATCGACGCGGCTCACCTTGTAGGGCCCGCTGCCGAGGGGAATATCGAGCGTCGATTCGTCGAACGGCTTCTTGCTGTAGTAGGCCTTCGACAGGATCGGCAGCCCGGCGACGAACAGCGGCACCTCGCGGCCACGGCCCGGCTTGAAGCGCGCGATCACGACGCCATCGCCTTCGGCTTCGGCTTTTTCGAGATCGGCCAGAAGCTGCGTGATGATCGGGTGGCCCTTCTCCTTGAGCGTGTTCAGCGACCAGAGGACGTCATGCGCCGTCAGCGGCGAGCCGTCATGGAAAGTCAGCTTGTCGCGCAAGGTGAAGCGATAGGTCGCGCCGTTGTCGGAAATGCGCACGCTCTTGGCGGCGAGGCCATACATGGCGTCCAGCTCATCCCCGGCCTTCACCATCAGGGTGGCGAAGGTCCAGTCCATGCCGTAGGCGCCGTCGCCCTTGAGGATGTAGGTGTTAAGCGAATTGAACGTGAGGAACGAGCCGTTATAGGTCCGCCGCGAAATGCATTCGGAGAAGGCGCCGCCCTTCGGGGCATCGGGATTGACGTAGGGGAAATGCCTGAAGTCCGCCGGCAGCGCGAGATCGCCGAAGGCCGACATGCCGTGGCGTTCGACATCGAGATCGATGGGCTGGCTTTGCGCCTTGGTGCGCGGCGGCCATTGAGCGGCGGCAATCGCGCCGGCAGACAGGAGAAGCGCGTGACGCCGTGTAATCATCACCTTCGCGCCTTGGCCGCCTTGGCCTCGTCCCACCACCACACGGTCGGAAACGCCGATGCGGCGTATTTCGGCATGTTCTCGGGACGGCTGAAGCGATCCCAGCGCGCGGTGCGCTGGAACGGATAGCTCCACTGCGGCACGACATAGTTGTTCCAGAGCAACACGCGGTCGAGCGCATGGGTCGCCGCGACCAGCTCCTCGCGGCTCTTGGCGTAGATGACGCGCTCGATCAGCTTGTCCACCGCCGGATTACTGATGCCGATGGAATTGCGCGAGCCGGGACGATCCGCCGCTTTCGAACCCCAGAATTCGCGCTGCTCGTTGCCGGGCGACAGCGACTGGCCCCAACTCGACACGATGATGTCGTAGTCCCACTGGCGCAGGCGGTTCTCGTATTGCGAGGTATCGACGGTGCGCAGCGACACCTCGATGCCAAGCCGCTCCAGCGATGATTTGTAGGTGAGAACGACCCGCTCGAATTGGCTTTGCGATTGCGTTAGCAGGAATTCCACAGACAACTGCCGGCCGCTCTTGTCAACCAGTTTGGTATCCTTGATCTCGTAACCCACTTCACGCATCAGACCGAGCGCCGCGCGCAGATTGTTGCGCAGAACCTCGGGGCCGCCGCCCGGCGGATTTTCATAAGCTTGCGTGAACAGTTCGGCCGGCACGTCAGCCTTTACCTCGTTGAGGATGTCCAGCTCAGCACCCTGCGGCACGCCGGAACAGGCGAGTTCGGTGCCGTAGAAATAACTGTTGATGCGCTTGTACTGGCCGTAGAACAACTGCCGGTTCATCTCGTCGAAGTCGAACACGAAATTGAAGGCGCGGCGCAGCCGGGCATCCTTGAACTTGTCGCGGCGGATGTTGAAGGCGAAAGCCTGCATGATCCCGGAGCTGGTCATCGGGAATTCTTCGCGCACCACCTTCTTATCGCGCACGGCCGGGAAGTCGTAGCCGGTCGCCCAGTCCTTGGCGCTGGATTCGGTGCGCCAGTCGATCTGGTCGCCCTTGAATGCCTCGAGCGACACCGTCATGTCGCGGAAATACTCGTAGCGGATCTGCGCGAAGTTGTTGGTGCCGATATTGACGTTGAGGTCCTTGCCCCAGTAGTCGGCGACCTTCTCGAACACGATGGTGCGGCCGGGCACGAACTCCTTGAGGCGGTACGGGCCCGAGCCGATCGGCGGCTCCAGCGTCGTCGCGGTGACGTCGCGCTTGCGGCCGGAGTTGTCTGTCCCTTCCCACCAGTGCTTCGGCAGAATGGTGAGCTGGCCGACAATGTGCGGCAGTTCGCGGTTGCCCGGCGCGTCGAAAGTGAAGGTGATCTCGCGCTCGCCGGTCTTCTCCGCCTTGACGACGTGATTGTAATAGGCGGCGAGATCCGGGCGGTTCTCCTTCAAGGTGTTGAAGGAGAAGATGACGTCGTCCACCGTGACCGGCTTGCCGTCGTGCCAGCGTGCCTTGGCGTTGATGCGATAGGTCACCCACGAGAAATCGTCGGCATAGCGCACGCCGTCGGCGAGCAGGCCGTATTCGGTCGAGACTTCGTCGAAGGCCTGAGTCATCAGCGATTCGCTCATGAGCCCGACGCCGCCGGCGAGGTTGCCCTTCACCATGGCGACGACTTCATTGAAGTTGTCGAAGGTGCCGAAAGCGCCGAGGCGCACGATGCCGCCCTGCGGCGCCGACGCGTTGACGTAGTCGAAATTCTTGAAGCCGGCGGGGTATTTCACATCGCCGAACAGGGAAAGCCCATGTTTCCAGGGCTGCCCCTGCGCCTTGTCCTGCGCCGTTGCGGCCGCTCCCCACGACATCGCGCCGATGCCTCCAAGGGCCGGCGCCGCGACGGCTGCGGCGGTCAATTGGAGGAGGCTGCGTCGTGAAATTTTCATGGGCGGGCCGTCTTGTCGAAATTTCGGGTCAGGGCGAGGTTCCGCCGGCTCAAGCCGACCATGACGAGTTCGGTTCCGATTATGTCGGTTTTTCGGTCCCCTGCCAGAGCCGGGGCTGTCGCAGGCGCTGAATGTCCTCAAATCTCCGTGGCCAATGGCCGCAATTACAAGCTCGTAACGAAACGGCCGGGCTTTTGGGCCCGGCCGTTCGATCGAAGTTCGATAATTGCGCCGCTTAGTGCTTCGGCGCCTCGCCCGGCTTGGCCGGCGCGCCATTGGCGGGTTTGCCGTTGGCCGGTGCGGCGCCAGCGTCCGCCGCGGCCGGGAGCGGCTGCGGGCTGTCCGAGAGCGAGCGCAGATAGACGAGAAGGTCGGCGCGGACCGTATCGCGCGAAACGCCGGCGAAGGTCATGTTGGTGCCCGGGATGGCGGCGCGCGGGTTCTTGAGGAATTCGTTGAGGTCCTCGAAGCTCCAGTTGCCGCCCTTGGCCTTCATCGCGGCCGAGAAGTTGAAGCCGCCGCGGCCGGTGCCGCGCTCGTGGCCGATGATGTCGTAGAGGTTCGGGCCGACGCGGTTCGGGCCGCCCTTTTCGAAGGTGTGGCAGGAGGCGCACTGCTTGGCGGCGGCCTGGCCCTTTTCCACCGAGGCGCTGGCGAGCAGCACGGCGATCGGCTTTTCCGGCTCGCCCGCGGCGGCGGGGCCGCCCGCGCCCTCTTCCTTGACGGCGATGTTGTAGCCCGGCTTTTCCGGCTTCTCGGGAGCGAACAGCGCGGACGCGCCGATATTCAGCGCCAGCAGCATGAGGCAGGTCGCCAGCACGGCGCCGAGAATCTTGTTCAGTTCGAAGGAGTTCATGAAAATCGGTTCCCGAGGAAGGGATGCGGACCAAACCTGGCGGACAAATAGCCGGTTTGCCGGCCCCGTGGCAACCCGTATAAGCCCGTCCACCCGCTACATTTTGGTGTCCTCAGGCCATGGCTGCGACCATCATTCTCATACCGGCCCGCATGGCCTCGACCCGCCTGCCCGGCAAGCCCTTGGCGGACATCAACGGCCTGCCGATGATCGTCCAGGTGCTGCGCCGGGCGCAGGAAGCCCATATCGGCGAGGTCGTGGTGGCGACCGATTCCGAGGCGGTGCAGGCGGCGGTTGAGAAGGCCGGCGGCCGCGCGGTGATGACGAGCACGGACCACGCCTCCGGCTCCGACCGCATCTTCGAGGCTCTGGAAGCCCTCGATCCGGAGCATCGGGTGGCCCGGATCGTCAATGTCCAGGGCGACCTGCCGACCATCGCGCCCGGGGACATCCGCGCGGCCCTGGCGCCCCTCGCCGACCCCGCCGTCGATATCGCCACGCTGGCGGCCGTGATCCACGATCCGGCCGAACTGACCAACCCGAACGTGGTCAAGGCCAAGGGCACCACGATCGCCGCCGGCCACCTGCGCGCCACGACCTTCACCCGCGCCGACGCCGAAGGCCCCGGCCCGCACTACCACCACATCGGCCTTTATGCCTACAAGCGGCCGGCGCTGGAGCGTTTCGTCAAGCTGCCGCCGTCGGCCAACGAGCAGCGCGAGCGGCTGGAGCAACTGCGCGCGCTGGATGCCGGCATGCGGATCGACATCGCCGTGGTGGGCTCGGTGCCGCTCGGCGTCGATACGCCCGAGGACCTCGACAAGGCGCGAAAGATGCTGCCGTCAGCATCATGACAAGCCAAGCCAAAGCGTGTAACGCACCGGCAGAATGAACGAGCGGACGATCATGGCCACCAAGAAAATCATCTTCCAGGGCGAGCGCGGCGCCAATTCCGACCTCGCCTGCCGCGAAGCCTATCCCGACCACGAGCCGGTGCCCGCCGCTACGTTCGAGGACTGCTTCACCGCGCTGGAAAGCGGCGAGGTCGATCTCGGCATGATCCCGATCGAGAATTCGGTCGCCGGCCGCGTCGCCGACATCCATCACCTGATGCCGACCGCGAAGCTGCACATCATCGGCGAATGGTTTCTGCCGATCCGCAACCAGTTGATGGCGCCCAAGGGCGCGACGCTCGAAACCATCAAGACCGTGCAGAGCCACGTGATGGCGCTTGGCCAGTGCCGCAAGGTCATCCGCGAACTCAAGCTCACGCCGGTCATCGGCGCCGACACCGCCGGCTCGGCGCGCGAAATCTCGGACGCCAAGGACATCACCCGCGCCGCCATCGGCTCGCGGCTGGCCGCCGAAATCTACGGCCTCAACATTCTCAAGGAGAATGTCGAGGATGAGTCAAACTCGACCACCCGCTTCGTCGTGCTGTCGCCGGAGAAGAAATGGGCCAAACCGCCGACGCCCGGCAACGGCAAGGTCATTACCACCTTCGTGTTCCGGGTGCGCAACCTGCCGGCCGCGCTCTACAAGGCGATGGGCGGCTTCGCCACCAACGGCGTCAACATGACCAAGCTGGAAAGCTACATGGTCGGCGGCAACTTCTTCGCCACCCAGTTCTACGCCGACGTCGAGGGCCACCCCGACGACACCGCGCTGGTCCATGCGCTGGAAGAACTCGCCTTCTTCTCCAAGGAATTGCGCATCCTCGGCGTCTATCCGGCGCACGCCTATCGCAACACCTTCAAGGAAGACAGCGACGACTGACGTTGCCGTCATTCCGGAACGCACCGAAGGTGCGGACCCGGAATCCAGACGCGGACTCGGCATATGTTATTGGATTCCGGGTTCGCGCCTATGCGCGCCCCGGAATGACCGGAGCCATCACCGCGTCATGCGGTCTTCGGCCTTGAAGTATTTGCGGGCGTGGGCAAGGAGCTGGCCGTCGCTCGGGTGATCGATGGTCTCGACGCCGGCGATCAGCTTCTTCAGCGCCGCGTCGTGGGTCTCGACGTGCTTGACGAGCTGGCTCTTGGCGTTGCCGGGCCCTGTGATCAGGACCGCGCCGGCATCGGCGAAAGCCCGCGCCACGGCATGCAGGAAATCGTGATCGGCGCCGGCATGGCCCGAGCCCAGTTCGCCCGCCTTGTGGTGCAGATGTTTGGACGGCTTGTCCGGATGGATGACCTGCTTGTCCGCCTCGGTCGGGTTGAAGTGAAACACCCGCGCCTCGCGGTGATCGATCCAGACGACGGCGTGAAAGTGGCTCATGTCGGCAACCCCTTGAACGATAACGACCTTGGCAGGCCTCAATTCGTGCGCATACTGGCGCGAAGCCGGCCGGCCTGTTTTGATCTACCTCATAATGGCGGGCACGGGAGGCATCATGACGACAACTGACAAAGTGGCGCTGGTCACCGGGGCCGCGCGCGGCATCGGGCTCGCGGCGGCGAAGCGCTTTCTGGCCGAGGGCTACAAGGTCGCGCTGCTCGACATCAATTCCGAGACCCTGCACGCCGCCCATGCCGCGCTGGCCCATGAGCACGACATCATGGCCATCGAATGCGACGTGGCGCAGCCGGACGCGGTGATGCTGGCTTTCGACGCCGTCGCCCGCCAGTTCGGCCGGCTCGATGCCCTCGTCAACAATGCCGGCATCGCGATTTTCAAGCCGATCCTCGACGTCACCTACGAGGACTGGTCGCGGGTGATGGCGGTGAACCTGACCGGGCCGTTTTTGTGCGCGCAGGCGGCGGCGCCGTTAATGCGCGACGGCGGCGGCGGCGCGATCGTCAACATCACGTCGATCTCCGGCCTCCGCGCCTCAACGCTGCGCACCGCCTACGGCACCAGCAAGGCGGGGCTGGCGCATTTGACCAAGCAGCAGGCGGCGGAGCTCGCGCAATACAGCATCCGCGTCAACGCCGTGGCGCCGGGGCCGGTGGATACGGCGATGGCGAAGGCGGTGCACACGCCGGAAATCCGCGCCGACTATCACGACCACATGCCGCTCAACCGCTACGGGCTCGAGGAGGAACTGGCGGAGGCCATCTTCTTCCTGTCGAGCGAGCGGGCGAGCTACATCACCGGGCAAATCCTGTGCGTCGATGGCGGCTTCGATTCGACCGGAATTGGTTTGCCGACACTGCGGAAGCAAATGCGCAACGCCTGACGGCTGCCGCGCGCAGGCGGATGGAGCAATAGCATGGCGAAGATGCACTGCGCGAAAACGACACGGGCCGGTTGGGTTATTCTGGCGATCGCTTGCTTTCTGGCTTCGCCGGCACCGGCGACGCAGGTCGATACCGCAGGCATCGACCGATGCGACACCGGAGGCTACAACAAAGACACCGATCCTCGCGGCACTAACCTGCGTGCCACCCCGAGCACGCGGGCACCGATTGTCGGCCACCTCCCGCCACGCGAACCGATCGAGCCCGGCGCGACCGATCTCGTCGGCGCCGAATTTCATGTCATCGGCGCCACGGACGGCTGGCTTCTGATCCGCGACGCGCGCGCCAGATCGGATGACAAGCTGGTGTTCAAGGGGCCCGGCTGGATTTCCGGACGCTTGGTTGGTTTTACGCTGGGCGGCGGCGTGCTCCGCGATGCGCCGGACGTCGACGCCAAGGCGATCGCGAAGCTCTCCGGCGAGTTCAAGGACGGCAGTCGCTACGGGCCGGACAGTTACGACGTGATGGCCGTTCACGGCTGCGCCGGCCATTTTGTCGATGTGACAATCAGACTGGCGCCGTCGATCGCGCCCAAGGCCAAGCCATTGCGCGGCTGGAACGAGCGGGCCTGCGGCACACAAGCGACGACCTGCGATTCGGCCTATGCTCCGACGCCGTTCGACGTGGCCTTTACGGAAGCCGGCGCGCGAAGCGACTGCATCCAGGACGCCCTGGACCTGCTCAAAGGCGAAACCTGCACGGTCAAGACATTCGGCAACGTCGGCGCGGTGGACGGCCGGACCTTCGTTTACGCGCTCTACGCCATCGCCGCCACCAAGAAAGACATCGTCACCGAAACGCGCACCGCCATCTTCGAACGACGCAGCGATGGGAAGCTGCGGCTCCGGCTGGCGCCGGATGACGACAACGTCACCTTCGGCACGCCGGAGATTTTGCGCACCGGTTCAAGAACCCTCCTGCATATTCCCGGCTCGGCAAGCGGTACCGGCAATTTCAACCACGAGGCCCTTTATCTTTGGCGCGACGGCCGCTGGACCGACGTCGATACGGACTCCTGGCGCAAGACGCTGGAGAAGCGCCTGCCAGCCGGCCTGGGCGCGTGGAAAGGCATTTTCCCGAACTACAAGACGCTAATGGCGCGCACGCCGCTATGGCGCAAGAACGACAGCAATGCCTGCCCCACGGGCGGCACTGCCGACATCAGACTGGCGTGGTCGCGCAATACAATTGTCCTTTCCGCCGTCAAGATCCACAAGCCGGGCGGCGACTGCAGCGAGTGAATGACGCTGCCCGTTATGTATTTGCCTTCTCCCACCATGTCACAAACTGCGGCGACAATTTGCGCAGCCGCTCGATGTCGACGCGGCCCGAGCGCGTGATGTAACTCATGGCGAAATCGGCGGGCACAAGCTTCATATGCGCGCCGAAATTCTCGTACCAGGCCGCGCTGTCATTGGCGCCGCCGACGAGCTTCTCCAGCACCGGCCGCCGCGCCTCCTCGTAGGCGGCAAAAGCCGCCGAGGTGTCCTTGGGATGCGCGGCGAGCGCCTTGCCGAGAGCGATGGCGTCTTCCAGCGCGAGGCGCGTGCCGGAACCGATAGAAAAATGAGCGGTGTGCAGCGCGTCGCCCATCAGCACATACTTGCCGTGCGACCAGCGTTCGTTGTGGATCAGAGGAAACTGCCGCCAGATCGAATTATTGGTTATCAGCGGCTCGCCATCGAGCGTTGCGGCAAAAATCTTCTCGCAGAAGGCCTGCGATTGCGCCTGAGTCATACTCGCGAGGCCGGCGCGCGCAAAAGTGTCGGCGCCGGTCTCGACGATGAAGGTTGAGCGGTCCGGCGCGTAGCGATAATGATGCGCGTTGAACGGGCCCCATTCGGTATCGACGAAAGTCTGCGTCAGTGTCTCGAACACCTGCCCGGTGCCGAACCAGGCGAAGCGATTGGTGAGATGCCCGACGCTCGCGCCAAGCTCCCTCGCATAGGTACGCCGCACCAGCGAATTGACGCCGTCGGCGCCGATGACGACATCGAAGTCATCGAGTTCGTCCAGCGACTTCACCGCGCAGCCATAGATCGCCGTGACATTCGCCGACGCGGCGCGCGCCTGCAGCAGTTGCAGCAGCTTCAGGCGCTCGATGGCGGCGAAGCCGATGCCATCGATGACGATGCGCTCGGCGGGATGGTTGAGCGTCATATCGCGCCAGGACACCATCGCCGGCACGATGGCGGCGTAGGTTTCCTCATCGTCCTCGCGCAGGAATTCCAGCGCCCGGTCAGAGAACACCACGCCGAAACCGAAAGTGGCGTCGGCCGGGTTCTGCTCGATGACGGTGACGTCCGCGTTCGGCGCGCGGCGCTTGATCAGGAACGAGAGGTAAAGGCCGGCCGGGCCGGCGCCGAGAATGGCAATGCGCATGGCGGGAGTGTGTCACAGCACAAGGGCGGACGGCAGGGAAAGATAGTTCGCTCCGTCGTCCCCGCGCATAGCCGTCCAAAGGACGGCGTTCTTCGAACGCCTAAGGCGGCGACCCATACGCCGTGACCCATCGATTGGCTGCGGAGTATGGGTCCCGGGCCTCCCTTCGGTCGCCCGGGACGACACTTAGGTCAAATCGTCTGATTATACTCGCCGACTTCCGGATGCGTGCGCAGCACGCCGTCCACCGCCTTGAACATCTCGCGCATGCGCGCTTCCGACACCGGACTTTCGACGACGACCACCAATTCCGGCTTGTTCGACGACGCGCGCACCAGACCCCAGGTGCCGTCCTCGACCGTGACGCGCACGCCGTTGACGGTGACGAGATCGCGGATCGGCTGGCCGGCGAAGCGTATGCCGTCCTTCTTCATGTCCTCGAAGTGCTTCACCACCGCATCGACGATGCCGTATTTCTTCTCGTCGTCGCAATGCGGCGCCATGGTCGGCGAGCCCCAGGTCTTGGGCAGCGCCTTGCGCAGGTCGGCCATGGTCTTGTCGGGGTTGCGGTCGAGCATGTCGCAAACCGCCAGCGCGAAGATCATGCCGTCGTCATAGCCGCGGCCGAACGGCTTGTTGAAGAAGAAGTGGCCCGACTTCTCGAAACCCGCGACGGCGCCGAGCTCGTTGACGCGGCGCTTGATGTAGGAATGGCCGGTCTTCCAGTAATCCGCCTTGACGCCGTTTGCCTTCAGCACCGGATCCGTGAGGAACAGGCCGGTTGATTTCACGTCGACGACGAAGGTCGAATTCTTGTGCAACGCCGACATGTCGCGCGCCAGCATGACGCCGACCTTGTCGGCGAAAATCTCCTCGCCCTCGTTATCGACGACGCCGCAGCGGTCGCCGTCGCCGTCGAAGCCGAGCGCGACGTCGGCCTTGTTCATGAGCACCGCGTCGCGCATGGCGTGCAGCATCTTCATGTCTTCGGTGTGCGGATTGTAGCGCGGGAAGGTGTGGTCGAGCTCGCAATCGAGCGGCACCACCTCGCAGCCGATGGCTTCGAGAATGCGCGGGGCGAAAGCGCCGGCTGTACCGTTGCCGCAGGCGGCGACGACCTTGAGCTTGCGCTTGATCTTCGGCCGCTTGGTGAGATCGGCGATGTAGCGCTCCGGGAAATTCTCGACGAAATGATACGAACCGTTGCCGGAGAGATCGAACTTCGCCCCGAGCACGATCTCCTTCAGCCGGGTCATTTCCTTCGGGCCGAAAGTGAGCGGCCGGTTTGCCCCCATCTTCACGCCGGTCCAGCCATTGTCGTTGTGCGAGGCCGTGACCATGGCGACACAGGGCACGTCGAGTTCGAATTGCGCGAAATAGGCCATCGGCGTCATGCACAGGCCGATGTCGTGCACCTTGCAGCCGGCCGCGAGCAGGCCCGAGATCAGCGCCATCTTCACCGAGGCGGAATAGCCGCGGAAGTCGTGGCCGGTGACGATCTCCGGCTTGACGCCCATTTCCTTGATCAGCGTGCCGAGGCCCATGCCGAGGGCCTGAACACCCATCAGGTTGATTTCTTTTTCCAGGAGCCAGCGCGCGTCGTATTCCCGGAAGCCGGTCGGCTTCACCAGCGGCGAGGACTCGTAGGCATAGGTATTCGGCTTAAGCGAAGGCTTTGGGGTCGGATACATTAATTCCTCGAAGGGGATAGCCGGAAATGGGCAGGAAATTGTCGCGACAATAGGCGGCGGGAATTGCCAGTTGATTACCCTAACGCCTCTCGCAGCCAAATTGCTCCGGCAAACCGGCCGGAAAAAGGCGGACACAGTCTTCCTGTGACAGTTTAAACGCCCGCGGCTTATGTCCCACGGGGTTTGGCCCGTCGGGTTGGCAGCGCCGAGGCCGGATCGTCCGGCCAGGGGTGACGCGGGTACCGCCCGCGCATGTCGGTGCGGACGTCGGCATAGGAGCCGCGCCAGAAGCCCGGCAGGTCGCGGGTGATCTGAACCGGCTTGTGACCGGGCGACAGCAATTCGATGACCAGCGGGATGCGGCCGCCGGCGATCGACGGATGCTTGGACAGACCGAACAGCTCCTGCAAGCGGATGGAAATGGTCGGTCCCTGCTCCGCCTCGTAGTCGATGGCGACGTTGGTGCCGGTCGGCGCGGTGAAGTGGGTCGGCGCTTCGTCATCGAGGCGGCGGCGCAGATTCCACAGCACCAGGTTGCTGACAGCATCGAACAACTCGCCGGCGCCGATCTGCCCGCGCGATGTCTTGTCGATCAGCAGCGGCTCGAGCCAATCGGCGGCGGATAGCGCTAGACCTTCATCGGACAGGTCCGGCCACTCGTCGCCTTCAGCCTTGCGCAGGAATTGAACGCGCGTGCGCAATTGAAGCGCCGCCTTGCTCCAGTCGAGCTTGCCGAGACCTTGCGCGATCAGGCCCTCTGCGAAGATGCGCGCAGTGCCTTCATCCGGCGCCACCTGCTTGACCTGCTCGGCGAGCACGATCGAACCGAGCCGCCGCGTGCGCCGCGCCCGCAGGGACGCCGAGGCACTATCGAAAGTGACGGCATCACGGTCTTCGATCCTGCCGGCGAAGCGCCGCTCGATTTCTTCGAACGTGATCGGCGCAGCCAGAACGATGCGGCTGTTGTTGGCCGTGCCGGTCAATTCGGCGACGACGATGAAAGGCTGGCGGGCCAGCGTCGATGCCGGATCGACATTGCCGCCGCGGCCGTTCGCCAGCAGGAACGCGCCGCTCGCGCCGCGATTTTTGGCGACGCGCTCCGGGTAAGCGAGCGAAAGGATAGCGCCGACGGACATATCGCCGCCGCCCTTGCCGGAGGCCCACCGCTTCGCCATCGCCCGCGCGTCGTCGGCGCGGCGCGAACGCTCGCGCCGGAATTGATCGAGACGATGCGTGAGATCGACGTCGTCGCCGCCAAGCCCGCGCTCCGTGACGATTGCCGCGATGTTCGCCGCCTGATCGCCCGCGCCCTGTTCGCCGGCATCCACCACCATGCGCGCCAGCCGCGGCGGCAATGGCAGGGCCCGCAGCTTGCGGCCTTCCTCGGTGATGCGGCCCTGCGCATCGAGCGCGCCGAGCTCAGTCAGCAATGCCTTCGCCTCCTTCATGGCGGCGGACGGCGGCGCATCAAGGAATGAGAGCCCGGCGGCGGCGCCGGCGCCCCATTGCGCCAGATCGAGCACGAAACTGGACAGGTCGGCGGAGAGAATCTCCGGCCGGGTATAGGCGTCGAACGAGCCGGTCTGCGGCTCGTCCCATAAACGGTAGCAAACGCCGGGCTCGGTGCGGCCGGCGCGGCCGCGGCGCTGGTCGGCGGCGGCGCGCGACACCCGGACGGTCTCCAGCCGCGTCAAACCGACATCCGGCTCATAGCGCGGCACCCGCGCCAGCCCCGAGTCGATGACGACGCGGACGCCTTCGATGGTCAGCGAGGTTTCGGCGATCGAAGTCGCCAGCACCACCTTGCGCTTGCCGGGCGGCGCCGGCGAAATAGCGCGATCCTGGTCGCGTGCCTCCAGCGCGCCATAGAGCGCGACGATGTCGACGTCCGCGTCGCGCACTTCGTCCTTGAGGATCGTCTCGGTGCGGCGGATTTCGCCGGCGCCGGGCAGAAAGACCAGCGCCGAACCGGCGTCGGCGCGCAGCGCACGTTTCACCGCATCGGCCACCTGCCGCTCGATGCGCTCCGTCGGGCTGCGGCCGAGATAACGCGTCTCCACCGGAAAGGCGCGGCCCTCGCTCTCGACGATCGGCGCGTCGCCGATCAGCGCCGCGACGCGCGCGCCGTCGAGCGTCGCCGACATCACCAGCACCTTGAGATCGTCGCGGAGACCCTGTTGCACGTCGCGCGCCAGAGCGAGCCCGAGATCGGCATCCAGAGACCGTTCATGAAATTCGTCGAACAGCACGGCGGCGATGCCGTCGAGCGAGGGATCGTCGAGCACCAGGCGGGTAAACACGCCTTCGGTGACAACCTCGATGCGGGTCTTCTTCGAAATCTTCGAGCCGAAGCGCACGCGCAGGCCAACCGTCTCGCCGACCTGCTCGCCCAGCGTCGCCGCCATGCGCGCCGCGGCGGCACGGGCCGCCAGCCGGCGCGGCTCCAGCAGCAGGATTTTCTTTCCGGCGGCCCAGGCTTCGTCGATCAGCACCAGCGGCACACGTGTGGTCTTGCCGGCGCCGGGCGGCGCCACCAGCACGGCGGCCTCACGCACGCGCAGCGCCCCAATGAGGCGCGGCAGCGCGTCGTCGATCGGCAGGGGTGAATCGAAGCTTCGCACAGCGCGTGCTTATACACGCCTCCGCGGCTATTGCGAGATGTGCGCGGTGCTCACGGCCTGCTGAAACATGGTCAGCAGCGCGGACTGGATGGCCGCGGGCGTACTGGCGGTGAAGAAAAAGCTCGGCGAGGCGCAGCTCTGCAGCGCCGCCGGAACTTTCGGAATATTGGCGTTGGCATAGCCGTCCTCGTTGCTCGCGAATGAGGCGTTGGCGTTGCCGATGGTCTGGTACGGAATATAGAGCACCGAAATGGTGATGCCACGCGCCTTGATCTGGGCGCAGTAGTCCGTCGAGTCGACGGAGTTCGGCGGAATAATGGTGGCCGAGTTCTGATAGGGCACCGCCGCCGTGGGGCTCCAGTTCTGCGACGACCAGTTGCCGTTCCACTGCGTTTGATAGTCCTGCGAGCCGTCGCCGATAATGAAGAGATATGTCAGCGGGCTTGTCGACGTCCCTGTGCCGCCGGTCGCGGGCAAGACGCTGGACAGCATTTTGCTGAAGGCGTTTTCGTAATGCGTACCGCCGGAGCCGAGCGTCGCATTGGCGCCGGTGTCCAGCAGGTTCGCGAGCTGCGCGGCGAAGCTCGTGATCGTCGAGCCGGTCAGGCTGGTCGTCAGTCCGACCGAGCACGAATTGCTGCTGCCGTTCGAGGCGCTGCAAAGGTACTGAATGAAGGGGTAGATGCCGACACGAAACTGGTTGGGTGTTCCGGTATTCGTCTGCGTCGTGTTGGCCTGCGTCAGCAGCGCATTGACGGCGTAGCCGACCGCATCGGCACGCAACTGGATGCACGATGTCGTACCCGGGCTCGCGCAGGAACTGACGGGCGTCGCCGACCAGTTGATGCGAGAACTGTTGGTCGGATAGGTGCCGCTGGAGATATTCGCCGGCGTCGTGCCGATGCGCGAGATCTGGAAGCCCTGACTGCCGGAGAAGTGGCAGGCGAAAGTGCAGCCTGAAGGATAGTCGCTGAGATTGTCGGGATTGACCGACTGCAGCCTCACCTGCTCGGCATTCGTCGACGCCATACCCATCGAGCCGGACACATCGATCATCAGGTAGAAGTCGATGTTGGCCGGCAGCGTATAGGCGGCGGTCGAGGTGCCGGCGAGCGCGATCGTCGACTTGCCGATCAGGCCGAGGAAATAGGCTGGATAGGTCCCGGTATAGCTTACGGTGGCCGTGACCGTGCGGGAGCTCAGGGTCACCGTCGATGTCTCGGTGACGCTGAGCTTGAACGACGAGATCAGGCTGTTCGCGACCGCATTGAAGAAGCTGTCCGCGAATGCCTTGCCGTTCGAGACGGAATTGCTGGCCTTCGCCGTCGCCACCACCGGCGAGGCCGACGAGACCGTCGCCAGCGCCGCGGCGTCGGCGGCGTTGTTCAGCTTGATTCTGACCATGGACGCGATCGTGAAATCGACCATGCAGCCCATGGTCGCCAGCATGGGCAACGCCGATAGCGCCGTGATGATCGCGATGTTACCGCGCCGGTCGCGCGCGAAATTCCGTAGGCGACCGCCCCACAGGGCGGATCTCAGCCCGGCCAGTCGTCGCTTGATAAGGTCCAGCATGCCGGCGCGCCGCCATAAAGAATCAATAAATAAGCGAACGCCGACAGCCTATTCGAAGTCAAATATAGAGATAATAAAGACGATATTTACTCGAAAATGCACATGTCGCGCGCATGCATGCGACCCGTCAAAGCTGCGCGCGTCGTGGCCGGGCGCTCCGGCGATTTGGCCGGGCGCAGCGCGGCGCGACCGCCGTTGAATTCGCGATGATCGCGCCGCTGTTTCTCGGCACCCTGATCGCGATCTTCCAACTCTGCATCTATATGTTCGCCCAGCAGGCGCTGCAGAACGCCGCCATCGAGGCCGGCCGGCTGTTCCTGACCAACAGCGGCCAAAACCTGTCGCAGACGCAGTACAAGCAGTCGATCTGCAACAACTACCTGCCGAGCGCGATCTTCACCTGCGCCAATCTGATCGTGATCGTGCAAAGCTACAGCGATTTCGCCAGCGCCAGCACGTCGGCGCCGGCGCTCTACAACAACGGCAATCCGGTCATGAACTGGGCCTACAGCCCCGGCACGCCGGGCCAGGTGATGGTGGTGCAGCTCGTCTATCCCTGGACGGTGATATCGGGGCCACTTGGCTTCTCCTTTGCCACGTTGCCGAACAACCAGGCCGAAATGCTGGGCGTGACCGCATTCCGGGTCGAGCCGTCCTATTAGGTTGTCCTGATGACCGGATCGAAACTGCTGCGACGTTTTGCGCGAGGAATCGACGGCGTCGCCGCCATCGAGTTCGCCATCATTGCCCCGTTCCTGCTGCTGACGATGCTTTCGACCTACGACATCGGGCGGGCCTTCGCGGTCCATATCAAGGTCCGCTCGGCGACCGCGGCGCTGGCCACGATCACCAATCAGTACACCACCGGCACCAACAATATCGGCACCACGGATATGGCGTCGATCGTCGGCGCCACCGCCGCGATCCTGTCGCCGTTCCCGTCAAGTTCGGTGACTAGCAAGATCACGCAGATCAAGATGACCTCGACCGCCAACGCGGTCGTCAGCTGGAGCTATGCCACGCAGGGCGCAGCCTACACCGCCGGCGCGGCGTGGTCGAACCTGCCGTCGCAGTTCAAGACGACCAAGCCGTGCAACAGCTTCCCGTGTTATCTGATCTATGCCGAGGTCAGCTACACCTACACGCCGCTATTTGGCGGGGCGATCACGGGGCCGATCAATCTCACCGATAATCTGTACGCGACGCCGCGCAGCAGCGCCTGCGTGCAGTATCTCACGACGCCGTCATCCTGCTGAACCGCGGCCGACGCCTTCATAGGCGAAGCCGTGGCGGGCGAGTTCGTCGGGCTGGTAGATGTTGCGCAGATCGACCAGCACCGGCTTGACCATCGCGTCCTTGAGACGCGCGAAGTCGAGCGCGCGGAACTGCTCCCACTCGGTGACGATCACCAGCGCCGAGGCGCCTTGCGCGCAATCGTACGCGTCGTTGCAGAAGGCCACGTTCTTGAGATAGGCGCGCGACTGCTCCATACCGACCGGATCGTAGGCCCGCACCTGCGCGCCCATGTCCTGGAGGGCCGCGATCAGCGGGATCGACGGCGCCTCGCGCATGTCATCGGTGTTCGGCTTGAAGGTCAGGCCGAGCACGGCGATGGTCTTGCCGCGGATATCGCCGTTCAGCGCGTGCGAGACCTTGCGCGCCATCGCGCGCTTGCGGTTGTCGTTCACCGCCACCACCGCCTCGATGATGCGCAGCGGCGTGTCGTGATCCTGTCCGGTCTTGAGCAGCGCCAGCGTGTCCTTGGGGAAACACGATCCGCCATAGCCGGGGCCGGCATGCAGGAACTTGCCGCCGATGCGGTTGTCGAGGCCGATGCCGCGCGCGATCTCCTGCACGTCGGCGCCCGCCTTCTCGGCGAGATCGGCGATCTCGTTGATGAAGGTGATCTTGGTGGCGAGGAACGCATTGGCCGCGTATTTGATCAGCTCCGCGGTGCGCCGCCCGGTGAACATCACCGGCGAGCGGTTCAGATAGAGCGGCCGATACAGCCCCGACATCACCGCCCGCGCGCGCTCGTCGTCGGTGCCGACCACGATGCGGTCGGGATGCTTGAAGTCCTTGATGGCCGCGCCTTCGCGCAGAAACTCAGGGTTCGACACCACCGCAACGGACGCGTCGGGCCGCGCTTCGCGGATGATACGCTCGACCTCATCGCCCGTGCCGACCGGCACGGTGGACTTGGTGACGACGACGGTGAAGCCATCGACCGCGGCGGCAATCTCCTTCGCGGCATCGTAAACGAATGTTAAATCGGCGTGACCGTCGCCGCGGCGCGACGGCGTGCCCACGGCGATGAACACCGCGTCGGTCTTTTTGACCGCGGCGGCGAGGTCCATGGTAAATTTGAGCCGCCCGGCCTTGACGTTGGTTGCCACCAGTTCGGTCAGTCCCGGCTCGTAGATCGGCACATGGCCGCCGTTGAGCGCGTCGATCTTCGACTTGTCCTTGTCGACGCATATCACTTCGTGGCCGAAGTCCGCGAAGCAGGCTCCCGACACGAGACCCACATAACCTGAACCGATCATCGCAACGCGCATATCTTAACCACACCCATCCGGCCGCCGTTGGTTAATCAAATGATATCGGGGCCACCGGCGGCGGTCTAGCAGAGCCGTTTCGCGATTGCGAGTTGCCTCAAACCGGCCCCATTTTATTCAGGCGCGTAAAGGGGAGTGAAACCTTGGCCCGTCACAATGTCATCATGAACGGGACGGATAAAATGCAGAACGAATTGCACACCGGCATACACGATGGGCGGGTCGACTGGGTCGATTACGCCAAGGGCTTCTGCATCGTCTTCGTCGTGATGATGCATTCGACGCTCGGCGTCGAAGCGGTGACCGGCAAGGAAGGCTGGTTGCACCACGTCGTCGAATTCGCGCGGCCGTTCCGCATGCCCGACTTCTTCCTCATTTCGGGCCTGTTCCTTGCCAAGGTGATCGATCGCGACTGGCGCACCTACATCGATCGCAAGGTTGTTCACTTCTTCTATTTCTATCTGCTGTGGACCGCGATTCAATTCGCCTTCAAGGCGCCGGGCTTCATCGCCGAACAGGGCGTCATGGGCGTGGCGCACGCTTACCTCATGTCGTTCGTCGAACCTTTCGGCACTCTGTGGTTCATCTACCTGCTGCCGATCTTCTTCATCGTCGTGAAGCTGACGAAGCGCGTGCCATGGCCGGTAATCTGGCTCATCGGCGCCGCGATGGAAATTTCGCAGGTGCAGACCGGTTGGATGGTGCCGGACGAATTCGCCTCGCGCTTCGTCTATTTCTATACGGGCTACATCGCCGCGCGGTACATCTTCGCTATCGCCGCGCGGGCGCAGTCCGCCCCGGCGCTGGCCATGACCGGCCTGGTGATCTGGGGCATCGGCAACGGCCTGCTGGTGAAAGCCGGCGTTGCGGCGCTGCCATTCTATTCGCTGACGCTCGGCCTGATCGGCGCGGTGGCGGTCGTCACCGTTTCGGCGCTGCTGGCGCAGCACGATGTGTTCAAGCCGCTGCGCTATTGCGGCCGCAACTCGATCGTCATCTATCTCGCCTTCTTCCTGCCGATGGCGGCGAGCCGCACCGTCCTCACCAAGACCGGCATCGTCACCGACATCGGCACCATCTCGGCGCTGGTCACCGCCACCGGCGTGATCGGGGCGCTGGCGATCTTCTGGGCCGTGCGCTTCACGCCGCTGAAATTCCTGTTCGAGCGACCGGCCATGTTCTGGCTGGTTCCGGACAAGAAAAAGCACGAACCGCGCCTGGCCATGCAGCCAGCGGAGTAGTCTTTCTTCACCTCTCCCACAGGGAGAGGTCGGATTGCGAAGCAGGGGTTACAAACTACCGATAGGCACTTGCCCCCTCACCCCAACCCTCTCCCCCAAGGGGAGAGGGAGCACTCCGAGTTCGTCGCGAGTCCACAGGCCAGATCAGGCGCATTGATTCATCCCGCGCTCCGGCCCACATTCGGGCCATGCCAACATCCAAAACGTCCAAAGCCGCCCCGAAATCCGCCGCCAAGTCAAAGGCTCCGGCTCCAGCCGCTGCCGCGCCGGCAAGCCCCGACGGCCGCGCGCTGAAAAAGGGCGATCACGTCTTCCTGGTCGACGGCTCGGGCTACATTTTCCGCGCCTACCACGCGCTGCCGCCGCTGACCCGCAAGTCGGATGGCCTGCAGGTAAATGCCGTGCTCGGATTCTGCAACATGCTGTGGAAGCTGCTGGCAGAGATGAAGCCGGAGGAGAAGCCGACTCATCTCGCCGTCATTTTCGACAAGTCCGAGAAGACCTTCCGCACCGATTTCTACCCCGACTACAAGGCGCACCGTCCGGAAGCGCCGGAAGACCTGCGCCCGCAATTCCCGCTGATCCGCGACGCCGTGCGCGCCTTCGAAATCCCGTGCCTCGAGCAGGCCGGCTACGAGGCCGACGACCTCATCGCGACCTATGCGCGGCTGGCCTGCGAGGCCGGCGCCACGACGACCATCGTCTCCTCCGACAAGGACCTGATGCAGCTCGTCGGCGACACCGTCGTCATGTACGACACCATGAAGGACAAGCGCATCGGCCGCGCCGAGGTGATCGAGAAGTTCGGCGTGCCGCCGGAGAAGGTGATCGAGGCGCAGGCGCTGATCGGCGACACCTCGGACAACGTGCCCGGCGTTCCCGGCATCGGGCCCAAGACCGCCGCCGAACTGATCGGCACCTATGGCGATCTCGAAACCCTGCTGGCGCGCGCGTCCGAGATCAAGCAGGCGAAGCGCCGCGAGAACATCATCCAGTTCGCCGAGCAGGCGCGCGTTTCCAAGCGCCTCGTCACGCTCGACCGGAATGTGCCGCTCGACACCGACGTCGCCGACCTCGCCGTGCACGAGCCGGACTACAAGAACCTCATCGCCTTCCTCAAGGCGATGGAGTTCACCACCATCACCCGCCGCATCGCCGAGAAGACCGGCATCGACGCGGGCGCGATCAGCGCGGATGCCAAACTCTCTTCACCTCCCCCGCAAGCGGGGGAGGTCGCCGGCCAAAGGCCGGCGGGAGGGGGAACCGGCGATCTATTTGCACCCCCTCCCCAACCCTCCCCCGCAAGCGGGGGAGGGAGTGAGCCCGGCGCGGCGCTCACCCCCATTTCCCTCGCCGCCCGCCGTCTCGAGCGGCTGCGCAACGCACCCTTCGACATGGGCAAATACAGCGCCATCGATACGGCCGATGCGCTCAAGGCGCTGATCGCGCGCGCTCTCGACACCGGCACGCTCGCCATCAAGACCGAGACCAGCGCGCTCGATCCCTTGCAGACCTCGCTTTGCGGCCTGGCATTCGCCGTGGCGCCGAACGAAGCCTACTATCTGCCGCTCGGCCACCGCGACGCCAGCGAAGGCGACCAGTCCGGCCTGTTCGCCGCCAAGCTCAGCGACGGCCAGATCGAGGAGCACACAGCTCTCGCCATCCTCAAGCCGCTGCTCGAGGACAACTGCGTCACCAAGATCGGCCACGACATCAAGCGCGACCGGCTGGTGCTGAGCACCCGCGGCATCGATCTCGGCGCCACCGACGACGTGATGCTGATCTCCTACGTGCTCGACGCCGGCAAGGGCGGGCACGACACGGCGGCGCTCGGCAGCCGCTATCTCGACCGCATGCCGTCGCGCTTCAATGACGTGAAGAACAAGGACAAGGCGCTGTTCACCGCGGAGGCGACGCCGATCGGCCGCGCCGCGACCTACGCCGCCGAGGATGCCGACATCATCCTGCGCCTCTGGCACGGCCTTAAGCCGCGCATGGCCGCCGAACAGGTCACCGCCGTTTACGAGACTTTGGAGCGGCAGATGCCGGCGGTGCTCGGCCGCATGGAAGGCCGTGGCATTTCCATCGACCGCGCCGTGCTGGCGAAATTGTCCAACGACTTCGGCAAGAGGCAGGTCGCGCTCGAGGAGGAGATCAACGAGATCGCCGGCACGCCGGTCAATCCCGGCTCGCCCAAGCAGCTTGGCGATATCCTGTTCGGCCAGCTCGGCCTGCCCGGCGGCTCCAAGACCAAGACCGGACAATGGTCCACCACCGCGCGCGAGCTCGAGGAGCTCGCCGAGCAGGGCCATAAGCTGCCGAAGGTCATCATCGACTGGCGTCAGGTGTCGAAGCTGCGCTCGACCTATACCGAGGCGCTGCCGAACTACGTCAATCCGAACACCGGCCGCGTGCACACGTCATATTCGCTGGCCGCCACCTCGACCGGACGCCTGTCATCGTCCGAGCCGAATTTGCAGAACATCCCGATCCGCACCGAGGAAGGCCGGAAAATCAGGAAGGCTTTCGTCGCCGCGGCCGGCAACAAGCTGGTGTCGGCCGACTATTCGCAGATCGAACTGCGCCTGCTCGCCGAGGTCGCCGACGTGCCGACGCTGCGGCAGGCATTCAAGGACGGCATCGACATTCACGCCATGACGGCGTCCGAAATGTTCGGCGTGCCGGTCAAGGACATGCCGGGCGAAGTGCGCCGCCGCGCCAAGGCCATCAACTTCGGCATTATTTACGGCATCTCGGCTTTCGGCCTCGCCAACCAGCTCGGCATCGAGCGCGGCGAAGCGGGCGAGTACATCAAGAAGTATTTCGAGCGCTTCCCCGGCATCCGCGACTACATGGATGAAACGCGCGAGTACTGCCGCACGCACGGCTATGTGCTCACTTTGTTCGGCCGCAAGTGCCATTACCCGGACATCAAAGCGTCGAATCCGTCGCTGCGCGCCTTCAACGAGCGCGCCGCCATCAATGCGCGCCTGCAGGGCTCGGCCGCCGACATCATCCGTCGCGCCATGATGCGCATGGAGGGCGAACTCGCGCTGGCAAAACTCAACGCGAAAATGCTGCTGCAGGTGCACGACGAATTGATCTTCGAGGTACCCGAGAAGGAAGTCGCCGACACGCTGCCGATCATCAAGGACGTCATGGAAAGCGCGCCGCACCCGGCCATCGCCATGAACGTGCCATTGCAGGTCGAAGCGCGCGCCGCCGACAACTGGGACGAGGCGCATTGATCCAACCCTCATGGTGAGGAACGCGGCGCAGCCCGCGCGGCTCGAACCATGAGGCCGACCCATCCTTCGAGCCGCCGCGCGTAGCGCGCGGCTCCTCAGGATGAGGCCGGAGACAGTCTAAGAGACAAGCCGAACGGATTCCATGCCCACCACCACTTCCCTTTTCGCCTTCGCCTCTCTCGCTTTCGCCGTCGTGCTGACGCCGGGGCCGAACATGATCTACATGATCTCGCGCGCCATCACGCAGGGCCGCCTCGCCGGGCTGATCGCCTTCTCCGGCGTCGCCGTCGGCTTCGTCATCTTCCTGCTGTGTGCAGCCTTCGGCCTGACCGCCATCGTCTTCGCGGTGCCTTATGCCTATGACGTGCTGCGCTTTGCCGGCGCCGCCTATATCGGCTGGCTCGCCTTCGAGGCGCTACGGCCGGGCGGCAAGTCGCCGTTCCAGGTGCGCACCCTGCCGCCAGTCGGCCCGCGCCGGCTGTTCCTCGCCGGGCTGGTGACCAGCCTGCTCAATCCGAAGATGGCGATCTTCTACCTCGCCCTGCTGCCGAATTTCATCGACCCCGAGCGTAATGTGCTGCTGCAATCGCTCGTGCTCGGCTCCACGCACATCGTCATCAGCATCGTCATCAATTCGATGATCGCCTGTGCCGCCGGCTCGATTGCGACATTCCTGATGACGCGACCGAGGTGGCTCTTGGCGCAGCGCTGGATCATGGGCACCATGCTCGGCGGCCTCGCCGTGCGCATGGCGCTGGAAGGCCGCAAATAGGGTAACGGCTGTAATGAACATTTATCATGCGTGGTGCGACCTGAAACCGGGCGTGCGCGACACCGATTTCAGCGACGGCGTTGCCAAATACCTGGGTTATCTGCAATCGCAGGACCTGATCGAAAGCTGGCGGCTGACGCGGCGCAAGCTCGGCCTCGGCGGCGAGGGGCTCGGCGAATTCCATCTGATGATGGAGGTGCGCGACCTCGCCCAGCTCGACCGCGCCTTCGGCCACGTCGCGTCACGCGGCGAGCCGGTCGAAGGCTTCCACTTCGGCGTCAATTCTCTGGCGCAGAATGCGCGCTTCGCGCTGTACCGCGATTTTCCCGACGCCGAACGGCAGCGCGGCAGCGAAAAATTCTAGGCCCGGTCCTCCACACGCCTTCTCAATAAAAAAACCGCCGGGCGCGAACCCGGCGGCTTTTCATCGAAGCGAATGGTTCAGGCGCCCTTGAGCGCCTTGTTGCAGGCGCTCCAGTAGCCGCCGCCCTTTTCGGTCCACTTCATGCCGCCATTGGCGTTGTTCGCCTTGTTGGCGTTGTACTGATCGACGCAGGTTTTCTCGCGCGCGGTGCCGGCTTTTTCCTTGGCGTATTTCGGATCGACCGCCTTGGGGAAGACGGCGGCGGTTGCTGGCGCCGCAGGCTTGGCGGCTGCGGGCGGCGTCGCTGCAGGCTTCGCCGCCGTGGCGGGGGCGGGCGGCGGCGGTGTTGTTGTTGTTGCCGGCGCCGCCGCCGCCGTGTCGCCGCACTGCGCCTTGCGGAAGTCGTTCCACTTCATGGTGCCAAGCGTATTCGCCTTCTTGGCGGCCTCGTATTTGGCGCTGCATTCCTGCATCGTCAGCGCCGAGGCCGGCGCCGCGGGCCAGACGGCCAGCGCCACCAGCGCCGCGACAGCGGCCGCCACGCCATGATTGAGCGATTTGAGCATTCCGGTTTCCTCCGTTGGATAGAACCTGGGATCAGGCGGCCGGTGCGGCCAGCCTGCCATTGGGGCTGAGCTTGTCGATCAGCGCGGGCAGTTGCTGCGCCAGCATCGGCATCAGCGTCTCGACCGGGATGCCCATCGAGCGCGCGATGTCCTGAACATGGCTGTTGCCGAGCGCGGCCTGAAGCTGCTCCGCGGTCACCGGCATGTTCGAGCCGTTGCCGAGCCACGAGGCCACCTCACCGGCCAGCCCGCCGCTTTGCAGCTTCTGCACCAGGCCGCCGAGATCGCCGAGATTGGTGTTGGCGAGAACCTGCGACAGCAGCGCGCCTTCGAGCTGGCCGCCTTCCTGCTGCAGCACGCCTTTGACGACGCCGCCGAGCGCATCGAACAAACCCATCATCCACCTCCGCAGACCGCACGATGTGGCGCGACAGTGGACGGCGTCAAGCGGGATATCAAATAAAGCTGCTGTAACCGCGCGACGGCGCTTCGAAGCGTCGCCGGTTACCGCCGCGGCGCGGCAGGGACGCCACTAACCGCGCCTTTACCATGCCGACGCTATGGTGCCGCCGGCTCGAGGCCCGGTTCCGCGCAACTTTCGCCATGATGAGGCGTTGGTGCGGCGTTGGAATTGAGGCGAAGGCAGGGTCGTCATGGCGTGGGCCGGTAAAAGGCAAGCTTTTCGGGTGGTTGTCGGCGCCGGAGCGCTGGTGCTCGCGGTTTTGACCATGCCGCAATCCGCCTCTGCGGGTTTTTTCGATCGTCTGTTCGGCGGCATCAGCCGCGCCATCGAGGGCGCCGCGCCGCCGCCCGCGCCGAACGGCTTTTTCGAGCAGTTGAATGCCGGCGACGACAGCCGCGTGCGCGCCGAGAACACCGGCCCGTCCAAGGCATTCTGCGTGCGCTCCTGCGACGGCCACTACTTCCCCGTGTCGTCGAGCAACGGCATGAGCACCGCGGAAGCCTGCTCGTCGTTCTGTCCGGCGGCCCAGACCAAGCTCTACATGGGCAGCGATATCGACTACGCGACGGCGAATGACGGCAGCCGCTACAGCGACATGCCGAACGCCTATGCCTATCGCAAGAAGATCGCCTCGAACTGTTCCTGCAACGGCCGCACGCCCTTCGGCCTCGCCCATATCGACGCCACCACCGACCCGACCTTGCGTCCGGGCGATATCGTCGCCACCGAGACCGGCCTTCTTGCCTATACCGGCCGCGGCGCCGACCGCAGCAATGTCGCCGCCAACTTCACGCCGGTGCAGAACTACAATGGTCTGTCCCGCGCGACGCGCGAGAAGCTGAGCGACGCCCGCATCGCCTCGCCCGCGCCGCAGGCCGGCGAAGTCACGGCCTCGATCCCGCGCGCCGCACTCAGCGCCCGCGTCGAAGCCCCGGCGCTGCGGCGTTAACCGCGCCCCGCCGGCCTTCCGGCACCATCTTTTGCCCAAGAATCGCCCTTAACGCCGTTTCCCGAGCGGCCTTGACCTTGGCCGCCATATGGGAAGATTCGGGGCTGATGACGGTCAACAACGGCGGACAATCAATGATGCGGCGAGCGGCGCTGGTTCTGGCGGCCACCTTTGCCCTGGCGGGCTTCGGCATGACCGGCACGGCGCAGGCCGCGCCACGCTGCGTCAACACCCACGACTTCAGCAAATGGCTCGCCGACTTCAAGAAGGACGCCCTCGCCCACGGCATCAACCGCGAGACGCTGAACGCCGCTTCGCCCGAAATGGTCTTCGATGAATCGGTGATCAGGCGCGATTCCGGCCAGGGCGTCTTCCAGCTCACCTTCATCCAGTTCTCGAACCGCCTGCTCGGGGGCAAGCGCATCCCGAACGGCATGGCGAAGATCCAGGAACATCGCTCCCTGTTCAATCGCATCGAGAAAACATACGGCGTGCCGGCCGAGGTCATCACCGCGGTGTGGGGGCTCGAGAGCGATTACGGCGCGCTGTTCGGCAAGTTCAAGATCCTTCCGGCGCTGACCACCCTCGCTTATGACTGCCGGCGCGGCGACAAATTTCGCGAGGAATTGATCGACGCGCTCAGGATCATCCAGCGCGGCGACAAGACCGTCGATCAGATGACCGGCAACTGGGCCGGCGAATTCGGCGGCATGCAGTTCACGCCGTCGAATTACATCAAATACGGCGTCGATTTCGACGGCGACGGCCACCGCGATCTCGTCAACAGCATTCCCGACACTTTGGCCTCGGCCGCCAACTATCTGCACGCGATCGGCTGGCGCCGCGGCGAGCCCTGGCTGCAGGAAGTCACGGTGCCGGACGAGTTGCCCTGGCATGAGGCCGACCTCGATACGCAGCATCCGCGTTCGCAGTGGGTCGCGTGGGGCGTGAAGTCCGCGCATGGCGCGGCGCTGCCGCGTGACAACATGCCGGCCTCGCTGATCTTGCCGATGGGCCGCAAGGGCCCCGCGTTTCTCGGCTATCAGAACTTCCACGTCTTCACCGACTGGAACGCGTCGTTCGTTTACGCCACCACGGTCGCCTATTTCGCCACGCGCCTCGGCGGCGCGCCGCCGGTCAACGAGACGGGCGCGCGCGACATCAAGCCCATCACCACCGAGCAGATGATGGAATTGCAGCGCCAGTTGTCCAAGCGCGGGCTCGACGTCGGCGAGGTCGATGGCCGTCTCGGCGCCGGCACGCGCAAGGCGGTGGCGACCATGCAGGTCAAATACGGCATGCCGGCCGACGCCTGGCCGACCGAGGAGTTGATCGCGCGCCTGCAGAGCGAACGAAATCCGGCGCCCGTGGCGCCGCTCGCCCGCAAGCCCGGGACCGAGACCAAAGCTGCGGAACGTCCGGCAACGTCGCCTAAGCCCGCTCCGCCGGTCACCGCCGCGCCGGTCTCAAGCGCGCCTGTCACCGCCGCGCCGAGCGAGCCTGCCATCGAAACGCCGCGCCCGCGCCCGAACCGCGCCGCCACCGCGCAGCCGGTTGACGAGCCGGCCGCCGCGCCGCCGCCGTCCGCGTCGCGCGACCGGGTCACCGTGCGGGTCTGGACCGTGCAGGGCTGCCTGACCTTGCGCATGTCGCCGGAAAAGGCCCGGGAATATCGGCGCTGTTGATCTCACCGTCGCCCCCGCGAAAGCGGGGGCCCAGACCTTCTGGATTCCCGCTTTCGCCGGGATGAACGGAGTGTTTAACTGCCGCGACCAGCGGAGTTCCCCATGGCGCGCAACACCTTCTTCTGCATCGATGCGCATACCTGCGGCAATCCGGTGCGCGTCGTCGCCGGCGGCGGGCCGCTGCTGCCGCATGTGCCGATGCTCGACAAGCGCGAGATCTTCCTGCGCGATCACGACTGGGTCCGCCGCGCGCTGATGTTCGAGCCGCGCGGCCATGACGTGATGTCGGGCTCGATCCTTTATCCCTCGACGCGCGAGGATTGCGACGTCGGCGTCTTGTACATCGAAGTGTCGGGCTGCCTGCCGATGTGCGGCCACGGCACCATCGGCACCGTCACCGTCGCCATCGAGGAAGGCCTCGTGACGCCGCGCGAGCCGGGCAAGCTCGCCATCGAGGCGCCGGCCGGCCGCGTCGCCATCGAATACACGCAGAACGGCCGCTTCGTCGATCAGGTGCGCCTCTACAACATCGCCAGCTATCTGCACGCCACCGATGTCGAGATCGAGGTGCCGACACTCGGCGCCATCACGCTCGATGTCGCCTATGGCGGCAATTACTACGCCATCATCGAGCCGCAGAAGAACTGGCCCGGCCTCGACACCATGCCGGTGTCCGAAATCCAGCGTCTCTCGCCGCTGGTGCGCAAGGCGGCACAGGAGAAGGTCGCGCCGGTGCATCCCGAGGATTCGCGCATCCGCGACGTCACCCATGTGCAATGGACCGACAGGCCGCGCGCCGCGCGCGCCCATGCGCGCAATGCCGTGTTCTACGGCGACAAGGCCATCGACCGCAGCCCTTGCGGCACCGGTTCGTCGGCGCGCATGGCGCAGCTCGCCGGCAAGGGGAAACTAAAGTCCGGCCAGGAGTTCATCCACGAGAGCATCATCGGCACGATGTTCGATTGCCGCGTCGAATCCGAAACCACCGTCGGCAATCATCGCGCCATCCGCCCCAGCGTCGCCGGCTGGGCCCAGGTCATCGGCCACAACACCATCTTCGTCGATGACCGCGACCCGCTGGCCCACGGCTTCCAGGTGGGCTGATCGACCGGTCCCACCCCGGCGCCGTTTCCCCGTCAATCAGGATCTGCTTATGAGTGTTGCTTCCACCGTCACGTTCCGCGCTTCGCTCGGCGACATGGACCCCGAGTCCAGCGCCTACATGACCTTGCAGCCGCCGCCGCCGGCCACCCCGCCGACGCCGGAACTGGCGCGTGAAGGCATGCGCCGGGCGCGGCCGTTCAACCAGCCCGACCTGCCGCATGTGGCGATGACGCGCGAATTCACGGTGCCGGGCAAAGGCGGCGCGTTCCAGGTTCGCTACTATCGCGGCAACGCGACGCTCACCGACGACGCATTGCCGGTGCAGGTCTATTTCCACGGCGGCGGCTGGGTGATCGGCGATCTCGACAGCCATGACTGGGTTTGCCGCGCCGTCGCCAACGCCGCCAACTGCGCCGTGGTCAGCGTCGATTATCGCCTCGCGCCCGAGCATGTCTTTCCCGCCGCCTTCGACGACGCCGTCGCCGCGACGCGCTGGGTTTTCGCCAATGCCGCGATGCTCAAGATCGACCCCGAGCGCATCTTTGTCGGCGGCGACAGCGCCGGCGGCAATCTCGCCGCGACCGTTGCCCTGGCGCTGCGCGACGACGCCCACATCAAGCTGCGCGCGCAGGTTCTCACTTATCCGATCGTCGATCTGACCTTCGAATATGACGAGCGCTTCGAGAAGGGCGTCGCCCTGAACAATGGCGGCATGCGCGACTTCATCGACAAATATGTACCGGACGTCGGCCAGCGCCGCGACTGGCGCTGCTCGCCGTTCTTCGCGCAGAGCCTCAAGGGCCTGCCGCCGGCGCTGATCATCCTCGCCGGCTTCGATCCGCTCTACGATGAAGGCGAGGCCTATGCCGCGCGCCTGAAGGCCGAAGGCGTGCCGGTGACGGTGACGCGCTTTCCCGGCCAGATGCACGGCTTCCTGTCGCGCCCCAAACTGCTGCCGAAGTCGCTCGACGCCATTGCCGGCATCGCGGCCTTCGTGGAATCGCACGCATAGAGGAGAGCCGCTTGACCGAACCCGCCGACGCCGCCGAACGCCGCGGCAGGCCCGCGGTGGTCTGCTATCCGGTCGAGACGCTGCCGCAGCCCGACATGGCCATGCTGGGGCGGGCGCGCGAGACGTTGCGCAAGGTGTCGGAGACCATCGTGCCGCCGCGCGACGCGCGAACCTTCGAGGCGCCGGCCGGGCACTTCTTCCGCATCGTCTCGATCGAAGGCCCGCAGGTGGGCGATCTCAATTTATGGAATGCGCGGGATCTGTCGGAGCGGTTCTTCAGCGGCAAGACGCGCGCGCTGCATGCCACCCATGTCACCACCGGCAACCGGCTCTGGAGCACGCTGCCGAATTTGCGGCCGCTCGCCACCATCACGCATGACACGCTCGGCTGGTACGGCTTCGACGCCGACGGCGGCGGCGTTCATGACGTCATCGGCACGCGCTGCGATCCCTACACCCACCGGCTTCTGTCCGGCGGCGACTATCATCACTGCTGCCATTCCAACCTGACGCGCGCGCTGGCGGCGGCGCGCAACATGGATGTGCGCGACGCCGAGATGCACGTGCACGACGTGCTCAATGTCTTCATGTGCACCGGCTTCACCAAGCAGACGCACCAGTATTTCATGAAGGCGAGCCCGGTGCGGCCCGGCGACTTCATCGAGTTCTTCGCCGAGATCGATCTGCTCGGCGCGCTGTCGGCCTGCCCCGGCGGCGATTGCGGCGCCGAGCATTCCAGCGATGTGGCGAAATGCTATCCGCTCAAGGTCGAGATTTTCGCGCCCGCCGAAGGCGCCCTCGCCGGCTGGCGCTCGCCGCAGCGCAGCGCCTATCCGCGGACACACGGCGCGTCATAAACATGGCGATTATGAACAGGAGTTCATCGCCGATCACATTCGCGATATCGGCGCACGCGAGCGAAGGGAATTAACGGGTTCATTCGTTGAATCGCGAACCCGGAACCTTTGGTCCGTGACGGAGTGATAATGCTCATGTCCACACCTCGCATTTTGACCCACGCCGCCGTAACCCTGCTCGCCGTGACGCTGCCTTTGGCCGCGCTCGCGCAGCAGCCCGATACCGACAAGCGCAAGCCGCCGGCCGCGTCCCGCCCCGCTGCGCCGCCTCCGGCCGCGCGGCCCGCGCCGCCCGCCGCGCGCCCGGCGCCCCCGCCGATGGCGCGTCCTTCCGCACCGCCGCCGATGGCGCGGCCCCAGCCGCCGGCGGTCCGTCAGGCGCCGCCGCAGATGTCGCGCCCGCAACCGCCGGCCCATCGGCCGCCGCCGAATTTCGCCCGGCCGCAGGCGCCGCAGCGTGTCGCGCCGCAACAGGCCAATCGCCCGCAGCGCCCGGCAGCGCAGAATGCGGGGCCGTCGGCCCATCCGCGCATCATAAACCGCGCCGAACGCCGCAATGCGCCGAACGCACCGGCAGCGCAGCCCAACAACGTCCCCTCCGTGCAACGCGCCGCGCCGACCGCCGCGCAACAGCGCGCCGTTGCGCGACAGGAACAACTGCAACAGCGCCGCGAGCAGCGCGTGCTGCGCAATCTGCCGCCGGCACAACGCGCCGCGCGTCGTCAGCAGTTCGAGCAGGCGCGCCAGCAGCGCGCGGCGCAGCGTCAGCAACAGGCGCAGCCGCAGGCCGTGCAGCCGAACGCGCGCGTCAACGCCGCGGCGGCCAGCCCGGCGCAGCCGCAGCTTCGCCGCAACGGTCAGCCGCGCATCACGCCGCAGGCTTCGCGGCAGGGCCGCTTCGCCGGCGCCTTCGCCGGGCGTCAGGGCACGATTGCCGCCAGCGCGGCCGCCGCCGTCGGCACGCAACGCTGGCAGCGCACCGCGCCGCGCCAGGCCTGGCGCACCGGCCACCGCGCCAATTTCGTGGCGTGGTTCGGCCCGGTGTTCTGGCCTTATGCCTATTCGGACATCTTCGAGTACACGTTCTTCCCGTCGGGCTATGACGAGGGCTACTGGTACTACGCCTATGACGACTTCTTCGACGGCGTCTATTACGGCGAGTACGGACCGCCGGCGGATTATGTCGGCGCGATCGAGGCATCGGCGCCGCGCGCGTCGGCGCAGCCGCTGACCTTCAAGTCCGTGCAGAATCTCTGCCAGCAGCCCGGCAACGGCATCACCGCCTGGCCGATCGCGGAGATCGAAACCAAGGTCGGGCTGAACGCCGATCAGAAGGCCTTGCTCGCCGGCGTGGAGAATGCCGGCAAGCGCGCCGCGGATGTGTTCAGGCAGACCTGCCCGTCGGAGAACGCCTACCCGCTGACGCCTCCCGGCCGTCTCGCCGCGATGACGGCGCGGCTCGATGCGACCTTGCAGGCGGTGGAGACCGTGCGGCCGCCGCTGGCGACGTTCTATGACTCGCTCAGCGACGAGCAGAAGGAGCGCTTCAACGCCATCGGTCCCGGCAAGAATGTCGCCAATGCCGAGGCGAAGGAAGCGCTGCCCGACGACGCCAGGAAGTGCGGCGAGAACAAATCCGGCCTCACCAATCTGCCGATCGAGCAGATCGAGGACGCGGTCAGGCCGACCGAGCAGCAGCAGGCGTCGCTCGATCGTCTCGGCGAAGCGACGGTGAAGGCGGTCGGCATTCTGCAGGCCGCCTGCCCGAGCGAAACGCCGATCACCCCGCCCGGCCGTCTCGAAGCCATCGAGACGCGTCTGAAAGCCATGGTCGACGCCGGCAACACCGTGAAGCAGCCGCTCGGCGATTTCTACGCCTCGCTGACGGCGGAGCAGAAGGCGCGCTTCAATCGCATGGGCCGCGACCTCACCGTCGGTCAGGCGGCGCAATAACGCAGCAAGGACAAGGGCGGCCGCCAAGGCCGCCCTTGGGCTCTCGGCGTTATAAATAGTTTATTAACCATGAGGATCCCACAGTTGCTCTCCGATCCTGCTCGGAGAGCACCTTATGGCCGACCCTGCCCGCCCCGCCGCCGCCCCGAATAGCGCGCGCCGCGATATTCTCATGGACCGCGTCGCAAGCGCCGCCGGCCTCGCCGCCCGGGATCAGGCCTCGCGCATCGCGCTCGACGAAGCGCTCCAGGCCCTGCGCGAAGCATCGGCGCAAACCATGTCGCTGGTTCGCTGGCAGCGCACGACGCATGTCTATCGCCGCGCCGTCTACAAGGCCGCGCTCGAAGGCAGCCCCTCGCACTCGGCATAAAAAAAAGGCGGCCCATGAGGCCGCCCTTTTTATCTTTTGCAAGCGCGCGCCTACTCCGCCGCGATCTTCACTTCCGGCGCGGCGGCGCGGATGTCCGGCGAGACGTGCTTCTCGTACTTCTCGAAGTTCTTCTGGAACATGCCGACCAGCTCGCGCGCGGTCTTGTCAAACGCGGCCTTGTCCTTCCAGGTCTTGAACGGGTTAAGCAGGTGCGGCTCGACGCCCGGCACCGAGGTCGGCACCGAGAAGCCGAAATAGGGATCGGTGCGGAAGTCGGCATCCTTGAGCGAGCCGTTCAGCGCCGCGGTCACCAGGGTACGCGTCGCCTTGATCGGCATGCGGCGGCCGACGCCGTAAATGCCGCCGGTCCAGCCGGAGTTCACCAGCCAGACATCGACATTGTGCTTGTTGATGTATTCCTTGAGCAGGTCGGCATAGACCGACGGGTGGCGCGGCAGGAACGGCGAGCCGAAGCAGGTCGAGAATTCCGGCTGCACGCCGACGAGGCCCTTTTCGGTGCCCGCCACCTTCGCGGTGTAGCCCGACAGGAAGTGATACATCGCCTGCTCGGGCGTCAGCTTCGCGACCGGCGGCATGACGCCGTAAGCGTCGGCGGTGAGGAAGATGATGTTCTTCGGATGCGAGGCGCGGCCGGTGCGCGAGGCGTTCGGGATGAAATCGAGCGGATAGGCCGAGCGGGTGTTCTCGGTCTTGGAGCCGTCGTCATAATCCGGCACGCGCGTATCCGGATCGAACACGACGTTCTCAAGCACCGAGCCGAAACGGTTGGTGGCGTCCCAGATCATCGGCTCGGCTTCCTGGCTGAGCTTGATGGTCTTGGCGTAGCAGCCGCCTTCGAAATTGAAGATGCCGTTCTCGCTCCAGCCGGTCTCGTCGTCGCCGATGAGAATGCGGTTCGGGTCGGCCGACAGCGTGGTCTTGCCGGTGCCGGACAGGCCGAAGAAAAGCGCGCTCTCCTTGCCGTCCTTCGAGACGTTGGCGGAGCAGTGCATCGGCATCACGTTCTTGGCCGGCAGATAGAAGTTGAGCGTGGTGAACACCGACTTCTTCATTTCGCCGGCATAGGACGAGCCCGCGATCAGCACGATCTTGCGCGTGAAGTCGATCGCCACCATCGTGTCGGAGCCTTCGCGGCCGCCGTGACGCTTGGCGTCCGGCTTGAACGAGGGCAGATCGACGATCGTCATCTCCGGCACATAATCGGCGAGCGCCGCGCGCTCCGGACGGATGAGAAGCTGACGGATGAACAGCGAGTGCCAGGCGAGTTCGGTGAACACGCGCACCTTGATCCGATGCGTCGGGTCGGCGCCGCCGACCAGATCCTGCGCGAACAGGGTCTTGCCTTTGCAGTGCGCCTGGAAGTCGGCGAGCATATTGTCGAAGTTTTCCTTCGACATCTTGCGGTTGCCGTCCCACCACAAAACGTCGCGCGTCAAATCGTCTTCGACGGTGTGCTTGTCCTTCGGCGAGCGGCCGGTGTGATGGCCGGTCTCGGCGCAAAGCGCGCCGCCCGCGACGATGTTGGCTTCGCCGTTGATGAGGGCGTGTTCGTAGAGCTTGGGCTCGGTCAGGTTCCAGTTGACGCCCTGAAGTCCGGTGAAGCCGAACTTGTCGGCGCCGTATGCGGCATTCCGTACACCCGTTTCCTGCACGCTTACTCTCCCGATCCGACAGGGCAATTACCCGCCGCGGCCGCTGTGGCCGAATTCCATTTAAGACTTTCGTCTGATGACCTTGCTAAGGCGCGCGACCATAGTCATCAGCGCCGTGAATGCCAAGATCAAATGCCATGCATTAGAAAGGGCCGGCATTGCACTGCATCAATGACTTAACGCTGCGAGCCGCCCGCGGGTTTCACAAAGCTTGATGAGTCATATGATGACTGATCAATGGTGCACAGCGACAAAAACAGTCACATCGCCCGGGCTTGTTCGGCCAGACTCTTCAATACCGCACGCAGAACGTCGGCGTGGACGACACGGTGCGGAAACGGCAACCGCAATGACAACGGCCCGTTCTGCAGATCGATGCCGTCGGGATCGATGCCGGTGCAGCGCCAGATGCCATCCGGCGCGCCGCACAGCTTGACCGCGTAGAGGTTGAGCGCGGCGGCGTGATCCTCGTTCATGTGCGCGACCGCGCCTTCCTCGGCATCGATCAGCGCCTGTGCGTCCGCAACATCGGTCAGCACGTCGGCGGCTGCCAGATCGGCGGCGCGGGCGAATCCGCCGTTCAAATGCGCCGACACCACCTTCATCCGCCACAACGCGAAGTCGGCGAAGCCGGCATAAAGCTCCGACTTGGGATGGTGCGCCAGAAAGCGCCGGCGCAGCCGCGTTTCGTCGGCGGCACCGCGCGCGAGCGGAGCAAAGCTGCCCAGCACGGTCAGCCGCGGATGGGCGAGCGCGTCGCCTTTCCCGGTTTCCGCCAGCATGATCGAGGCGCGGCCATCGGCCTCGAGATTGGCGGTGTGGGTGGACAGCCGCGAGATCAGGATCGCCGGCGAGCCGTCGGCGTCGGTTCCGATGTTCACCAGCGAGGCGAAGGGGTGCCCGGTATTCCGATCCAGCGTCGCCAGGGTTCCCGAACGGATCCGCCGCAACAGGTCCCGCGCGGCCGGCGCGGGCGCGAAGTCGGCCGGGGGCGCAGCGTTCTCCGGCAGACGGCCGGGCATGGAACCGGGGAGAGGGCTCGTTCGTTCGCTCATGATCGTCGCGCCTCGCACATTGAAATCCGGGCCTTTTTCCCGCCAATTGCCCTTGAATTCGGCCCAGAATCACATAGTTGTTGCAAAGAGGCCACAATTCGAACCCCGTTTGCAGGCTTCAAATCGCGCGGGACGACACCGTCAGAAGGGGCTTTCATGCCAACCATCGCGCTCGTGGACGATGACCGCAATATCCTGACCTCGGTGTCCATGGCACTCGAGGCCGAAGGCTATCGGATCATGACCTATACCGACGGCGCCTCCGCCATCGACGGGTTCAAGACCTCGCCGCCGGACCTCGCCATTCTCGACATCAAGATGCCGCGCATGGACGGCATGGAGACATTGCGCCGGCTGCGCCAGAAATCCGATGTTCCGGTCATCTTCCTCACCTCCAAGGACGAGGAGATCGACGAGTTGTTCGGCCTCAAGATGGGCGCCGACGATTTCATCCGCAAACCGTTCTCCCAGCGCCTGCTGGTCGAGCGCGTCAAGGCCGTGCTGCGCCGCGCCACGCCGAAGGACGGCGCCGCGCCGAAGGAAATCGACACCACCAAGGTTCTCGAGCGCGGCCTGCTGCGCATGGACCCGGAGCGCCACACCTGCACCTGGAAGGGCGAGCCGGTGACGCTCACCGTCACCGAATTCCTGATCCTGCAGGCGCTCGCCACCCGCCCCGGCGTGGTCAAGAGCCGCAACGCGCTGATGGACGCCGCCTATGACGATCAGGTCTATGTGGACGACCGCACCATCGACAGCCACATCAAGCGCCTGCGCAAGAAGTTCAAGCAGGTCGACGACGACTTCGAAATGATCGAGACGCTCTACGGCGTCGGCTATCGCTTCAAGGAATAATCGTTCTTCACCTCTCCCATAGGGAGAGGTCGACGCACGAAGTGCGTCGGGTGAGGGGTTACAATCTCGCTGGCTCACTTGCCCCCTCACCCCAGCCCTCTCCCCAGCGGGGAGAGGGAGCGCGCCGTGCGCGCGGCCACAGCTTCGGCTAATGTCGCATTCGCGAGTGACCGCTGGACAAGACATCGTGCTCGATCGAACCGCAGAGCAGCAGGCACGCGAAGCCGAGGCAGCGACGGAAGGCGACGCGCCCGCCGCCGCTTCGGCGAAGCGCGACTGGAGCCTGCGCCGCATGCTCGGCTCGGCCTGGTCTTTCTTCGTCACGCTGAGCTTCTCCAGCCTCACCCGCCGCATCGTCTTCCTCAACCTCGCCGGCCTGTGCGCGCTGCTGTTCGGCGTGATGTATCTGTCGCAATTCCGCGCCGGCCTGATCGACGCCCGCGTGCAGAGCCTGCTGGTGCAGAGCGAGATCATCGCCGGCGCCATTGCCGCATCGGCGACGGTGGAAAGCGACGCCGTCACCATCGACCCCGACCGTCTGCTCGAACTCCAGGCCGGCGAGAGCTACGGCCCGTCGGAGGATTCGCTGTCCGGCATCGAATTCCCGATCAATCCCGAGCGCGTCGCACCGGTGCTGCGCCGCCTCGTTTCGCCGACCAAGACCCGCGCCCGCATCTACGACCGCGACGGCGTGCTCATTCTCGACAGCCGCAATCTCTACGGCCGCGGCGACGTCCTGCGTTTCGACCTGCCCTCGCCGACCGCCGTCGAGCCCGGCCTGATGGAGCGCGGCTACATCGCCATCCGCCGCTGGCTCGGCCGCGGCGACCTGCCGCCCTATCGCGAACTCGGGCCGGAAAACGGCAAAGGCTACGGCGAAGTGCGGCAGGCGCTCGCCGGCCTGCACGCCAGCGAAGTGCGCGTCAACGACCGCGGCGAAGTCATCGTCTCGGTCGCCGTGCCGGTACAACGTTTCCGCGCGGTGCGCGGCGCGCTGATGCTGTCGACGCAAGGCGCCGACATCGACGACATGGTGGAGGCGGAGCGTCTCGCCATCGTCAAGGTGTTCCTCGTCGCCGCCGGCGTGATGGTGCTGCTGTCGATCCTGCTCGCCGGCACCATCGCCGGCCCGGTGCGGCGTCTGGCCGACGCCGCAGAGCGCGTGCGCCGCCGCATCAAGACGCGCGTCGAGATTCCGGATTTCACCGGCCGCCGCGACGAAATCGGCGAACTGTCCGGCGCGCTGCGCGACATGACCAATGCGCTATATAGCCGCATCGAGGCGATCGAGAGCTTCGCCGCCGACGTGTCGCACGAACTGAAGAATCCGCTGACCTCGCTGCGCTCGGCGGTCGAGACCTTGCCGATGGCCAAGACCGAGGCCAACCGCGCGCGGTTGCTCGAAGTCATCCAGCACGACGTCAAGCGCCTCAACCGCCTGATCACCGACATTTCCGATGCGAGCCGGCTCGATGCCGAGCTGCAGCGGCAGGAAGTCGCGGTCGTCGATCTCGGCAGGCTGCTCGATGCGCTGGTCTCGACCGCCAACGAGGTGAACGCCGGCAAGGCCAAGGTGACGCTGACTTTCGAAGGCGGCCAGCCCTCGCAGTTCAAAATGCCCGGCCATGACTCGCGGCTCGGTCAGGTGGTGTCGAACCTCATCGACAATGCGCGCTCGTTCTCGCCCGAAGGCGGCACCGTGCGCGTGACCTGTCGCAAGCTGAAAAGCGATATCGAGATCCTGGTCGATGACGACGGCCCGGGCATCCAGCCCGACGCCATGGAGAAGGTATTCGAGCGCTTCTATACCGACCGGCCGCATCAGGGCTTCGGCCAGAACTCCGGTCTCGGCCTGTCGATCTCCAAGCAGATCGTCGAAGCCCATGGCGGCTCGATCCGCGCCGAGAACCGCATCGCGGCGGCCAAGCCGGGCGACAAGCCGGACGCGGAGCCGCGCATCCTCGGCGCCCGCTTCGTCGTGCGCCTGCCGGGGAAGTAGCAACTTCGTCATTCCGGGGCGCGTCCATAGCGCGTCGTCGACGCGCCATGGACGCGAACCCGGAATCCATACGCCGCAGCCTTGCACAATGAATGCCGTGCCAAAGACCTTCACAGGGGTTATGGATTCCGGGCTCGCGGCCTTCGGCCGCGCCCCGGAATGACAACATGTCAGACACCACCCACGCCTCCGCCGTCCTGATCGGCGCCACGGCCGTGCTGATCCGCGGCGCCTCCGGCGCCGGCAAGTCGCGGCTGGCCTGGGCGCTGATCAATGCGCAAACGCCGGGCCCGCTGCGCTTTACCCGGCTGGTCGCCGACGATCGCTGTCTCCTGGAGGCCCGCGGCGGACGCCTGCTGGTGCGGCCAGCTCCGGCGCTAGCCGGCCTGATCGAAGTCCGCGGCCTCGGTATCCGGCGGCTGCCCTATGAGCCGGTGGCCGCCGTCGGGCTGGTCACGGATCTCGGCGCCGCCGACGCCGAGCGGCTTCCACCCGGAAAAACCGCCCAAACCGACATTTTTGGTATCAATTTACCGCGGCTTACCGTCGCAGCCGGGGACAATCCCCTGCCCCTGATCGTTGCTTTCCTGACCTCGCGCCCGATGACCGGGGGATAGCCGGCAAGGGGAATTGACCGCAATTCAAGGCTGGAGTACCTCGTCGCCCCTCGTTCCTTAAGGAAAATTAACCATGCCGGGCGTAGATTTCGGCAGCAGGAACCCCAGATAGAGCGCGCTTTGACATCGCCTTCCCGCGTTGCAGCAGAACGCCTATATAGCAAGTCAAGCCCTTGCAACGGGGCTGCGGATGCGCCTCAATGCGCCCCCAATCGTGCGGCGCAACAACAACAAGGCGCCCGCGAGGAGTTCGGAATGATCGGCCTCGTATTAGTGACCCACGGGCGGCTCGCCACTGAGTTTCGCTCGGCCCTTGAACATGTCGTGGGTCCGCAAACCCAGATCGAGGCTGTCACCATCGGCCCCGATGATGACGCCGAGCAATGTCGCACCAACATTCTCGACGCCGTCAAACGCGTGGATTCCGGCGAGGGCGTCGCCATCCTGACCGACATGTTCGGCGGCACCCCCTCCAACCTCGCCATTTCGGTGATGAGCCAGCCCAAGGTCGAGGTGCTCGCCGGCATCAATCTGCCGATGCTGATCAAGCTGGCCAAGGTGCGCGAAACCAGTCCGCTGGAAGACGCGGTGGCCGCGGCCCAGGAAGCCGGCCGCAAATACTGTACCATCGCCAGCCGCGTGCTTAACGGCAAATGACGCTGCCGCGGAGCGAGGCCCCCGATCCCCACGGCGCCGGCGTCAGCCGCGAGGTCGAGATCGTCAACAAAAAGGGCCTGCACGCGAGGGCCTCCGCCAAGTTCGTGCAGCACGCCGAACGCTACGACGCCGCCATCATCGTCACCTGCCGCGGCGAGACCGTCGGCGCCACCTCGATCATGGGGCTGATGATGCTGGCCGCCGGCCCCGGCTCGAAGATCGCCATCAAGGCCACCGGCAAGGACGCCCAGGCCGCGATCGACGACCTGTGCGCGCTGGTGTCCGACCGCTTCGGCGAAGAGGAATAGGCCCGCTTCAGATCACCAGAACCGCGCCATCGCAGCGCAGGTTCGTCACCCAGACATCGGCTTGTCCGAGCCCGACGCCGAGAGTCTGCAATACCGACGACAGCAACTGATCGACGGGCGACGCCGCATTGCCGAGGATCGTCGTCATCCCCGATGTCAGCACCGGCGTGCCGAGGCCGATGCCGAATGCGTTGACGCCGAGCTGTGTGTTGCCGAGCAGGCTCGCTACCAGCGATCCCGCAAACGAGGTCGTGCTGACGGTCTGCTTCCGGTAGGCCTGGATGTCGCTGTAGGTGAAGGTGACCGGCGTCGGCGTCATGTTGCTGACGCTGACATGCGCCTTGCCGGTGACCGTGAGCCCGGCGATATCGACCAATGTGGCCGCGCCGGGGTTGGGTGCGCTCGAGAAATTGGTGAACTGAACGTTCGACACGTTGCCGATCCAGGCATCGATCAAGCCCGGCGTGACGTCGAGTGTCACCCGCGAGGTCGAGACATCGGGGAAGCCGCAGGACATTTTGGACAATGTCGCCGTGCCCGATGCGATTTCGATGTAGATCGGCAGACTGACCGCCCCGAATGGCGCCGCGCCGGCAAGCTGGACATTGAGCAGAACGCGCGTCTGCGCGGTGTGGACGGTCGCGCCTGTGCTGCCGAAGGCGACCCAGCTCGTGCCGCGCGGCCGCTCGCCGATCGCAACTTTCATCGAAGCCGAGACGATACCCGGAATGCCGGCATTGAGCGCAACGGCGACCTGATTGCTGCCGTTGGCGACGCCGGCGGCGGCCGACACCATGTCGAGCGCCATGAACGAGGCCGACACTTTTGGCTTCTGGCCGACGCTCATTGCCGCGTAGGGACCGAGGTCCATCATGGATAACACCTTGATCTTGGAGCTGCCGCTCCGCAGTCGCTGCGAAATGGCCGTCAGCGCCGCCGCGCCGCGATCGAAGGCGCCGTATTGCCGCGTCGCGATGCCGGCCATCGCCGCGATGACGTCGCTGGTATTGGCGCTGGCGCTCAGAACGCCGTCGTAGGTGCCGGCGGTTATCTGCATTCGCGTCGCGAGCGCGTTGATAAAGTCGAAGGCGTCGATCTTCGTCGACAGCAGCGCGTCGTAGTCCATCGCCGACAGGGACAGCGTCGTGCCGAGCAGGCCGCCGAGAACCGCGTTGAGCAGGCCGCCATCGATCTTCAGGAGTCGCGAACCGATGGCGAATTGCGCGAAGGATGACTGCGTCGCAGTCGCCATGGTTTTGACGTCGAATTTGTCGCGGCCGGTGAGAATGCGCGAGAAGAAAAGCGGCGTCGTGGATGAGAGCGTCACGCGCGCGGCGTTGGCGCTGGCCTGATCCGAGGGAACGAACCGCTTGTCGGGCGCGAGCGCCTGGTTGGCGCTGTAGACGCCGTATTCCAGACTATAGCTCGCATCGGCGATCTTGTTGCGGGCGATCGTGGCGCCGGCCGCCTTGTCGGCATTGGCGAGATCGGAAACGGCGGTCAGCGCCGCCAGATCGACGACGCCCTGCGCCTTGCGGCGGTCGGTGTAGACCGAGCCGACATCGACGCCGAGGGCGGTGAAGCCGATCAGCGTCGTCAGCAGAATGGCGGAAGTTACCGCAACCGCGCCCTGCCGATCCGCGACGAAGGAGGTCAGCACCGGCATTCTCATCGCAGACCTCAGTATCCGCCGCGCTGGATCGCCGCCGTCCGGATGATGGTCGGCGCCGGCATCGGGATGATGGTTGGCAGGTTGAAGATGAACAGACCGGACGCGTCGTAGCTCACTGTCACGGTGAAAGTGCTCGTCGCCGGATCGGTGGCGGCGCCGGTGAGCGTCAATTCGTGCGCCGTGAGGAGCGGGTATTTGCCGGCATTCGTGGCGATGCTTGTCTGCGCCAGGGACTGGCGCTCGTCATCAGTCAGACCGCCGATTGACGCGCGCGCCGCCTCGGCGGTGAGTTGCTGCAGTCCGTGAACCAGCGCGAAGTAACTGCCGTAGGCGAAGATGCCGACGATCAGCAATACGAACACCGGCATGATGATCGCGAATTCGACCGCGGAGGCGCCTTGCGTGTCGGCGGCAAACGATGGCGAGAGATGTCTGTTCATGGCGCAAGGCTCGCACGCGCGCGTTGCCCGTCAGTTTAGCGAATCATCCGAGATACTGAATGTGTCCAGCTTTCGATACCGACGGCGGTTTTGATTGCTCATCAGTTTCGCTGCGCGCGGCCGGTTCGACCGGCTTGTCGGGCCCGACGATCGCGTCCGGACCCGGCGCCAGCCGGCGCAGCAGCGCGACGAGCTTGTCGAGCCCCTCCGCTTCAAAGCCGTGCCGCAGCTCAACGCCGGCATTGGTGCGCCGCGGTTGCGGCAGATAATAGTCGGATGCCGCGATCAGCGGCGGCCGCAGCAATCGCCTGGGCAGCAGCATCAGGCCGAAGCCGGCGGCGACCGCGGCCATGCGTGCGCGAAGGTCCGCGGCGGCGAACGCGATCCGGTATGAGGCGCCGGCGCGTTCGACGGCTTCGACAGCGAGTTCGTCATAGTCGCCCGGCCAGACGACCAGCGGCAACGGCATGCCGGGGCTCAGGACGAAATCCGCGCGCCGCACCCAGACCACCTCCTCGTTCCAGGCGAACGCGATGTTGGCTTCGCGCTGCGGGTTCATCAGCGAGAAGATGATGTCGAAGTAGCCGTCCACCAGTCCTTGCACGAGGTCCTTCGAGCGGTCGCAGTGGACGTATAGCGGCGGCAACTTCTCCCCGGGAAGAAGCTCGAGGAATCGCTCGGCAAAGAACACCGACATGCCGAGGCGGATCGGCTGGCAATCTCGCGCGCCGCCGCCAATGGCCATGATCTGGTCGTTGGCCTGGAGCAGGCGGCGGGCATGGGCCAGCACCAGCTTGCCGAGCGGCGTGAAATCCACCCCGCCACCGGCCGTCTTGCTGAACACCGCGCCGCCGACCACGCTCTGCAATCGCTTCATCTGGGCGCTGATGGCCGGCTGGCTGAGGTTGAGGCGGTCCCCTGCCTTGGAGAAGCTGCCCACCTCGGCGATCGCCACCAGGGTGCGAATGACTTCCGTCGGAATATTCGTCGGCTGATGGCGGCGATGCACTGGCGCACTCCGGTTCTGTGAAATGGAACCTTGAGTGACGCGCTATTAACCAATGGTTAGTTAGTACCGCCGCCTAGATTGTCAAATGTTCCATTTTACATACTATTTATTGCATATATCGTCGCCCCCGCAGACATAAAGAAATCCTTATATATGCGTTGCGGCCTGCGGCGGGGACTGTTATAGGCACGCCATTCCATCAAACCCCGCCCGGGAAGGATCGCGCATGCCTATCGCCAGTGAATACATCGTCAAGGACATCGGCCTCGCCGATTTCGGCCGCAAGGAATTGTCGCTGGCCGAGACCGAAATGCCGGGCCTGATGGCGACGCGCGAGGAGTACGGGCCCAAGCAGCCGCTCAAGGGCGCCCGCATCGCCGGCTCGCTGCACATGACCATCCAGACCGGCGTGCTGATCGAGACTTTGGTCGCGCTCGGCGCCGACGTGCGCTGGGTGTCGTGCAACATCTATTCGACGCAGGACCACGCCGCCGCCGCCATCGCCGCCGCCGGCGTGCCGGTGTTCGCCGTCAAGGGCGAGAGCCTTGAGGAATACTGGGACTACACCGCCAAGATGTTCGACTGGCATGGCGGCGGCTTCCCGAACATGATCCTCGACGACGGCGGCGACGCCACCATGTACGTCCATCTCGGCCTGCGCGCCGAGAACGGCGACACCGCCTTCCTCGACAAGCCGGGCTCGGATGAAGAAGTGATCTTCTTCAAGCTGCTCAAGAAGCAGCTCAAGGAGAAGCCGAAGGGCTACTTCGCCGAGATGGCCAAGAGCATCAAGGGCGTCTCCGAAGAGACCACCACCGGCGTGCACCGTCTCTACGACATGCAGAAGGCCGGCACGCTGCTGTGGCCCGCCATCAACGTCAACGACTCGGTCACCAAGTCGAAGTTCGACAACCTCTATGGCTGCCGTGAATCGCTGGTCGACGGCATCCGCCGCGGCACCGACGTCATGATGTCGGGCAAGGTCGCGATGGTCGCCGGCTTCGGCGACGTCGGCAAGGGCTCGGCCGCCTCGCTGCGCCAGGCCGGCTGCCGCGTGATGGTCTCGGAAATCGACCCGATCTGCGCGCTGCAGGCGGCGATGGAAGGCTATCAGGTCGTGACGATGGAAGACGCAGCGCCGATCGCCGACATCTTCGTCACCGCCACCGGCAACAAGGACATCATCACGATCGAGCACATGCGCGCGATGAAGGATCGCGCCATCGTCTGCAACATCGGCCACTTCGACAACGAGATCCAGATCGCCTCGCTGAAGAACCTGAAGTGGAACAACATCAAGCCGCAGGTGGACGAAATCACCTTCCCCGACGGCCACCGCATCATCATGCTGTCGGAAGGCCGCCTGGTGAACCTCGGCAACGCCATGGGCCACCCGAGCTTCGTGATGTCGGCGTCGTTCACCAACCAGACGCTGGCGCAGATCGAACTCTACGCCAACAACAAGGACGGCAAGTACAAGAAGGAAGTGTACGTGCTGCCGAAGTCGCTCGACGAGAAGGTCGCGCGCCTGCATCTGGCCAAGATCGGCGTCAGGCTCACGGAGCTGAAGAAGGACCAGGCCGATTATATCGGCGTCAAGGTCGAAGGCCCGTTCAAGAGCGACCACTATCGCTACTAGGAACTACCTGTCCCGGACGCGGTGCAGCGCGCTTAGCGATGCACCGCTGATCCGGGACCGCCAGACAATCCGAGCTTGCTACGGTCCCGGGTCAGCAGCGCATCATTTCATGATGCACTGCGCCCGGGACAAGTTTTTCCGGCCTTTTTTACTTCCCCGCCGCCGCGGGACCGAGCAGGTCCACCCAGCGCCGCACGTCCATCGTCATCCAGATCATCCAGCCGAGCACGATGAAGGCGAGGAACGGCTTGACCACGCGATCGACCTCGAGCGCGCCGTGGAAAGCGATGATGAGCACGGCGGCCATCAGCAGCCAGGCGCGCTGGTCGTGCGTGTTGCGCCTGAGCAGCATCAGCGCGAGGCCCGCGAGCGTCGGCGTCAGCACCAGGAACGACAGGAACTCGTTACGCGGCCCGAACAGGTTGATGTAGCAGGCGGCATAGAGCGTCACCGCCACGGCGAAGACGACGATGTTGCCGTAGCGCGCGATGCGCCACACCAAAGCGAGGAAGCCGAGCGCGGCGGCGAGGCGGATCGCGGTCTGCAGCCCGTGCGGCACCACGATGCCGAACGTATCGAGCATGGTGGCGAAATCGGCCTGATAGAGCCACTGCCCCGGCTCCACCGTGGTGAGCTGCTGCAGCTTGGCGATCCAGAGCCGGTACTGCTCGGCGACATAGGCCGGATGGCCGAAGGCGAAAGGCAGCGCCAGCGCGGCGACCAGCACCAGCGCCAGCCACAGCCGCATCTTCGGCTGGGTCGCGCCGCACAGCAGCAGCATCACCAGCGACAGCGGCTTGATGACGATGCTGAAGAACAGCCACAGCGACGCGACGATCCACTGCCGCTTGGCGATCGCCACCGCCGCCAGCATCATGAAGGCGGTCATGCCGACCTGCGCCTGCACGTATTTCAGATTGAACCAGGCATTCGGGATGTTGAGCGCCAGCAGCAGGCCGGCGAGATTGAGAACGTCGGCGCGGCTTTGCTCCGGCAGCAGCATGCGCATCATCGCCACCGCCGCCCAGGTCAGCAGCGCCGCCGAGATGGCCGTGGCGATGGCCGCGGCGACCACCGGCGTGAACATCGGCAGCGGCCCGAGCACCAGGAGCGACACCGGCCAGTACAGATACTCGCCGAGCGTGGACATGTCGTAGACCTGCCCGCCGCTCCAGAAGCCGTGCGCGGCGTTGAGATAGGCCTGGAAGGTCGAGCCGAAGCGGCGCGGATGCGTGCGCAGCAGCGTGGCGATCAGGAAGGCGATCCACAGGGCCCAGCCGATCCACGGATAGCGCAGGAAGAACGCGGCGACGCGATCCTCGATGCGCAACAGGTTATCGTAGCTGAAGAAGCTCGCGGTCCCGCTTTTCGTGTCCAAGGCCCTGCCCTCTCGTCAACGGCTCGGCCATATCACGACCGCGGCGGCACCACCATGACCGTATAACGTCGCGGCTCGGCGCCGGGCTGGCCCGGCGTCTGGACGATGGTGGTCTGGTTGGTCTGGAACGGCGCGCCGGCCATCTCCGCCTTGGCGCGCGACAGGCAGGCTTCGTCGCCGGCAAAGCAGATCAGCACCATGCCGGCGCGGCGCAATGTCACCGGGTCGGGCGGCAGGATGAAATCCGGGACCAGCGCGCGCGGCCGCTCGGGAGCATAAGCGGTTACCGGCAGCACGATGTCGCCGTCGCCGCCAATGAAGCGCAGCGGATAAGGCACGATCTGGTGCCACAGCCGCTCGACCTCGCGGGCCAGCAGCGGCGCTTGCGCCGCCGCGCTCGGCGGCCCCTTGGGCGAACTCTGCGCGGCGATGAAGGGCGACGCGGCAAGAAGGATCAGCGGCAGCACCGTAGCGAAGATCGCGACGCGCTCGCTATCGACGGGCCGCCACATCACCTCTTTCGGCGACAGCAGCAGGATCGGCAGCAAGGTCCAGGCCGACATGGACCACAAGGATGTGATCTCCATTCCCGACAGCAGCGCGCCGGCGATGGGCAACAAGAGCGGCGCCCAGAATGCCAGCGCCACCAGCCGGCGGTCATCGTCATTGTGCATGTCTTGCGGCCAGACGATCTCGCGCAAGGTGGCGGTGTTCACGCGCGCCGCCACGAACACGATGATGGCGGGCAGAGCCACGTAGCCGAACGAACCGGCAAGATAGCCGGCGGAAGCGACGAGCGTCGCACCGAAGGACTTCGCCTCATGCACCGCGGCGGCATATTTGAAGGTGATGAAGTCGTGTTCGACGAGCCAGATGATATGCGGCGCGATCAGCGCCGCGCCGACCATCACCGTGACCCACGGCGCCGCCGAGCGGAAATAGGCGCTGCGCCGCCGGTCGGCGAGCGCGGCGACGACGAGCCCGGCGATGAGGAAGATCGACCAGTATTTCCCCAGCATGGCGGCGGCGGCGAAGATGCCGGCGAAGGCCGCGGCGCGCGGACTGCGCGTCGTGTAGGAGCGCAGGAAGAACATCGTTGTGAGCGCCCACAGCGGCATCAGCACGGTGTTCACGTTGAACTTCAGCGCGTGAAACGAAAAGAACGGGATCAGCGTCATGATCGCCAGACCCGCAACGCGCTTGTCGAGCGGCAGATATTCGGCCGAGATCAGCCAGATCACCCACAACGTGATGGCCGGCATCAGCATTGCCAGCAGATAGTAGGACCAGTTGGCGACGGGCACGATGTCGAACCAGCCGCGCACCAGCCAGGCCGCCAGCGGCGGATGCTTGATGGTGCCGAAGTCGAGATCGCGCGACCAGGCGATGATCTCGGTCATGTCCGGGTGGAAGCCGGCCGGGCCCTTGGTGATGACGCCATAGGCGGTCCACACCGCCGCATAGGCGATCAGCGCGAAGAACACCGTGACATTGGCATTGTCCGGATCGGTGACGGAAGCGCGGAAGTTCTTGAGGATATGGGCCAGACGAAGCATGCCCTGCCTATGCCACGGCGGACGGCGGGCGTCACGCTCAACCCACCCCGCATGGCGGCGTCCTTTTCCCCTCCCCCGCGAGCGCACTTCTCTTTCCCCTCCCCCTGCGGAGCGGTGGGGAGGGTCGGTGAGCGTCGCTTTGCGATGCGAACCAGGGTGGGGGGATGGCCATTATGGAAAGAGCCCCCCACCCCTGACCCCTCCCCGCCACTCGCTGCGCTCGTGTGGGGAGGGGAAAATTCGCTCACACTTCCTTGTAATAAAAACTCGTCGCGGTCGGGATGCCGAGGGTCGACAGCGCGTGGCCCGGCACGATGCCGAACTGGGTCCAGCCGCAGCTCGCATAGAGCAGATCGCCGGAAGAGCCCGTCGTCGTGTCGAGCATCAGCAGGGTGCGGCCTTTGGCGCGCGCCAGCGCCTCGACGGCATCGAGCAGTTTGCGGCCGATCCCCTGCCGCCGCAGCACCGAGAGCACCAGCATCTTGCCGACATCGGCGCGGTGCGGCTGGTTCGGCTGCGGCGCCAGAGTCAGCACGACGGTGCCGACCAGCCGCTCGCCATCGTCGGCGACGAGCAGATGCCGGCTGCCATCGGCGATGCCCGGGATCTGCCCGCGCCAGAACGCTTCCGCTTCGCCCTGCGTGAAGCCGGCGAGGAAATTCACCGACGCCCCGCCCTCCACCGAGTCGCGCAGGATGACGCCGAGTTCGGCGATGCGCCGCCCCGCCTCAGCCGCATCGAGTTCACGAATGACGATGGCGCTCATCGATGTCACCTTTCAGGAACGCAGCGCGCGCTGCGCGACAACGACCAGGTATTGCGCCGCCTTGGTCGCGGGATTGTGGAACGACACCGGCTGGCCGAGATGCAGATAGAGGCAGTCGCCGGCTTCGAGCCGGTGCGTCGTTTCGCCCGCGGTAATGTCCATGCGGCCTGTGAGCAGCACAATCTGCTGATCCAGCGCCGGCGTGCGCGATGACTCCATCGTCACGCTGGCGCCGGGCGGAAACTCGACCTCGACGATGTCGGCGGCCGCGCCGCAATTGGGCGGCGTCACCACCCGCCGCACATAGCCGCTGCCGGGATCGCGCCACAGCGCCTGATCGGCTCGCCGCGACAGCGGCGCGGCCGCGCGCTCGGTTTCGGCGAACAAGGCCGACAGCGTGACATCGAGGCCGGCGCAGACCCGGCCGAGCAGTTGGGCGGTCGGGTTCGACTCGCCGCGCTCGATGCGCGACAGCATGGCGCGGCTGACGCCGGATTTGTCCGCCAGCGCCTCGAGCGTCAGGCCGCGGGCCACACGCAGCCCCCGGACCCGCTCGCCGATGGCGCGGTCCAGGGTATCAAGGTCGCCTTCAAGCTGTTCCATGATAAGAGATTATAGTTCTCTTATATTGGAATCAAGCGGCCGATCGCGAACCCGGTGTTAACGCCCGAGCCGCCAAAGTCCGGTCATGGCGCAGCAATTACAGGAAAGAACGGCCGTTCGGACTGCCCGGGTGACGGCCCCGTCGCTGGTCCCCATGACCGAGCCGGCGCCCGAACTGTCGGTCATCCTGCCGGCCTTCAATGAGCGCGCCAATATCCCGGTCATGGTCGAGCGGCTGTCGCGCGCGCTCGACGGCATCGACTGGGAAGTGATCGTCGTTGACGACAATTCGCCCGACGGCACCAGCGCCCTGGCGCGCGACCTCGGCTCGCGCGACCGCCGCGTCCGCTGCATCCGCCGCGTCGGCCGCCGCGGCCTCGCCGGCGCCTGCATCGAGGGCATGCTGGCCTCCAGCGCGCCCTATGTCGCGGTGATGGACGCCGACGGCCAGCACGATGAAACGCTGCTCGCCGCCATGGTGACGAAGCTGCGCCAGTGCGAAAGCGATCTGGTGGTGGCCTCGCGCTATATCGACGGCGCCACCGGCACCGGCTTTTCCACCGGCCGCGCCAAAGCCAGCCAGTGGTCAACCACGCTGGCGCGCAAGCTTTTGAAGGTCGAATTGACCGATCCGATGAGCGGTTTTTTCATGCTCCGCCGCGAGGTCATCGAGGACCTCGCCCCCAAACTGTCCACGCAGGGTTTCAAGATCCTGCTCGATATCGCCGCCACCGGCCGGGAGGTCCTGCGCGTCACCGAACTGCCTTACGTGTTCGGCGCGCGGCTGGCCGGCGAAAGCAAGCTGGATGCCCGCGTCGCGCTCGACTTCGGCCAGTTGCTGCTCGCCAAGCTGACCCATGACGCGGTGTCGTACCGCTTCGTGCTGTTCTGCCTGGTCGGGCTGAGCGGCATCGGCGCGCATATGGCGACTTTGGCGGTCCTGCACGGCATCGGCGTGCCCGGCTTCGGCCTGCAGCAGACCATCGCCACCATGGTGGCGATCGCCTGGAACTACGTGTTCAATAACGCCTACACCTACCGCGACCAGCGCCTCTCCGGCTGGGCCTTCGCGCGGGGCCTGATCGAATTCCAGCTCATCTGCTCGGTCGGGGCGATTTCCAATGTCGGCGTCGCCAGCCTGATTTATGACGGCGGCCCGACCTGGTGGATCGCGGGGTTCGGCGGGGCCGTGATGGGTGCCGTATGGAATTACACCGTTTCCGCCGCGGTGGTCTGGAAGGCGCATTAAACTGTCGACGTTCCGGGGCCCGGTCCTTCGGACCGTCCCGGAATGACAAAGAAGTCGCCTTGCTGGCCCCGGATTCGGGTGTTATCTCGCGGCCATGACGTCCGCCCCGATCCAGAATATCCGCAACTTCTCCATCGTCGCCCATATCGACCATGGCAAATCGACGCTCGCCGACCGGCTGATCCAGCTGACCGGCGGCCTCGACGCGCGCGAAATGGCCGGCAAGGAGCAGGTTCTCGACAATATGGAGATCGAGAAGGAGCGCGGCATTACCATCAAGGCGCAGACCGTGCGCCTGAACTACAAGGCCAGGGACGGCAAGGATTACATTCTCAACCTGATGGACACCCCCGGCCACGTCGACTTCGCCTATGAGGTCAACCGGTCGCTGGCCGCCTGCGAGGGCTCGCTGCTCGTCGTCGACGCCTCGCAGGGCGTCGAGGCGCAGACCTTGGCCAACGTCTATCACGCGCTCGACGCCAACCACGAGATCGTGCCGGTCCTCAACAAGGTCGACCTGCCCGCCGCCGAGCCGGAGAAGATCAAGAAGCAGATCGAGGACGTCATCGGCCTCGACGCCTCCGACGCCATCGGCATCTCGGCCAAGACCGGGCTCAACATCGATCAGGTGCTGGAAGCCATCGTCGCCAAGCTGCCGCCGCCGAAGGGCGACCGCGACGCGCCGCTCAAGGCGCTGCTGGTCGATAGCTGGTATGACGTCTATCTCGGCGTCGTCGTTCTGGTGCGCGTCGTCGATGGCGTGCTCAAGAAGGGCCAGCGCATCCGCATGATCGGCATCGAGTCGCACTACGAGGTGGACCGTGTCGGCGTGTTCCTGCCGAAACTGACGCCGGTGGACGAACTCGGCCCCGGCGAGATCGGCATGCTCACCGCCTCGATCAAGGAAGTCGCGGACACGCGCGTCGGCGACACCATCACCGACGAGCGCAACCCGAACGACGATCCCCTGCCCGGCTTCCAGCCGGCGATCCCGGTCGTGTTCTGCGGCCTGTTCCCGGTCGATGCCGCGGACTTCGAAGCGCTGCGCGGCGCCATGGGCAAGCTGCGGCTCAACGACGCCAGCTTCACCTTCGAGATGGAAACCTCCGCCGCGCTCGGCTTCGGCTTCCGCTGCGGCTTCCTCGGCCTCCTGCACCTGGAAATCATCCAGGAGCGGCTCGAGCGCGAATGCAATCTCGACCTGATCGCGACCGCGCCCTCGGTCATCTACAAGATGAACCTGCGCGACGGCAGCCAGATCGAACTGCACAACCCGGTCGACATGCCGGACGTGATGCAGATCCTCGAAATCGAGGAGCCGTGGATCGAAGCCACGATCATGACGCCGGACGAGTATCTCGGCGCCGTGCTCAAGCTGTGTCAGGACCGCCGCGGCACGCAGAAGGAGCTGACCTATGTCGGCTCGCGCGCCATGGTCAAATACGACCTGCCGCTCAACGAAGTGGTGTTCGATTTCTACGACCGGCTGAAATCGGTGTCGAAGGGCTACGCCTCGTTCGACTATCACCTCACCGACTACAAGGTGTCCGATCTCGTCAAGATGTCGATCCTCGTCAATGACGAGGCGGTCGACGCGCTGTCGATGCTGGTCCACCGCACGCGCGCCGAGACCCGCGGCCGCGGCATGGTCGAGAAGCTGAAAGAACTCATCCCGCCGCACATGTTCCAGGTGCCGATCCAGGCCGCCATCGGCGGCAAGATCATCGCCCGCGAAACCGTGCGCGCCCTGCGCAAGGACGTGACCGCCAAGTGCTACGGCGGCGACGCCACGCGCAAGCGCAAGCTTCTGGACAAGCAGAAGAAGGGCAAGAAGAAGATGCGCCAGTACGGCAAGGTGGACATTCCGCAGGAAGCGTTCATCGCCGCGCTGAAGGTGGATGTCTGACGCGAACGGCCCCACCATGTGGCGGCGGATGACGCGCGCCGATCTGGCGGCGGTGGGGCGCATCGCCGCCGAGGTGCATCCCGACTATCCGGAAGACGCCGCCGTCTTTGAGGAGCGGCTCGACCTCTATCCGGCCGGCTGCCACGTCCATGCCGATGGCGCCGCAATCAGCGGCTATATCCTCAGCCATCCGTGGATCGACAGACAGCCGCCGGCGCTGAACACGAGGCTCGGCGCCATCCCGGCGCACGCCGATACTTATTACATTCACGACATCGCCTTGCTCGGCCAGAGCCGCGGCCGTGACGCGGCCCGGGCCATCCTGCACCAGCTCTCCGAACTGGCGCGCGCATCCGGCTTCACGAACCTGTCGCTGATCGCGGTGAACGACTCCACCGCGTTCTGGCGCAGGCAGGGCTTTGAAATCGTGCAGGACGCCGCCACGGACGACAAACTCAAGAGCTATGACGCGCAGGCGCGATACATGACCCTTGAGATCGCATCAGGCTAACGACCTTGTCGACTGCGACGCCACCCGCAAGCGCAAGCTTCCGGTCAAGTAGAAGAGAGACAAGAAGAAAATCCGCAGGTAGGGCAAGGTGGAAATTCCGCAGGAAGCGTTCATCGCGGCGCTGAAGGTGGATGTGTAGGGCGGCGCGGCCCTACATCCGGCGCTCACCGCACTTCCCTAAATCCAGTCGCCTGTGATTGTCATGGTTCCGATGAACCAAATCCAAAGCGCGCTTGGCAGCGATAGCAGCAATAGAAAATGAACAAAGGCCCGCTGTCCTCTATACTGGGTCAGCGAATAAAATAACGAAACAATAAACAAAGCGATCATGATCCAAAAAGGAAACATGGCCGCGGCTCCCGGGAGACCGCGACTCCATAGGCTGATCGCAACCGCATATAATGCGGCCAGCACAAGCAGAATGCCGTGCGAAGCCACCAACAGACGCTGCCACCATTTTGGATGCGCTGACGCCAAGTAGTAAATAATGGCTACAGCCAGCGAAACGGCAGCGGCCGGCCACAAATACGACAATGCGAATAATTGATACTGTAAGTTCACAGACGAAAAACTCCTACACGCGCAAATAGAATAGCACGGCGTCGCAAAAACGCTACCGCACCCGCAAGGCGGACTAGCCCGTAGGGCGGATTAGCGAAGCGTGATCCGCCATTTTATTCAACAACGCGGCGGGTTACGCCTTCGGCTAACCCGCCCTACAGCCTATCCCGGCCTTATGGTGAGGAGCCCGCGAAGCCGGCGTCTCGGACCATGAGGCGGATGGAAGCCTGCGCACTGTCGTCCCCGCACCGCACGATTGACGCGGCTCTCGGGTCCCGGCCAAACTCCGCCAAAACAAACACACGGTGGAGGAACGACATGCTCAGCACCAACGATCTCGCGCGGGCGAAGGGCAAGCTCTACACGCCCGTTCTGTCGGACGTGCTCGACAGCCTCGGCCACACGTCGCAGGCGATGACGCCCAACATCCGTCCGCTCGACGAGGGCCAGGTGCTCGTCGGCCGCGCCCGCACCGGCGCCTATATGGCCGTGTGCGACGCCGGGCCCGAGGGCGAGAACCCCTACGAACTCGAGATCAAACTGATCGACGACATCAAGCCCGGCGAAATCCCCGTGCTCGGCTGCGCCGGCAATCTCACCATCGCGCCATGGGGCGAACTGCTCACCACGGCGACGAAAATGCGCGGCGGCGTCGGCTGCGTCACCGACGGCCTTTGCCGCGACGTGCGCTTCATCCGCGACATGAAATTTCCGGTGTTCTGCGGCGGCATCGGCCCGCTGGATTCGCGCGGGCGCGGCAAGATGCTGGAGATCGACCGGCCGATGCTGTGCGGCGGCGTCAAGGTGCGCTCGGGCGACATCGTGTTCGGCGATGTCGATGGCGTCGTCGTCATCCCGCGCGAGATCGAGGACAAGGTGTTCGAGGCGGCCTTCAAGAAGGTCGAGGGCGAGAACCGCTCGCGCGATGAACTGCTGCAGGGCCGGCTGCTGGCGGATGTCTATGCGACGTACGGGATACTTTAGGGCGCAGGGTGGCGGCCCGCCCACGCCTCGATCGACTTGACCATCGCGCCGGCGGCGGCCTCGTCGTTCGCAAGTCCTCCCAATTCGGATATCCGCAGCGCCCCGCTGATCAAGGCGACGCGCCACAAGTCAATCGAATGCCCGGTCAATCGCGCGTAGGCTGCGACCAGGCTCTCGACGAAATCAGGTGAAATCCAGCTTGGTTGAATGAACTCCTTGTGCAAGTCGCCAAATCCGGAGTCGCCGAAGTCGAAAACGCCGTTCAATCTTTCCTGGGCATGATCAAAAGCCGTGTTCCAGCCATGCGTATCGAAGTGGCCAAATGTTGTGCCGAGAGGGTCGTCACCGAGATCTTGCCAGGCCGCGATCGCGCGCGTTGCATAGCCGTGCAAATGCGCCGGCAGCAATGGCCACGCCTCGCGGAGTATCTCATCGGGCGGCAGCCACGAGCCAATGGCAGTGGCGCCGGCGCGTTCCAGCCCGGTACGATCCAGGGCGTGAAGTTCGGCAAAAAATTGCGCGACTTCAGCGACCAGCCGCTCTCGCGACCGCGCCTGGAGCCTCTCGTACTGTGCGGCGAGCAAATGCTCGCCTTGTAATTTGATGTGTCGCGAAAACGGTCGAGAGCCCTCGACGATTTTCAAGTCCGGCAAGGCCATCGTGACATGGGGCCGCACGACAGCGAGCAACCCGGCTTCCGTCCTCAGCCGGCGCGCCGCGTCGGCATGCCGAGGGAACTTGAATATCCAGCGATCATCCGCGTCCACCGCGATGCTGTCCCAGCCTGCCGTATGCGTCGTGAAATGCGCATCGCTTAGTTCCGGAAAGCGGGAAATCAGGGTGGCGCGTAGCTCGGCGAGATCGAATTGCATTGAGAGGGTCATACAGCCGCGACAATCGGCGCAAAAGCCGGCGTCGATTTTGCCGCAGTGGCTGCGCTTCCGCTAAATCCCGCGCATCAGCCCGCCGTCCACTTTCAGGTTCTGCCCGGTGATGTAGCCGGCGCCGTCGGACACGAGGAACGCCGCGGTGGCGGCGATCTCGTCGGCGGTGCCGTAGCGGCCCATCGGGACCATGTCGCGGCGCTCATCCTTCTGCGGCAGCGAGTCGATCCAGCCCGGCAGCACATTGTTCATGCGTACGTTGCTGGCCGCGTACTGGTCGGCGAACAGCTTGGTGAAGGCGGCGAGCCCGGCGCGGAACACGCCGGAGGTCGGAAACATCGGGCTCGGCTCGAAGGCCCAGGCGGTCGAGATGTTGACGATCGCGCCCTTGTTCTGCGCCACCATGATCGGCGTCACCAGCCGCGCCGGACGGATCGCGCTCAGGAGGTACACGTCCATGCCGGTGTGCCACTGCTCGTCGGTGATTTTCAGAATCTCGTCGCGCGGGCCATGGCCGGCGCTGTTGACCAGCGCGTCGACGCGGCCCCACTTCGCCATGGTTTCATCGACCAGGCGTTTCACATCGTCGTTCGACTGGTTGGAGCCGGTGACGCCGATGCCGCCGAGCTCCCTGGCCAGCGCCTCGCCCTTGCCGGACGACGACAGGATCGCGACCTTGTAGCCCTCCGCGGCCAGTTTCCTCGCGCAGGCCGCGCCCATGCCGCTACCGCCCGCCGTCACGATCGCCACCTTCATTTAAAGCACTCCCGGATTCGAAATGGAGCGCGATCATGGAGAGCGGCGGTGGATCGCGCAATGCGGCCGGCGTCGCCCGGTCGTCGTCTTGACGTCATTCCTATAATGTGGCAATCTTCCTTGGTCTCTCCTTTCCTGCCCCACCGTCTCGAGCGGTGGCGAGGTGAGCGGAGGCCGGTGCGCCGACAATGCGCATCGCCGATGGAGCGTCGGGAGGCGCAGCCGGTTCCGCTGAACCGGCGCGTGCTCTCGCAAAGCACGCTCGGCGGGCCCGATCGCAAGGGACTCCGCCATCTGGGGGCTTCGCAAGCCCCCTGGCGCCTCCCGAGGCTCCATTAAAATAAATCGGGAAGCCGGCGCCCCCGCGCCGCCCAAAGAACAGGGGCGATGAATCACGCCGTCATTCCGGGGAGAACCATGCCCATCAAACCGATTGCCGATTTCTCGAATTTCGACGCGCTCGACATCCGCGTCGGCCGCATCATCAAGGTCGAGGATGCGCAGACGAAGAAGCCGACCTATCGCATGACCATCGACTTCGGCGGCGACATCGGCACTAAGCTGTCATGCGGCGCTTATCGCAATTATCCGAAGGAGGCGCTGCTCGGCCGCCAGGTGCTGGCGGTCGTCAACTTCGCGCCGCGCAAGATGGGACCTGAAATATCGGAGGTGCTGACGCTCGGCGTGCCGGGCGATGACGGCGCGACGATCTTCGTCACGCCGCAGCAGGAGGCCGAGCTCGGCGCCGCGCTGTTCTAGGCTCGCATGATCCCGAAAAGTAGCCACCGGTTTTCGGACAAGATCATGCGGCCATGAACAAGGAACCGCTTCGCTTTGCCGCGCGTTGCGCGAACGGGGACCGAACGCAGGAGAAACGTCATGCCACGCGGCAGCAAGGCGGCCTATACCTCGAAACAGAAGCGCAAGGCCGAGCACATCGAGGAAGGTTACGAGAAACGCGGCACCTCGAAGGAGGAAGCCGAGCGCCGCGCCTGGGCGACGGTGAACAAGGAATCCGGCGGCGGCAAGAGGTCGGGCTCCGGCCGCGGCAAGAAGGAAAGCCACGCTTCGTCGCGCAAGGGCGGCAAATTGGGCGGACGCGCTTCGGCGGCACGCTCCAAGGCGGCGCGGTCGCGTTCGGCCAAGAAAGCAGCGGCGACGCGCAAGCGCCGAGCGGGCTAGTTCTGCCGCCGCAAAGATAGCCGCCTAGAAATCATCCCGCTGCGCGGCGCGGCGCGATCGCGCGCGCGGCGGCTCGATGAAGATTTCCTCGAAGGTCTCGTGCTGCGGCATCACGCGGCGGCGCATGATCGGCTCGTCAACGACTACACGCTTGCGCGGCCGGAATTCGACCGTCCGAGAGCCGCGTTGCCGGCGCGATTCCGGCGCGGCGCCGGGGCGACCGCCGATGATGTCGATGCGCACGGCGCCGGGATTGCGCTTCACGAGATCGAACAGCACGGCGGCGTTCTTCGGATGCAGGCGGATGCAGCCATGCGAGGCCGGGCGGCCGAGGCGCGAGATCTCGTTGCTGCCGTGAATGGCGTAGCCGCCGGCAAAGAAGATCGAATAAGGCATCGGCGACCAGTCGTACTTGCGCGAGTACCATTGCCGCTCGAGGCGTTGCGGCCGGTAGGTGCCGTTCGGCGTGTTGTAGCCCCAGCGCGCGGTCGAAACCGGCCAGCGATATTGCGGAACGCCGTCGATCTCGACGGTCAGTTCCTGCGCCGTCTTGTTGACGGTGACGAGCACGCCCGCCTGCGCCGCCTGGGCGGCGAGCGACAGCGCGAACACAAAAAGAAGAGCAGCCAGACGACGCATTACAAAACTCCCGGCGCCTGTTTACTGTACTCAAGGCCGGCTCCGGGCGGCCATTACCAAATGTGGTTAGCGCACGATTCCGTATTTGCGGTCGAGGCTGCGCAGCCAGGCCTCGCGGCCGCGCAGCACCTCGGCGTCGCTGCCGACGGACGCGAACTTCTCGCCGCGGACCGGGCGGGCCTGCTGCGCCGCGATGGGCTTCGCGATTGCCGGCCGCACGATGTCCGGCCGGGCCGTCGGCAACGCGACCGGCGTGTCATCCCGGGACGGCGCCGCCATGGTGAGCACGGCGGGCCTGACCAGCGGCAACACATCGGGCGTCATCGTCACCTGGATGACGTCGTCGTCGGTGGCGCTGGCGAGCGCCGCCGCGACATCGGCCGGCTTCTCGATCGCGGCCATCGGCGTCTCGGCGGGGTAGTCCCGTTTCGGCAGCGGCCCGTTGACCACCACGATGCGCGCATTGGCGCGGCCGCGCTCGCGGACCATGGCGAACAACGTCGCGGCGTTCTCCTGGCTCAGACGCACGCAGCCGTGCGAGGCGCGGCGGCCGAGATTGCGCTCCTCCGTCGTGCCGTGCATCGCGTAGCCGCGATAGAAGAAGATAGAATTCGGCATCGGCGCCCATTCGTATTTGCGCGAATACCAGTCCTTCTCGAGCCGCACCGGACGAAACTTGCCGGCCGGGGTATCGAAGCCGCGGCGGCCGGTCGACACCGCCCAGCGATAGCGTTCCGCGCCGTCGACCGCGACCGCAACACGCTGCTGCGCCTTGCTGATGGTGATGACGATCTCCGCCTGCGCGACTGATGGGGCAAGGCCCGCGAGGGCGGCGGTGAAAGCGGCGGCGGCAAGACCACGCATGACAATTCCAATCGGTAGGAAGCAGGACCTTTTCAGGATCGCCGATCGGGGGCGGCCTTGTAAAGCTTTGTTAACCATAAAAGTGACTGACTTTACTTGACTATCCCGGGACGAGGCGTTTCGGAACCGGCGCCGCCGGCCTAAACCATGCCGCGCAATTAACCTGACAGCCTGCTTTGAAATCGCTTAAATCGTGCCGTTATGACTTCTCGTGCAGCCATTATCGGAGCCTGTCTGACCGTGCTCGTGGCCGGCGCTTTCGCCGTCGGCCAGACGCGCGACGGCGCGACCGATACGCCGGCGTCCAGGCCCGACCAGCCGCCCGCGGCCGCGCCCGCCGTATCCGCGCCATGGACAGCGCCGGCAACGCCCGCGGCCGAGACGCCTGTTACGGCTTCACCCGAAGCCGCCAAATCCGAAGTCGCCAAGCCCGAGGCCGCGGCGCCTGCCGCGCCTGAAGCTGCGCCGGCGGTCGTGACGCCGGCGCCGGTCGTCACCGCGCCGCCGCTGCCGCCGGAAAAGCCGGTCATCTCCGACAAGAAGGAGGCTGTCCCGGCCAAGCAGCTTTTCTCCGCGGAAAAGTTGCCGAGCCTCGGCAAGGCGATGGCCATCGGTTACTACCCGCGCGGCTGCCTGCAGGGCGGCGTCGCGCTGCCGACCAACGGCCCGACCTGGCAGGTCATGCGGCTCTCGCGCAACCGCAACTGGGGTCACCCGAGCCTCGTCAATTTCCTCGAAAAATTCGCCCCCGCCGCCGCCAAGGCCACCGGCTGGAAAGGCATTCTCATCGGCGACATGGCGCAGCCGCGCGGCGGCCCGACCCCGACCGGCCATGTCAGCCACCAGACCGGCCTCGATGTCGACATCTGGTTCATGCCGATGCCCGGCCATACCTTGTCGAATGAAGAGCGCGAGAAGGTGTCAGCGATCAATCTCGTCTCCGCCGACTGGAAGAGCGTCAACGCGAAGACCTGGACGCCGCAGCATTACGACTTCATTCGCGTCGCCGCGCAGCAACCCGGCGTCGAGCGCGTGCTGGTCAACGCCGCGATCAAGAAGGAAATGTGCCGGATGCAGGGCGCCAAGCATCCGGAGTGGATGGAAAAGGTGCGGCCCTGGTACGCGCACCACGACCACATCCATGTCCGCCTCGAATGCCCGGCGGATTCGCCCAATTGCCGCGCCCAGCCCTCGGTGCCGGACAGCGATGGTTGCGGCGCCGCGCTCGACTACTGGTTCTCCGACAAGGTGCTGAAGCCGAAGCCCAAGCCGGCGGACGGCAAACCGGCCAAGCCCCCGCGCCCCATCACGCTCGCGGACATGCCGCCGGCCTGCAAAACCGTTCTGGCCGCGCCGGCCAAGGATGGCGAGTAGCGCTCACTCCACCGGCAGCACGTTGGTGTACTTCACCTGCTCCAGTGCGAAACTCGACTCGATCGAGGCGATGCCGTCGAGCCGCGTCAGCTTGGTCTTGAGGAAGCGCTCGTAGCTCGGCAGATCCGGCACGACGACGCGCAACAGATAGTCGCGCTGCCCGGTCATCAAATAGCACTCGAGCACCTCGGGCCAGCGCGAGATGGTCTTGCCGAAGCGCTCCAGCATTTCCTCGCGCTGCTTGTCGAGCTTGATCGAGATGAACACCGACACCGGCAGGCCGACCGCGCGCTGATCGAGCACAGCAACATAGCGATTGATGATCCCGGCCTTCTCCAGAAGCCGCACCCGGCGCAGACAGGGCGAGGGCGACAACCCGACCTGGGCAGCCAGATCGTTGATGCTGATCCGGCCGTCTGACTGCAGCAGATTGAGTATCTTGCGGTCGATCGGGTCGAGTTTCGAGACTGGCATATCCTGCCTTTCAGAGGCATCTTTTTGGCGTAAATCACCAATATTGAGCCTCACGATAGCGTGCTTTGGCAGGCATCACCATGGCCAAAGGCGCACAATCCGTTTTGTCGTCCCCGCGGAGGCGGGACGCACGAGGGAGGCCGCAGATGACATCGCCAGAACACCTGAAATCCCTCGGCGCGCTCGAGCGCAAGGTGCTGTGGCTGGCGAGCTGGACCATCCACAACGCCAACCACCTCCGCGACAACAGCGACGGGCTCAAGGTCGGCGGCCATCAGGCGTCCTCCGCTTCGCTCGCCACCATCATGACGGCGCTGTATTTCGACGTGCTGCGCCCGCAGGACCGCGTCGCGGTGAAGCCGCACGCCTCGCCGAACTTCCACGCCATCCAGTATCTGTTCGGCAAGCAGACCCGCGACAAGCTCGAAAGCTTCCGCGGCTACAAGGGTGCGCAAAGCTATCCCTCGCGCACCAAGGACAGCGACGACGTCGACTTCTCGACCGGCTCGGTCGGCCTCGGCGTCGCGCAGACTTTGTTCTCGTCGCTGACGCAGGATTACGTGCGTGCGCATGGCTGGGGCAAGGATCGTCCCGAAGGCCGCATGGTGGCGCTGGTCGGCGACGCCGAACTCGATGAAGGCAACATCTTCGAGGCTATGCTCGATGGCTGGAAGCAGGGCCTGCGCAATTGCTGGTGGGTGATCGACTACAACCGCCAGAGCCTCGACGCCGTCGTCCGCGAGGGCCTGTGGGAGCGCTACGAGCAGCTCTTCAAGAATTTCGGCTGGAACGTCGCCATCGTGAAGTATGGCTCGCTGCAGCAGGCCGCGTTCAAGGAGCGGGGCGGCGACAAGCTCAGGCAATGGATCGACACCTGCCCGAACCCGCTCTACTCCGCCCTGGTGTTCGCCGGCGGCGCGGCCTGGCGCAAGCGGCTCAATGACGAGATCGGCGATCAGGGCGACGTGTCCAAACTGATCGAGAAGCGCAGCGATGACGAACTCGCGGCGCTGATGAATAATCTCGGCGGCCATGATCTGCCGGCCTTGCTGGAAGCCTTCCACGGTGCCGATCCGGAAAAGCCGACCTGTTTCATCTGCTACACGGTGAAGGGCTTCGGGTTGCCGATGGCCGGGCACAAGGACAATCATGCAGGACTGATGACGCCGGCGCAGATGGAAACCTTCCGCGCCAAGATGAAGGTGCGGCCGGGCCACGAATGGGACAAGTTCGAGGGTCTTGATAATCCTGAAGAATTACTGGCTTTCCTCGGCAAGGTGCCGTTCGTTTGCGGCGGCGAACGCCGCCTCACGGCGCCGGCCATTCCCGTCCCGGACACGCTCGGTGTCCCGATCCAGCCGGTGATGGCGACGCAGACCGGCTTCGGCGCCATCCTCAACGAAATCGGCCGCGAGGACAGTGAGTTCGCCAAGCGCATCGTCACGACGTCGCCGGACGTCACCGTCTCGACCAATCTCGGCCCCTGGGTGAACCGGCGCGGCCTGTTCGCGCGCGAGGCCATGGCCGACACCTTCAAGAGCGAGCAAATCCCCTCGACCTTCAACTGGGAGTTCTCGCCGAAGGGCCAGCACATCGAGCTCGGCATCGCCGAGTCGAACCTGTTCATCAATCTATCGGCGCTCGGCCTGTCGCATTCGATCAACGGCGTGCGGCTGCTGCCGATCGGCACTCTCTACGATCCGTTCATCGCCCGCGGCCTCGATCAGCTCAATTACGGCTGCTACCAGGACTCGCGCTTCATGGTGGTGGCGACGCCGTCCGGCATCACGCTGGCCGGTGAAGGCGGCGCGCATCAGTCCATCGCCCAGCCCTTGATCGGCATGGCGCAGGATGGCCTTGCCTCGTTCGAGCCGGCTTTCGTCGATGAACTCGCCACGATCATGCGCTGGTCGTTCGACTACATGCAGAAGGACGGCAAGGACGCCGAAGCCTCGGAAAAGAGCTGGCTGCGAGACGAAAGCGGCGGCTCGGTCTACCTGCGGCTGTCGACGCGGCCGATCGAGCAGATCAACCGCGACATGACGCCTGACCTCAAGCAGCAGATCATCGACGGCGCCTACTGGCTGCGCGAGCCGGGACCGAACTGCCAGGTGATCATCGCCTATACCGGCGCCATCGCGCCGGAGGCCATCGCCGCCGTTGGCCTCATGGCGGAGGACCGCCGCGATATCGGCCTGCTCGCGGTGACATCAGCCGACCGCCTCAATGCCGGCTGGACGGCGGCGCAACGCGCCAGAGAGCGCGGCCTCGTTCATGCGCGCTCGCATATCGAACGCCTGCTCGGCAACCTGCCGCCCCATTGCGGCATTGTCAGCGTTGTCGATGGCCACCCCGCAACGCTGGCCTGGCTCGGCGCCGTGCTCGGCCATCGCACCCGCGCGCTCGGTGTCGAGCACTTCGGCCAGACCGGCACCTTGGCCGATCTCTACAAGCACTACGGCATCGACACCAACTCGATCATCGCGGCGGCGGAAGCGATCGCACCGGGAAGGCCGATGCGGTATTTGCGGGCGATCCAGTAAAGCGCGATCTGGCGGCAAACAATCATGCCGCGCGCCCTCCTCCAATACCGCTGCCGTTGCCGAAAATAGGCCCTGGGGGGCGGTGGAACTTCGTTCCTGCGTCATGATTGTTTGTTGTGATGGCGATCACAGCGACGCGCCGGCCGCATGCGCTATTGGCAAACGTCGGGTAGCAAGGAGTTCTGACGATGGGCCTCATGGACATTCTCAACGGCATGCAGAACGGGCCGCGCGGACAGCGCGAACCGGGCAGCGGTGGCATGTCGCCGGTGACGATGGCGATCCTGGGCCTGCTTGCCTACAAGGCGATCAAGAGCTTCTCCGGCGGTCAACCGGCGACGGCGAACCAGCCGGCACCGTCCGCACCGCCGCAAGCCGGCGGCGGGCTGGGCAATCTGCTCAACGCCGGCCTCGGCGGACTGCTCGGTGCCGGCGCGGGCAGCATCCTGGGCGGCAAGGCAGGCGGCAGCGTGGGCGACATCTTCAGCGGCAACAGCGGCGGCAGCGTGCTCAGCAGCGGCCTCGGCGAGTTGCTCAAGCAGCTTCAGCAGAACGGCCAAGGTGAAGCGGCCAACTCCTGGGTCGGCACCGGCCCCAACAAGACGATCCCGGCGAACGATCTCGCCAGCGCAATCGGCGCCGACGACATCGACGCTCTGGTCTCGCAGACCGGCATGTCGCGCGACGACCTGCTGCAGAGCCTGAGCGAACACCTGCCGCAATTGGTCGACCAGTTGACGCCCTCGGGACGCCTGCCCACCGAACAGGAAGCGCAGCGCTTCATCTGAAATCCGAAAAGCGGGTCGCGGCGCCAGACGCACTGCGATCGTTCTCGGGCAAAGGAGACAACCATCATGGCTATCGTCTGGATCATCGTCATCGGCTTCATCGCCGGCCTGATCGCGCGCTGGATCTCGCCGGGTGCGAATGATCCGAAGGGCTTCATTCTCACCACCGCGCTCGGCATTGCCGGCGCTTTTCTTGCGACCTGGATCGGACAGGCGATCGGCTGGTATCGGCTCGATCAGGGCGCCGGCTTCATCGGCGCGACCGTCGGCGCCGTTGCGGTGCTGTTCATCTGGAATCGGCTGGTGGCCGCGAACGTCATTCGCGATCCCGGCAACCGGCCGTAACCGCCGTCCCTCATCACCAGTTCTGTCACAGAGGAAAGTAGAAACATCATGGGTATTTTCAGCAGCATTATGGGCGCGATTTTCGGCAGCGGCTCCGCGCAGGCCCAGGCCTCGCCGACCGCTCCGGCCGCGCCCCCAGCCGAGCCGGTCGATGTCGCCGCGATCGTCGACAAGGCCGCGGCCTCCAAGGGCGAGAAGCTCGCCTGGCGAACCTCGATTGTCGACCTCATGAAGGCGCTCGACCTCGATTCGAGCCTGACCGCCCGCAAGACGCTCGCCAAGGAACTGAGCTACACGGGCGACACCAACGACTCGGCGAAGATGAACATCTGGCTGCACAAACAGATCATGGACAAGCTGGCCGCCAACGGCGGCAAACTGCCGAACGACATCCAGCACTGACCGCATAAAAGCGGAAGCATCGGCGCCTCCTTCCGCAACCCGGAAGGAGGCGCTGCCATTTTCAGCGCGCATCCTCCAGCACCATCGCCGCGCCTTTCTCGGCGATCATCATGGTCGGCGAGTTGGTGTTGCCGGACGTGATCGACGGCATGATCGACGCGTCGATGACGCGCAGGCCGTCCACGCCGATAACGCGCAGACGCGCGTCCACAACGGCGCGCGGATCGTCGTCACGGCCCATCTTCGCCGTGCCGACCGGATGGAAAATGGTGGTGCCGATATTGCCGGCCGCCTTCGCCAGCGCCGCCTCGTCGTCGCTGCGCACGCTCTCGCCCGGCAGATACTCGACCGGCCGATACTTCTTCAACGCCGGCTGCGAAACGATGGCGCGGGTGACCCGAATCGAATCGGCGGCGACGCGGCGATCCTCCTCCGTGGACAGATAATGCGGCGCGATGGCCGGCGCCTGCGACGGATCGGCCGACTTCAGCGTCACCGTGCCGCGCGATGTCGGCCGCAGATTGGCGACACTCGCCGTAAAGGCCGGAAACGCATGCAGCGGATCGCCGAACTTCTCCAGCGACAAAGGCTGCACATGATACTGGATGTTGGCGCGATCCTGCGTGGGATCGGATTTGGTGAAGGCGCCGAGCTGCGACGGCGCCATGGTCATCGGCCCGCGGCGGCGCAAGGCATAATCGAGACCCATACCGAATTTGCCGAACAAGGTGGCGTTGATGGCATTGAGCGTCTTGACGCCGGCGACCTTATAGATCGTGCGCAGTTGCAGATGGTCCTGCAGGTTCTGGCCGACGCCGGACTTGTCGAGTTTCACGTCGATGCCGTGCTGAGCGAGATGCGCCGCCGGGCCGATGCCCGACAGCATCATCAGATGTGGCGAGCCGATCGCTCCGGCGGCAAGAATGACTTCGCCGCGACACTTCGCTTCGCGCAGCACGCCGTTCTGCCGGAAGCGCACGCCATTGGCGCGCCGTCCTTCGAGCAGAAGCGACTCCGCCTGACAGCCGGTCTCGAGCTTGAGGTTCGCCCGTTTCAATGCCGGCTTGAGAAAGCCGCGCGCCGCCGACCAGCGCCGGCCCATGCGCTGATTGACATGGAAGTAGCCGATGCCTTCGTTGTCGCCGGTGTTGAAATCGGCGCTGTCCGGAACGCCGTATTCGATCGCGGCCCGCTTGAACGCTTCGAGGATTTCCCACGACAGCCGCTGCTGCTCGACGCGCCACTCACCGCCCTGCGCATGCATGTCGCCCGCGATGAAATGATCGACATGCTTGCGGAAGAACGGTCGCACGTCGTCCCACGACCAGCCCGGCAGGCCGAGCTGGCGCCACTGGTCGTAGTCGGTGGCCTGGCCGAGCATGTAGATCATGCCGTTGATCGCCGAGCAGCCGCCGATCACCTTACCGCGCGGGTAGTTCAGCGTGCGGCCGTTGAGGCCCGGCTCGGGCTCGGTCTTGAACATCCAGTCGGCGCGCGGGTTGCCGATGGCGAACAGGTAGCCGACGGGAATGTGAAACCAGATCCAGTTGTCGTTGCCGCCCGCCTCCAGGATCAGCACGCGCTTTGACGGATCGGCGGACAGGCGGTTGGCCAGCACGCAGCCGGCCGAACCGGCGCCGACGATGATGTAGTCGAATTCGCCTTCAACGGGCGTGGCCTTGGATGTTTGCATTGGCCGGGAGTTTGCGCGACCGCCGGACCGGTGACAAGCGCCCAGGAACTTGCTAGGTATGCCCTGTCCGTGGCGCATTGCGCATGCCGCCACGCGAAAACCGGAACGGCGGTTCCGGCAGCGAATCGACACCCAACCGATTTGACGCCACCCCGGCGCGCCCTTCGCGCGCGAGGAGAACCGCCATGTTGAAAATACTTTCCGCCGCCCTCGCTTTTCTCGCCCTTGCCCCCGCGCCGCGGCCGGCGCAGGCGCAGGACACCCTCACCGTCTTCGCCGCCGCCTCGATGAAGAACGCGCTCGACGACGCCAATGCCGCCTTCAGCAAGGCGAGCGGCGTCAAGGTGACGGCGAGCTATGCCGCCTCCTCCGCGCTGGCCAAGCAGATGGAGTCCGGCGCGCCGGCCGATGTGTTCATATCCGCCGACCTCAAATGGATGGACTATGTCGGCGACAAGAAGCTGATCAAGGAAGGCACCCGCACCAACCTGCTCGGCAACAGACTGGTGCTGATCGCCGGCAAGGATTCCAAGATCGGCGCCATCACGATCGAACAAGGTTTCGACATCGCCAAACTCGCCGGCAACGGCCGCATCGCGGTCGCCGACGTCAAGGCGGTGCCCGCCGGGCTCTATGCCAAGGCGGCGCTGGAGAAGCTCGGCGCGTGGCAGGCCGCGGAGCCGAAGCTGGCGATGGCCGAGAACGTGCGCGCCACGCTCGCTTTCGTCGCCCGCGGCGAAACGCCGATCGGCATCGTCTACGAGACCGACGCCAAGGTCGAGCCGAACGTCAGGATCGTCGCCACCTTTCCCGACGGCTCCTATCCGCCGGTGACCTATCCGGTCGCGGCGACGGCCAACGCCAAGGCCGACGCGGTGAAATATCTGACCTTCCTTCGCGGTCCCGAGGCCAAGGCGATCTTCGAAAAATACGGCTTCAGCGTTCTCGCCAGCGCGAAGGCCAGTTAACTTGGCCAACTGACCCCGCAATGTTCGATCTCTCCCCCGAAGAATGGACCGCCGTCGCGCTCTCGTTAAGAGTCGCGGCGGTGGCCACCGCTTTCTCCCTGCCGCTCGGCATCGCCGTGGCGTGGCTGCTGGCGCGCAAGAACTTCCCCGGCAAGGCGCTGCTCAACGCGATCATCTATCTGCCGCTGGTGCTGCCGCCGGTCGTCACCGGCTATCTGCTGCTCATCGCCTTCGGCCGCCGCGGCATCTTCGGCGCATGGCTCGAAAGCATCGGCATTGTGTTGTCGTTTCGCTGGACCGGCGCGGCGGTCGCCTGCGCGGTGATGTCGTTCCCGCTGCTGGTCGGCGCCATCCGCCTGTCGATCGAAGCCGTCGACCGCAAGCTCGAGGACGCCGCCGCGACACTCGGCGCCAACCGCGCCTGGACCTTCGCCACCGTCACCTTGCCGCTGGCATTGCCCGGCATCATCGCCGGCGCGGTACTGGCCTTTGCCCGCGCGCTCGGCGAGTTCGGCGCCACCATCACCTTCGTCTCCAACATTCCCGGCGAGACCCAGACCATCTCGGCGGCGATCTATACGCTGACGCAAGTGCCGGGCGGCGACTCCCAGGCGCTCAAGCTGGTCGTCATCGCGGTCGCGATCTCGCTGCTGGCGCTCATCGTGTCGGAATGGTTCGGCCGCCGCGCCGGCGCCCGCATCCACGGCGTATAGGCGCAGCATGATCCTCGTGGACATCGACAAGCAGCTCGGCGATTTCGCCCTCAGCGTCACCTTCCAGGGCGACAGCGGCGTCACCGCTTTGTTCGGGCCGTCGGGCTCGGGCAAGACGTCGGTCGTCGGCATGATCGCCGGGCTGATCAGGCCCGGCCGCGGCCGTATCGTCATCGACGGCGAAATCGTGTTCGACAGCGGCAATGGCATCGACGTGCCGGCGCACCGCCGCCGCATCGGCTATGTCTTTCAGGACGGCCGGCTGTTTCCGCACATGTCGGTGGCCCGCAATCTCGACTACGGCCGCTGGATGACAGGCCTGCCGCGCGACGAGGCGCAGTTCAAACACGTCGTCGACCTGCTCGACATCGCTCCGCTCGTCGATCGGCGGCCCGGCGCGTTGTCCGGCGGCGAGCGCCAGCGCGTCGCGCTCGGCCGCGCGCTGCTGATGAAGCCGCGCCTGATGCTGCTCGACGAGCCGCTGGCGTCGCTCGATGCGCGGCGCAAGAGCGAGATCCTGCCCTACTTCCTGCGTCTGCGCGACGACACCAAACTGCCGATGATCTATGTCAGCCACGACGCAGGCGAGGTGAAGCTGCTCGCCAACCGCGTCGTACTGCTCGATGGCGGGCGCGTGGTGACGAGCGGCGGGGTGGAATTGTTGTCCCACTAGCCGTCATTCCGGGGCGCGGCCTGCTAAGGCCGCGAGCCTGGAATCCATATTCCCGGCGCTTCGGGATATGGATTCCGGGTTCGCGTGCTATGCACGCGCCCCGGAATGACGAGAGAGATATGTTCCCGCCCCGCCGCATCATCTGCCTCACCGAAGAAACCGTCGAGACGCTGTATCTCATCGGCGAGGACGCGCGTATCGTCGGCGTGTCCGGCTATGCGGTGCGGCCGCCGCAGGTGCGCAAGGCGAAGCCGCGCGTTGCCGCCTTCATCTCGGCCGATGTGCCGAAGATTCTGGCGCTCGAGCCGGACCTCGTTCTGACCTTTTCCGACCTGCAGGCCGACATCGTCGCCGAACTGATCCGCAACAACGTCGCCGTCCACGCCTTCAACCAGCGCGACGTCGCCGGCATCCTCGACATGATCCGCACCCTCGGCGCGCTGGTCGGCCAGACGGCAAAAGCCGGGACGCTGGCGCGAACGCTGGAGACGCGGCTGCATCAGGTGCACGCGCAATCCGCAAAGTTGCCGCGCCGGCCGCGGGTCTATTTCGAGGAATGGGATGAGCCGATGATCTCCGGCCTCGGCTGGGTGTCGGAACTGGTCGAGGCCGCCGGCGGCGTCGACGTCTTCCCGGACCTGGCCCGTCGCAAGAACGCCAGGGATCGCATCGTCACGCCGGAAGCGGTGATCGCGGCAAAGCCGGACATCATCATCGGCTCGTGGTGCGGCAAGAAGTTCGTGCCGGCGAAGGTCGCCGCCCGCCCCGGTTTCGAGACCGTACCGGCGGTCGCCACCGGCTGGCTGCGCGAGGTCAAATCGACCGTGATCCTGCAGCCCGGCCCGGCCGCCCTGACCGATGGCCTTGACGATCTCGCCGCCATCATCAGCCAATGGGCCGAAACGGCTCCTGAAAAGGCCGTTTGACGGGCTTTTGGACGATGGATTCGGCCGGCCCGGCCGTGCTATGACCTTGCAACGCACAAACGGGATTCAATGCGATGCATACGACCGACAACCGCTCCGCCCTCCTGGCCGACCTGGCGCTGATCGCCTTTCTCATCGCCCTTGTCGTGCTGGCGCGGCTGTTGCCCCATGCCTGGGGCTTCATGCCGGTCGCGGCGAGCGCGCTGTTCGCGGGCCGGATGCTGCGCAACCCGGTTCTGGCCCCGGTCGTGCCGCTTGCCGCCATGGCGCTGTCGGGCCTCGTACTCGCCGGCGACGACTGGCGCATCTCGCTTGTCACCTACGCCGCGATCGCCCTGCCCGCCTTCGCCGGCATGGCGACGCGCAACTGGCGCGGCGCGCTGCCGACCGCGATCACGATGGTCGGCTGCTCGGTCGTCTTTTTCGTGCTGTCGAACTTCGCGGTCTGGGCTTTCAGCGGCATGTACAGCCACACCCTCGCCGGCCTGACGCAGTGCTACGTGCTGGCGCTGCCCTTCTTCCAGAACAGCCTCGCCGGCGATCTGTTCTGGACCGCGGTGCTGTTCGGCGGCGCTCACATGATCCAGCGCACGCCGCTGCTGTCGCGGCTCAACGGCTGATCAGCGGCTCAGCTTCTTGCGCAGATTGCCGTAGATCGTCCTGGCGCGGCCACTGAGCGTGGCTGCCGTCTCCGGCTCATCGAGCTGCAAACCGACATTCGTCACCTTGCCGCCATCGACCTTGTGCGCCAGCAGCGCGACGGTCCCGAGCGCCACGATATCGCCGGCCCTGGCAGATCGGCCAAGCTGCTCGGTGAAGTAGTCCGCAAGCGTGACGTCGGCATGGTCGCCGGCAACCTGCAGGCCGTAGATGTCGGCCAGCGCGCCGAGTGTGGCCGTGCCCGGCACGAAAAAGTCGCCGAGCGCTTCCGCTGCCGGGGCGCGCGGCACCGGGCTTTCCATGAAGAAGCGGTCGAGCGCCTGCGCCTTTTCCGGCGGCGCCAGCAGGTAGACGTAATCGCCTTCCTGCATGGGCGCCGCTTCCGCCGGCGTCAGGATTTCCTCCTTGCGGATGACCAAGGTCGGCCGGGCCCAGTTCGGGATCAGGCCGCGCTTGAGGAACGGGCTGTTGGCGGGCACCGGATAGCCGACGATCTCGCGCGTCATCTGGCCGGGCAGATCGAGTTCGACGCGCTGCGGCGCCGGGTCGGCGCGCACAAAGGACATGTCGAGCTTGCGGGCCGACAGGGCTACGGTCCAGCCCTGGATCAGCAGCGATGACACGACCACGGCAAAGGCGACGTCGAAGTAGAGCGCCGCACCGGGCAGGCCGACAAGAAGCGGGATCGACGCCAGAAAGATCGCCACCGCGCCGCGCAGGCCAACCCACGAAATGAACAGCTTCTCGCGCCACTGGAAATTGAACGGCCACAGGCAGAGAAAGACCGCGGCCGGGCGCGCGATCAGCATCAAGGCCATCGCCACAACGATGGCGCCGGCGAGATTGGCGCCGAGCCGCCCCGGCCACACCAAAAGACCGAGCAGCACGAACATGACGATCTGCATCAACCAGGTGATGGCATCGAGGAAGGCGATCACCGAGTTGTGGGCGCGGATCTGGCGGTTGCCGACGATGAGACCGGCGAGATAGACAGCCAGAAAGCCGGAGGCGTGAACGGCATTGCCGAAGCCGAAAACCACAAGCGCGCTGATCGCCACGAAAGGCGCGTGCAGGCCCTGCGGCAGGGTCACACGGTTCAGCACCCAGGCAATGATGCGCCCGCCAACGTAACCGATGACGGCGCCGAGCACGGCATTGCGGAACAGGGTGGCAAGCGCCGCCGACCAGCTCAGGCCGCCGACCGACAACACCTCGACAAGCAGGAGCGCCAGGAAGATCGCGATCGGGTCGTTGGTGCCCGACTCGACCTCCAGTGTGGCGCGGACGCGCGGTCGCAGGCGCAGGCCGCCGGCGCTGAGCAGGAAGAAGACGGCCGCGGCGTCGGTCGAGGCGATCAGGGCGCCGAGCAGGAGAGCCTGCGTCCAGCCGAGGCCGAGAGCGAATTTGGCGACCGGCGCGACCAGAATCGCCGTCAGCAGCACGCCGACCGTCGCCAGCATCATGGACGGCGCCAGCACGCTGCGAATGCTGGCGAAGCGGGTGCGCAGACCGCCGTCGAACAGGATCAGCGCCAGCGCGATCGAGCCCACGGCATAGGCAATGGTGACGTCGTCGAAGCGGAGGCCGCCCGGGCCGCCCTCGCCGGCCAGCACGCCGACGCCAAGGAATACGAGCAGCAAGGGGGCGCCGAACCGCATCGCCAGCAAGCTCGAGAGAATACCGGCCAGGATCAGCAGGCTGCCGAGCAGGATCGCAATGCTGACCGTATCGAGCGTCGCCATGGGGCCGCGGGTTCTCCCGTCCGTCGAAATCGTGCGAAATGCGAGACTATAACGGCGCGCAAATCACCTGCCGCAGGAAAACATATTCTCCTACGAATGATAAATGCCAAAGGTCGCAAGAATTCGTGAATTCAGGCCGGTTGCGGTACCAGACCGATCATGGCCCGGGCGATTTCGTGTTCGCCCATGATGACCGACGTCGCGCCATGCTTGCGGAGATAATCGACCTCTTCCTCCGAATGCGCGCGCGCCACGATCGGCAGACCCGGCTTGATGACGCGGGCCTGGGCGATGACCTGACCGCCCTCGAAGGCATTCGGTACAGCGACCAGCAGGCAGCGGGCCTCCGCCAGATTGCAGGCCTCAAGCACATACTTGGCCGCAGCGTTACCAATGATGACCTCGCGCCCTTCCTGACGGAGCCGCTCCACGGTATCGGCGTTCTCCTCGACGATCAGCAGCGGCGCGGCGTTTTCGCCGGCATTGAGGACGAAGAACCGGCCGACGCGGCCGCAGCCGACCAACACGACGTGGTTGGTGAGCCTGGTCACCGGCAAAGGTTCGCGCGTCGGCTCGGCCGGCTCAGGCTCGGCCTGCGCCGCATCGGCGGACGGCGCCGGCACCGCCTTGCGCGCCAGCCACCAGTCGAGCGCGGCGAAGCAGAGCGGATTGAGCAGGATCGACAGGATCGCGCCTGCGAGGATGAGCGCGCGGCCTTCCTCAGGCAGCAGGCCAAGGGCGACGCCGAGGCCGACCAGAATGAACGAGAACTCGCCGATCTGCGCCAGACTCGCTGAAATCGTCAGCGCCGTGGTGGTTGAGTATTTGAACAGCCGCACGATGGCGAAAGAGGCCGCCGATTTGCCGATCATGATGATGAGCACCGTCGCCAGGACCGGCAACGGCTGCGTCACCAGGATGACCGGGTCGAACAGCATTCCCACCGAGACGAAGAACAGCACGGCGAAGGCATCGCGCAGCGGCAACGTCTCCTGCGCGGCGCGCTGGCTGAGTTCGGATTCGGCCATCATCATGCCGGCGAAGAAGGCGCCGAGCGCAAAGGAGACATCGAACAAGGTCGCCGCCGCGAAGGCGCAGCCCAGCGCGATCGCCAGCACCGACAGCCTGAACAGTTCGCGCGAACCGGTGTGCGCGATGTAATGAAGGATCCACGGAATCACCCGCCGGCCGATCAGCAGCATCACCGCCACGAAAGCCGTGACCTTGGCGAGGGTGAGCCCGATCGGCAGCAGGACCGATGTGAGGTCGGCGCCGTTCTGCAGCCCGCCTTTCAGCACCGGCGCCAAGGCCGGCAACATCACCAGCGCCAGGACCGTCGCCAGATCCTCGACGATCAGCCAGCCGACCGCGATACGGCCGCGCTCCGTCTCGATGAGGCGGCGCTCCTGCAGGGCGCGCAGCAGCACCACCGTCGAGGCGACCGAGAGCGCGAAACCGAATACCAGGCCGGCCGCGATGTCCCAGCCCATGGCCGCCGCGAGCGCCATGCCGAGCAGCGTCGCCACCGTGATCTGCGCCACCGCGCCGGGCACGGCGATGGCCCGGACCGACAGCAGGTCCTTGAGCGAGAAATGCAGGCCGACGCCGAACATCAGCAGGATGACGCCGATTTCGGCGAGTTGATTGGCAAGGCCGATGTCGGCGACGAAGCCGGGCGTCGCCGGGCCGATCGCCACGCCCGCCAGCAGATAGCCCACCAGGGGCGACACCCTCAGCCGTTGCGCCAGCGCCCCCAGTGCAAAGGCCATGACCAGGCCCACGACGAGGGTCGAGATCAGCGGCATGTGGTGGTGCATCGGCGAGTCCCTGTTGGCAATTCCACCAAGCGCGCCAATTGTCGCGCGTCAACCCGGCGCGCACTTTGTCGCTGGCGCCGGGCGGCTATCGCACCAGATAGGGCAGCCAGGTGGCGACTTTGGGGACGATGGCGAGGGCCGTGATGACAGCGCACAGAATAGCGGCCAGCGGCAGGACGAAGCGGAAAATATCGGCCACTGACACGATATCGTCATCGGCGGCCGCCTTGGCGGCATAGACCAGCAGGCCGAACGGCGGCAGCAGTTGCGCCGCCTCCACCACGATCACCCCGATCACGGCGAAGGCGAGCGGATCGAGGCCGAACCGTGCCGCCAGCGGGCCGAACAGGGCCACGGTCAGGACGAGGACGGAAATGGAATTGAGAACTGTCGCCAGCGCCAGCCAGATGACGATAACCGCGGCTAGGCCGAGCGCCGGACCGAAGCCGGCCAGAAGGCCCTGAATGGCCGCACCGGCGCCGGTCACGGCCAGGGCCTGGGCGTAAAGCAGCGCCATGAACAATTGCAGCAGAACCGGCCAGACAAAGCGCACCGTGACGCGAACCGCATGGACGATCCCCGCGACCGGCATGCCCTTGCGCAGCGCCATCAGCATCGCGATGGCGGCGCCGGCGCCCGCGGCCTGGGCCGGGGTCAATGCCCGCGCGGCAAGACCGCCGAAGAACACACCGAAAATCAGCGTCAGTCCGACGATGTTGGCCATGGCCTGCGCCGGCCGGGCCGACATCTTGCCCTGATGCGGCTCCTGCGTGCGGCGGGTCACGACCACGACACACAGGCCGAGACACAGGGCGGTCGCGAGCGCCGGCGTGAGCGCCGCAAGAAATATCGCACCGGCCGGCTGCTGACCGAGCACGGCCCAGGCCGCCATCAGCACGCCCGGCGGCAACAGCATGCCGAGCGCCGATGCGTTGACCAGGGTGCCGAGCGCGAACGCCCTGTCGTGACCGCGCCGGCGCAGTTCGGGGTGAACGATACGCGCAAAATTAGCGACAGCGATCGTGCTGTTGCCCGCCGCGAAGGCGTTGACCGCGCCGCCGACGATGGCCGCGAGCGGCGCGCCAGCCGGCACGTTGCGCAGCAGGCGGGTCATCGCCCAGAACAGATCGGCCGCGGCGCCGGAGCGCACGATGAACACACCCATCAGCGCGAGCAGCGGGATGGCGAGCATCGCGTCATCGCGCATTCCGCCGGCCACGGCGTTGGCAACGAGCCGCCAGGCCTCGTGCCCGTCGCCGGTCACCACGTACAGCACGACGACGCTGACGGCTCCGAGCGCCCCGGCGACCTGGACGCCGGAGCCGATCAAGAGGCGCGCCTCCCCGGCATTGCGGCGATGGGCGACGCCGGCATCAGAAAGCAACCTTGTCGCCGCCCTTGAGCGACAGGATCTCGCGCGCGTCGTCCGGCGTCGCGATCTCGAGGCCGAGGCCCTCGAGGATCTGGCGTACCTTCTTGACCTGCTGCGCGTTCGACTCGGCGAGCTTTCCGGGGCCGATCCACAGCGAGTCTTCGAGGCCGACGCGGACGTTGCCGCCCATCGACGCCGCCATCGCGGCGATCCGCATTTGCGCGGCGCCGGCGCCCAGCACCGACCAATGATACTGGTCACCGAACAGACGGTCGGCGGTGCGCTTCATCATCATCACGTCTTCAGGATGCGTGCCGATGCCGCCGAGAATGCCGAACACCGACTGGATGAACAGCGGCGCCTTGATCACGCCGCGATCGAGAAAGTGCTTCAGCGTATAAAGATGGCTGATGTCATAGCACTCGACTTCGAAACGGGTGTTGTTCTCGGAGCAGGTCGTCAGGATCATCTCGATATCAGCGAGCGTGTTCTTGAACATGCCCTTGCGCGTGCCTTCGAGATAGGGCTCTTCCCAATCGTATTTGAACTTGCCCTTGAAGCGCTCGATCATCGGATAAAGACCGAAGTTCATGGTGCCCATGTTGAGCGAGGCGACTTCCGGCTTGAAGGTCGCCGCCGGACGCAGGCGCTCCTCCACCGTCATGGTCGGGGCGCCGCCGGTGGTGAGGTTGAGAACGACGTCCGAACGCTGCTTGATGACCTTGAGAAAGGGCGAGAAGAGCTCGGGCGACTGATCCGGACGGCCGTCCTGCGGATTTCGCGCATGGAGATGCACCACCGCCGCTCCGGCCTCGGCCGCGCCAATCGCTGCGTCCGCGATCTCCTGCGCGGTGACAGGGAGATGGGGCGACATGGAAGGTGTATGAATGCCACCGGTAACGGCGCAGGTAATGATGACTTTGCGCGACTTAGCCATGAGCTATCCGTCCTTGGGGTAGTTGCTGTGTGTTTTGATCGTTGGACTTGGGCGGCAATCCTAGATTATCTGCCGGGTGGACGTCACCTCGCATGACGCATGGTCTTTCGCCACAAAAAACTGGATCCCGCCTTTGCAGGCAACCGCACCGAGATTCGGAGTTTCGCCTGGCGGAAAAGCGCCAGGTCTGCTCGTCGGAATTCTCTGCGGCGTTGGTGCGGCGCTCGCCTGGGCGGGCGGGTTCGCGGTGGCGAAACACGGCATCTCGATCGGCTTCTCACCGGCCGATTTGGCTATCCATCGCTATTTCTGGACCGGGCTTCTGCTTGTTCCGCTGATTTTGCGTGATGGGGTCGCCGATCTCGGCGGCGTCGGCTGGGGGCGCGGCTTCATACTCGCGCTCCTGTCGGGCCCGACCCAGGCGCTGGTCGCCTATACCGGCTTCATCTACGTCCCGTTCGGCCACGGCACCACCATTCAGCCGGCAACGGCTGCCCTGGCCGGCATGGTGCTCGCTGCGGTGATGCTCAAGGAGCGGCTGTCGGCATCCCGGATTGTTGGCGCGGCAACCATTGTCCTTGGCCTCGTCGTGTTCGGAATCGAGTCATTCGCGACCATCGGAACGCACGGCGTCGGCGGCGATCTCTTGTTCGCGACGGCCGGCGCGTTGTGGGCGATGTTCGGCATCTTGCTGCGGCGGTGGCAGGTATCCGGAATCCGGATCGCCGCCGCCGTCGGCATGATGACAATTTTGATCTACGGCCCAATCTACTTCACGTTCATCGGCACCGCCAACATGCTCCGTTTTGGCTGGGGTGAAAATTTGCTGCAGATCGTGGTGCAAGGACTTGTTGCCGGCGTCGTTCCGATCTTTCTGTTTGCTCGATCGGTAGCGCTGCTCGGCGCCGGCCGGGCATCGACATTCCCGGCGCTGGTGCCGGGTTTTTCGCTGGTCATCGGCGTGCTGGCGTTGGGCATCTTGCCGAGTGTCGCCCAGCTCATCGGTCTGGCGATTGTCCTTGTCGGCTTCCGCTTTGCTCTTCGCTAACAGGATTTTGCGTCCGGTAGGTGTGCATAACCCGGCGTCTACCAGCACGCTCGCAAAGCCAATTTGATACGAATTGCCCGGCAGGTTTACGGAATAACAGTTGCCGCCGACAGGAGCTCAGACATGGGCAACGTTCAGGGTGCCCTCGCCAGCGTAAGCGATGCGCTGCACGGCCTGTTCGCCGAACTTTCGTCATTCTGGCTGCTCCTCCAGTTCGGCATCCTCCTCGGCGCCGGCGCCATCGGCACGCTGGCCGGAATCACGATCCGCCGACGCCTGGATCTCGAAGCCTTCGGGTCGGGCTGGCCCCCGGTCGTCAAGCTTCTGGCCCGAGCGTTCATCGATTGCGTCGGCACGATCATCTTCATCGCCATCGTCTTCATCGTGCGCGAGACGATGCTGTCCCTGACCTGGCCCAGCCGGTCCTATTTGCTCGGCGTTGCGGTCAGTCTGGCGACGGCATGGGTGGTCATCGCGCTGGTCACCGGACTCATTCGCAATCAGTTCGTCTACCGCGTCGTATCGATCGCCGCGTGGACCTTCGCGGCGCTCGATATTCTGGGTCTGCGGATGGCCGTGCGTGCGGAGCTTGATTCCTATGCCGTCGTGTTCGGCGGCCTGCGCATATCGGCGCTGCTGATCATCAAGAGCGCGGTGCTCCTGCTGGTCGCGCTTTGGGTCGCAAACGCGCTGAGCGACTTCATGGACCGGCGCGTCAAGGCTGCGAGCGAACTCACGCCATCGGTGCAAGTGCTGATCAGCAAGCTGATCCGCATCCTGCTCATAGCCTTTGCCATAATCACAGTTTTGTCGAGCGTCGGCATCGACCTTTCGGCGCTGGCCTTCTTCTCGGGCGCGATCGGCGTCGGCATCGGCTTCGGCCTGCAGAAGATCGTGTCGAACTTCGTCAGCGGCATTATCCTGCTCGCCGACAAGTCGATCAAGCCAGGCGATGTCATCTCGGTCGGCGAGCATTTCGGCCGCGTCGGCATCATGGGCGCCCGCTATACGTCCGTCGATACGCGCGACGGCCGCGAGTATCTCATCCCGAACGAAGACTTCATCACGCAGCGCGTGGCCAACTGGAGCTATTCGAGCGATCTTGTGCGTCTTTCGGTCACCTTCAACACCACGTACGACAGCGATCCGCGCAAGGCCCAGGCCGCGGCGGTGGAAGCGGCCATGCGGGTCGCCCGCGTCGTGCCGAAGCCGACGCCCCAATGCATGCTGACGGCGTTCGGCCCGACATCGATCCAGTACGAAATGTGGTTCTGGATCCGCGATCCGGCCGGCGGCATCGTCAACGTCCAGAGCGACGTCCTGCTGGCTCTCTGGGATACTTTGGCGAAGGCAGGCGTAACGATCCCGAAGCCGGGCCCCGCGCGCGTCATTTATGAAATCGCGCGCGAAGACGAGCCCGATCCGCCGAAGGATCAGGACGAAGCGGCGCCCCGGTCACCGTTTCCCGGATAGAGAAAGTTAAGCTGCCTTTTTCTTAGACAGGAAATCGCCCATGCGATCGAGCGCCTTGAGGATATTCTCGGTCGAGTTGGCATAGGACAGCCTGATGTAGCCCTCGCCGAGAATGCCGAAATCAGGACCGCCGATAGTGACGACACCTGTTTCATTGAGCAGCGTGTTGGCGAGCTCCTTGGCCTTCCAACCCGTCTGCTTGACGTTCGGGAACGCATAGAACGCGCCCTTCGGCGTCACGCACGAAACCCCGGGCAGCTTGTTCAAGCCCTCGACCACGACTTTGCGCCGCTCGTCGAACTCGGCGATCATCTTCCACACTTCGTCCTGAGGGCCCGTGAGGGCGGCGAGGCCGGCGTATTGCGCCGACGCGTTGACGCAGGAATGCAGATTGACTGCAAGTTTGCGCGCCAGATCGTAGAGCTTGCCCGGCCAGATCGCGTAGCCAAGCCGCCACCCGGTCATCGCATAGGTTTTGGACCAGCCATTGAGCAGGATCAGACGGTCGCGGATCGACGGATATGACAGCAGGCAGACATGCTTCTCGCCATCGTAGACCATGTGGTCGTAGATCTCGTCCGACATGATGGCGACGTCCGGCCACTTCTCCAAACCGGCGACCAGCTTGTCGACTTCGGCCTTCGGCGTGACACCGCCGGTCGGGTTGGCAGGCGAGTTGACGATGATGAGACGCGTCTTCGGCGTGATCAGTTTCAGCGTCTCCTCAGCGGAGAAGGCGAAACCGTTCTCCTCGCGGACCGGGATCGGCACTGGCGTCGCACCGGTGAATTCGATCATCGAGCGATAGATCGGGAAGCCGGGATCCGGATACATGATCTCGGCGCCGGGCTCGCCGAACATCAAAATCGACATGAACATCGTGGGCTTGCCGCCCGGCATGATCATGACGCTGTCGGGCGACACCTCGACGTTGAAACGCTTGTGCAGATCGGCCGCCACCGCTTCGCGCAGTTGCGGAATGCCGTTCGCTGCCGTGTAGCCATGGTGACCGTCGCGCAGCGCCTTGACGGCAGCTTCGACGATGAAATCAGGGGTGCGGAAATCGGGTTGGCCAATGCCGAGGCTGATAATATCGCGACCTTGTGCGGCCAAAGCGTTGGCGCGAGCGAGGACCGCGAAGGCGTTCTCCTCGCCAATGCGGTCGAACGCCGCGATCGTCTTGAGCATCGGTTAAGTCTCCCCGGGTGCAGCAAAATTTGCGGCACTTCACATGATCCGAGGGTCAAAAGCAAACACGGTGGCCGGCAGGAAATTCACTCATTAGTTGTAAAATTATATATCATGTAAACAGTGATTGTAAAAACCATAGGTAGAAATATTGCGTTACCACGCTTCAAGCGACATGTTTCGGATGACGAAAAGTGTGTCCCGTCGTATGATGACCTGCAACCTCAGCGTCAGGACACTTGGGCGCGCGAGCCCTGTGAATTGGGAGTGGCGGCCTTCGATCGAACCGTCGAGTTTCGACCATGCCTCGTAACCCAAAGCACCAGCAGACAACCGAGGTCTCCGAAGGCGAAAACGGAGCGGGCGCACTGCTTGCGGCGCTGATCGACGGCGGGGCAGATACGAGCCGGTTGCTCGAGCTCTATTACTGGACCCGAGAGCCCGGCATCGTCGAACTGATCCGCACTTATCTCGATCTGCCTGAGCGGACCCAGCGCAACCTCAGCACTTTCCTGCTGAACGGCCGGACCGCCTCGATTTCAAGCACGTTCGATCAGCAAGGCCGCCTCGTGCTGGGACGAACCCCAACCGACCAGAATGGCGCTGCCTCCCCAGACCGCCACCGCCAATCCTAGGACACCTGATCGGCCTGCCTTCCGGCAAGGTTCAAGCACGCATGACCGTCATTCATCGGTCCAGAACGAATGCCATTGTCCTTTCGCGCCCGGTCGTGGCACCGTCCCGCGGACCGACTGGAAATTGGGCCCGATGCCTACCACCGCCGACAAGCGCCTGTGCTTCAAAGAACTCCACGAGGCTGGTTGCTTCGTCATTCCCAATCCCTGGAATGTCGGCAGCGCGCTATATCTTCAAGGACTCGGCTTCCCGGCTCTGGCAAGCACCAGCTCCGGCCATGCCCATTCGCTTGGCCGTCCAGATGGCGCCCTGAGTCGCGATGAGGTCCTGGCGCATTACCGGGCGCTGGCGGAGGCGACCGAAATTCCATTGAATGCGGATTTCGAGAACGGCTTCGCCCACGAGCCGGACGCCGTCGCTGACAATGTGCGGCTTTGCATCGACACTGGCGTCGCCGGACTGTCGATCGAGGATTTCACCGGCGACGAAAGCGCTCCGCTTTACGACTTCGACAAAGCAGTGGCGCGCGTGCGCGCGGCGCGGCGAGCCATCGACAACTCCGGCGCCGAGGTACTGCTGACCGGACGCGCCGAAGGCTTCCTGCATGGCCGTCCCGATCTCGACGACGCCATCCGTCGCCTCTCGGCTTTCGCCGAAGCCGGCGCCGATTGCCTGTACGTGCCCGGCATCAAGACGCGCGAGCAGATCGAGGCCGTCGTAAAGGCGGTGGCGCCGAAGCCCGTCAATCTCCTGATGTCGTTCGCCGGCGGGTTCACCGTCGCCGAAATCGCAGCGATGGGCGTTCGTCGTATCAGCGTCGGCGGCACTTTGGCCCGCGTCGCCATGGACGCCTTCATCAAGGCAGCGACTCGCATTGCCAAAGACGGCACCTTCGACAGCTTCACGGGCGTGGTTTCCAACGCCGAGCTGAACGCGTTCTTCGCGAAAGCCGGGCAGAAGCACTAGTCGCCATGCCGGATTTTGCCGCGCCAGCATCGCCGCGCAGACTGAACGGTCTTGCCGGATGAGCGATGCCGAAACGCGCGGACTTCTTCAACACCGCCCCTTCGTTTTCTTGTGGTTTGCGCGGCTGTTTGCCACGATCGGCTACCAGGCGCTTGCCGTCGTGATCGGCTGGTCGATCTACGCGATCACCGGCAGCGCGTTCGATCTCGGCTATGTCGGCCTGCTGCAGTTCATTCCTGCCGTGGTGCTGACGCTCCTCATCGGCCATGTCGCCGACCGATACGACCGCCGCATGATCGTCCGGCTGGCGCAGTCGGTCTACGCGATGTGTGCCATCATCATGACGGCCGCCATGCTGGCCGGCTGGTTGTCGCGCGAACTGCTGTTCGTTCTCGTCTTCGCCATCGGCTGCGCCCGCGCCTTCGAACTCCCCACAAACCAGTCACTGGTCGCGGCCACCGTTCCGGTCAGGCTGATGCCGCGCGCGGTCGCCGCATGGACCTCGGCGAACCAAACGGCCGTAATCTGCGGCCCGGCGCTCGGTGGCTTTATCTATGCCTTCGAGCCGCGCGCCGTCAGCGCGATGTGCGCCGCATTCTTCCTCGCGGCGATTGTTTGTGTCAGCCTCATGCGTGTGACGCGTCACACGCCGAGCCGCGAGCCGCCGACCTTGCGCTCCGCCTTTGCCGGTTTCGATTTCGTACGCAGCCGTAGCCGCCTGCTTGGCGTCATCACGCTGGATCTGTTCGTCGTACTGCTCGGCGGCGTCACAGCGCTACTGCCGATCTTTGCCAAAGACATTCTCGCCGCCGGCCCCATAGGCCTCGGTCTGCTGCGCTCCGCGCCGGCGGTCGGCGCCCTGCTGACCGCGCTGGTGCTCTCGCGCTACCCCGTTGAACGCCATATCGGCCGCAATATGTTCATCTCTGTCGCGGCGTTCGGTGCCGCCACCGTCGTGTTCGCGCTGTCGACATCGCTGGCGCTGTCGATCTGCGCCTTGGGGGTGCTCGGGGCGGCCGATGCGGTCAGTGTGGTCATCCGCTTCACCCTGGTGCAGGTCGAGACGCCGGATGAGATGCGCGGCCGGGTCGCCGCGATCAACTACCTTTTCGTCGGCTCGTCGAATACGCTGGGCGAGTTCGAATCCGGCGTGCTGGCCGGCTGGCTCGGCGCCGTTCCGTCGGCGCTGATCGGCGGCGTAGGGTCGCTACTGGTCGCGGGATTGTGCATGATGCTGTTTCCGAACCTGCGGCACCTCGACCGCTTCCAGCCGGCGGAAAGCCGAAAGGACCAGGACGCCGCCAAGGCGCGCTGAAGACACAAGAAACGCGACAGAAGGGAAACGCCAAATGCATATCGTGGTGACCGGCGCGGCCGGCATGATCGGACGCAAGCTGACCGCCCGCCTGGTCAAGGACGGCGGGTTGAACGGCAGGCCGATCGACAAATTCACGCTGACCGATGTGGTTGCGGCCGAGAAGCCCGCCGGCTTCGGCGGCAAGGTCGATATCGTCACCGGCGACATGGCGGTGCCCGGCGCGGCAGAGAAGCTGATCGCCGAGCGGCCCGAGGTGATCTTTCACCTCGCCGGCATCGTGTCGGGCGAAGCCGAGATCGACTTCGACAAGGGCTACCACGTCAATCTCGACGGCACGCGGGCGCTGCTCGAGGCCATTCGCCACGCCGAGGGCTATCATCCGAAATTCATCTTCACGTCGTCGATCGCCGTCTATGGCGCGCCTTTCCCGCACGCAATCCCGGACGACTTCCATCTGACGCCGCTCACCTCCTATGGCACCCAGAAGGCCATCAGCGAACTGCTGCTCGCGGACTACAATCGCCGCGGTTTCCTCGACGGCGTCGGCATTCGCCTGCCGACGATCTGTGTGCGCCCCGGCAAGCCGAACAAGGCGGCATCGGGCTTCTTCTCGGGCATCATCCGCGAGCCGCTGGCAGGCCATGAAGCGGTCCTGCCGGTCGCCGATACCGTGCGGCACACCCACGCCTCGCCGCGCTCGGCCGTCGGCTTTCTGGTTCACGCAGCAAGCCTGACCCGCGAGCAGCTTGGGCCGCGCATCAATCTGGCCATGCCGGGCGTGTGCTGCACCGTCGCCGAGCAGATCGACTCGCTGGCCCGCATCGCCGGTCCGCAGGTCGCCGCCCGCATCAAGCGGCAGCCGGACGAACTCGTCATGCGCATCGTCGCCGGCTGGTCCGAGCGCATCGACGCCAGGCGCGCCGCGGAACTCGGCTTCAAAGCCGAGAAGAACTTCGACGAGATCGTGAAGGCCCATATCGAGGACGAACTGGGCGGGAAGGTAGCGTAAGGGGCCCGCCTCATCCTGAGGAGCCGTCGAAGACGGCGTCTCGAAGGATGGGGCGGCCGCATGGTTCGAGACGCCCGCTTCGCCGGCTCCTCACCATGAGGCCGGTCGGGCTCCAGCCTGCTGCCGAACTTGCCCGAAAAGCTCCAAGTCCCTACATTGGCGGCATGACCTACATCGACGCCGCCGTATCCCCCCAGCGCAAGAATGGGCAGATCAAGCTTCACGGTCCCGCCGCCTTCGAGGGCATGCGGAAGGCCGGCCAGCTTACCGCGCGCTGCCTCGACATGCTGACGCCCTACATCAAACCGGGTGTGCCGACCCAGAAGGTCGATGACCTGGTCTATGAATTCGCCATGGACAACGGCGCGTTGCCGGCGACGTTGATGTACCGCGGTTACCGCAAGTCGACCTGCACCTCGATCAACCATGTCGTCTGCCACGGCATCCCGAACGAGAAGCCGCTCAAGGACGGCGACATCGTCAATATCGACGTGACGCTGATCGTCGATGGCTGGCACGGCGACTCCAGCCGCATGTATCCGGTGGGCGACATACCGCGCCGCGCCGAGCGCCTGATCGAAGTGACCCACGAGTCCATGATGCGCGGCATCGCCGTGATCCGCCCCGGCGCGACCACCGGCGACATCGGCCATGCCATCCAGAGCTACGTCGAAGCCCAGCACATGAGCGTGGTGCGCGATTTCTGCGGCCACGGCCTCGGCCGGCTGTTTCACGACGAACCCAACATCGTCCATGTCGGCCGCCCCGGCGAAGGCGTCGTGCTCAAACCCGGCATGTTCTTCACCGTCGAGCCGATGATCAATCTCGGCCGTCCGCATGTGAAGGTGTTGTCCGACGGCTGGACCGCCGTCACCCGCGACCGTTCGCTGTCGGCACAGTTCGAGCATACGGTCGGCGTGACCGCCGATGGCGTCGAGGTCTTCACCTTCTCGCCTGGCGGGCTGGACAAGCCGCCCTACAAGATCTGATTTCCGGCCCTTTCCCGTTTCCGCTTATATCTTTACGATGCCCGCCTCGGTTGCACAGGCGCGGGCATGGCGGACGAGCAGCAAGCATTCGATGGCGCGGGCGGACTCGCCGAGGCGGCGCCGCATTATCACGGCCACCGCGAGCGGCTGCGCGCCCGCTTCCGCAAGGCCGGCGAGGATGCCATCAGCGATTACGAACTGCTTGAGCTGGTGCTGTTCCGCGCCATCCCGCAACGCGACGTCAAACCGCTGGCGAAAGAACTGGTCGCCCGCTTCGGCTCTTTCGCCGAAGTCATCGCGGCCCCGCGCGCCCGGCTGAAGGAGATCAAGGGTATCGGCGAAGCCGTTATCGACGAACTCAAGATCGTCCATGCTTCGGCGAAACGCATCACACGCGCCGAAGCGACCAAGCGAACCATCCTGTCGTCATGGACCAGCGTCATCGACTACTGCCGCACCGCCATGGCCTATGAAGACAAGGAGCAGCTTCGCCTCCTGTTCCTCGACAAGCGCAACCAGCTCATCGCCGACGAGATGCAACAGCAAGGCACCGTCGACCACACGCCGGTTTATCCGCGGGAGGTGGTCAAGCGCGCGCTGGAACTCTCGGCCACCGCGCTCATCCTGGTGCACAATCACCCCACTTGCTCATTTCGATCACACTAGATCACGCTCAAGCACGCTGAAACACTAAGGAATTAGCGATTTTTGGCCCTTGCGTACCGGGGGCGGCTTTGGCAAATTGGGGGCTGTAATCGGGGTAATAAACGGCCTTCCGCTCCCAGCTAGCGATCCCTGTTTCTCCTCGACCGATCCCAGTTCCGGAAAGGAGGAAACGCCATGGCCGCACTCACCGACAGCACCATCAGACATGCGCTCAAGCGCGTCGAGTTGAGCCAGAAGCAGGAAAACCTCGCCGATGGCGAAGGACGCGGCACCGGCCGTCTGGTCCTCGTTCTCAAGCCCATGCCGAAGCGCGTCACCGCCGACTGGATGGCGCAGCAATGGCGCGACGGTAAGCGCACCAAGAAGAAGCTCGGCGCCTATCCCTCGATGTCGCTCGCCCAGGCCCGCGAAATCTTCAAGCGCGACTTCGCCGACGTCATCCAGAAAGGCCGGAGCATCAAGATCGCCACCGACACGCGCCCCGGCACGGTCGCCGATCTGTTCGAGGGCTATGTCGCCGCGCTCAAGGACGCCGGCAAGCCCTCGTGGAAGGAGACCGAAAAGGGCCTCAACAAGATCGCCAACACGCTCGGGCGCAATCGCCTCGCCCGCGAGATCGAGGCCGAGGAAATCATCGAAATCATCCGCCCGATCTATGATCGCGGCGCGAAGTCGATGGCCGACCATGTGCGCTCCTATCTCCATGCGGCCTTCGCCTGGGGCATGAAATCCGACAACGACTATCGGCAGCAATCCTCTCGCCGCTTCCGCATCCCGTTCAATCCGGCGACGGGCATTCCAACCGAGCCGAAGGTTCAGGGTACGCGCTGGCTCGATGAAGACGAGTTCGTCCAGCTCTATCGCTGGCTCGAATGCCCCGACACGCCGGTCCATCCGTCCTACCCGCGCGCCGTGCAGATCCTCATGCTGACCGGCCAGCGCGTCGAGGAGATTGCGCGCCTGCATGTCGACCAATGGGACGCCAAGGAACGGATCATCGACTGGTCGAAGACCAAGAACGATCAGCCTCACGCCGTTCCGGTGCCGTTGCTCGCCGCCGAACTGATCGAGTCGATCACGCCGAACGAATTCGGCTGGTACTTCCCTTCGGCCAAAGACCCATCAAAGCCCGTCAGCCACGGCACTCTTTATAGCTTCGTCTGGCGTCAGCGAGATCGCGGCGTGATCCCTTATGCGACGAACCGCGATCTGCGACGAACCTTCAAGACGCTCGCCGGCAAGGCGGGCATATCGAAGGAAATCCGCGACCGCCTCCAGAACCATGCGCTGCAGGACGTCAGCTCAAAGCATTACGACCGCTGGCACTATATGGTCGAGAAGCGCGCCGGCATGGCGAAATGGGACAAATTTGTCCGCGCCTTGCTTAGCCTTAAGCGATTGAAGCCAGCTGCGTGACTTCAGCCAAGGTCGTTGACCCAACATAGCTTGAAAGCTATTTTGGTCCAAAGGATTCGATGTTTGTTCCAGACGTTGAAGGCGCCCTGCGGCGCGAGCGGTGTCCTGCGAGACGCAAATTTGCGGACCCCTCGACACAAATAGCTCGCTCTCGGTCGCCCGCTTCGTAAACCCAGGTTCCCGCGTTTCCGGCTTTACGGAAACGCGGCTGCCACACCAAAGAGCGAGTTGCATGGGCCGCAGCCTTGATGAACTTATCGCCTCTCTCCCGCCGGAAGACCGCGAACGGATCGACGCGCGGCATGCCGAACTCGTGCAGGAGGTCGAGGGATTGCGCGCGCTGCGCCAAATCGCTGGCAAGGCCCAGGCCGATGTCGCGGCCGCACTGAAGATCAAACAGCCATCCGTATCCAAGATCGAGAATCAGGCTGACATGCACCTTTCGACGCTTCGTAGCTATGTCGAGGCCGTCGGTGGTGAGCTTGAACTGACAGTCAGACTTCCAAAGCAGCCAGCCGTGCGCATCCACGTGCTTGGTGATGTCACCACTGTCATATCTCCTCGCAAAGCTTCTCTCGCCAAGGTGGGAGGTCGTAGATGACCTATCCCTCTCCTAACTACAGCGAGGCTATCGCCAAAGGACGCCGAACACCGGCTGCATATATAGAAAGGCGTTTCATTCCATGATCGGCACCGAGACACGAACCGCAGCCGGAATTCTCACACTCACGGCCCTGCGCGGCATCGGCCCCGCGACGGCTGAACGCCTTGCCGAGCGCTTCTCCATCCTCGATGCGATTGTCGAAGCCGAGCCCGCGAAGCTACGGTCCGTCGTCTCGGCCGCTATTGCACAGAGCCTCCACGAGCCGGCCGCCATCGTTCATGCCGGCGAGAAGGCGCAGCGAGTGCTCGACGAAGCCGACCGTCGCGGTGTACGCGTTCTTTCCATCTTCGACGCGGATTATCCCGAGGCGCTTCGCTCGCTCTCCGATCGCCCTCCCATCCTGTTCGTGAAGGGCAAGCTACCGCCCCGTCGCAGCGTCGCCTGCATCGGCACGCGCGAACCTTCCGAGTTCGGCGAGATCGTCAGCGACAAGATCGTCGAAGCCCTCGTCGGCGCGAACTGGGCGATCGTTAGCGGCCTCGCCATCGGCGTCGACACTTTGAGCCACCAGGCAGCCTTGCGCCACAACGGCCAAACCATCGCCGTAATGGCGGGCGGTCTCGACGGGATCTATCCGAAGCAGAATGCCAAGCTTGCCGACGAAATCCTGGAGAAAGGCGGCGCACTGGTCAGCGAGCAACCTTTCGGCGTACCGCCCTCGCCGCGCAATCTCGTTCAGCGTGACCGGCTTCAGAGTGGGTTGTCGATCGCGACCTTCGTCATGCAAACCGATATCAAGGGCGGTTCGATGCACACCGTTCGCTTCACGATCCAGCAAAATCGCCTGCTGTTCGCACCCGTGCCGCAAGGGCGACACGCCACAGAGCCCAAGAGCCAGGGTATCCTCGCGATGACACAGCTCCCGGTGACTCAGTTCGCCGATGCCGCGCGCGCCGAGGGCGATTATCGGCGGATTCTGGTCGATCGCTATCGCAACCGGCCGGTGGCCGTGCCCCTCGCCAGCAGGGAGGATTATGCCTCCATGCTCGATTTGCTGGAAACGCGCATTAGCAGTGTCGGTGAAGAAGCGCCTCCCGCGCGTCCGACGGCGGTGCCCGCACAGATGTCGATGCTCTGACGATGCCCGGCGTGTTTTTGTTCGACCTCGACATGACGCTTGTCGACAGCTCGGCCCTTGCCCAGATGCGTCGCTTCCAGATGTGGGAAAATGTCCGGCAGAACATGCATCTGATCCGGCCGTTCCCCGCGCAGGGCCGTGCGGCGCCGCACGAGCTTCCCGGTCTGCTCAAAGCAGATGGACACACGGTTGGTATCGTTACCTCATCGCCTGAATGGTATGCGACGGCTGTCCTGCAGCAGTTCCGCATCCCCTACAACGTGCTGGTAAGCTACGGCGATACCGAAAACCACAAACCCGATCCAGAGCCGATCCAAGAAGCGCTAAGGCGTCTCGGTGTGGCTGCAAGCGGCGAGTCGCTCTACATCGGCGATGATGTCGGTGACATCGAAGCTGCCTATCATGCTGGCTTGACCTCCGTTGCGGTCCGCTGGGGACCCACGTCGATCTTCGAGCTTTCTTCCAGCGCGCCGGACATCTTCATGGCGAAGGCGTCTACCTTGCTAAAGCGCGAACGTCTCGGCGGCCGTGGCTATATCGGCGAAGCCCTGATCAGCAAATGGCCCTTTCACAGCCACTGGGGATCGATCCTGCACTGTGATGGCGACCCGACAGTCTATGCGTTGGGCCGATACTTCACCGCCTCTGATCCACGCCACGCGACCAGCGCTTTGAGCGCGGCCGTGCTGTCGCTGAAAAACGACGACACCCACGCCAAGGTTCTTGGCGAAGCCGTCGGTAAGGCAATCGCAAGCCTCGATTGGGCACCGGATTACGTCGTGCCTGTCCCAATGAAGCCTTCCCAGCAGCGGAATCGCTTCGAACTGCTCCTAAACGAGGCGGTCGATCATTTCGACGAGGATATCGAGCTTGAGTTGAAGGGCTTGCGCGTCGTCAAGGAAATCGAAGGCTACAAGCAGATGAAGCCGCTTGAGCGCGCCGAAGCGATCAAGGGCGCCTTCCACTCCAACTTCAAATGGAATGGTAACAAGGTTCTGCTGATCGACGATGTCTACACGACCGGCGAGACCACAGGCGAATGCGTGCGGACACTCGCCGCCAGCGGAGCCGGCGAAGTCAGGATAATGACCCTGGCAAAGGACCAGCGCGTCTTCGCCCGCAAGATCTGTCCCGCCTGCGGGAGATCGATGAAGATCCGGACCAATTCAACGAGCAACGTGAAATTCTGGGGCTGCTCGGGCTACCCGGATCACTGCCACAACACCGAGGATTTCTAATCCGGTAGGCCTGGGCCGCTCGATCCGCGAGCCCGGACCTCCTGCATCGCACTGAACATCATTGACCGGGAGACGACCAACAGGACGGACAACGACCGGCAGGAAAAGGGGGAAATATGATCGGTCGTGGATCGGAATGGCGTCGCTGGGAACCGCATATTCATGCTCCCGGGACCGTCCTGAACAATCAGTTCGGCGGCGGCACGCCTTGGGAAACCTACCTTACCTCGCTTGAATCCGTCGCACCTAGGATCGAAGCGATCTCAGTCACGGATTACTATCTCACCGATACCTACGAGGAAGTCCTGCGGCATAAGGCTGCCGGCCGGCTGCCCGACGTGCAGCTCATCTTCCCAAACGTCGAACTTCGCCTCGACGTCGCCGCAAAGACCGGATTCGTCAACGTCCACCTTCTCGTTAGCCCAGAAGATCCGAACCACGTTGCCGAGTTGCACCGTATCCTCCAGCGCCTTCAGTTCCAGGCCCACGGCGACACCTTCAACTGCACTCGCAACGACCTGATCTCGCTCGGAAAGAAGGCCGACACCAGCATAATCGACGAACGCGCAGCACTTGCCCACGGCGCGACTCAGTTCAAGGTGAATTTCGACCAGCTTCGCCGCGTGATGCGCGAGAGCGATTGGGCGAAGGCCAACATCCTCATCGCGGTTGCAGGCGCGGCCGGCGACGGAACATCGGGTCTGCGACAGGCAGCCGACGCGACCATGCGCCAGGAAATCGAGAAGTTCGCGCACATCATCTTCTCGAGCAGCCCGGCGCAGCGAGAATTCTGGTCCGGTCGCAAAGGCGTGTCGCTCGACCAGCTCAAGGAGCGCTACGACGGCTGCAAGCCCTGCCTGCACGGAAGTGACGCCCACGACCAGAAGACCGTCGGTCAGCCGGTCGAAGAGCGCTATTCGTGGATCAAGGGCGGACTCGAATTCGACGCGCTACGCCAGGCTTGCATTGATCCCGAGGGCCGCGCCTATGTCGGCACCGAGCCGCCGCGCACAGCCATGCCCTCCCAGGTGATCTCGCATGTTGCAATCTCCGATGCCAATTGGGCTGCAACCCCGGAAATCCCGCTCAATCCTGGCCTCGTCGCGATCATCGGCGCGCGCGGTTCGGGCAAGACCGCGCTTGCCGACGTGATCGCCGCCGGCTGCGACGCCATCACTCCGGCCGCTTGGAACGCGAACGAAAACATCAGCCCGTCATTTCTCGTCCGTGCGCGCCAACTCCTCGGCGACGCGACCACGACGCTGACCTGGGGCGGCGGCGCTTCGGTCACGCGGTTCCTCGACGGTCGCGACGCCAACGGTCATCTGGCCTTTCCTCGCGCGCGCTACCTGTCGCAGCAGTTCGTCGAGGAACTCTGCTCCTCCGCGGGGGTCTCCGATGGCCTGATCGCGGAGATCGAGCGCGTGATCTTCGAGGCTCACCCCCAAGACGATCGCGACGGTGCGATTGATTTCGCCGAGCTGCGCGACTTCCGTACCGCCCGCTTCCAGCAGGCCCGGGAACGGGAGGCCGAGGCGATCGCCGACATATCGGATCGCATCGCCACGGAGATTGAGAAGGAGGCCTCGGCCGCAAGCCTCGCGCTGCAGGTCACGCAGAAGAGCGGCCAGATCAAGAGCTACAACGAGGATCTCGCCAAGCTCGTCGTCAAGGGCACCGAGGCGCAGGCCAATCGTCACACCCAGCTAGGACAGGCCGTTCAGACGTTGCGCGGCACGATTCAGGCTTACAGCAATCAGCGCCGCACATTCGTCGCCCTGCAGGATGAGGTTGCCAGCACACGCGCCACCAAGGCGCCCGAGCTTCTGCGCCAAGCCAAGGAACGCCATCAGCACAGCGGCCTCAACCAGCAGCAATGGGATGAATTTCTGCTGATCTATAAGGGTGACGTCGACAAGAGCTTGAGCGGCTATGTCGTGTGGGCCGATCAGCAAATCGCAGCTCTCACCGGCCCAGCCGTTCCGGCCGGCGACCCGAATACGCCGCTCTTTCCAGACACAGCCGATCTCTCCAAGCTGACTCTCAATACTCTGCTCACCGAAATGACCCGGCTGGAGGCCCTGGTCAGCGCCGACAACATCATTCGTGGTCAGTATTCAACCCTGTCTCAGCGCATCGCCCAGGAGAACACCGCCCTCCAGAGCCTGCAGACACGTCTGACCGACGCCCAAGGCGCCGCAGCCCGCCGGAAGGAGCTGCAGGGTGAACGCGATGCTGCCTATGGTCGGGTGTTTCAGGCGATCATCAATGAACAGACCGCGCTCGCCGAACTCTATGCGCCGCTGATGGCCCGCCTGACGGCGTCCACCGGCACCCTCCGTAAGCTCGGCTTCTCGGTCCGCCGCGTCGTCGATGTCACTTCTTGGGGAACCGTCGCCGAAGAAGACCTTCTGGACCGAAGGAAAGCCGGCCCCTTCCAGGGCCGCGGCGCTTTGATCGCGCTGGCGGACACGACCCTGCGGCCCGCTTGGGAGACAGGGACGGCTGCCGACGTACAGGCAGCGATGGCGAACTTCATCGCGCAATACATGCGAGACCTGATTAGCCAGGCCCCCTACGGCCAGAACCAGCAGGCGGAATTTCGCGCCTGGCTGAAGCAATTCGCGCACTGGCTCTTCAACACCGACCACATCTCGGTGCGATACGAAATCGTCTATGACGGGATCGACATCCGCAAGCTGTCGCCGGGTACACGCGGCATCGTGCTCCTTCTGCTCTACCTGGCGCTGGACGACGCGGACGACCGGCCGCTCATCATCGACCAGCCCGAAGAGAACCTAGACCCCAAGTCGGTGTTCGAGGAGTTGGTAGCGCTGTTCATCGCGGCCAAGGCCAAGCGCCAGGTGATCATGGTCACTCACAACGCCAACCTTGTTATCAACACGGACGCGGACCAGATCATAGTCGCCGACGCGGGGCCGCATCCGACAGGTGGACTTCCGCCGATTACCTACAAGGCCGGGGGGCTGGAGAACACCGATATCCGAAAGGCGGTCTGTGATATCCTCGAAGGCGGCGAGGAAGCCTTCCGGGAGCGGGCACGCAGGTTGCGGGTCAGACTAGATCGATAACAATCTTGTCGGGAAAGCCTTCCCCCACGGCCGAGCCGAAGTCTCGGCCGCCCCTTCTGCGGGGAGACCCCGCGACGCCCCCGAGAGTAAGAGGGGGCCCCGATTTCCGTGACGGGATTGAAGCTGGAGAAAAGGTCTCCGGCGCCCGTCGTGGAGTTGATCCCATGAACATGCAGGTTCTCGATACCCGCCGCGACGCAAGCGGCGGCTATAAGGTCGACGTCAGCCGTGGCCACCGCGTTGGTCGCGTCTCTATGCCTCCGATCGCGATGTTTTCCTGCACCGCCGCGGCTTCTCGAAGGCCGAGAGCGGCAAAATCATCGACACGGTGTTGGTCGAGGAAGGTCGACCGCCCGAGAGCATCTTCGATTTCGTCCAGGGCATCACCGCCGTCCCCCGCGACAAGCCACACCAGGACGCGCGCCTCGACATGGAAGCCAAGGCCCTCGTCGTAGATGTCGAACTCAGGCTGCCGAAGTTGAAGGGTCTTGCCTGCGCGCCACACGGCGTAGCAGCGTTGATGATCAACAGGCGTGTCGAGGCAGAGCTGATCTTTCTGCACGCTCCATCGTCCAGCGCTCTTTCTGCCCGTGGAGTAGACCGTCAGGGTTCCGTTCGGGCCGAACACGTAAGCCCAATGGACGTCATCGGTGAGTTCCATACCGGAAAGCCCGGCGCGGATCGCCGGGCCCTTGAGCATCCGAAAGGCATCCGCAGCGTGCGCAAGAGGTGTCGATAGAAGAGAACCCAACCCGAGCGCCAAGGCTGCGGTGATGGGCACGGCATGACGTTTCAGCCACCTGATTACAGTGTCGTCGAGCACAGGGCCTCTCCGGTGTCGCGGTCCAAATTCAGGCGGCGGTCGCCTTCATCGACGGAGGCCAGCTATGGGCTTCACCCTTCCTGCGGGATGCCCAGGCGTAGAGCGCGTCGTAGATGATGAAACCGCGCTTCAGGACCTCGTGATCGTCGGGCGAGAGGTCTCGAAGCCCCATCGAGATCGCCAGCAACCCGGCCGATTGCGGTGTGAGGTCGTGCCTGTCGGTATCGGCGCCGCGGACGATGACGGCGATCGTGGCGATGGCGGGGTCTTTGGCCAGATCATGTTTCTCGACGAAAGTGTCGAAGCTGCATCCGTCACCGACATGCGTGTATTCGACGCCCGGCACGTCATAAGGAATAGCGCCGGTCTCTTCGGCGACCTTCCGAACCTGATCCGGCGGCACGAACAAGAACTCCGGTTCCTTGTCGATGAACCGCGTGATCAGCCAGGGACAGGCGATCCGATCGATGACGGGGCGCTCGCGTGTGACCCATTTCATGGTGTAGACCTTTCTTCGGTAATAACGAGTGGAACGGTGGGCGCGCCGATGGCGTGCCAGGCGGCAATGCCACCGGCGAGCTTGCAGGCGTCGAACCCTCGGCGACGCAGTTCGGCAATAACGTCGCCGCTAACCTGGAAGCCGTAGACGCAATAGGCGATGATGGGCTTGTCCTTCGGCAGTTCTCCGGCCCAATCAGCGATGCGTTCGGGAGCACGCAGTCGCGCACCCGCGATCATGTCGCTGCGCTTCGCCAGGTCTTCCGCAAGGCAAACGTCCAGAAGGACGAGACCGTCCTGTCGCTGCAAGCGCGCCAGCAGGTCTTCGGCGGCAATGCCATCTTCGGCAGCGGCAGATACCGTCACGCCGATCGTAGGCCGGCTCGCAGCAATCCGCTGGAAGCGAGCGCCAACCCGCTCCCAATGGATGTTTTTCATGAAGGCATCGACATAGGCCCCGGCCTTCGCGCCGAAGTCGATGTGATAGGCGTGCTCGTACATATCGAGCGCCATGATCGGAACGCTGCCCGCCAGGCAGTTCGTATGATCCTGGCCCCACTGGATCATCAAGCGCTCGTGGCGCTCCGACCAGACCAGCAAGGTCCACCCCTAACCACCAGCCTGTGCTTTGGCGCAAACGGCGAACTTCGAACGCCAGCCGGCGACGCTACCGAAGTCGCGCTCCAGAACGGTTGCGAGGTCGCCGGCCGCATCGCCCGAGCCACCGAGCCCATCGAAATAGATCTCATGCAGGATCGCCGAATTGGCGGCGATGAGTTCTTCCCGCTTGAGGCCGTTGATGTCGAAGACGGGTGCGGCGCTCCAGTCCATTTCGTCGAGACGGCGTTCGATCGCGTTCAGGCGTCGAACCGCGCCACCATAATTGTTTTCGTAGTGGCTCGCCAGAAGCCGTTCCGAAAGCCCGTCGAGGCGCGGCGGCTTGAAGGGAAGCGGCATGATCCTGTGCATGGCGTCCTCGCTTGAGATGCGCTGCTGAGGGAGAAGCTACGCCTGAATCGCAAATGATACAAGTGTTGCTTTTTATGTCTGGCATGATACGGTATGAATATGAGCGAGAATGACGCCGCGACCGAGCAGCGCTGGCTGCTGCTGATCCATCAGTTGCCGAGCAAGCCAGCCTATTTCCGGGTGAAAATCTGGCGTCGCCTGCAAGGCATCGGCGCGGTCGCGGTCAAGAGCACGGTTTACGCGCTGCCGGCGAACGCTGAGACGCAGGAGGATTTCGAGTGGTTGCTGAAGGAAATCGTCGAGGGTGGCGGTGAGGCCATGGTCTGCGAGGCCCGTCTGATCGACGGCCTCTCCGATAGCCAGGCGCGCGCGCTGTTCGATGCGGCCCGTGACGAGGACTATTCAGCGATTGCCGACGAAGCGCGGGCTCTGTCGGCTCGCCTCGAAACGGCAGGGACATCGCACGAGCGGGCGGACGCCCGTGCGCAGACCGGGCGCTTGCGGAAGCGGCTCAAGGACATTGCCGCGATCGATTTCTTCGGTGCGACCGGCCGCCTTTCGGCTGAAAGCCTGCTTGCCGACATCGAACGCGGGCTCGCGGAGGATACGGATATGACGAAGCAATCGCCGGAGTTTCCGACGCAAACCACGGCCGATCTGAAAGGCCGCGTCTGGGTGACACGCAAGGGCGTGCATGTCGATCGCATCGCCTGTAGCTGGTTGATCCGCCGCTTCATCGACGCGGACGCAACCATTCGCTTTGTGCCGGGCAAGGGCTATCAACCCAAGGCAGGAGAGCTGCGCTTCGACATGTTCGAAGGCGAAATCACCCATGAGGGGGATCGGTGCAGCTTCGAAGTTCTGCTGACGCGCGCCGGCATCGCCGACCCGGCGCTGCAAGCGATTTCCGAGATCGTCCATGACATCGATCTGAAGGATGGCAAATTCGGCCGCGAGGATACAGCGGGCATTGCCAGCCTGATCGCCGGCGTTTGCGCGGCCAACCCTGAAGACGAGCAGCGCATCACACAGGGCGCGACCGTCTTCGACAATCTCTATCAGTATTTCCGCACGAAACGCGGCTGACGAGTAGAAAGTTTAATGAACAAGATCGAGACAATCGACACCGCGCCGGGCAAACAGACCACTGTGCCCGATCACGGCGTTTCATTCGACGAAGCCCTGCGCGTCTGGGCGCGTGTCGCCGCCCTGAGCTTCGGCGGTCCCGCGGGCCAGATCGCCGTGATGCATCGCATCATCGTCGAGGAAAAGCGCTGGATCGGTGATACGCGCTTCCTGCACGCGCTGAACTACTGCACCCTCTTACCCGGACCCGAGGCGCAGCAGCTTGCCATCTATATCGGCTGGCTCATGCACAAGACCAAGGGCGGCCTCGTTGCGGGAATTCTGTTCGTGCTGCCCGGCGCTCTCGCCATCATGGCGCTGAGCTGGATCTACGCGATATTCGGCAATGTCGGCGCAGTTCAGGCTCTCTTCTTCGGATTGAAGGCCGCCGTGCTGGCGATTGTGCTTGAGGCCGTGCTTCGCATCGGCCGCCGCGCCCTCAAGAACAATGTCCTGATTGGGCTCGCCGCGGCCGCATTCATTGCCTTGTCGATTTTTCAGGCCCCGTTCCCTCTCGTCGTCTTTGGCGCCGGTTTGATCGGCTATGTTGGCGGGCGAGCCGGATGGTCGGCGTTTCTCGCCAGCGGCGGGCACGGCAAGTTCGCAAGCAAACAAGTTGAGGACATAGATACCGTACTCGGAGACGGCGTTCCCGAACACGCCCGCCCGCCCGCATCCTGGTCGCTGAAAGTTGCGGCTGTTGGCGCGCTGATTTGGGGTGGGCCAGTCTTGGTGTTGATGCTGCTTCTCGGTCAGGGCAACGTCTTCACGGACATTTCCATCTTCTTTTCCAAGATGGCGATGGTCACGTTCGGCGGCGCCTATGCTGTGCTGTCCTATGTCGCCCAACAGGCGGTTGAGCATTATGGCTGGCTGAAGCCCGGCGAAATGCTGGACGGGCTCGGCATGGCCGAAACCACGCCCGGCCCGCTGATCATGGTGACGCAGTTCGTCGGCTTCATGGGTGCCTATCGCGCACCCGGCTCGCTGAATCCTCTCCTCGCCGGCACGCTGGGCGGACTACTGACGACGTGGGTGACATTCGTCCCCTGCTTCTTGTGGATTCTTCTTGGCGCTCCGTTCATGGAGACCATGCGCAACAACAAGGCCCTTTCGGCTGCCCTTTCCGCAATCACTGCTGCCGTCGTCGGCGTGATCCTGAACCTCGCCGTTTGGTTCGCACTGCATGTCTTGTTCGCGCAGCTTCACGAAGTCCATTTCTACGGAGCGTCAGTCGACGTACCTGTCCTGAGCTCTGTCAACCTCGCGTCGTTGCTTCTGACGCTTGGTGCGATCATCGCAGTCTTCCGCTATAAAGTCGGTATGTTGACGGTCCTCGCAGGATGCTCGGCTATCGGACTTCTTTATGGTCTGGCGGCGGCTCCATTGTAGGCTGCGGAAACGCTAGGGCGATACAACCGACATACGCCGTCTCGTTGGTGGTAAACGGTTTCTCGCGCGAGAATCTCACGCCCAGCAATAAAGCTCAGAACAAGCAGCGGCGTTACAGCGGCGGCAGTGCTTGGATTGGTGACGCCGAGCCTGCCGCCCGCGCCGTAGAGGAAGAGAGGGGATGGGGATTTCGTGACGGGTTCAGGTTCGAGAGAGAGGCTCTCGATGCCCGTCATGGAGTAACCACCATGGCCAGAGCTGCCAAGAAGAAGCCCGCCCTTCAGATGATCGAGTTCTCGCGGGCACGCGACATTCCATTCAACCGTATCCGGCTGTCGAACGACAACGTGCGCGAAACCGATGTCGAAGCCGGTCTCGACGATCTTGCCCACGACATCGAGCGCCGTGAGGATCTCATCCAGGGCATCAATGTCCGCGCCGTTCTCGATACCGACGGCAACGAGTCGGGCGATTTCGAAACCCCGGCCGGCGGACGCCGCTTCCGCGTGATCGCCCGTCTGGTCCAGGCCGGTCGCTTCCCCGAAGACGGTCTCGTCCCCTGCATCGTCAAGAAGGCCGGCGCCAAGACTTCGGCCATTGACGACTCCATGGCCGAAAACACGTTCCGGCTGGCGCTGCATCCCCTCGATCAGTTCAAGGCGTTCAAGCGCATGGTCGACGGCGGCATGACCAAGGCGGAGGTCGCCACTACCTACTTCACCACCGAGCGCTATGTCGATCAGCGCCTGGCGCTCGCCAAGGTCTCGCCGGTGCTGCACGACGTCTATGCCCAGAACGGCATGACGCTCGCCATGCTGGAGGCGTTCACCGCGCATCCCGATCACGCCCGCCAGGAACAGGTCTGGGACGCGATCCGTCAGTCGCACTTCCGCGAGCCCTGGCGCATCCGCGAGATGCTGACCGAAACCAGCGTTCCCACCTCCGACAAGCGTGCGCTTTTCGTCGGCGTCGACGCCTATGTCGCGGCGAACGGCCCGCTGCTGCCGCGCTATCTTTTCGACGACGATGCGGACGGCTGGATGGAAGACGTGCCGCTTCTCGACCGCCTGGTCGCCGAGAAGCTGAAGGCCGCGGCCGACGAGGTGGCGGCGGAGGGCTGGAAGTGGGTCGCGGCCAGCCTCGAACTTCCCTACGGCCACGATGATGGTCTGCGCGCCGTCACCAGCACAATCGCGGAACTGCCCGCGAAGGAGCGGCGCCAGCGCGAGAAGCTGCGCGAGGAGCAGGAGCGTCTCGAGGCCGAGTATAGCGACCACGACGAGCTGCCGGACGAGATCGACCAGCGCCTCGGCGAGATCGAAAAGCAGCTCGACGCCTTCGAGCGCCGTCCGGCGATCTACGATCCCGCCGACATCGCCATCGCCGGCGTCTTCGTCAGCGTCGACGAGGATGGCGCGCTCATGATCGATCGCGGCTGGGTGCGTCCCGAGGACGAGCCGGCCGAGACCGTCGAGGGCGATGCGCCCGAGGCCGGCGGTGATGACACCGACACCGACGGCGCCACCACGCCGAATGTCCAGCGCGCCGTCATCACCATCGGCGGCCAGCCGGCCGAGCCCGAGGAGGAAGAGGAGACCATCAAGCCTCTCCCCGAACGGCTGGTGATCGAGCTGACCGCGCATCGCACCGTGGCGCTCCGCGAAGCGGTCGGCGCCAATCCGCATATCGCCATGACGGCGCTGCTGCATCGACTGGCCCGCGATACCTTCAAGCGGTCCACCACCGGCTCGGCCGTCCGGGTCAACGTCCAGAACGTGTCCTTCCCCGAACAGGGGATCGACCTCAAGGACAGCGCCTATGCGAAGTCCGTGGACGAGCGGCACGCCGGCTGGAAGGCCGATCTGCCTGCCGACGACGACGCGCTCTGGGACTGGCTGGATGCGCTCGACGAGGCCAGCCGCATGGCGCTTCTCGCCCATTGCGTCTCGTTCGGCATCACCGCGCTCTACGAGAAGCCGAACCCCTACAGCGCGAGCGGCGTTTCCGAAAGCGGCCTTCGGACCCGCATGGCGGAAGCCGACCGTCTTGCCCGCGCCACCGGGCTCCAGATGGCGAATGCCGGTTTCCAGCCGACCGTCACGAACTATTTGGGGCGCGTGACCAAGCCCCGCATCCTCGAAGCGGTGGGTGAGGCGCTGGGCGAGGACAAGGCCCGCCTGATCGACCATCTGAAGAAGGACGACATGGCGCGGGAGGCCGAACGCCTCCTGGCCGACACCGGCTGGCTGCCCGAGCCCCTGCGTCTCGTCGATCTCGACGCTGACGCCGTGGACACTGGCGATGACGGTGACGGTGAAGCCCTGCCGGACTTCCTCGCCGGTGACGATGACGGTGATGGCGACGAGGACGAAGCCGCCGACACCGAAGACGAGCACGTCGTTCTCGTCGCGGCCGAATGATCGAAACGGCGGGGAGCGGCCTCGGTCGCTCTCCGTCGCCATTCATGCTGATGGCAGGACTGAATGCGCCCCATCATCCGGTGGGGCGCATTTTTTCATGCTGGAAAAGGCACTGGCGCAGCACAGGCCCTTGGTGTATCCATTATCTCAACGACTCTTGAATTATTGAGATAATCATGCACGAAAAGCAGGCCCTAGATGCCTTCGCCGCGCTGTCACAGGAAACTCGGCTCCGCATCGTTCGCCTTCTGGTGACGGCTGGCCCCGAAGGCATGTCCGCTGGCGCCATCGGCGAAGCGATGGATGGAGCGTCCTCGTCGCGCATGTCTTTTCATCTGAGCCATCTCGAACAGGCCGGGCTTGTCGAGTCCCGCCGCGAAGGACGGTCGATCATCTACAGCGCGGTCCTTACGGCGCTTTCCAGCCTTGTCGAATTCCTCATGCGCGACTGCTGCCACGGCCACCCCGAGGTGTGCAATCCGGCAATGGCCGCGCTGTCCTCTTGCTGCGAACCCGAGAAAGGCGCTCCCCATGTCTGACGCAAATGAGCCAGATCGCATCTTCAATGTCCTATTCCTTTGCACCGGCAATTCGGCCCGCTCGATCCTGGCCGAAAGCATCTTGAACAAGGACGGCGCGGGTCGCTTCCGTGCCTACTCGGCCGGAAGCCAGCCGAAGGGCGAAGTGAACCCGCTCGCCATCAAAACGCTGGCAAGTTACGATTATCCCACCGAGGGCCTCCGCTCAAAGGCATGGGACGAGTTTGCCGTGCCTGACGCCCCGGTCATGGATTTCGTGTTCACCGTCTGCGACAACGCCGCTGGCGAAGCCTGCCCGGTCTGGCCAGGCCAGCCAATGACAGCGCATTGGGGTGTCGAAGACCCAGCCGCCGTACAAGGCCCGGAGATCGCCCGGCAAACGGCCTTCGTGACCGCCTTTCGCTATCTTCGGAACCGGATCGCGGCCTTCGCGGCACTGCCTGTTTCCAGCCTCGACAAATCGACGCTTCACGCCCGCCTTGTCGAAATCGGCCAATCCGAAGGCGCAAGCTCGCCTCGCGGCAGCGCGGCGTGAGGTGGGGCATGGACGTTATCATCTACCACAACCCCGATTGCGGCACGTCGCGCAACACGCTGGCGATGATCCTCAATGCCGGCGTCGAGCCGCATGTCGTCGAATATCTGAAGACGCCACCGTCACGGACGATGGTGACGCAGCTCGTCCGGCGCATGGGCATCTCCGTTCGCGCCCTGCTGCGAGAGAAAGGCACGCCCTATGCAGAGCTTGGTCTTGGCAATGCGACATTGACCGACGACCAGCTCCTCGACGCCATGATGGCGCATCCGATCCTCATCAACCGGCCCATCGTCGTCAGCCCGAAGGGCGTTCGGCTTTGCCGCCCATCGGAAGACGTTCTCGACCTGCTGCCGCCGCAACAGGGCGAGTTCATCAAAGAGGATGGTGAGCGTGTGGTGGACGAGCACGGCCGCCGCGTGGCGACGGCGTGAGGAAAATCCATGTCCACATTTGAACGCTATCTCACCCTTTGGGTCGCGCTCTGCATCATCGCCGGCATCGCACTCGGCCACGTCATGCCTGGGGTATTTCAGGCCATCGGCGCGGCGGAAATCGCCAAGGTCAATCTGCCGGTTGCTGTGCTGATCTGGCTGATGGTCATTCCGATGCTCTTGAAGATCGACTTCACCGCGCTCGGCGAAGTCGGCCGTCACTGGCGCGGCATCGGCGTGACGCTGTTTGTCAATTGGGCGGTGAAGCCGTTTTCCATGGCCTTGCTCGGCTGGCTGTTCATCGGCTGGCTGTTCCGGCCGCTGCTGCCCGCCGGCCAGATAGACAGCTATATAGCCGGCCTCATCATCCTCGCCGCGGCTCCTTGCACCGCGATGGTGTTCGTCTGGTCCAACCTGACCAAAGGCGAGCCGCATTTCACCTTGAGCCAAGTCGCGCTCAACGATGCGATCATGGTGGTGGCCTTCGCGCCGATCGTCGGGCTGCTGCTCGGCCTGTCGGCGATCACCGTGCCATGGGGCACGCTGCTGCTGTCGGTTGTGCTCTATATCGTCATCCCAGTGATCGTCGCCCAGATCGTGCGCCGCCGCTTCCTAGCGGGCGGCGGACAAACCGCGCTCGACCAGCTCCTTGCCAAACTCGGGCCGGTGTCATTGGTTGCGCTGCTGGCGACGCTGGTGCTGTTGTTCGGCTTTCAGGGCGAACAGATCATCGCGCAGCCGATGGTCATCGCGTTGCTCGCCGTGCCGATACTGATCCAGGTCTATTTCAACTCGGGCCTTGCCTATCTGCTTAATCGGATCTCGGGGGAACAGCATTGCGTTGCCGGCCCCTCCGCCCTGATCGGCGCGTCCAACTTCTTCGAGCTGGCCGTTGCCGCCGCCATCAGCCTGTTCGGCTTTCATTCCGGCGCGGCGCTCGCCACCGTCGTCGGCGTACTGATCGAGGTGCCGGTCATGCTCTCGGTCGTGTGGATCGTGAACCGCTCCAAGGGTTGGTATGAGGGCAGCGGCAAGCCGGTGTCCGTCACGGAGGCAAGTCGCTGATGCTGCGTAGTTTGCCCAATGTCGATGGCGACTGCATCGACGTGCCGAGTATCGAGCGACTGCGCGCAACGCCTTCGACCCATCCGCCTCGCATTCTGCTGCTCTACGGCTCGCTGCGAGAACGCTCCTACAGCCGCTTTCTGACCCAGGAGGCCGAGCGGCTGCTCAACCACTTCGGAGCGGAGACACGCATCTTCGATCCGACGGACCTGCCATTGCCGGATGGGGCGAAAGCCAATCATCCGAAGGTGCAGGAGCTACGGGAATTGTCGCTCTGGTCGGAAGGCCAGGTATGGACGAGCCCGGAGCGGCACGGCGCTATGAGCGCGGTGATGAAAGCGCAGATCGACTGGATACCCCTGTCGGTCGGCGCCGTGCGGCCGACACAAGGCCGGACGCTCGCCGTCATGCAGGTGTCGGGCGGCTCGCAGAGCTTCAACGCCGTCAATCAGATGCGGGTGCTCGGTCGTTGGATGCGGATGGTGACGATCCCGAACCAGTCCTCCGTCGCCAAGGCGTTTCAGGAGTTTGATGAAGCGGGCCGCATGAAGCCGTCTTCCTACTATGACCGGGTGGTCGACGTGATGGAGGAGCTGGTCAAGTTCACGCTGCTGACCCGCGATGTCTCCTCTTATCTCACGGACCGCTATTCCGAGCGCAAGGAAAGCGGCGAGGCTCTGATGCGACGGGTGAACCTGTCGGCGGCCACTTGATCCGCTTGTCGGCAGCCTTCGAGGCTGTCGACACATTCGCGGTAATCTACTGAACGACACATGCGCTCCGCCATCTGGTGGGGCGCATTTTCATTTGGCCGCAGCCGCCATCCGCAGGTGATGAGAGGCAGAGAGCGGCCGGGACGGGTTTGAGCCCGTCCGGTCCGAGAGAGAGCGCCGGCGGGCTTGCCCGTTTCCGCTCTCCCGAGGACTTCCCGATGAACGCTCACCTTCCCCTGGCCGATACGCTGCCGGCGACGCCGCTCGCTGCGTCCGGCGATAATGCTGCCGCTGCCCATGCCGCCGCCCTCCTGATCCTGCCGCATCTCGAACGCGGCGCGCGGGTCGATGCCGTTGTCCTGCGCAGCGCGATGGAAACGGCCTTCGGCGGTTCCGACGCTACCGGCCTCTGGGACTGGAAAACCGCCTATGAGGCGTGCGAGGTCGCAACCGTCCTGTTCCTGCGCAAATACGGAAAGGCGCTTTTCCGCAAAGCCGGGTCTCCGGCTGCCGCTCTGCCGCTGCTCGGCAAGATCGCCGGGCTTCTACCGGCGCATACCCGCCGCTCGCAGGAGAGCCAGGCGCTTCAGCAATTCTCGACGCCGATCCCGCTCGGCCATGTCGCCGTCGCCGCAGCCGCGATCACGGCTGCCGACCGTGTTCTGGAGCCTTCAGCCGGGACCGGGCTTCTGGCGATCCTCGCCGAGATTGCTGGTGGCTCGCTCGTGCTGAACGAGCTGGCCGACACGCGCGCCTCGCTTCTCTCCTCTCTCTTTCCGGCCATTCCCGTCACCCGCTTCGACGCGGCGCAGATCGACGATCATCTCGACGCCGCCGCTGTCCCGTCGGTCGTGCTGATGAACCCGCCGTTCTCGGCCATGGTCCATGTCGAGGGCCGCGTGGCCGATGCCGCCTTCCGCCATGTCGCCTCCGCGCTGGCGCGACTGGCTCCAGGTGGCCGGCTCGTCACGATCACTGGCGCGAACTTCGACCCGGAATCCCCGGCCTGGTCCTCGGCCTTCACCCGCTTGCAGGAGCGCGGCCGCGTCGTGTTCTCCGCCGCGATCGACGGCAGCGTCTATGCCAAGCATGGCACGACCTTCCCAACGCGGCTGACCGTCATCGACAAGCTGCCCGCCGACGATCCTGCGGTCTTCCCGTCCTCGCCGGGGACCGCGCCGGATGCCGCGACGCTCATGACGTGGATCGGCGCGCATCTGCCGCCGCGCCTTCCGGTCGATCCGTCCGTCATCGTTCCGGCTGCTGCGCCTGCCGCCGCGCGCAGCGTGCGCGGCTATCTCAACCGCGCCGCGAAGGCCGCGCCCGCCGCATCAATGGCCGAGCCCGAAGGCGTTGCGCTCGACTATGAGATCATCGAGGCCGGGGCCGAGGACCATGGCCGTCTGTCGGACAGCATCTATGAGGAATACGGATTGCAGGCGATCCGTATTTCCGGGTCTCAGGCTCATCCGACCAAGCTGGTGCAGTCGGCGGCGATGGCGTCCGTCGCGCCGCCCAGGCCCAGCTATCGCCCGCATCTCCCCGCCAACATCCGCGAGCTTCTGTCCGACGCCCAGCTCGAAACGCTGATCTACGCCGGCGAAGCCCATTCGGACTATCTGGCTGGCGCATGGACGGTGGACGAGACCTTCGATCTCGTCACCGCCGCGCGTGACGATGCCGAGAAAGCCGTGCGCTTCCGGCGCGGCTTCTTTATCGGCGACGGCACCGGCGTCGGCAAGGGCCGCCAGTCCGCCGCGATCATCCTCGACAACTGGATGCAGGGACGCCGCAAGGCGGTCTGGATCTCCAAATCCGACAAGCTCCTGGAGGACGCGCAACGCGATTGGTCCGCGCTCGGTATGGAGCGCCTGCTGGTCTCGCCGCTGTCGCGGTTCCCGCAAGGCAAGCCGATCACGCTGCCCGAAGGCGTCCTATTTACCACCTATTCTACGCTACGATCCGATGATCGCGGCGAAAAGCTTTCGCGCGTCAAACAGATCGTTGAATGGTTGGGTTCCGATTTCGATGGAGCCATCATTTTCGACGAGGCGCACGCGATGCAAAACGCCGCTGGCGGTAAAGGTGAACGGGGTGACGTGGCCGCGTCCCAACAGGGACGTGCCGGGCTTCGTCTCCAGCACGCGCTTCCGAACGCCCGCGTCAACTATGTCTCCGCGACCGGCGCCACCAGCGTTCACAATCTCGCCTATGCGCAGCGGCTCGGCCTCTGGGGCGGCGAGGATTTCCCGTTCTCGACCAGGGCCGAGTTCGTGGAAGCCATCGAAATGGGCGGCGTCGCGGCGATGGAAGTGCTGGCCCGCGACCTGCGGGCGCTCGGCCTCTACACCGCCCGCTCTCTCTCCTTGGACGGCGTGGAATACGAGCTGGTCGAGCACGCGCTGACGCCCGAGCAAACCCGCATCTACGACGCCTATGCCGGTGCCTTCGCCATCATCCATAACAATCTCGACGCGGCGATGGAGGCCGCCAACATCACCGGATCGACCGGCACGCTGAACAGGCAGGCGAAGTCCGCCGCTCGCTCGGCCTTCGAGTCCGCCAAGCAGCGTTTCTTCGGCCATCTGCTCACCAGCATGAAAACGCCAAACCTGATCCGGTCGATCACCCGCGATCTCAACGAAGGCCATGCCGCCGTGATCCAGATCGTCTCGACCGGCGAGGCGCTGATGGAACGCCGCCTTGCCGATCTGCCGACCGAGGAATGGAACGACGTGCGGATGGACATCACGCCGCGCGAATATGTCCTGTCCTATCTCGAAACCAGCTTCCCGGTGCAGCTCTACGAGCCGTTCACCGATGCCGACGGCAATATGTCCTCGCGCCCGGTCATGCGCGATGGCCAGCCCGTTGAAAGTCGGGAGGCGGTCGCCCGCCGCACCGCGCTGATCGAGAAGCTGGCGAGCCTGCCGCCGGTCCCCGGCGCGCTCGATCAGATCGTCCAGCATTTCGGGACGGAGATGGTGGCCGAAGTAACGGGCCGCTCGCGCCGGATTGTCAGAAAGTGCAGTCCGGGCGGCATTGACCGCCTTGTCGTCGAGAACCGCGCCGCCTCCGCCAATCTCGCCGAGACGCAAGCGTTCATGGACGACGCCAAGCGTGTCCTGATCTTCTCGGACGCGGGCGGGACCGGGCGCAGCTACCACGCCGAACTCTCGGCGCGGAATACGCGGTTGCGCGTCCATTACCTCCTCGAACCCGGTTGGAAAGCGGACGCGGCGATTCAGGGCCTCGGCCGCACCCACAGGACCAACCAGGCGCAGCCGCCGCTATTCCGGCCGATTGCGACGGACGTGAAGGCCGAGAAGCGTTTCCTGTCGACGATCGCCCGCCGCCTCGACACGCTCGGCGCGATCACGCGGGGCCAGCGCCAGACCGGCGGGCAAGGTCTGTTCCGCCCCGAGGACAATCTGGAAAGCCCCTATGCGCGCGATGCGCTGCGCCAGCTCTACATGCTGCTGGTGCGCGGCAAGGTCGAGGGCTGCTCGCTCGACCGCTTTGAGTCCGCCACCGGCCTGAAGCTGATGGACTCGACCGGCATCAAGGATGACCTGCCGCCGATCACCACCTTCCTCAATCGGTTGCTGGCGCTGACCATCGAGCTTCAGGGCGTCCTCTTCACCGCTTTCGAGCAATTGCTGACGGCGCGCATCGAGGGCGCTATCGCCAGCGGCACTTATGACGCCGGGTTGGAGACGCTGACCGCCGAGCGGTTCATCGTTACCGACCGCAAGACCATCTATGTCCATCCCGGCACCGGCACGGAAACCCGGCTGCTCACCATCACCCAGCGCGAGCGCAATCGTCCGCTGACGCTGGACGCGGCCCTCGGCCATCTCGATGACCGCCGCGCGAAACTCCTCATCAACGAGCGTTCGGGCCGTGCCGCCGTGCAGGTGCCGACCACCAGCATCATGCTCGACGATGGCGAGATCGAGCGGCGCGTGCGGCTGCTGCGCCCCATGGAAGGCCATAACATTCCTCTCAACGCCATGGGCGAAACCCACTGGATCGAAGCCGATCACGATGCGTTCGCTGCCGCCTGGAACGCCGAGATCGCTGAGGTGCCGGAGTTTGCCGACAGAACGATCCACGTCGTTACCGGCTTGTTGCTCCCGATCTGGAAGCGCCTGCCAAACGAATCGACGCGGGTCTATCGCCTCCAGACCGACGACGGCGAACGCATCATCGGCCGCAAGGTCTCTCCGGCCTGGGCCGCGAACGCGACCACGACCGTCACGACCGCGCTCACGCCCGATGACGCCTTCATGGCGCTGACGGACGGTCGCACGATCCTCGATCTCGTCGAGGGCCTTCAGCTTCGGCGCGCTCGCGTCATGGGCGCGAACCGCATCGAACTCTCCGGCTTCACCGACACGATGCGCGAGCGGCTTTCGGCCTATGGCCTCTTCCACGAAATCATCTCGTGGAAGCTGCGCATGTTCGTGCCGGTCGACGCCAACGGGCCGGTCGTGCTCGCAAAGCTGCTCGAACGCTGGCCGGTCGAGTGCATCGGCGAACGGGAGGCGGCATAAATGGCTCGCCTCGACGCTGGCGAACTCGCAATCCGTCTCGGCCGACACGCCGAGGCGGTTTGCCGTCATTATCTGTCGTCCGGCCATCGCGCCGGACGCTATTGGCAGGTCGGCGATGTCCGCAACGCGCCGGGCCGCTCGATGTTCGTGCGGCTGGTCGGCCCGGAAACCGGCAAGGGCGCAGCCGGCAAGTGGCAGGATTCCGCGACCGGCGAACATGGCGATCTTCTCGACGTCATCCGCAAGAGCTGCGGGCTGGTCGACTTCAAGGAAATTGCCGACGAGGCCCGGACCTTCCTGGCTTTACCGCATCCTGAACCCGAACCCGGTGATCGCGACTGGCGACCGGTATCCGTGCCGACAGGATCGCCAGAAGCGTCACGGCGGCTCTTTGCCATGGCGAAGCCCATCGGGCAGACGCTCGTGGAAACGTATTTGCGGAATCGCGCCATTACGGCTTTGCACGAAACCGCAAGCATGCGCTTCCATCCACGCTGCTACTATCGGGCCGACGAGAACGCACCGACCGAGACATGGCCGGCAATGATCGCTGCCGTCACCGACCCCGCCGGCACCATGACGGGCGCACACCGCACCTGGCTCGATCCCGACGGCTTCAGCGAGGCGCGTCTTGGCCGTGCGCCAATCGAGACGCCCCGGCGTGCGATGGGTGATCTCCTGGGGAGCGCCGTCCGGTTCGGCATGGGCTCAGAGGTGGCGACGGCCGGCGAAGGTATCGAAACGGTGCTGTCCGTCCGCTCGGTTCTGCCCATGATGCCATCCATGGCGGCGCTGTCGGCGGCCCATCTCAGCGCCATCCTGTTCCCGCCGACGCTGCGACGCCTCTATATCGCCCGCGACAACGATCCGGCCGGTGACAGGGCGATGGCGACCCTGGTCGAGCGTGCGAGCGGGGCCGGGATCGAAACGGTCGTGCTCACGCCAAGGCTGGGCGACTTCAATGAAGATCTCAGGCTTCTCGGCCACGACGCATTGGCGGCGAGATTGCGGGATCAGGTCGCCTCGCAGGACATAGCCCGCTTCATGTCTCTGGCGGCCTGATCTGTCACGCACAGGTGGCGGCGGCAACGCGGTGTCGCGGGGCCGGTTCGCCCACGGCGATCTACCTCCGGCACGGAGAGGCCACACCCACGGCCTTCTGAGGGGGCGATCGGCCCACAAACTGGCCAGGCGGGCAATGGCGGCGCCTCGGCTATTTTCCGCCGGCGGCAAAGCCGCCTTTGCATCGCGAAACAAAATAGCCGGGCTTTGCCATCAAGGCCCTCGCGAGAGCGCGAGGACTGCCAGCCCGTCCCGCCCGTGGGCTTTCGTCGCCACGAAGGCCGCGATGGGCGCGGCTACGAGCCGAAGGCAGACCACCATGACCGAACACCACGACACCGACTACGAGCCGCACCACGAATCGTCCCCAACCGATCATCTCCTCCAGGAACTGGCGCTCTACGGCTACCGTCCCTTCGAGGACGAACCCGACCCGCGGCCGCTCCCCGAGGGCAATGTCGTGGCCGGCAGCATCGCCGACATCTTCGACGCCCTGGTGGTGGCGCTCTCCGACACCCGCCTCGAACCCGACCTCGACGAACTGCTCTGGGGCACGGTCAACCTCTTCCATCGCGCCACCGACCGGATCGAACGCGAGCTGGACGATAACGAAGTCGCCCAGCGCCGCCTACAGAGGGAACAGGACGGCTCCGAGGTGAAGTCCGTCGAACTGGAGCGCCTGACGGCAGAGGGTCAGACCCTTCTCGAACGGCGCAACGCCTTCGAGCTGATGCGCGACCAGGCCGCCGATCACTTCGAGCGCCACTCCCACAAGAACTGGCGGCCGCGCACCGGCTCAATGGTCAACCATCGCAACCTGACCGCCGCGATGATCGACAGCCGTGACTTCCTCGCCGCGAAGAACCGCGCCGAGAACGAGGTGTTCCTGCCGCCCGGCCCGAAGGTGGCCTTCACCGGCGGTCTCGACTGCAACGACCATCGCCTGATCTGGGCCAAGCTCGATCAGGTTCACGCCAAGCACCCCGACATGGTGCTGCTGCATGGTGGAAGCCCCAAGGGCGCCGAACTCATCGCCGCCAAATGGGCTGACAGCCGCAAGGTCACGCAGATCGCGTTCAAGCCCGACTGGACGAAGCACGCCAAGGCAGCGCCGTTCAAACGCAACGATGCGATGCTCGACACCATGCCGATCGGCGTCATCCACTTCCCCGGAACCGGGATTCAGGACAATCTCGCGGACAAAGCCCGCAAGCTCGGCATCCCGGTCATGAAGCACGGCGGCGCGTAAGCGCCGCCGCTCGGCGGTTGCTTCAACCGCCAATACTTGACGGAGCAGCAGACAAATGGCTTTGATGACGCATCCTTGCAGAACCGGCAAAGCAGCATAGTCGCAGGCGGAGCGTATCCGAAGTCAGCCTGTCGTGATCCTCAACCGTTTATCTGGAGGTTTCCATGACGCTGATCCTTCTCGCCATCTCGCTCACCATCACCTTCTGCGTGATCGCCTGGCATCTCGCGATCTACGCGCTGCCGGTCATGACGGGCATCACCGCGTTCCAATATGTCTATGCGACCGACTCGGGCTTCTGGCTTTCCGCCCTTGCGGCCATCGGTGCGGCCATCGGCTCTATCGTGCTGGTGATCGGCGTCCTCGGCTTTGCGAAGAACCCCGCCTTGCGCCTGATCGCGCTCGCCATCTTCGCCATTCCGGCCGTCATCGCCGGTTACGCCCTCGTTCATGGCGTCACCAAGCACATGATCGACTCGGCCATCGCCATCAATATCCTCGGCGGGATCGGTGGCATCGTCATCGGCATTGCGGCCGTGGTAACCCTCAATGCGGTCGGGACCGCTGCGCTTTCACGCTGACATTGCTGTTTCGGTGACGTTGACGGCATGGGCCGGAAAGGAAGGGTGTCGCCCTTCGGGCCGCGCTTTCGGCTGCGCCGGAACCACGCCTTGGGCGCGTTTCCGCCATTCGGCTCAATCGCTGACCAGCATCAACGTCATGGGCTGTAGAGTGCTTTCACCAAGGCGAGCAGAGCCGCCACACCGGCCAAGCCAGCACCGATCAGCATCCGATTTGAAGTCCACCCTGCGCCGGGCAGTTGACGCATCGAGGGCGGCAACTCGTCAACGGCCTGTGCTGGGCCTGTCACATGCCAGATATGCACGCAGCAGCCGCACCCTTCGTCATCGGAGACATGACGCAGCGCTGGCCGCCACCTGTCCAACCACGCTTCGGCCGCGCGCATGTCCTCGGCGTTGTTCGCGTCAACAATGATAGTTGTTCGCATCATGCCTGCTTTGGTCATGATGCTTGCTGCAAGCCATAGGCACGGGCGAAGGCGGAAATATCTGCATGTGTTTCGGCATCCCCGCCGCTGGTCAACCGCACTTCGATACGGTCGTCGTCGAACGAGCGAACATCAATGAGTGCCCCGCCTGCGGCGAAGGCATCGAAGGAGGCGGCATACAGCCGGCCGCCGGCCTCGCTTAGCGCATATATGGCGCTGTAGACGGCCTGCGCTTGAGCTGGGTTCAAGAGCAAAAGGGGGTCACTCTTCCGAGTTCGCGTCTTGCGCTCGTTCTCACAAGCAGTTCGCGTGTTGAAGATCAGGTATTCGACGTCGCCGCGTGTCGCTTTGCAGGCCGGAACCAATTCTCCTGCCTCCGTCCTTCCCTCGCCCTGCTTACATTTGAATGTGTTCGACGAAAGACGAGACGCAAGCTTTGCATCGACCTTGATGCAAGCGTTGTTTACCGGGGCTCTTGAGCCAGTTGAATGTGTATTTTCCCTCGAAAGATGGTTCCGCTGTGTGCCCCACCCCACTGAGCAAACACAGCGCGCTCGTCACGGCCAGCAATCTCGTCAGCTTCATCAGTCCTGCCCCCATTCCGTCCGCGGACATTCCCGCAGCAAGGATCACATGCCCCGTCTGTTGCAAATCCGCTGACGTGGTTGATTTGTCACGACAGTGATGAGCGCCCGGTTCTAATTTCTATTAACTCAACACTTGTCGCAATAATCCCCACTAAAGCGAGACTTTCTCGCCTGATTTTTGCATCGCTGTAGAATAGCGACTTTCGCGACGGTTCATAGAAGCCGGATTGCAGCGGCTGGTATGGCGTTGCCCTTTGGGCCGCGCTTTCGGCCGCGCCGGAACCACGCCTTCGGCGCGATTCCGCCATTCGGTTTCAATCACTGACACGGCGAGGCGGCGTACTTGCGCCCCGAGCCGCGTGCGGACGGCGGCACCAGCCGATATAACGACTGATTCTCCGTCGTGAGACGTCGCAAATGTCAGGGGCGAAACTCCGACTTTGGCGAGGAAGTTTTGCGATAGACTTTGCCTAACAATTCAGGGGCACCGGCTTTCTGGCGGAAGTCAGGATCTTCGCGACGGAATATCTGCGACAGGTGACGTGGTCATTTGCGCGGCGGAGCCAATTAGCTCCTCATTCGACCTGCTTCCCGGTTCGGCGTGCCCGATGACACGAATGATGTCCGCATAACTACTGCGGATTTCACGCTCAAGAAGATCGATTGCGTCATGGACACTTTGAATGTCGAGCGAAGGGTCAGCTTGACAGTGATAGTTGACGATAAGGCCCGCGGTCGTCTGCCTGACACGAATGTCATGCACATTCTGGATTGTACCTATACGAACGGCCACCGAAGCGATTGTCTCGGCAATCGCCGCAACGACTGCCTCTGGGGCATTTTCTCCGGCCAGATGCGCGATCTCAAGCGGCTCGATATGGGTTTCGACCTCGATCTCCGCACCGAGTTCGTCACGGATCGCGGCCTCGAATTTCGATGCTATGCCGTGGGCCGCGAGCAGGCTCATCCTGCTATCCAACTCGATATCTAGCCCTATGGACAGGCGCTCAGAGATGTTCTGCACCGTGACATGGTGTACTGGCAGGCGACGCTTTGCAGCAGTGAGCAAGATGCGTTCGAGTACAGTCTCGTTGTCGAGTGCCCGAGGAATAACGGTCACGGTGAGCTGGGCATTTGCAACAGCCTCGCGGACCGTAGCCTGAATTTGCTCCTTGATCGCCATCACGCGCTCAAGGGGCAAGGTGCGCGACACCGAAACTTCGATCTCCCCGAAGATTTCGGCGCCACCGGATCGCAGCCTCAATTGGTCGATACGCACTACACCAGGAACGTCGATGACGAGCGCGGAGACACGTTCAGCGATGCCCTTCGGCGCGCCATCAAGGAGCGTGTCTATGGTTTGCCGACCAAGCCGCCAGCCAGCAATCGCGATGAAGACCGCGACACCGATCGCGGCAACGGCATCGCCATACTTGAAGCCGAACAGGGCCGCCACAAGCCCGAGCAAGACAAGGGTGCTTCCCGCCAAATCTGAGGCGAAATGGATGGCGTCGGCTGCGAGTGCCTGACTGCCTGTCTCCTTCGCAACCTTGCGCAAGCTTCGAACGCGGTTGATATCCACGATGATCGATATGATCAGGACCGCGAAGGCAAGCGGCGTCGGTTCGAATTCGCCGCCGCCTTCGGTAATGCGCCGGCTTGCCTCGATCAGGACGAACGTGGCGAGGATGAACAGCACCACCATTTCAGCCAGTGCAGCCAAGCTCTCGAATTTGCCATGTCCATACTGGTGCTCGGCATCCGCAGGCTTATTTGCCGCCCGAACGGCGAAGTAGGTGACGATGGTCGCGCCGGTATCGACCAGCGCGTGGGCCGCTTCCGACAGCAAAGCCAATGATCCCGAGAGCATCCCGGCAACGAACTTGCCTAGCGTGATGCCGGCACTTGCCAGAATCGACAGTAATGCTGCGCGCTCCTTGCGTGCATGATCCGTGGCCCGTTCACCGTTTATAACCCGATCAGTTTGCATACTCGGATTGATCCTGTTTCCCCATGCGAGATGCTCTCAGAACTCTCGGCTATCCAATACTATTCCGGCCATCGCGATTTAGCATGACGCTTTTCGCGAAAGTCCCGAGTTTTGCGGCCATCGAATCGATGACTTTTGCGACGTGCGAAAGTCAGGACTTCTGCGACAAGTCCGTCGGAACGGTCGCTTGATGCTGCGGGCCGTGCTGAATGCCTTGCCACCCAAGCCAGCCCGTATAAAGGCCGACAAGGACGATCAGGATCACCGATGCGTAGGGCGCACGGCGGGCGAAGCTACTGAATCCCGACCACCGGGTAGAGACGTGCTTGACGCTGAGCGCTGCAAGAACGCCAGCGGATACCATCGTCAGCGCCAGTCCTATGCTGAAGCAGATCACCAGTACGAAGCCGAGGCTGAGTTGCTTGAGTTGCATGCACAGGAGCAACACCGTGATTGCGGCCGGGCAAGGAATTAACCCGCCCGTTAGGCCAAACATGATGATCTGGCCGGTCGTGACGGTGCGCCCGGCGAACCGCTTGCGGATGTCTGCGGCGTGCGCTCGCGCGTGAGCATCATCCTCGTCGCCGAGATTCATATGATCGTGATCGTGTTCCTCGAACACGATTTCATGGATCTCGGCTCCCTCCGCACCGCCGAGCTTCAACAGGGCCGTAAAAGCGTGCGGCTCAGGGATTTCTTCCAAGCTTTCGAGGAATTCGCCTTTCGAGACGAGGGTGAAAGCCTGCCGCACGCCATCCTCTCGGACGGTTTCGATACCAAGCTGGTCAGCTGAGGGTAGCGGTCCGCGCTCGAACTGAATGCGCCAGCGCGGTGGAACGCCATCCTCGAAAACCTCAAGCGCCAACAGCCCTTCACGGGTGCTGACATGCTGCACTTCGTCATGGTGGTGATGGTCGTGCTTTTCGGCGGCCTGCTCTCGCCATGTCCGCCATGCCATCCAGATGGCGATGCCGATGATGATGACGGCTGAAGCAAGCTGAAAATAGGGTTCACTTGCCTCACCACCCCATTGCTGCCCGAAATACTGTCCGCCGAGCGCGATAACCCAGACAACGGCCGTATGTGACAAAGTGGCGGCCAGCCCGAGCAGGACCGCCTGCATGACTGTGCCGCGAATGGCGATGATGAAGGCTGCCATCATCGTCTTGGAATGCCCCGGCTCAAGCCCGTGCAACGCGCCGAGGAGAATGGCGGAGGGGATAAAGAGCCAGGCGTGCGCACTGCCTTGCGCAATGAGGTCGGTGAAGGAGGTCACAGGAAAATCTTCGCTATTTGAGATAGGTGCGCAGGACGTCGATCAGCTCTGCCGCACCCTGCGCGCGGGCCTTGTCCTGCTCGGTTTCGGGGTTCACGACGTGATGGCGGATGTGATCCTCCATCAATTCGGCGGTCAGGCCGTTGATGGCTCCGCGCATGGAAGCGACCAGCATGAGCACTTCAGCGCAACCACGTTCCTCTTCCAGCGCACGCTCAACGGCTTCCGCCTGACCTTTGAGCCGGCGAACCCGTGCCAACAGTTTCGCTTTGTCCTTGATCGTGTGTGCCATGCGGCCATCCGTTCATTATAATATAGGGGGGTATCCTATATCGAGGATAGGCGAAGGGCAAGGACTGGCTCGACATCACTACAGCGCGTTTCCGCCATGCGGCCTCAATCGCCAGCGCAAGAGCAACGGCGGCGATCCTTCGTTCCCGTGGCGATCCCGGCGAGCTCTACCGCCATGCCTTCAGCCTTTCAGCTCAGAACAGGATGCCGGCCCCCTCATCTGAGCGGGCCGTTACCCTGTCGGTCGCATCGCTCGGCGCGGCGCATCCGCATCGGGCGAGATCCGCGAACGCGGCGGTCGGTGTGCCGCTGTCGGTCCATAGGGTTGCGCGACGAGCTGCGCCGCGAACACCTTCATAGCCTTCCTACAATGCACTGAATCGAGCCTCGTCCCGTGGGCCGCTGATCCGACCATCGGTGCGGACGACCAGGCAGGCGTCTTGTTCTCGCGGAAGTCCTCGCCTCTCTGCGAAATCAAGGCGCGGATCGGCAGGCGAATGGGGGTGTGGCCAGTGCGCCGTCGAGGCGGTGCGTCTGATCCTGCCCTCACGGTCGCCAGCAGGGATGCCGTTCTGCGGATGGTCTCCATCGAGCTTACGGAAGCACCAAACCCTCCGCCTGACTGATCCCCTAAGTCCGTTCTGTTTCCTTCCGGCAACCCCCGCGGTTTCCGGCCGTGTTGCCGCGCGGGGCGCGGCTGCCCGCTCCACCGGGACCTTGGGGGTCGAGCCGCCGCCGAAGGCGGCGATGCAGGAGTCTCCAGACGGCCTTGGCCGGGTCTCGTCGGAGGGAATGGTTCCTCCGAGAAGCAACGGAGACTGAAAATGCAGAACATCGTTATCCTCGCTGGCAACATCGGCCAGGACCCGGAAACCCGCACCACCCAGGGCGGCACCACGATCACCCACTTCACCCTCGCGACCTCGCGCCCCCGCTACTCGGAAGGCAAGGTTATCCGCGACGACAGGGGCTACCGGGTGCAGGACACCGAATGGCACCGGATCACCGCCTTCAACGGCCTCGGCAAGACGATCGAGGAGCATTGCGAAAAGGGGATGAAGGTTCTGGTTCGCGGCCGCATCCACTACACCAAATGGACCGACCAGGAGGGCAACGACCGCTACGGCTGCGAGATTATCGCCGAGACGGTCGATTTCCTGAGCCGGGCGAAGCAGACCGAGAACGGGAACGACCAGCGCGAGATGGATGACGACATCCCGTTCTGACCCTGAAGCCGAAGATCCCGGCGGCGAGAGCCGCCGGGATTTTTCCTGTTCACGTCGGATCGCCGCCACCCTCGCATCTTGGCCCCACACCTTGCGCGCTGCGCACCGTCTCACGCGATGGGATCGATCTCGGCGACGACGACACCATCGTCTCCGAGATCGATCCCTTCGCGTGAAGCGGGGCGGATCATCCGCCCCTCCATCTTTTTCAGACGCCGCCCGCCCAACGCGGTCGCCGGCGCGCGACGCGGCTGGGGCCGCCTTCAGGCTTCCCGATACCGCACGGCCCCGCGAATCGCTGTACCGGAACTACGTCATCGCCGGTTCCTCGCAGCGTCTTAGGACTGGTAAAAAGAAGCGAGAGCGACTAAAATAGCCGTAGTTCTGGAGTGCGCGTAGGTCTGAGTGGGAGGTGATCATGTATGATCACCGCCCGACAATCACGGGCCGCACGCGCGTTGCTGGGTTGGACACAGGAGACGCTCGCTGACAAGGCCCGCATATCGCTGACCGCGCTCAAACGCCTCGAATCCGAAAGTGGGCTCGATGTGTACGAGACAACGCGCGATCAGGTGCGCAGAGCTTTGGAAGCTGCCGGCATCGTCTTCCTGTCCACCGACAAAGGGCAAGGAGTGTTGCTGGTCGATGATCGCGGAAGTAAGCCCAATCCATCCAACGCCGCGCGCTGATCGGCGGGCACAACCTGCCGACGCTTGCTATCGCTCCATTTTGGACCAAACTTGGTTAAGATGCAGCAGCCGCATAGTAACCGATCCTGCACCATGATCGAGACATTCGAAGATACCGCACCGGCAGGGCAGGAACTCACCGCCTACGACAAGGCGCACGTCAAGCTTTACGCGCGCTTGCTGGACGCGGATGCCGACGGTGCAGATTGGACAGAGGCGGTGCATATCCTGTTCGGACTCGATCCGGCACACGACCCGGAACGCTGTCGACGCATCCACGACAGCCATCTCGCTCGCGCCCGCTGGATGACGCACACCGGCTATCGGCACCTTCTGCGCCAGTCCCACCACTGATCCGCCGATGCTCGCGCGATGCCCTTTCGGCATCACGCAATGTCCTCTCCTGGCCTTCCACCACCTATGATGAAATAGGAAAACTGGGCGTTCGACTTGCGCGCGTAATCTGCGAGGAGTTGACGCTATGAGGCCAGATACAAGCGACTGGCGGTACGACAGCCGTTACGACTATTTCGATAGCTTGCCGGTCGAAGGTCTCGCGTGGGAATGTCTTCGCCGATACGTTCCTTATCAGGAACTCTACAGCGGTCTTGTGAACGCTGCCGCCGAAGCCGCACCGCTTCCGAAAGATGCAGAACAACTCTGGGGGCTGCGATTTCGCCGCCAGGCCGGGCCTGTCCGCGCTTGATCAGGATGTCGTGTGGTCGCCCTCATGCGATGGCGCCGTTCTTCTGCTGACGCGCCGACCCGAGTTTCTGCCTCCTGCCTCCGCTTCATCCGCCGACCCGTTTGCCGTAGGGCGTGACGCTCCCGAAGGCGCCTATGCGTCCTTCTCCGAGCATGACATCCGGGTTCTTTTCCTTTCCGACACTGTTCCAGACGACCAGCTCGCGGCGCTGGTTCCGTTCGATGCCGACGTCTTCGACCGCATCGATGCCCTGACGCGGATGGCGCGCATCTGGCTCGGCCGCCCACCGCCGCGAGATACGCGCATGACCACCGAGCAACGGCGACGCTTCCGGCTCAAACTCCGCGCCGCCGACGGTCATATGAACGGCGCGACCTATCGCGAGATCGCCATCGCGATCTACGGCGCGGCGCGCGTCGACACCGAGCCCTGGAAGACATCGCCGCTGCGCGATGCCGTCATCGCCTTCGTCGAAGGCGGCCTTTTCCTCATTGACGGCGGCTATCTGCAACTCCTTCGCCATCGCCGCCGCTCCTAATTTAGTCGCCGCGCCGCCATGGCATCCGGGGTGGAGATTTTAGCCACCTCAAGTCCCCCATCCATCCCGCCGGTTTTTCTCCGCCACCGTGATCGCTGTCAGCCGCTGAACGCCAGCGGCCCCCAGCAACCCCACGGAGGCCCGCCCCATGCGACCCGAAACCGCCGCGCTCCCGCCACGCTACCTGCGGACCAAGGAAGCCGCTGAATTTCTCAGCCTGTCCGCCCGCACGCTTGAAAAACACCGGACCTACGGCACTGGCCCGGCCTACCGCAAACTCGGCGGGCGCGTCGTCTATGCCGTCGACGATCTCGAAACCTGGGCCGAGCGCGGCGCGGTGACGTCAACGTCCGATCCGCGCGGCTCCGTGCTTCCCGCAAAGCGCCAGACGCTGCCGACCGGCCAGAGCGCCGGCCGATACGCGCGCTGATCCTGGCCGGACCCTTTCATGGTGGTGTGGCGTCGTGACCCTTCGGAGCGTGGGCAACTTGATTTGTTTCGCGCGCTCCCCGGCGACTTCGCGCCACGAGATGCGCAGGATCTCATGGCCTATCCTTTCTTCTCCCTCTCCAAATCCCATCGCGTCGCGCCGATAGACTTCGCAGCGGGCGACATCACCATCCGCGTCGAGGCCGTCCCCGATCATGGCATGGCCACGATCTGGGACGCCGACATCCTGATCTGGGCCGCCAGCCAGATCGTGGAAGCCCGTGACAACGGACTTCGCACGTCCAGGCTGATGGCCGCGACGCCCTATGAAATCCTCACCTATGTCGGGCGCGGCACATCGCTGCGCGACTATCAGCGCCTCAAGGCGGCGCTGGACCGGCTGCAATCGACCACCATCTCGACATCGATCCGCCAGCCCGCCGAAGGCCGCCGCCACCGTTTCTCCTGGATCAACGAATGGCAGGAGCGCACCGACCGCTATGGGCGGCCGGACGGCATCGAACTGATCGTCCCCGACTGGTTCTACAAAGCCGTCCTCGATGACGCGCTCATCCTCACCATCGACCCGGCCTATTTCCATCTCACTGGCGGCCTCGACCGCTGGCTCTACCGCATCGTGCGCAAGCACGGCGGCCGCCAGCGCGACGGCTGGCGTTTCGAGCTGCGCCACCTCCACGTCAAATCCGGCAGCCTGTCGCCGTTCAAACGCTTCGCGTTCGAGCTGCGCGACATCGTGCGACGCCAGCCGCTGCCCGGCTACGTCCTGTCGCTGGAGATGGAAATCGGCGGGCGCACGCTGCTCGCTTTCGAGCCGCTCGCGCCCTGTGTAAAACCTGTGGACGGCCTCGTGCTATCGGGAACCCGGACTATCGTGCCATCGGGAACCCGAGGCTCGTGCTATCAGGAACCCAAACCGGCCTTAACGTCTGGAAATCGCAGGCGGATTCGCGCCCTTAACTTAGAGTCTAACCAAGAATCTAACTTTGAAGAGCGCGCTCGCGATGTTGAAAACCTCATTCGCGACGCCGCCAGAAGCCTCAGCGTAGCCTCCAAAAAGAGCGTCCCGACCGCTCCGTTCGGTTCCCGAAGGGCTTCCGGCAACACCCTTTCGTCCGCCGCCGTCGATCCCGAAACGCCCCGGCTTCCCCTCGATCCTCCGGGCGGACGCCGATGATTATTGCGCTTCTCAATCAGAAGGGCGGAGTCGGAAAGACGACGCTCGCGCTCCATCTCGCCAGTGAACTCGCCGGGCGCGGCCAGCGTGTCACGCTGATCGATGCGGACCCGCAGGGCTCGGCGCTCGACTGGTCCGAGCAGCGCAGCCGCGAGGGCCTGCCGCGCTCGTTCGGCGTCGTCGGCCTGGCGCGCGATACGCTCCACCGCGAAGCGCCCGAGCTGGCGCGCGATGTCGATCATATCGTCATCGACGGCCCGCCGCGTGTCGCCGGCCTCATGCGCTCCGCGCTGCTCGCCGCCGACCTCGTGCTGATCCCGGTGCAGCCTTCGCCGCTCGACGGCTGGGCCTCGGCCGAGATGCTGTCGCTCGTCACGGAAGCGCGCATCTATCGGCCGCAGCTCGTCGCCCGCTTCGTTCTCAATCGCTGCGCCGCGCGCACCGTCATCGCCCGCGAGACGGCCGAGACGCTGGCCGATCACGATCCGCCAGTGCTCGCCAGCACCATCGGCCAGCGCATCGTCTTCGCCGACGCCGCGCAGTCCGGCCGGCTCGCCTCGGAGATCGACAGCCGTTCGCCCGCCGCTCGCGAGATCGCCGCGCTCGTATCCGAGATCATGCGACTGCGCATCGACAACGGTGGCGCGTCATGACGGCCCGCGTCGAAAAGCGCGGCTTCGCCACGCGCCCGGCCGATCCCGAACAATGGATCAAGACGGCCGAGAGCCCGCCACGCGCATCCGAGGCGAGCGCCTACACGGCGCGGCTCACCATCGACGTGACGCCCGAGCTGCGCGGCCGGATCAAGATCGCGGCTTTCGGGCCGCGGCGTCACCGTCGCCGACATGCTGCGCGAGCTGCTGTCGCGCGAATTTCCGCCAACCCCAGGAGACCCCACATGACCGGCACCGCGGCCCCCCGCGTGCGCGGCGGCCCGATGCCGTCAGCGCTTCCCCTTGATCGCATGACCCGCGTCGAACTGACGTGGATCGAGAAGAAGATCGAATACTGGATCAGGTTCGGCCAGGCGGCGAACGAACAGATCATCGACCGTCGCCAGCGCATTCTCTCTTTCCGGCCGAACACCGTCTTCGCGTTCGTGCGATGGGCGGCCAACGACTTCGGCACGATCATCTCGCGCATCGACATCGTGCGCGCGGTCGAACCGGGCGAGGCTTACCAGACGCTGCCCTTCGTGCGTCCCGGCGGCGAAATCCTGCTGAAGATCGAGGGCTGGCCGAAGGTCGAGGACGTGCTGCGCCACGTCGATGCGATCGAGGCGATCGGCATCGATGCGGACGCCGTATCGCCGGATCACTGGCGGCACGTCCACAATCGGATGACCGCCGGTCATCAGCCGCGCGCCTATACGGCCGAACAGCACCGCGCCTTCCTCCTGCGCGACAAGGTCCAGCCATGACGCGCGCCGGCCTTTTCTTCGTCACGGCGCTCGCCGTGATGGGCGTCGGCTATCCGGCGCTCACGCCGATGCCGATCAAGCTCATGTGGAACGCCTCGGCCAGCGCGCCCATCGGCTTCTACACGATCGACTTCGACAGGCCGTTCGACGTCACTGATCTTGTCGCCGTCGACGTACCCGAACCGCTCGCCGACTTCATGGCCGAGCGCGGCTATCTGCCCAAGGGCGTGCCGCTGCTGAAGCGCGTTCTCGGCGTTTCCGGACAGACCGTATGCCGCTTGCGATCCACGATCACCGTGGACGGGATCGAGATGGGCGCGGCGCTGGAGCGCGACCGCATCGGCCGCGAACTGCCGGTCTGGCAGGGCTGCCGCCGCATCCAGACCGGCGAAGTCTTTCTCATGAACTGGCAGGTCCGCGACAGCCTCGACGGTCGCTACTTCGGACTGACCTCCACCGACCAGATCATCGGCCACGCGGTCCCGCTGTGGACCGACGAAGACGGACACGGCCGCTTCGAATGGCGCGCGCCGACGCGATGAACGCCTCGCCAACGGCGGGAGCGGTGCTCGCCGATAGCTTTCCCAACGCCACCGCAAAGGAAAGCAATCATGCCTCAGATTGGTGAATTCAGACGCGAAGAGACCGGCTTCATCGGCAATCTTCTGACGTTGCTACTCGTCCAGGACATCATCATCGTTCCGGCCGAGCCGTCCGACGCTGAAAACGCACCCGACTATCGCGTTCACGTCTTCGATGCCATGAGCAACGAAACCACCGCGGAGATCGGCGCGGGGTGGAAACGCACGGGCGAGAAGGCCGGCGAATATGTCGCGCTGCTGATCGACGATCCGACATTCCCGCAGCCGATCCGCGCCAACCTGTTCCGCGACGATGATGCCGGGAAAGACTGGTCGCTGCACTGGTCGCGTCCGCGCGACCGCGCCGAGAAGGACTGACCGATGTTAGCTCGCCGTCCATCGACGAGCCGTCGGAGTGCGCACGGGCGGCATCACGCCGCCCGGCGCATGGCTCTCCTTCTCCTTTCCGGCCTGATCCTCGCAGCGAGCGCGACGGGCGCCGCTCATGCGCAATCTGCGCCGGTCGCTCGTCCGTCCGCCGCCGATCCCTATGCCGCCCACATCACCGAGGCGGCGCAGCGTTTCGGCATCCCCGAACGCTGGATTCGCGCCGTGCTGCGCGCCGAAAGCGCGGGCGATGTGCGCGCGATCTCGTCGGCGGGCGCGCTGGGGCTGATGCAGGTCATGCCCGACACATGGGCCGCCTTGCGCGTCCGCTACCGTCTCGGCCGCGACCCCTATGACGCGCGCGACAACATCATGGCGGGCGCGGCCTATCTGCGCGAAATGTGGGACCGCTACGGCGATGTCGCCGCGATGCTCGCGGCCTACAACGCCGGTCCCGGCCGCTATGACGATCATCGCTCGACGGGCCGCGCCTTGCCGGCCGAAACGCGGGCCTATGTCGCCGCGCTCGTGCCGGTTCTCGGCGGCGCGGCCGCGCCCGAAACGTCAGCCCGGCGAGCCGATCCGCCGCCCGACTGGCGCGAGGCGGCGATCTTCGTCGTGCGTTCCGCCGACGCTCGCGCCGCCGGTTCGCGGTCGGACAATGCCCGTTCGGACGACAGCCGATCCTCCGTCACGGCGCGGCCATCCGATCCGGCCGCGACATCGGATTCGCCCCTTGTAGTCGCGCGCTCCAGCCCAGGAGAGCGCCCATGAGCGCGCGGGCCGTCCTTCGCGTCCCAGCGTATTCCGGCGTGTCATGGAGGAGACAAGGGGCAGAGGCAAGCACAACAACCGGACGATGGCGAGATAAAAAGGCGCACGGTGCGCTTCGGTCGGTCGGTTGTTTTTGTTCAGATTTTCGGCGCGTTCCGCACCGTGCCGCGCTTTCGCGCACCGTGCGCTCCGCGCCCATCTTCCTGATTTCCCTGTTCCTTTCGCACCGTGCGGGGCTGCGCCATGGCCGATGACAGCGAAATCCGCGTCCGGCCGGGGCGCATCCGCTCGACCCGCGCGCAGCAGGCCCGGCCTTTCATTTCGCAGGCGCTCGCCGCCGCGCAGAAGGCCGGGGGCCGCGTCTCCCGTTCCGGCAAGATCACGACGGGCAACCACTCGCGCTTCGGGCGCGGCCAGCGCGCCAGCATCCAGGCCAATCGCCTGCTCACCGGCCGCTCGCGTATCGTGGTCATCAAGACCCGCGTGGTCCGCCATAGCGCACGCGCCGCGCCGCTGGCTGCGCACCTCTCATATCTGCGCCGCGACGGCGTGACCCGAGACGGGGAGAAGGCGCGGCTGTTCGGGCCTGAAGGCGACAATGTGGATGCCCGCGACTTCGCTGCGCGCTGCGAGGACGACCGGCACCATTTCCGCTTCATCGTCTCGCCCGAGGACGCCGTGGATATGGCCGACCTCAAGGACCATGCCCGCGAGTTGATGGGGCAGATGGAAAAGGACCTGGCTACCCGCCTCGATTGGGTCGGCGTCGATCACTGGAACACCGACAATCCCCATATCCATATCATCGTCCGCGGCCGCACCGACGATGGCCAGGACCTCGTGATCTCCCGCGACTACATCAAGGAGGGAATGCGCGCCCGCGCGCAGGATCTCGTCACGCAGGAACTCGGCCTGCGCACCGATCTGGAGATCAACCGCAATCTGGAGCGGCAGGTCGAGGCCGAACGCTGGACGCAGCTCGACCGCCAGCTTGTCCGCGACGCCGGCAAGTCCGGCATCATCGACCTCGCGCCGCAGCCCGGCCAGCAGCCGGACGAGTTTCATGCGCTCAAGGTCGGCCGGCTGCGCACCCTCGAAATCCGGGGGCTCGCCGGACAGGTCGGGCACCAGCAATGGTTCATCAAGCCCGAAGCCGAAGCGACACTGCGCGAACTCGGCGAGCGCGGCGACATCATCAAGCGGATGCACCGGGCGCTCACCGACCGGGGCATCGAACGCGGTTCGGCCAGCTATGTCCTCGCCGGTGAAAGCCTCGACGTTCCCGTCATCGGCCGCCTGGTCGAACGTGGCCTTGACGACGAGCTGAAGGGAACGGCCTACGCCGTGGTCGACGGTGTGGACGGCCGCACCCATCACATCAGGTTGCCGCATCTCGACGCCACCGGCGACAGCCCGCCGGGATCGATCGTCGAGCTGCGCGCCTACGAGGACGCGAAAGGCGATCGTCGTGTCGCACTCGCCGTCCGCTCCGATCTCGATCTCCAGCATCAGGTCAGCGCCACCGGCGCGACCTGGCTCGACCGGCAGTCCATCGCCCGCGAACCCGTCGCCATGTCGGACGGCGGTTTCGGTGCCGAGGTGCGGGACGCGATGCGGCAGCGCGCGGAGCATCTGGTCGGCGAAGGTCTCGCCGAGCAGCAGGGCCGCCGGGTCATCTTCAACCGTAACCTGATCGAGACGCTCCGCCGCCGCGAAGTCGACGCCGTGGCCGGCAGGCTGGCGAAGGAGGCCGGCCAGCCGTTCAAGCCGGCCGAGAGCGGCGAATATGTCGCCGGCACCTATCGCCAGCGCTTGACGCTCGCCTCCGGCCGCTTCGCCATGATCGACGACGGCCTCGGCTTCCAGCTCGTGCCCTGGTCGCCATCCCTCGACAAGCAGCTCGGCCGCCACGTCTCCGGCGTCGCCCGCGACGGCGGCGGCGTCGATTGGGATTTCGGGCGCAAGCGCGGGCTCGGCCTCTAGCTTCAACAGAGAAGGAACATCGCAATGTCCGCGACCAAAATCCTATGGGGACAGATTCTGATCGTCTTCCTCATCGTGCTGTCCACCACCTGGGGCGCGACCGAATATGTCGCGTGGAGCCTGGGGTTTCAGGCGCAGCTCGGGCCGCCCTGGTTCATCCTCTTCGGCTGGCCGTTCTACCATCCGCCCGCCTTCTTCTGGTGGTGGTTCTCCTACGATGCCTATGCGCCGGAGATCTTCACCCAGGGCGCGTTCATCGCCGCATCCGGCGGCTTCATCGCCATCGCCGTCGCGATCGGCATGTCGGTCTGGCGGGCGCGCGAAGCCAAGGACATCGCCACCTATGGCTCGGCGCGCTGGGCCGAGAAGGAAGAGGTGAAGGCCGCGGGGCTGCTCGATCCCGATGGCGTCGTGCTAGGCCGCTACGAGCGCGACTATCTGCGCCATGACGGGCCGGAGCATGTGCTGTGCTTCGCGCCGACCCGATCGGGCAAGGGCGTCGGCCTTGTCGTGCCGTCCTTGCTGACCTGGCCGGGCTCGGCGATCGTCCACGACATCAAGGGCGAGAACTGGACGCTGACGGCCGGCTTCCGCGCCCACCACGGCCGCGTGCTCCTCTTCGATCCCACCAATCCGAAATCCTCGGCCTACAATCCCTTGCTCGAAGTGCGCCGCGGCGAATGGGAAGTGCGCGACGTGCAGAACATCGCCGACATCCTGGTCGATCCCGAAGGGTCGTTGGACAAGCGCAATCACTGGGAGAAAACCAGCCACTCGCTCCTGGTCGGCGCGATCCTGCACATCCTCTATGCCGGTGACGACAAGACGCTCGCCGGCGTCGCCGCCTTTCTCTCCGATCCGAAACGCCCGATCGAGTCGACGCTCGACGCGATGATGAGAACCAGCCACCTCGGTGAAGTGGGGCCGCACCCCGTTATCGCCAGCGCGGCGCGCGAGCTGCTCAACAAATCCGACAATGAACGCTCCGGCGTGCTCTCCACCGCCATGTCGTTTCTCGGCCTCTATCGCGATCCCATCGTGGCGGAAGTCACGCGCCGCTGCGACTGGCGGATCGCCGACATGGTGGGCGGCAAGAGCCCGACCACGCTCTACCTCGTCGTGCCGCCATCCGACATCAATCGCACCAAGCCGCTGATCCGCCTTATCCTCAATCAGATCGGCCGCCGCCTGACCGAAGACCTGCAGGCGAAGGGCAACCGTCATCGCCTGTTGCTGATGCTCGACGAGTTTCCGGCGCTGGGGCGGCTCGACTTCTTCGAGAGCGCGCTGGCTTTCATGGCGGGCTACGGCCTCAAAGCCTTCCTGATCGCGCAGTCGCTGAACCAGATCGAGAAAGCCTACGGCCCGAACAACTCCATCCTCGACAACTGCCATGTGCGCGTTTCCTTCGCCACGAACGACGAGCGCACCGCCAAGCGCGTGTCCGATGCGCTGGGCACCGCGACCGAGATGAAGGCGATGAAGAACTATGCCGGGCACCGGCTGTCGCCCTGGCTCGGCCATCTGATGGTCTCGCGCTCGGAGACCGCCCGCCAGTTGCTCACCCCCGGCGAAATCATGCAGCTCCCGCCGAGCGACGAGATCGTCATGGTCGCCGGCACCCCGCCGATCCGGGCGAAGAAGGCGCGCTACTACGAGGATGCCCGTTTCCGCGAGCGCCTGTTGTCGCCGCCAAACCTGAAACGTTCCGACACGCCGCGCCCGGACGATTGGAGCAGCCTGCCGGTCCCGGTGCGGCCCAAGGCAGGCGATGCGCAACCTGCCGACCCGTCCGACGACGAGGACACCACGGACTCCGAGCGCCGGCTGCAACCCGAGCTCAGCCGCGCCAAGCCGACGGAAAAGAAGGAACCCATCGCCAACGAGTTCGAGATCGAGCTTCCCGACGACAGCGATGAGGACGCGGCGCGCAATCGGCGCCTGATCCAGCGGGTCCAGGGCGTGGCGCGGCAGGCGTCGCTCGATCCCAATGACGGCATCGAGCTGTAAGCGCCATGAGCAGCCACCGGAAGAAATCGAAGTTCACGGTCTATCTCGACCCCGACGTGACACAGGCACTGGCGGATTTCGCCGCGCGCCGAGATCAGTCGCAGTCCATGATCGCGGAAGCCGCCATCGCATCGTTCCTGTCGCCCGATGATGCCGAGCGGCGCGAGGCCGTCGTCGCCAAGCGCCTCGACCAGATCGACCGCCGCATGACCCGCCTGGAGCGCGATGTCGGCATCGCCGTCGAAACGCTGGCGGTGTTCATCCGGTTCTGGATCACGACCACGCCGGCCTTGCCGGAGCCCGCCGCGCAGGCGGCGCGCGCCAAGTCGGCCGAGCGGTATGAGGCGTTCATCACCGCGCTCGGCCGGCGGCTCGTCAAGGGGCCGAAGCTGCGACAGGAGATCCCCGAAGACGTCCCAGACTCGGAGCCGTAACGATCGCGCGCGTCATCTGGTGAGCCTCCCGGCGGCATCAAGATCAGGGCCTCACCGCCGTTCTCCTGTATTTGCACGCCACGCTACTACTACGACCGATACTTGTTGAACCCGCCCGATTTCGGGCTCTTTTAATCGACCCCATTCCGGGGACTGTCTGTTGCGCCTCGTGAGGAAACGGGGCCGACATGACCACTTCACATCAGAAACCGGAGGCGATCCAGCGCGGCGCGCGGATGCTGCGCACCGCGCTCGGTCCCGCCATTTCGCGGTTTCTCGAAGACGTCAGCATCGTCGAAGTGATGTTGAACCCGGATGGCCGCATCTGGGTGGACCGGCTGTCCGAGGGACTGGCCGATACGGGCGAGCGGCTGTCGGCCGCGGACGGCGAACGCATCGTGCGCCTGGTCGCCCATCATGTCGGCGCTGAGGTTCATGCCCGGTCCCCGCGCGTCTCGGCCGAGCTGCCCGAGACGGGAGAGCGGTTTGAAGGGCTTCTTCCTCCCGTGGTCGCGGCGCCCGCCTTCGCCATCCGCAAGCCCGCCGTCGCCGTCTTCACCCTCGACGATTACGTCAATGCCGCGATCATGTCGGCGGAACAGGCTGCGACCCTACGCGCGGCCGTCGCATCGCGCGCCAACATCCTCGTCGCGGGCGGCACCTCCACCGGCAAGACCACCCTGACCAACGCGCTGCTCGCCGAGGTGGCGAAGACGCAGGATCGCGTCGTCATCATCGAGGACACGCGCGAGCTGCAATGCGCCGCGCCCAATCTGGTGTCGATGCGCACCAAGGAAGGCGTCGCCACTCTCTCCGAGCGCGTGCAGTCCTCGCTGCGCCTGCGTCCCGATCGCATCCCCATCGGCGAGGTGCGCGGCTCCGAAGCCCTCGACCTCCTCAAAGCCTGGGGCAGCGGATATCCGGGCGGCGTCGGCACCATCCACGCCGGGACCGGCATCGGCGCGCTGCGCCGGCTCGAACAGCTCATTCAAGAGGCCGTCGTCACCGTCCCGCGCGCCCTGATCGCCGAGACGATCGACCTCGTGGCCGTCCTCTCCGGGCGCGGCTCCGCGCGCCGGCTCGCCGAACTCGCCCGTGTCGAAGGGCTCGGCCCGGACGGGGACTACCGCATCAGCCCCGCAACCCTCACCAACGCTGGAGATCCTTCATGATCCGCATTCCCATGCGCGTCCGTCGCACCGTCGCGACTGTCGCCGCCGTCGCTTACGTCAACCTCGTCCTCGTTCCCGCCGCGCACGCCTCCGGCTCCTCGATGCCGTGGGAAGCGCCGCTTCAGAAAATCCTCCAGTCGATCGAGGGGCCGGTGGCCAAGATCGTCGCCGTCATCATCATCATCGCGACGGGCCTTGCGCTCGCCTTCGGCGACACGTCGGGCGGCTTCCGCAAGCTGATCCAGATCGTGTTCGGCCTGTCGATCGCCTTCGCCGCTTCGTCCTTCTTCCTGAGCTTCTTCAGCTTTGGCGGCGGGGCGCTCGTCTGATGGCGGTCGCCTTCGAGCAACTGGACGTGCCGGGCTTCACTGTCCCGGTGCACCGCGCGCTGACCGAGCACATCCTGCTCGGCGGTGCGCCTCGTTCCATCGCGATCCTCAACGGGACGCTGGCCGGGGCCGTGGGCCTCGGCCTGCGCCTCTGGCTGGTCGGCATCGCGATCTGGGCCATCGGCCATGTCGCGGCGGTCTGGGCCGCCAAGCGCGATCCGCAATTCGTTGAGGTCGGCCGGCGCCATCTGCGCGTCCCGGCCTTCCTCGCGGTCTGAGGGAGGCGACGCCCATGATGAATCTCAGAGAATATCGCCGCACCGCCGCCCGCCTTGCCGATTTCCTGCCCTGGGCCGCCCTGGTCGGCCCCGGCGTCATCGTGAACAAGGACGGCTCGTTCCAGCGCACGGCGCGCTTCCGTGGTCCCGATCTCGATAGCGCCGTCGCGGCCGAGCTGGTCGCCGTGGCCGGCCGGATCAACAACGCTTTCCGCCGTCTCGGCTCGGGCTGGAGCATTTTTGTCGAGGCGCAGCGCAGCGAAGCCGCGACCTATCCCGACAGCCCGTTCCCCGATGCTGCATCCGGCCTGGTGGAAGAGGAGCGCAAGGCCGATTTCGAGGAAGCCGGCATCCATTTCGTGTCGGACTATTTCCTGACCATCCTCTATCTGCCGCCCGCCGAGGACGCCGCCCGGGCCGAGACATGGCTTTACGAGGGCCGCGAGCAAACCGGCGTCGATCCCCATGAGGTGATGCGCGGCTTCATCGACCGCACCGATCGCGTGCTTGCGCTGCTCGACGGCTTCATGCCGGAATGCGGCTGGCTCGATGATACCGAGACGCTGACCTATCTGCACTCCACGGTCTCGACCAAACGCCACCGCGTCCGCGTGCCGGAAACGCCGGTCTATCTCGATGCGCTGCTCGCCGACCAACCGTTGACCGGCGGGCTCGAACCGCGCCTTGGCGATCAGCATCTGCGCGTCCTCACCGTCATCGGTTTTCCGACCGCGACGACGCCGGGCCTGCTCGACGATCTCAACCGGCTGGCGTTTCCGTATCGCTGGAGCACCCGCGCGATCCTGCTCGACAAGACTGACGCGACCAGGCTGCTGACCAAGATCCGCCGTCAGTGGTTCGCCAAGCGCAAGTCGATCGCGGCGATCCTCAAGGAAGTCCTGACCAACGAAGCCTCGGCGCTGGTCGACACCGATGCGTCCAACAAGGCGGCCGACGCCGACCTGGCCTTGCAGGAACTCGGCGCCGATGTCGCCGGCATGGCCTACGTCACCGCGACGATCGTGGTGTGGGACGCCGATCCGCGTCTTGCCGACGAGAAGCTGCGCCTCGTCGAGAAGGCCATCCAGGGCCGCGACGTCACGGCCATGGTCGAAGGCGTCAACGCGGTCGATGCCTGGCTCGGTTCTCTGCCCGGACATGCCTATGCGAACGTCCGCCAGCCTCCCATCAGCACTTTGAATCTGGCCCACATGATCCCCCTCAGCGCCGTGTGGGCTGGGCCGGAACGGGCCGAGCATTTCGGTGCGCCCCCCTTGCTTTACGGCAAGACCGAAGGCTCGACCCCGTTCCGGTTATCCCTTCACGTCGGCGATGTCGGCCACACGCTCGTCGTCGGCCCGACCGGCGCGGGCAAGTCCGTGCTGCTCGCGCTGATGGCCTTGCAGTTCCGGCGCTATGCCAACTCTCAGGTCTTCGCGTTCGATTTCGGCGGCAGCATCCGCGCCGCCGCGCTCGCCATGGGCGGCGACTGGCACGATCTCGGCGGCGGGCTGACCGAGGGCGACGACTTCTCCGTCTCGCTTCAGCCGCTCGCCCGCATCGACGACACCTATGAGCGTGCCTGGGCCGCCGACTGGATCGTCGCGATCCTGACGCGCGAAGCGATCCAGATCACGCCCGAGGTTAAGGAGCATATCTGGACCGCGCTCACCTCGCTGGCCTCCGCGCCGGTCGGGGAACGCACGATCACCGGCCTGTCGGTGCTGCTCCAGTCGAACGATCTGAAGCAGGCGCTCCGCCCGTTCTGCGTCGGCGGCGCCTATGGCCGGCTGCTCGATGCCGAGGCCGAGCATCTCGGTTCGGCCGACGTGCAGGCATTTGAAATCGAAGGCTTGATTGGCACGGGGGCCGCGCCCGCGGTGCTTTCCTATCTCTTCCACCGCATCGGCGACCGGCTCGACGGGCGGCCGACGCTCCTCATCATCGACGAGGGCTGGCTGGCTCTCGACGATGAAGGGTTCGCGGGGCAACTCAGGGAGTGGCTGAAGACGCTGCGCAAGAAGAACGCATCCGTCATCTTCGCCACGCAATCGCTGTCCGACATCGACAATTCGAGCATCGCGCCGGCCATCATCGAGAGCTGCCCGACGCGCCTGCTTCTGCCGAACGAGCGCGCGATCGAGCCGCAGATCACGGCTATCTATCGGCGCTTCGGCCTCAACGACCGGCAGATCGAGATCCTCGCGCGGGCCGTCCCCAAGCGCGACTATTACTGCCAGTCGCGGCGCGGCAATCGCCTGTTCGAGCTGGGCCTGTCCGAAGTCGGCCTCGCGCTCTGCGCCGCATCCTCCAAATCCGACCAGACCCTGATCGCCAACCTCGTCGCCGAGCACGGCCGCGACGGCTTCCTCGCCGCGTGGCTGCGCGCCCGCGACGTCGGCTGGGCGGCTGATCTCATCCCGACTTTCTCGTCCCCCCAGGCAGCAAAGGAGTCCTGACTATGCTTACCCTTCGTATCCGCTCGCGCGCCGTGGCGTTCGCCGCAACCATGCTGGCGGCCGCGCCGCTTGCGCTCTCGCCGATGATGGCGACGCCCGCCCACGCCATCATCGTCTTCGATCCCTCCAACTATGCGCAAAACGTCCTCACGGCGGCGCGCACGCTGGAGCAGATCACCAACCAGATCACCTCTCTCCAGAATGAAGCGCAGATGCTCATCAACCAGGCGAAGAACCTGGCGAGCCTGCCTTACAACGCGCTCCAGCAGCTCCAGCAGAACGTGCAGCGCACCCAGCAGCTTCTCCAGCAGGCGCAGGGCATCGCCTTCAACGTCCAGCAGATCGACCAGATGTTCAGCCAGAAGTACGGCAACGTCTCGATGTCGGCGAGCAACCAGCAACTCGTCGCCAATGCGCGCGAGCGCTGGCAGAACACCGTCGGCGGGCTTCAGGACGCGATGCGCGTACAGGCCGGCGTCGTCGGCAACATCGACACCAACCGCACGCAGATGTCGGCGCTGGTCAGCCAGAGCCAGGGCGCGACCGGCGCGCTTCAGGCGGCGCAGGCCGGCAATCAGATCCTCGCCCTGCAATCGCAGCAGCTTTCCGATCTCGTGGCGCTGCTCGCCTCCAACGGCCGCGCCAGCGCGCTCACCGAGGCCGAGCGTACCGCGGCCTCCGAACAGGGCCGCGAGCAGCGTCGCCGCTTCCTGACGCCGGGTTCGGGCTACCAGCCCGGCAACGCCCAGATGTTCAACAGCGGCAAATAAGGCCGGAAAGGAGGAAGCTCATGGACGGCAAGATGCTGGCCCGGCTGGGCGCTATCGTATTCATCGCGGTCGCCGTCACGGCAACCGCGATCGAAATGACCCGCAGAGAGGACGCGCCGGCATCGCCGTCGGCGCGTCAGCTTCAGCCCGAAGGCGATCCGCTGCGCGAGAGCCAGCGCCGGTGCCAGCAGCTTGGCCAACAGGCCGCGAGCGATCCCGAATGCCTGCGCGTCTGGGCCGAGACCCGCGACCGCTTTCTCGGCCACGCGCCGGCGCCGGTCGCTCCGGTCGCCCCGGCGGCGCCCGTCAGCACGGAAGGGCGGTGAGCCATGGGCGGCGCAGGCGTCATCGACTCGTTTCTAGGCGTATTCACCAAATACATCGATTCCGGCTTCGGCCTTCTCTCCGGCGAAGTGGCGTTCATCGCGACCACGCTGATCGTGATCGACGTGACGCTCGCCGCGCTCTTCTGGAGCTGGGCCGGCGATGACGACATCATCGCACGCCTGGTCAAGAAGACCCTCTTCGTCGGCGTCTTCGCCTATCTGATCGGCAACTGGAACAATCTCGCCAAGATCGTCTTCGACAGCTTCGCGGGGCTCGGCCTGAAGGCGAGCGGGACCGGCTTCTCGACCGCCGACCTGATGCGCCCCGGCAAGGTCGCGCAGACCGGCCTCGATGCCGCCCGGCCGCTGTTAGAGGCGATCTCGCCGCTGATGGGCTGGATCTCGGTGTTCGAGAACCTGATCCAGATCGTCTGCCTGCTGTTTGCCTGGGCGCTCGTGATCCTCGCCTTCTTCATCCTGGCGATCCAGCTCTTCGTCACCCTGATCGAGTTCAAGCTCTCGACGCTCGCCGGATTCGTCCTCATTCCCTTTGGTCTCTTCGGGAAGACCGCCTTCATGGCCGAGCGCGTGCTTGGCAACGTCATTTCCAGCGGCATCAAGGTCCTGGTCCTTGCCGTCATCATCGGCATCGGTTCGACGCTCTTCGGCGAGTTCACCAAGGGTTTTGGCGGCACGACCCCGACCGTCGATGACGCGATGGCGATCGTGCTCGCCGCTCTCTCCTTGCTCGGTCTCGGCATCTTCGGCCCCGGCATCGCCAACGGCCTCGTCTCCGGCGGCCCGCAGCTCGGCGCGGGCGCTGCCATCGGCACCGGCCTTGCCGTCGGCGGCGCAGCCGTCGCGGCAGGCGGTGCGGCGGGTCTCGCCATGAAAGGCGGAGCCGCGGCGTTCTCCGGTGGCGCCGCCGTTGCACGCGGCGGCGCGACCGCGGCAGGCGCGGCGTCGGCTGCCTATTCGCTCGGCTCCGTCGGGCAGTCCGGTGCGGCAGGCGTCGCATCCGGCATGAGCGGTGTGGCCCGCGCCGCACGCTCCGCGGCCGTCTCGCCGCTGAAGCGCGCCGTGGCGCGCGCCTCCGAGAGCATGAAATCCAGCTTCTCCGATGGCGCCAAGGCCGGCTTCGGCGCGACCGGCGGTTCCTCGACCATGGGAACGGTCGGCGGTGAAGCCGCCGAGGCCGCATCCACGCCGGCAGCCGCGGCGGGCGGCGCTCCGGAATGGGCCAAGCGCATGAAGCGCAGCCAGCACCTTTCTCACGGCGTCAGCGCCGCCGCCCATGCCGTCCGTTCCGGCGACAGCCACGGCTCCGGTTCTTCCGTCAACCTCTCTGAAAGCGACCGCTCATGAACATCTTCAAAAGGCCCGCCGTGCATTACGGCAAGACGCCCGAACCCGAGACGCCTTACCAGAAGGCCGCGCAGGTCTGGGACGACCGTATCGGTTCAGCCCGCGTGCAGGCCAAGAACTGGCGCTATATGGCCTTCGGCTCGCTGATCCTCTCGGCGGGCTTCGCCGGCGCGCTCGTCATCCAGTCGGCGCGCGGGACCGTCGTGCCGTGGGTGGTGCAGGTCGACAAGCTCGGCCAGGCGCAGAGCATCGCGCCGGCCACCGCCGACTATCGCCCGACCGATCCGCAGATCGCCTGGCATCTCGCCCGCTTCATCGAGCAGGTCCGCTCGATCCCGGCCGATCCGATCATCGTCCGCCAGAACTGGCTTCGCGCCTATGAGTGGACGACCGATCGTGGTGCTGGCGCGCTCAACGACTATGCCCGCACGAACGACCCTTTCACCAAGGTCGGCAAGCAACAGATCGCCGTCGACGTCTCCAGCGTCATCCGCGCCTCGCCGGACTCGTTCCGCGTCGCCTGGACCGAGCGGCAGTTCGAGAACGGCGTGCTCGCCTCGACCCAGCGCTGGACCGCGATCCTCACGATCGCGCTTCAGCCGCCGCGCGACGCCGAGCGCCTGAAAGCCAATCCGCTCGGCATCTACGTCAACGCCATCAACTGGTCGCGGGAGATGGGCCAATGATCCCGGCAATCCGTATCGCCGCCATTCCGGGTTTCCGTAAATCCGCAGTCGCGGCCGTTCTCCTGTCCGCGACCACGTTGGCGGGCTGCGCCACCTTCAAGCCCCCGGAAATCAGCTACGACACCAGCGTACCGGCTTTGCCGGCCATTCCCGCCGCTGTCACCGATGACCGGCCAAAGCCGGTTCTGATTCCGCCGGCCTGGACGGTCGCACGCGGCGGCGAGACCGCCGGCACCCCGACCGGCCGAGTCGAGAACGCCAATGCCGCTGCGCGCGTGCAGCCGCGCCGTGAAGGCTATTACAACGCTATCCAGATCTACCCATGGTCGGAAGGCGCGCTCTATCAGGTCTATGCCGTTCCCGGCCAGATCACCGACATCGCCCTGGAGCCGGGCGAAAGCCTGACCGGCGCGGGACCGATCGCGGCCGGCGATACGGCGCGCTGGATCATCGGCGATACCGAAAGCGGTTCGGGCGTCACGCGCCGCGTCCACATCCTGGTCAAGCCGAGCCGGCCCGACATCACCACCAACCTGATCGTGACGACCGACCGGCGCACCTACATGATCGAGCTGCGCTCCGGCGAAAAACCCTACATGCCGTCAGTCGCCTGGGCCTATCCGCAGCCGCCCGCCAGCCAGCGCCAGAGCGTTCCGGCCACGCCGGTCATTCCGGCCGTGGCGGCCCGCAATAATCGCTACGCCCTGACCGGCAGCGGGAATCCGCCATGGAAGCCGCTCGCAGTCTATGACGATGGCCGGCATGTCTATGTCGAGTTCCCGGCCGGCATCGTCCAAGGCGAAATGCCGCCGCTCTTCGTCATCGGCCCCGAAGGCGAAGCCCAGATCGCCAACAGCCGCATCTATCAACACATCCTGATCGTCGATCGCCTGTTCGGCGCGGCCGAGCTGCGCCTTGGCGCGGGCGAGAAGCAGCAGACCGTCAGGATCGTCCGCACCGACGGGAGGCCGTCCTAATGACCGATACCGAATCCAACACCGAGACCGGCACCCCCGTCGCACCGATGCGGCTTCGCGCCGAACCGCCGCGCGTCACCCGCCTGTCGCGCAAGATGCTCGCCAGCGTCGCCGCCGTCGCCCTGGTCGGCATCGGCGGATCGCTGATCTACGCGCTCCAGACGCGCGGGCCCGACGATGGCGGCGCCGAGCTCTATTCCACCAACGGCCGCCAGACCGCCGATGGGCTGGCCGGCTTGCCCAAGGACTATACCGGCCCGGTCCTCGGCCCGGCGCTGCCCGGCGATCTCGGCCGTCCGATCCTCGACGCGCAGAATAACGGTCAGCCGGTCGTAGCGCCCGTCACCGCGACGCCCGGCGTCAGCGAGGCCGAGCAGCGCCGCCGCGCCGAGGAAGAGGCTGCGCGCCTCAGCACCGTCTTCTTCCAGTCGCGGCAGGGATCGACGGCCGCGAGCACCGCGGGCGCGATGCCGGGCCTGGCCGGCCTCGATCTCGCCGGCGCCGGCGGACAGGCCGCCACGGGACAGGACAAGCAGCTTGCCTTCCTCAACGCGGCGGCCGACCGGCGCACGGTCACGCCCGATCGCGTGACGCCGCCGGCATCGCCCTTCGTGCTCCAGGCGGGCGCCGTCATCTCGGCCGCGCTCATCACCGGCATCCGCTCCGATCTTCCCGGCCAGATCATCGCCCAGATCACGGAGCCGATCTATGACAGCCCGACGGGCCGCATCCTGCTTGTGCCGCAGGGGACGCGGATCATCGGCCAGTACGACAACAATGTGCAGTACGGTCAGCGCCGCGTGCTGCTCGTCTGGAACCGGCTCATCATGCCGAACGGCCGCTCGATCGTTCTCGAGCGCCAGCCGGGGACCGACACGCAGGGCTATGCCGGCCTGGAGGATGGCGTCGATTATCACTGGTGGGATCTCGCCAAGGCCGCCGGCCTCTCGACGCTGCTCTCGGTCGGGGCCGAGCTTGCCGTGGACGATCAGGACCGGCTCCTGCGCGCCATCCGCAACGGCGGGCAGGACACGATCAACGACGCCGGACAGCAGATCGTCCGCCGCCAGCTCAATGTCGCGCCGACGCTGACCATCCGGCCGGGCTTCCCCGTCCGGGTCATCGTCACGCGCGATCTCGTCCTCGAACCCTACGGAGGCTGATATGACGAAACTAAAGCTCGGTCCGATCACCGATGACAAGCCGGTCAAGGTCTCGCTCGAACTGCCGGCCACGGTGCACAGCGACCTCGTGGCCTATGCCCAGCTACTCGCCCACGAGACAGGAGGATCCGTGGGCGATCCGGTGAAGTTGATTTCGCCGATGATCGAGCGATTCATGGCGACCGACCGAGGATTCGCGAAGGCGAGACGGAACGGCGACCGCGAGTGCCCATCCGCTAGCTGAGGCTCAGCGTCGCAGAATTAGCAATCAGTCCAGCCGCTGTGACGGCGTTCGATCGTCGTGACATCGTTTTGGCCAGGCTCAGCAGCCGCCGTAAAGCCGGATTATCATTGTGCGGCGACCAAATTGCACAGAACGGCAGATTCTCCTGGGCTAGTGGATGATAGACAACGCCGGGAAAGCGCGCCGCGATAGTCGCTTCGCTGGTCAGCGTGAGGCCCCGACCCATGGCGACGAGATTCATGAGGTTGTCGCGACCGACACGGCAGCGTTCGACGTTGGGGTGATGCCCTAGGTCAGCGAGGTGCTTCATTAGGTAATCGTGGATCTCCGGACCCGGGTCGGTCTCACTGACGATGAAGTGTCGGTCTCGCATGTCGGACCAAGTAATCTCGCGCTTCTGAGACAGGACGTCATCGCCCGGCAATGCAACGAAGACACGTTCATTCCAAAGATGCGCCAGATCGCATCCGTCCGCGACCGGCTCACCTGTCAGGAAGGCGACATCCAATTGATGCCGTTGAATCGCGGCGATGTGGCCGGAGGGCCCGCCTTCAATCAGATCGGGGTGAATATTTGGGTTTGCCGAAGCATAGGTGCGGAGGAGATCGGTGAGAAAGCCCGATGCAAGCGACGAGAATATCCCGATGCGTACGGTACCCGCTTCGCCGCGCCCAAACGAACCAACGTCCAAGACGGCATGACCGATCTGAGCGATGGCCCTGCGAGCGCGGACGAGAAATCTCTGGCCGGCTTGCGTGAGATGCACACCACCATGGTGGCGAATGAAAAGAGCCGCTCCTAGTTCATCTTCCAGATCCCGAATACGCCGGCTGATGGAGGACTCCTGAATCTCAAGCGCCTTCGCTGCGCGTCGAAAGCTCCCGCGCTCCGCAGCCGCGATAAAGTAGCGAAGATGGCGCAGCTCAACCGTCAGAGAACTACCTTCCTCGACTTATAAGATGCTTGCGACTCTTCCTCCGACACTTGGTCGGGCACTGTCAGAACTGGACCAAAGATCGCGCGGCCGACTACCAGGGCATCTTCCATCACCAACATGATGCCGTGCCGGGGTGGCGTCTGCTGATCAAGCCAACGCCACAATTTCTCTTCCGAACAAAAGAAGACTATCGACGGGCAACAAGAGCTTGCCGCCGAACCTCCTTCATAGGCAAAGTCGTACCAGACTACGGCGCCAGCCGGCGACACATTACGCAAGGCACGACCCTCATCGCCAGTCGTCACCCGGACGCTTCCCCCACTTAGCCGACAGCGGGACTCCACCGTGACGTCGCTGCGACACATGCTACCGACTCCGAGCGCGTCGATGGCGCAGAGGCTGTTCAAGGTGTGGCTGTTCAGTGCGACGTGATGACCTGTCTGTGCTTCCGTGAAAGGGTAGGCGTAGCGGATCGCGCCCGTCCCGGGTTCAAGGCCCACGAGATCGCGCAATTGCAGCTTGTGCAGAACAACGCGCACGCGTTCCTCTGAGATGTCCGAGCGGGCGGCGATCTCGCTGGCGCGAGGCGGTCGACCGTTCTCGGCGTAAAGCTCGAGAGCTATCCGCCACACCAGATCCTCGTTCGATTCGAGCGTCTGCGACCACTTGTCCTGTAGCCCCGCTCGCGCCGCCATGCGTCCACTAAGCGCATGGCGCGCGGCCGGCGAGGTAACGGCCGACCAGTCCGGGCGCCATACACCCGGCCTGATCTCGACACTTAACTCTTCCGATGTTGTCGCGTCGATCGCCATCACCTTATTCTCGACTGATGCCCGGCCAATTGTCAGCCGGCGCAACAGGACAGCATCTTGACATCCCGGTCGAATGTCTGTGCCGCAAGTTTGAGGCCCTCGACCGTAGTCAGATAGGGAAAGATCGTCTCCGCGAGGTCATCAATCGTCAGACCGCAACGCACCGCCATGGCCGCCGTCTGGATGCTGTCCGCGCCTTCAGGCGCAAGGATGTGTGCCCCAAGCAGCCTGCGAGTGTCGCCATCCGCCACAAGCTTGATCAGCCCACGTGTGTCCCGAGCGGCAAGCGCGCGGGGCACGTTGTCGAGCGAAAGCACAGAAGTACGGACGTTGTGCCCGGCGACGCGCGCCTGCGCCTCCGTAAGCCCGACGCTTCCGACCTGCGGATCAGTGAAGACCACGGCGGGCATCGCCGCGTTATCGTAGCGCAGGCTGTCGCCATTCAGCGCGTTCTTCGCCGCGAGCTTCGCGCCGTAGGCCGCCATGTAGACGAATTGGTCCTTACCCGTCACATCGCCGGCCGCGTAGACGCCGGCTTTGGAGGTGCGCATCCGGTCGTCGACCACGATGGCGCCTGCGGGCGTCCGGGCTATACCAGCTTGTTCAAGGCCAAGGCTTTCGGAGTTCGGGGCGCGACCGATCGCAACGAGAACGCGCTCGGCCGCAAGCGTCTCTGCATGTCCGTCCCGAACTACCGTGAGCGCGACGCCATCCTCCGTCCGACGGATCGACTCGTAGGTCAGGCCGCCGATGACCTTGATGCCCTCGTCGGCGAGATAACCGGCGAGGGCCGCCCCGATCTCAGGCTCTGCTTCCGGCAGGAGGCGGCTGCGGAAGACTAGCGTCACCTCCACCCCCACTCGAGCGAAGGTTTGCGCGAGCTCCGCACCGATGTAGCCGCCGCCGAGCACGATCATCGAGCGTGGCAGCGCGGTCAACTCTAGCGCCGTGGTGCTATCGAGGATTGAGATGTCCCTTATGCCCGGGATCGTCGGCAACGCCGGCCGGGTCCCGGTGGCGATAATAATACGATCCGCCGCGAACCGCTTGCCACCGGCTTCGACGCCGCCATCGACGAGGCGGGCACGGCCTTCATGGTATGCGACTCCGTTATACGATGGCAGGAGATCGGCGTACTTCGCCTGACGCAGATCCGCTACTAATTCATCCTTTTGGGCGACCTGCGCACCCCAGTCTGCCACTCGCGCCTGCGCGGCGATGCCGGCAAACCTGGGCGCTGCGTTGGCGTGGTGCACCGCTTCTGCGGCCCGGATAAGGGCCTTCGACGGGACGCAGCCGACATTGACGCACGTCCCTCCGATCGTGCCGTGGCCGATCAACGCAACCTGTGCACCCTGTTCTGCTGCCGTAATCGCGGCCGAGAACCCGGCCGAGCCGGCGCCGACGACGATGAGGTCGTAGCGGCCATTTCCGTTCTTTGCGCTCGGAGCGCAGCAATCACTCATGACTTGAACTTTCCTGTATTTTTATCCGTCTCACAGCAGTCGATGACGGCCGGGGCAGATGCGCTGCGTCGGTAGAGCTCGATCCCGATCAACCCGAGCGAGGCGACCAGAACGGGGATCAGGACATAATCGGCTTTGGCCGCCAGCGCTGAGAGCCCGATCGCTCCCAGCGCAATTCCAAGGATTGGGGTCGCGCAGCAGAGCGCCGCCACGACCGCTCCGATGACACCCGTTCGAAAGAGGGCGCGATTATTCACGTCATCAGCCCTTTGTCGCGCGCGCCGGATATCCAGCATTGGTTGACGCCGCAATGAGCGTCGCGACATTGGTGGCTGCATCGTCGAAGGTGACCGTCGCCACGGCGGGCGACGTTCCGTTCGCCTCCTGGACCATTACTGCCTTTACGCCCGAGACGCGGGAGAGCGCTTTCTTGACAATCGGGGCACAGAGTTCGCACGTCGCGTTATCGACGCTTAAAACAACGGTTCTTTCGGCAGCTTGGGCCGCGAAAGGCGAAAGCATGACAATAAATGCAGTCGCTGCGAGGATACGTCGAAACATAGCTTTTCTCCTTCAAGTTGAGCGATCGATCAGAGGAACAAGGGCGCCAGTTTCGGGAAGCCGAGTGCGACGATAACGAGCACAGTAGCCGTCCAAAGCCCGATCTTTGCGTTGCGACCCGAGCTGGGTTTGGCGCAGTAGGAGCCTTCGGCGCATGCGATTTTGGGCTTCCGGTAAACGAGATAGAATCCGTAGCCTAGAAAACCAATCGTCACGGCGGCGAAGATGGGCTGATAGGGCTCGAGGGCCGTCAGGTTACTAATCCAGGCGCCGCTGATTCCCAACGTGAACAAGGCGAAAGGTACAACGCAGCAGCTAGACGCAAGGATCGCACCGATGATTCCACCAGCTGCAAGCCACCCCTGCGCCTTAACCTTTCCCGCATCCGGCGAGTCGACCAGTTTGGTACTGATATCGCTCATGAAAAAACCCCTTCAATTCGAGTCGAGCATACGATAGGGTCTGTAGTGACTACAGGCTCAAGAGGTTTTTTTGGCCATGACGAATCCCGCTATCAGACGAGGTTTTAAACGTGGTGAGCTGGCGCGTCGGACCGGGTCAAATTTGGAGACAGTCCGCTACTACGAGAAAATTGGGCTTCTTCCCGAGCCGCCGCGCAGCGCCAACGACTACCGCATTTATGACGAAGCCCATGTTCGGCGCCTCCGCTTCGTCATGCGTGGACGCGAACTCGGTTTCAGCATCGAGGAAATCCGCGGCCTATTAGAGTTGGTCGATGGCGGCAAACAGACATGCGGAGAGATCAAAGAGCGTACTGAGCACCACCTGAGTGATGTTCGCGCAAAGATCGCAGACCTCAGGCGGATCGAAAAAATTCTTGCCCAAACTGCTGCGCGGTGTTCGGGTAACGCCGTTCCGGAATGCCCAATCCTCGACGCGCTTTCGTCATATCCAGACGTTGGCGATGCGAGACACCGTTGATGTCGCGGGAATTGTTGGCCATTTCGCCGTTTGGAGCCTGGCTGCGGCTGCGAAAGTCAGCTCGGTGATGCGCCTACGGCGAATAAGTAGGAGAGACGAATGGCGAACCAATTCGACCTTGTGGTCATAGGAACCGGCACGGCAGCCATAGCCACCGCAATGCGCGTGCGCGCAGCGGGCTGGAGCGTGGCTGTCATCGACTACCGGCCTTTCGGCGGCACCTGCGCCCTGCGGGGCTGCGATCCGAAAAAGATGCTTGTCGGCGGCGCCTCAGCTGTCGACCATGTCCGACACATGAGCGGCAATGGCGTTGCCGGCGACGTCCATATAGCCTGGCCCGAATTGATCGCCTTCAAGCGCACCTTCACCGACCCGGTCCCCGAAAAGCACGAACATCGTTACAAAGAAAAGGGCATCTATAGCTATCACGGTCATGCGCGCTTCGTAGGCCAGAACAGTCTGACAGTGGGTGGCGAGAGCCTTGAAGCCCGTCACGTTTTGATTGCTGCGGGCGCCGAACCGATAGAGCTGCACATTCCCGGTGAAGAGTATTTCGCCACCAATGAGGACTTTCTGGCAATGGAGCGGCTGCCCCAACGCATCGTGTTGGTCGGCGGCGGCTATATAGCGTCAGAATTCTCCCACATCGCCGCTCGCGCAGGCGCGCAAGTGACCATTCTTCAACGTGGCGAGCGGATGCTCACGCACTTTGATCCTGACATTGTCGGCTGGCTCATGGACAAATTCATCGAGATCGGGGTCAATGTGCGCCTGCGGACTACCGTAGAAGCGATTGAGAAGAAGGGAGCGGGCTTTGTCGTCCACGCCTCATCAGAAGATGGGGACGCAATCTTTGAGACCGACCTCGTTGTTCATGCGGCCGGTCGGGCACCCTCGCTGGACCAGCTTGATCTCGAGGTCGGCGGCATCGCCACGGAGAACGGCCGGCTCAAGCTGAATGAACACTTGCAAAGTGTCTCCAACCCAGCCGTGTACGCCGCCGGCGATGCGGCACAGAACGGACCTCCGCTCACTCCTGTCTCTAGCCACGACGCCAAGGTGGTCGCCGCTAACCTTCTGGAGGGCAATCGGCATACACCCGACTATCGCGGGGTGCCGAGCGTGGCCTTCACGATCCCGCCGATCGCTGCTGTCGGACTGAGCGAGGCCGAAGCACATCAGCAGGGCCTGAAATTCCAGACGAAGTCCCAGAAGGCGTCCGACTGGTTTACTGCCCGCCAGGCCGCAGAGAAGACCTATGCCTTCAAAGTGATGGTGGAGGACGAAACCGGGCGTATCCTAGGCGCACATCTTGTCGGTCCGCACGCCGATGAAGTGATCAATCTGTTTGCCCTTGCGATCCGCCACGACCTAACGGCCGACAATCTAAAGACGACGATGTTCGCGTATCCCACCGGCGCCTCGGATATCGGCTATATGCTGTGAATTCCGGCACACGTGCCAACATCAAGCCGACTGACGTTTGGCAACGCAGTGGCAGCCACAAGCAACCTTGACGAGCAGCCCACGTTGCACATGCGGGTTAGTCTAGGTAACACTCGGAAACACCGATCTCCGTGAGATGATGTATCTCTCCCGTGCCAACCCGGCCGATCCCGCAAGGCGTACGACCTCCGTGCGGCGGCGCGCGCTTCTGCCCCTGCCAAACGAAAACCACGCTATGATCCAGATGAGTAGATGAGTCGCAGCCGAATAGGCGGCACTCGTAGCACGAAAGGACGCCGAGCCCCTGAAAGATGAGGCAGCGCTCCACCGAATTAAACAACGTTCAGTTTGGAGTGAGTATGGCACAGCGCCATACGAGTAAAAAGCGCATCAATTTCCAGATCTGATCGCACCGGTCTCACCGCAACCGATGCAGGTGTAGAAGAACTGGCAAGCGTCGGTCGGCATAGTCTCTGTCCGTCGTCATATGCTTTGAGACCGTTTTCGTTTCTCAGGAACCATCTTGGTTTGCGGTTAGGCGGCCTTGGCGTGTTGCGGCACACTCCTCTTCTTCAAACGTCTTGAGCTTGCGAGGGTCGGGATGGTGTAGCCGATATCGCGCAGCGTCGGCGGCAATTGCTCCGGGGCGCGATAGCTGGATCATAATCGACCAGCGCTTGCTCGTGGGTCAGGCTTACGGCCACCTTGTCGACGCCGGGCATTCGGCTGAGCGCCTTCTCGATCGTACCGATGCAGAGGGAGCAATGGAGACCACCAATCCGGGCACGGATCTTCCAGCGATCGGATCTGGTCGAGGACTCCTCGCTCCATGGCAGGAAGGATGACGGGGCTGTTGTCGCAAGGCTCACCTTCGGAGGCAAGGGTCATGCACGCGCAATCTTGAACTCGGAAACGCCGAGCCCGGTCGCTCGACCGACCTATATATAACCCTGACTATCCGTGTCCCCTACGCGGATCAAATCAGGCTTCCCCAATTTCACCTCAGCGCTACATGGTCACTCGTGCAACAGCGTGAGCGCTCGATGACAAGCAAGCCCAACGGTGACCTCGGGTGACATTGCATTCAAGGAACTCGCCTCGCGCTCGATGACCACCGAATGAGCGACACCACGTCGTCGATCGAGGGAGGCTGACGTTGAACAACAAATTTCTCACCCCTGAGGAAGTCTCGGAGCGCTATCGCGGCGGCGTCTCGGTTGGAACGCTCCGGAACTGGCGGGCGATGAAGATCGGCCCGTCGTTCGTTAAGATAGGCAAAGCCGTCCTCTACCCAATCGACGAGCTTGAAGCGTGGGACGAAAGGAATAGAGTGATCTGCCGTCCATCAAGGCGACTGACTGAACGCACCGGTGATCAACCGTGATGATCACGATCGGTCATAAAGAACATGCCCCACTCCCCGGCACCAGCATCACCGAGACCCATAATTATCCTTGAAATATCAATATGATACTGAATTTGATGGGATGTTGCACAACCATCCGTCCGGCGATCCGACCCCGTCGCGCGCCGATATCCAGATGACGCAGGCGATCATCGAGGTGGCGAAACCGCTGGGCATTGCCGTTCACGATCACATCATCGTCGGCAAGGACGGGCATGCCAGCCTGAAAGGCATGAAACTGATCTGACCGAACGTCGTTTTGTCGCGCATTTATGCCTGCTCCACACCCGGGTGCGCCTGTTCTTGTCTTCTTTGCTGCTATAAAGCGGTCTCAACGAACGACCGGACACCGTTATGACGACAGCCGCCGCACCGCGATGGACATGGATCTGGCCGGCGGCCGCCTTTGCCACCCTCGCCGCCCTGGCGCTGGCCGGCAGTGGCGCCGTGTTGTCCGCGATAGCCGGGGTCACCCTGTTCGGCACCGTATTCGCCGCCGTCTATCACGCCGAGGTCGTGGCGCACCGCGTCGGCGAGCCGTTCGGCACATTGGTCCTTGCGCTCGCCGTTACCGTCATCGAGGCCGCGCTGATCGTTTCGGTCATGATCGCGGCGCCGGCGGAGAAAGCGGGGCTTCCGCGCGACACCGTATTCGCCGCCATCATGATCGTCTGTAACGGCATTGTCGGCGCCTGTCTTCTGATGGGCGGCGCCCGTCACCGCGAGCAGGGCTTCCAGCTTCAGGGCGCGAGCGCGGCGCTTGCCGTTCTTGTGGCGCTGAGCGGCCTCACGCTGGTTCTGCCTAACTATGCCGAGGGCGCCCTCGGCCCTCGCTTCAACACATCGCAGATGGTGTTCGCGGGCATTGTGTCGCTGGTTCTGTATTGCTCTTTCGTCTTCATCCAGACGATCCGCCACCGCGATTACTTTCTCCCGGTCGAAGTCGAGAACGAAGAAGCGCATGCCCCGCCGCCGACGCCCAAGGCCACGGTTTTCAGCGCCGCCATTCTCGTCGTGTCACTGGTCGCCATTGTCGCGCTGGCCAAGGCCCTCACGCCCGCCATCGAACTCGGCATCGCCACCCTCGGCGTGCCGAAGGCCGTCGTCGGCATCGTCATCGCCGGACTGGTGCTGCTGCCGGAGGGCCTCGCGGCGCTGAACGCCGCCAGGAACAACCGGCTGCAGACCAGCCTCAATCTGGCGCTGGGATCGGCGCTCGCCACCATCGGGCTCACGATCCCGGCGGTGGCCGTGGTGTCGGTCGTGCTGCAGCAACCGCTCGAACTGGGTCTCAACGCCAAGGATCAGGTACTGCTGGTGCTGACCTTGATGCTCGGCATCATCACCCTCGGCACCGGACGCACCACCATGTTGCAGGGCATCGTGCACCTGTTGATTTTTGCGGTGTTCCTGTTCTTCGCGGTCGTGCCGTAGGCCTGCCTCTAGCGCCGGATCAGGTTCACCGGCTCGCTGCTTTCGGGAACGCGCCGCCAGTTGTCGCTGTCGTTCTCGACGAAACGCCACAGCGTCGTGCCCTGCGCCGGCAGCAACTGCAGTTCGCCGCCCTCGATGCGCCAGCGGGTGAAATTCAGTTTCACGATGTCGTCGCGGCAGCCCGGCTTGACCGTCAGGCGCATGCCGCCGCCCGGCGCCGCGGCGGTGGACAACAAAAGTTCGCATAAGGTTGCCGCACCGGCGATGGTCCAGTCGCCGGCGACCTCCTCCGGCCGCTTCGGCGGCGGCGCGGCGGCGGCCGCATTCTGCAGGAACAGCACGCCGATGCCCGGCGTCGGCGCCTCGAACACTCCGTCCTCGACCTCGCTGAACTCGGCCAGGGTTTTGCCTCCGGCGTCGAACAGGAACAGGTTGTCGTTCTCGGGCAAACGCCAGCCGGCAATATTGGCGACGAAAGGAAACAAGGTGACGCAATTGGCGTCGAACGCGACCTTGTAGCCGCCGGGGACGGGCGTGCCGCTGAACGTCGCGGTGCAGCGCTTGTCGCGATCGGCGTTGGAGAACTCCCACGCGCCGATCAGCGCCCTCGCCTGCTCGCCGAGCGGCGGGCTCTGGGCCTGGGCGGCCGCAGACGGGCCAAGACAAAGCAGAGCGAGCAGGACGATACGCTTCATGCCGGCATTCTAGCCGATTTGCCGGGCCATCGGCATCAAAGAGTTGTCAGGGCGCGATCACCGTTTCGGCGGATACGGCGTCTCCGGAACTGGCGTCAGCGGCGGCTTGCCCGCCGCCCAGGCCAGGATGTTGTCGACCACCAACTGATCCATCGCGGCGCGGGTCGCCTCGCTCGCCGAGCCGACATGCGGGAGCAACACGACATGCTCCATGTCGATCAATTCCTGCGGTACCTCCGGCTCGTTGACGAAGACATCGAGACCGGCGGAATAGATGGTGCGGTTCTTCAGGGCTTCGATCAGCGCCGGCTCATCGACCACGCTGCCGCGCGCCATGTTGATGACGACGCCCTGCGGGCCCAGCGCCTTGAGCACTTCGGCATTGATCAGGTTCTTCGTCGCGGCGCCGCCGGGCACGATGACCATCAGCGTGTCGACGTCACGCGCCATGTCCACGAGTTTGGGATAGTACTTGTATTCGACGCCGGCTTGCGGATTGCGGCTGTGATAGACCACCCTGGCGTTGAACGCCTCGAGGCGCTTGGCGATCGCCTTGCCGATGCGGCCCATGCCGACGACGCCGACGGTACGCCCCTGCAAGGTCGCTTTCGTCAGCGGATACGGCGCCTTCGGCCATTTGCCGGCGCGCAGATAGCGGTCGGCCTGCGGGAATTCGCGCAAGGTGCAGAGCAGCAGGCCGAGCGCGGTGTCGGCAACTTCCTCGTTGAGAACGTCCGGCGTGTTGGTGACGATGACGCCATGCTGGCCAGCCCATTTGGCATCGACGTGATCGTAGCCGACTCCGAAGCTCGACACCTGCTTGAGATTGGGAAACTGCGACAGGAACGGCCCGTCGACCTTGTCATGGGTGTAGGCGAGCGCGATGGCGCCGATCTTCGGCCCCACTTCCTTGATAAACGCGGCCTTGTCCTTGGCTTCGAGATAATAATGCAGATTGACCTTGCTCTCGAGGCCGCCGACCAGAACCGGCTTGCGGGAACCGATCAGAAGGACGTCGCGCTTCTCATTCGCCATTATCAAATCTCCCAATGAACTTCATTACACCAGCGCGGCCACCGGATTTTCGGCCAAAGTCTTGAAGGCGGACAAGAGTTCGATGCCTATCGCCTGATCGATGACACCCGCGTTACAGGTCAGCGTGACCGTCATCTGACTGACGAATTTGACACTGCCGTCCTCCGCCTCGACGGGCGCGCGACGCGGCTGCCCGACGGCGAGTACCGAAGCAAGGGGCGGCGTCAGCACGGCGGTGAATTCGCGGATGCCGGAGGCGCCCGCCAGGGCAACGGCGCTCGCCGCGCCGGCCGTCGCGGCGCCCTGTGACTCCGCCGCCTCGCGGGCGATCGCGGTGAGCGTTTTGGCCGCGGCGTCGTGAATGATCACGGTGCCGGGGCGGCCCCCGACATGCGACTGGACGCCGATGTCGGCGCCCGCCGCCGGCATGATACGCCGGAGCGCGACCGCCCAGGCCTTGACGACAAAATCGCCGAGCGAGAATTGCGCTCCGGCAAACTGCGCTTCGGCCTGCATGGCGAGCAGACGGCCGATCTCGATGTCGGCGACGAGATAGTACTGCGGCGTAGCCTGCGCGCCTGTGCCCGCCGCGGGTGCCTTGTCGATATCGGCGGCGACAATGCGGCCCTGCGGCCCGGAGCCGGCGATGCGATTGAGGTCGATGCCGCGCTCGGAGGCCAGCCGGCGCGCCAGCGGCGTGACATGACGGCCCGTCATGTTTCGAGCCGGGCCGTAATTGCGCTCGGGCGTCCGCACCTCGCGCCACGGCGACATATTCGAGTACGAGAAATCTCGCGAAGTCTGCGCCTGGACAATTACCCGCTCGTCCCTGCGAAAGCGGGGACCCAGTTCTTTCGTTGAGTCAGTCTGGGCCCCCGCTGTCGCGGGGGTGAGCGGAGATTGGGAAGCAGGCTTTGCTTCAAGAGACCTGGAAGCAACCGGCTTGGCCTGCGGTGCCGATGCCATTGCGCCACCGGCTCCGGCAATCACCGCCACCACGGCGCCGACCTTGGCCACCTCACCGACGCCGAAGCGGATATCGGTGAGCGTGCCGGCGGCGATCGCCGGCACTTCCATGGACGTCTTGTCGGTCTCGATCTCGAACAGGTTCTCGCCCGGCTTGACGGCATCGCCGGCCTGCTTGAACCACTTCACGATCTTGCCCTCGGCGACCGTTTCGCCGAGCTGCGGCATCAGGACGTCCATGCGCACTTCCCTTACCACCTTGCCGTCATGCCCCGCGAAAGCGGGGCATCCAGCCCTTCCACTCAAAGAGCTGGATCGCCCGCTTGCGCGGGCGATGACAGCCCGTGGTTACCAGCTCACCGAGATATACTGAGTCTCGAGGAACTCCTTCATGCCCTCTTGCGCGCCTTCGCGGCCGAGGCCCGACTGCTTGACGCCGCCGAACGGCGCCGCCGGATCGGAGACAAGGCCGCGGTTGAGGCCGATCATGCCGAATTCGAGCTTCTCGGAGACACGCAGGCCCCGCGACATGTCCTTGGTGAACAAATAAGCGACCAAACCATACTCGGTGTCGTTGGCCTTGCCGATCGCTTCGTCTTCGGTCTTGAAGGTCTGGATCGACGCGACCGGCCCGAAGATTTCCTCGTTCAGCATCATGGCGCCGTCCGGCACATTGGTGACCACGGTCGCGGGATAGAAGAAACCCACTCCGTCCGGCACCTTGCCGCCGGTGAGAACCTTGGCGCCCTTCGACACGGCGTCATCGACCAGTTCGATCACCTTGTCGCGGCCTTCCTTGTTGACCAGCGGGCCGACGGCGACGCCGTCGTCGAGACCGTTGCCCATCTTGAGCGCGCTCATCCTGGCCGAGAGCTTCCTGGCGAACTCGTCGTGCACCTTCTCCTGCACATAGAAGCGGTTTGCCGCGGTGCAGGCCTCGCCCATGTTGCGCATCTTGGCGATCATGGCGCCTTCGACGGCTGCGTCGATATCGGCGTCCTCGAACACCAGGAACGGCGCGTTGCCGCCCAATTCCATCGCCGGCTTGAGGATCTGGTCGGCGGCCTCGTGCAGCAGCTTGCGGCCGACTTCGGTCGAGCCGGTGAAGGACACGACGCGGACGCGCGGGTCATGCAGCATCGCCGACACGACCTTGCCCGACGAACGCGACGGGATGACGTTGACGACGCCGGGCGGCACGCCGGCTTCTTCCAGCGCCGGCATCAGCGCCAGCATGGTGAGCGGCGTATCGGACGCCGGCTTGAGCACCACCGGGCAGCCGGCGGCGAGCGCCGGGCCGATCTTGCGCGTCGCCATCGCGGCCGGGAAATTCCACGGCGTCACCAGCACGGCAATGCCCGCCGGCTTGTGCTGCGCCAGGATGCGCGCGCCGGAGGCCGGGGCCATCGACATCTGCCCGAGATTGCGCACCGCCTCCTCGGCATACCAGCGGAAAAATTCGGCCGAATAGGCCACCTCGCCGCGGGAATCGGACAGCGCCTTGCCGTTTTCCAGCGTGATCAGCTTTGCGAAGCGCTCGGCGTCGCGCATGATGATTTCGAACGCCTTGCGCAGAATCTCGGCGCGCTCGCGCGGCTTCTTGGCGGCCCAGGCCGGGAACGCGGCATCGGCCGCGTCGATCGCGGCAATGGCGTCATCAACCGTGGCGCTCGCCACCGAAGCAATGGTCTTTTCCGTCGCCGGATCGATAACGTCGAAGCGCCCGCCGTCAGAAGCTTTTTTCCATTTGCCGCCGATCCACAGATCGGTCGGAACGCCAGCGAGAAGATTTTCGTACATAGACTGTCCTTTTATCTGCATCGTTGTTCGCGAGCCGCGAACGTCGATTTTATCGTGCCGAAGTCCGGCGTCATCGTCGCCGCACGAAATAGCAGATTTTCGCTCCGCGATAGTGCCGGTCAGCCCTGCAAGCTGCGCCGCACGGTGTCGACGATGCGTTCCGGCGTCGGCAACACGATGTCCTCGAGGATATCGGCAGCCGGCAACGGAATATGCGGGGTCGTGATGCGAACCGGCGGACTGTCGAGATCGTAGAAGGCCTCGTCGGCGACGATGGAGACGATTTCCGCGCCCCAGCCGCACAGCCGCGGATTTTCCTCGACCGTGAACAGCCGATGCGTTTTCGCCACCGAGCCGAGAATGGTCTGGGTGTCCAGCGGCACCAGGGAACGCACGTCGACAACCTCGCAGTCGATGCCGTGTTCCGCCTTCAGCCGCTCCGCGGCCTCGAGCGCGCGCGGCACCATGAGCGCCAGCGCCAGGATGGTCGCGTCGCGGCCCGGGCGCAGGATCTTGGCGGTGCCGAGCTTGTCGACGATCTCGCCGTCCGGCACCTCGCCCTTGGTCGGGTAAAGCGACTTGTGCTCGAGGAAGATCACCGGATCTGGGTCGCGCACCGCGGCGGCCAGCAGGCCGATGACGTCGACCGGCGACGACGGCGCCACGACCTTGAGGCCGGGAATCATCATGCACCAATTCTCGACGCTTTGAGAATGCTGCGCGCCGAAACGTGAGCCGGCGCCGTTGCCGGTGCGCACGACCAGCGGGCATTTGGTCTGGCCGTTCGACATATAGCGGCTCTTCGGAAACTCATTGGCGATGTAGTCGAAGCACACCGCAAAGAAGTCCGAAAACATGATTTCGGCAATCGGCTTGAGGCCGGTCATCGCCGCGCCCATGGCAGCGCCGAGAATGGCCTGCTCCGAGATCGGCGTGTCGCGCACGCGCAGCGGACCGAACTGCTCGTAGAGCCCGACCGTCGCCTTGAACACGCCGCCGGCCTTGGCGACGTCCTCGCCGAGGAAGACGACGTCATTGTCGCGCGACATTTCCTGCGCGATGCCGCGGATCACCGCGTCACGATAGGTGATTTCCGCCATGTCAGTTTCTCCACGCCCAGCCGCCGTCGGCGTAGACATCGGTGGTGAGGATATCGAGCGGCGGCATCGGCGCGGCCTTGCAGGCCTCGGTCGCGTCGTCGACTTCCTTTCGTACCTCGGCGTCGATCCCGGCGATCACCTTGTCGCCAACGCCGAACTGCTTGAGGCGCTCGCGATAGATCTTGATCGGATCGCGCTCTTTCCATTTTTCCAGTTCACCCTCGGGGCGGTACTTGGCCGGGTCGGCGCGCGAATGACCCGAATGGCGATAGGTCAGCGCCTCGATCAGCGACGGGCCTTCGCCAGCGCGTGCCTTGGCGTAGGCCTTCTGCGCCGTGCGATAGACAACGTCGGCACCGTTGCCGCCGATGATGATGCGCTCGAGGCGATAGGCGGCGGCGCGGTCTGCGGCCGGATGCGGCACCGCGGTGACGTCGCCGATCGGCGTGTATTCCATGTAGAGATTGTTCTCGCAGACGAAAACCACCGGCAGCTTCCATACTGCGGCGAAATTCAGCGCCTCATGGAATGCGCCGATATTGGTGGTGCCGTCGCCGAAGAAGCAGACCGAGACGTCCTTGTCGCCCTTGTACTGCGCGCGCCACGCGGCGCCGCAGGCGATGGGCAGATGCGCGCCGATGATGGCATAGGAGCCCATGACGCCATGCTCTTCCGACGTCAGATGCATCGAGCCGCCCTTGCCGCGCATCAGGCCGTTGTCGCGCTGCATCAGTTCGCCGAGTACCTTCTCGACGCTGACGCCGCGCGCCAAAGTGTGGGCGTGGCCGCGATAGGTGCAGAACGACAGGTCGCCCTTCTGCATCGCTTCGGCAAAGCCGGAGGCGACCGCCTCCTGTCCGAGCGAGAGATGGCTCGTGCCCTTGACCAAATTCTGCAGGAAGAGATCGAAGGCACGCTGCTCGGCTTCGCGGATGCGAAGCTGGGAGCGGTACAGCGCCAGCCTTTTGTCTTCGCCGATATCGTCGTTCAGCCCCGAACCGGGGGCCGCCTGAGCGCTGTTCCGCGCTGTCGCCATGGGGGATTTCCTCGAATTCCGGAAGGCTTGTTCTTTTTGTCGACCCGGAACTTAGCCCCGATAGCGGCGCACCCGCAACTGCCGTCCTGCGCAACGCCGCCTATTGCTTCTCCTCGGCCTCGACCATGATTCTGCCCACCCGGCGCTCGTAATGCAGCAGGTAAAGCCCCGAAGCGACGACCACGGCACTGCCCACGACGGTCCAGAAGTGGGGCACGTCCCCGAACACCAGGAACCCGAGCGTCGAGGTCCAGATCATTTGCGTGTAGATGAAGGGCGACAGCGTCGAGGCCGGCGCCAGGCGATGACCGCGCACCAGAAGATAATGGCCGAAACCGCCGAAGAACCCGGTGATGCCCATCAAGAAGGCGAGAAAGGTGCTCGCCGGCGCCGTCCAAACGAAATAGACCACGGGCGTCATCACCACGGCGCCCACCATGTTGGTGTAGAAAGTCGTGGTTTCGGTTGAGTCGGTACGGGCGAGAAGCCGCGTCAGCACCGAGTAAAGCGTGTAGCAAACCGCTCCGGCGACCGAAATCAGCGCCGCCGGATGCATGCCGCCCATGCCGGGGCGCGTTACCAGCAGGACGCCGACAAAGCCGACGCCGATGGCGACCCAGCGCTGCCAGCCGACCCGCTCGCCGAGAAATCGGCTACTAAGCACGGCCACCATGAAAGGGGTTGAAAACAGAATCGCCAGCGCTTCGTCGAGTTGGAGATAGCGGACAGCGAAGAAGTTGGCGGCGGACGAGCCTAGCAGAAGGAGCGAGCGCCCGATCTGCAGCAGCGGGCGCTGCGTTACCATCACGCCCGGCCGCTTGAGAGGGTTGAGATAGATCAGCACCAGCATGAACGCGCCGGCATAGCGCGCCCATGTCACTTGCAGCGGATCCATGGACTGGACCAGGTACTTCGCCGTCGTATCGAGGCATGAAAACGTCGCCACGGCAGCGCACATCAGTGCGATGCCGGTCAGACGCTGACGGCGAAGTACGGCCGGATCGCTCAATAGGTCGCCCGCCCCCCGGAGATGTCGAATACCGAGCCGGTGGTGAAGGAACAGTCCTCAGAGGCGCAGAACGCCGCCAGCGCCGCTACCTCATCGACCTGGACGAAGCGGGCGCGCGGAATCTTCGAAAGCATGAAGTCGATGTGCTGTTGCGTCATCTGATCGAAGATCGCCGTCTTCGCGGCGGCCGGCGTGATGGCGTTGACAGAGATGTTCTTGCCCGCGGTTTCCTTGGCAAGCGACTTTGTCAGGGCGATGACACCGGCCTTCGACGCCGAATAGGCCGAAGCGTTCGGGTTGCCTTCCTTGCCGGCAATGGAGGCGATGTTGACGATGCGGCCGTAGTCCTGGCCGACCATGCCCGGCACCACCGCCTTGCAGCAGTAGAACTGGCTGTCGAGGTTGATCGTCATCACGCGCTTCCACTCGTCGACTGGATACTCCGTCACCGTGGTGTTCATGCCGGCGATGCCGGCGTTATTGACGAGGATGTCGATGCGGCCGAAGGCCTTGACGGTGGCGTCGCGCGCGCGCTCGACGCTGGCGAAATCGGTGACGTCAACGGCGACGACCTCGACGCGGCCCTTGAGCTCCCCGGCGGTCTTTTTCGCCAGCGGCTCGTCGCGATCCCAGATCACCACCGCAGCGCCGGAGGCGAGGAAGCGCTCGACGATAGCCCGGCCGATGCCCTGCGCGCCGCCCGTGACCACCGCGAAGCGGCCCTTGAGATCGATGTTATTGGACATGGATGTGCTTCCCCCGGGCCCGATTTGTTTTGACTGGTCCGATGGTATAGTCGGTTTGGCGAGGAAAATGCAGCCTCCTCGCGAAATAGCTGCCATCCACCGGGACGGCATCCGAAGTTGACTGGCAAGCGCTGTTCCGGACGGCCCGGCTCAAGACCATGGATGGCCCGATTCTCGCACTTTTCGTCTTGTCGACTTTCGTCGGGGGCATTGTCAGCGGGCTCGCCGGTTTCGCCATGGGACTGGTTGTCTCGGGCGTCTGGCTGCACATCCTGACGCCGGCGCAGACCGCCGCGCTCATCGTCGGCTATGGCCTGCTGGTGCAGAGCTACAGCATCTGGAAGCTGCGCCACGCATTGAGCCTGCGCACCCTGGCGCCGTTCATCGGCGGCGGCGTATTGGGCGTGCCACTCGGCGCTGCCCTTCTCGGCTACATCCGGCCGGACCTGGTGCGGAGCGGAGTCGGCGTGCTGCTGATCGCGTATTCGAGCTACTTCCTGATCCGGCCGCATGTTCACAGCGTCAAGGCGTCCGTGCCGGCGGATATAACCGTCGGTTTCGTCAACGGCATTCTCGGCGGCATGACCGGACTCGCCGGCCCCATCATCACCGTCTGGTGCCAGTTGCGCGGTTTCCGCCGGGACGAGCAGCGCGCCATATTTCAGCCGGTGATCCTCGCCGCTTTCGCGCTGACCGCCATCTCGCTCACGGTCAACGGCACCGTAACGCTGGACCTGTTTCGCATCTATCTCTACGGGCTGCCGGCGCTCGGCGCCGGCCTGTGGCTCGGCCTGAGACTATACGGCCACCTCAACGAGCAGACCTTTCGCAAGGTGATCCTCATCCTGCTGATGCTGTCCGGCCTGGTGCTGGTGCTCGGCTGAGCGGACTTGAACTACCGGACGTTTACTACTAACGTTGCAACGTGGGGCCTGCGGCGGTCGCCCCGCGCTTCAGGCATCATGGCCCAAGCACCGCTTCCTTCGTTGTCGGAGGAAGACCATGCTTGCGCGCGATTTTTCGATATCCCCTCAACGGCTTTGGCATGCGATAGCGACGCCCCGCGCGCCGCAGATCATCGACGTGCGGCGGCGCGAAATCTACGAACAGGTGCCCGGCCTCATTCCCGGGGCGGTGTGGCGTGAACCGACCGCCCTCTCAGGCTGGATCGACACGCTGAACCGCGACCGCCCCATCATCGTCACCTGCAAACTCGGCAAGGAGTTGAGCCAGGTCATCGTCAGCGACCTGCGCGGCCACGGATACGACGCAGCGCAACTGGCCGGCGGCCAAGGCGCCTGGAGCGACGCCGGCCTGCCGCTGATCGACCGGGCCACCGTCGACCGGCTGATACCGAAGCGTCCTTCGCTCTGGGTGACCCGGCGACACCCCAAGATCGATCGCATCGCCTGCCCCTGGCTGATCCGCCGCTTCATCGACCCCGAGGCGCGCTTCGTTTTCGTCGATCCGCCCTACGTCTCGGATGCCGCGGCCAACTTCGGCGCTATCCCGTTCGACATCGCCGGCGTCGAGATTTCCCATGTCGGCGAGACCTGCAGCTTCGATACGCTGCTCACCATGTTCGGGCTTGCAAACGAGCCGGCTCTCGCGCGCCTCGCCCTGATCGTGCGCGGCGCCGACACGGCGCGGCACGACCTTTCCGCGGAAGCGGCCGGCCTGCACGCCATTTCGCTCGGACTGTCGGCGCTCGCAGGCGATGACGATCATGGACTCCTGCGGCAGGGCTTCGCGGTCTATGATGGTTTGTTCGCATGGGCGCGATTCGCCGCCGACGAGAAGCACAATTGGCCGGTAAGCACTTCCGGCAAGGCGGCCTGACATGACCATCGCAGAACAAACCACGTCTCGCCCCAGCTTCGGCGAAGCGCTCAAGGTCTGGTTCAAGATCGGCTGCCTGTCGTTCGGCGGTCCGGCCGGCCAGATCGCGCTGATGCATCGCATCCTGGTCGACGAGAAAAAGTGGATCGACGAGCCGCGCTTTCTGCACGCGCTCAACTTCTCGATGCTGCTGCCGGGGCCGGAAGCAACCCAGCTCGCGACCTATGTCGGCTGGCTGCTGCACGGCCTGCGTGGAGGGCTGACGGCCGGCATCCTGTTCGTGCTGCCGGGCGCTCTTGTCATGCTGGGCCTGAGCCTGCTCTACGCCTATGGCCGCGGCGTCGGCGCCATCGACGGCGCGCTGTTCGGTATCAAGGCCGCAGTGCTGGTGATCGTGGTCGAGGCGCTGATCCGCATCGGCAAGCGGGCGCTGAAGTCATGGCTGATGGTTGCGCTCGCCGCCTTGGCCTTCGTCGGCATCTTCTTCCTTAACCTGCCGTTCCCGCTGGTTGTCGCCGCTGCCGGGCTTGCGGGTGTCGTGGTGGCCAAAGCACGGCCCGATCTGATCGGCATTAATGGCGTCTCCGACACCGTGCTCGACCACGGTACCAACCGCTGGCGCCACGCGGTCCTCGCCCTCCTCATCGGCCTCACCTTGTGGTGGGCGCCGGTCGCGATCGCCGCGCTGACGCTCGGCGCCGGCCACGTGATGGTGGCCATCGGCCTGTTCTTCTCCAAACTCGCCGTCGTCACCTTCGGCGGCGCCTATGCCGTGCTCGCCTACATGGCGCAGCAGGCGGTGCAGACGCATCACTGGATGACGGCGCCGGAGATGGTCGACGGACTCGGCCTGGCCGAAACGACGCCGGGACCGCTGATCCTGGTGACGCAGTTCGTCGGCTTCCTCGCCGCGTTCCGCGCGCCAGCGCCGTTCTCACCTTTCGCGGCGGGTCTGCTCGGCGCTGCGCTGACGACCTGGGTCACCTTCGTGCCCGCGATCCTGTGGATCTATGCCGGCGCGCCATTCCTCGAAGACCTGCGAGCCAACAAGCGGCTCACCGGCGCGCTGGCGGCGATCACCGCCGCCGTTGTCGGCGTCATCCTCAACCTGTCGGTTTGGTTCGCGCTGCATGTGCTGTTCGGCGAGGTGACCGAAAGGCATGCCGGCATTCTGCGCTGGTACGCCTTTGACCCGGCCGCAATCGATCAGCGCATTGCGGTTCTTGCCGCGACCGCGGCGATCCTCATCTTTCGTTTCCATCGCAGCCTGATCGAAGTCATCGGCGTGATGGCGTTACTCGGCATGGTCGCGCACATGTCGTGATCAGCGGTCCTCCTTCACCTCGCTCTCGTGCCAGCGGCGCAGCACGAGATGCGAGAGCGCCGACAGCACCATGAAGATCGCGACGCCGGCGAGCGACAACAGGAGCAGCGCCGCGAACATGCGCGGAATATTGAGTCGATAGCCCGACTCGGCGATGCGGTAGGCAAGCCCGGAGCCGGCGCCGGCCGAGCCGGCCGCGATCTCGGCCACCACCGCGCCGATCAGCGACAGACCGCCGGCGATGCGAAGCCCCGCAAGCATCTGCGGCAGCGCCGCAGGCAGCTTCAGCCGCGTCAGGACCTGCCAGCGCGAGGCCTTGTAGAGTTCGAACAGCGCGACGAGATTGCGATCGACCGAGCGCAGGCCGAGCGTCGTATTCGCCAGCACGGGAAAAAAGGCGACGATCCACGCGCAGGCCAGCACGGCGAGATGCTGCGGCAGGTAGATCAGCAACAGCGGCGCGATCGCTACCACCGGCGTCACCTGCAGGACGACGGCGTAGGGGTAGAACGAGTATTCGATGAGCCGCCATTGATTGAAGACGATCGCCCAGAAAACTCCGCCGATCGCGGCGAGCGCGAAGCCTTCGAGCGCCAGTGTCAATGTCACCGCAAGCGAGCCGAACAACAATCCGCTGTCGCCGACCAGCGATCCCATGACCAGCGCCGGTCCGGGCAGGATGTAAGGCGGGATGGCGAATGCCCGCACCGCCGCGTCCCACACCGCCACGGCGACGGCGAGAAGCACGAGCGGCAGGGCGATCCTGACGAGGCCGCGAGGACTCATGGCCGTGCGTCCATGGCGGCCGCAAGGACCTCACCCACCTTCCGGCAATAACCGGCATATTCGGCCGAAGTGCGGAAGCGGTCGTCGCGCGGATAGGGCGCGTCGATCGCCACTTCGGCAAACACCCGGCCGGGCCGCGGCGTCATCACGACGATACGCTGCGACAGGAAAACCGACTCGAACACGGAGTGCGTGACGAAGATCACGGTCTGCCGCAAGGTCTGCCACAGCGACAGGATGTCATTGTTGAGCTTGAACCGCGTGATCTCGTCGAGCGCGGCGAAGGGTTCGTCCATCAGCAGCAGCCGCGGCTCGGTGACCAGCGCCCGCGCGATGGAGACCCGCATTTTCATGCCGCCGGATAGTTCGCGCGGATAAGCGGCCGTAAAGTCTGCCAGCCCCACATGATCAAGGACAGCCCCGACCGCAAGCCTTGCCTTGGCCGGATCGGCATGGGCCAACGACAACGGCAATTCGACATTGTCGGCGACGCTCGCCCACGGCATCAGGGTCGGCTCCTGAAAGACAAAGCCGATCCTGCCGGCCGCTGCATCGCCGGCGCGGCTTGCCGGCCATTCGATGACGCCATTTGTCGGTTTGCTCAGGCCGGCAACGATGCGCAAAGCCGTCGACTTGCCGCAGCCCGACGGCCCGAGCAGCGACACGAACTCGCCTGCCCGCACATCGAGATCGAGGCCGTCAAGCGCCGCCGTACCGCTGTCGAACACCTTGCCGACAGCGCGGAGCGAAACGATGGGATTTGCGGCTGCCATGACCGCGGACCGTTGCCGTCCTCACTTCGGACGCAGATTGAGGCCCACACCCTTGTTCACGAACTTCAGGGTATAGGCCTTCTTGTAGTCGAGGCCCGCCTTGACGACGCCCGTGCGCACCATCTTGTCATAGAAGGCCTGCATGCGCGCGTCGGTCATGGCTCCAATACCCAGTTTCAGCGCGTCGCCGGAATCGACGATGCCGTATTCCTTCATCCGCGCCACCGAATTGGCCAGCAGTGCATCCGTCATTTCCGGATTGTGCTTCTTGATGAGGTCGTTCGCTGCCTTGTTGTCGTGATAGAGATAGTTGTACCAGCCGATCGCCGAGGCATCGACGAACTTCTGTACTATGTCCGCTTCCTTTTCGACCAGCTCGGTGCGCGTCTCGATCAGGGTCGAGTAACTGTTGAAGCCGTAGTCGGCGAGCAGGAAGATCCTGGGCTTGAATTTGCCCTGCTGCTCGATGGCATAAGGCTCCGACGTCACGTAGCCCTGCATCGCGCTCTTCTCGTCGGCGAGAAACGGCTGCGGATTGAAGGTGTAGGGTTTCACGCTGCGTTCGGTGAAGCCGTAATCGGCCTTGAGCCACTGGAAGTAGCTCACCATGCCTTCCTTGGACACGAACAAGGTCAAATTCTTGAGGTCGTCCAGCTTCTCCGCCATTCCGGGATGCGTGATCAGCACCTGCGGATCTTTCTGGAAAGAGGCCGCGACCGCAACGGTCGGGATCTTCTGCTCGACCGCGTCGAAGCTCTGCAGCGAGTTCGCGCTCATGAAGAAGTCGATCTTGCCCACCGGCAGCAGGATGCGGTTGTTGACGTTGGGTCCACCGGGCACGATCTCCACGTCGAGCCCGTATTTCTTGTAGGTGCCGTCGGCGAGCGCCTGATAGTAGCCGCCATGCTCGGCCTGGGCGACCCAGTTGGTGCCGAAGCGCACCTTGCGCAATTCCGGCCCCTCCTTCTTCGCCGGCGCTGCGGGCGAGGACGCCAAAGCAGGGGCGCTGGCCGCGACCAACAGGAGGACAGACAGAGGCGATAGGAGACGGCGCATTGGCTCTTTCCGTGATCGACAGAACCCATTTGGGCGAGATGCGGTCACGATAGCGCGGTGCAGCATTGAAGGTAAGTCCCTGCGGAACACCATCCCGTTGCGGCCCAACACGGCATCGCCTTGCACCGGACTGCCTGCACCAACTCGCGGCTTGTCTTGTACCGTTCAATCTGCCTTGATACGACAAGATAAAATTGCACCGCTGACTTAACGGCGGAATCTGCTCTCACAACGGCAGAAAACCGGAGGATCACGCCCATGTCGCTACGCTCGCGATCGCTTGTCAATTTTTCGCTATCCACTTTTGCCGCCGTTGCCCTGATGGCCGGCAGCGCCGCCGCACAAATCGAAATCAAGCTCGGCCATGTCGGCGCACCCGGCTCCCTCTTCGCCCAATCGGCCGATATCTACGCCGCCAAGGTCAATGCCCAACTCGGCGACAAGGCCAAGGTTGTCGTCTACGGCTCAAGCCAGCTCGGCGGCGACACGGAACTTCTCAAGAAGCTCAAACTCGGCACCGTCGACCTCGCGCTGATCTCGACGGTCATGACCTCGGTGGCGCCGGAATTCGGCGTGTTCGAGATGCCCTATCTCGTTCAGAACCGCGATCATGCCGCGCGCATCGCCAAGGAGATTACGCATCCCGTTCTTGGCCCGATTGCCGAAAAGGCCGGCTACCGCATTCTCGGCGTCTGGGAGAACGGCTACCGCGAAATCACCAACAGCAAGCGCCCTATCGTCAAGCCCGCCGATCTCGAAGGCGTGAAGCTGCGCGTGCCGGGTGGCATCTGGCGTGTGAAGATGTTCAAGGCCTACGGCGCGAGCCCGTCGCCGATGGAACTCAAGGAGGTGTTCGTCGCATTGCAGACCGGCGTGATGGACGGCCAGGAAAATCCGCTGACCCAGATCTATTCGCAGAAATTCCAGGAAGTTCAGAAGTTCCTGTCGCTCACCGGTCACGTCTATACGCCGGCCTATCTGGCAGGTGGCGCCTCATGGTCGCGGTTGCCGGCCGACGTTCAGAAGATCCTCAAGGACACCGCCGTCGCCGTCGAACCCGACGTTCTGGCGCTTGCGGCCAAACTCGACGGCGAGTTGATCGAGAAGATGAAAGCGTCTGGCATTCAGGTGAACGACGCCGACAAGCCTGCCTTCGTCGCCGCTTCGAAGGCCATCTATGACGACTTCGCCAAGGAAGTGCCGAAAGGCAAGGAACTGATCGACAAGTCGCTCAGCCTCGCCAAAGGCTCCTGACGGCATCGAACAAGCCGGGCTTCTTCGGAGCCCGGCTTATCGATTCTCATCGTGTGCCATCCTTTAAAAGCAACGGCTGGAATTTAATGGACGCGTTTCAACGTATATTCGATCGCGCGCTCGAGGTCATTGCCGCAGTGATGATGACCATCGTCACGCTGATCATCGTCGCGGGCTTCATGTTTCGGTGGGCCGGACATTCTCTGGTCTGGTACGACGAAGTTGCCTCGATTTCGCTCTGCTGGCTGACTTATTACGGCGGCGCCCTTGCCGCCTTGCGCGGCGCGCATATCGGATTTCCCGGCCTCGTCAACGCCATGCCGGCGAACTGGCGAGTCGCTGCGACACTCTTCGGCTCGGCGGTCACGATCTTCTTCTTCGGTCTTCTCGCCTATATGGGCCTTCAGGTTGTGCAGATATTGAAGGGCGACACGCTGGTGTCGATCCCGGCCGTTTCCCTGCAGGTCACCCAGTCGGTCATCCCGATCACGTCGGCGCTGTTCGTGGTCGCCGAACTCGTCAAATTGCCTGGCCTGCTGCGTGAGGCGAGACGCGGACCTTTGATCGATCACGAGGTCAAGGAAGCCCTTGAGTCGGTGGGCATCGATGCGACTGAAACCAATCCGGGACGCGCGTCATGACAATCGGTCTCATGCTTGTCGGTATGTTCGCGCTGGTGCTGCTCAACGTACCGGTGGCCGTGGCGCTTGGCGTCGTGGCCGTCGTGGCGATCTGGATCATCCAGGGATCGCAGATGCTGCCGAACGTGGCCCTGGTCATGTTCGAAGGCGCCACCAACTTCCCGCTGCTCGCCGTACCGCTGTTCGTCCTCGCGGGCGGCATCATGAACGCCTCGACCATTTCGCGCCGCCTGATCAATCTGGCCACCGCGATGCTCGGCTTCATCCGCGGCGGTCTCGCCATGGTCACCATCGGCTCGTCGATGTTCTTTGCCGAAATCTCCGGTTCGGCCGTGGCCGGCGTCGCGGCGCTGGGCACGCTGCTGATCCCGGCGATGAAGTCGCGCGGCTATTCCAAGGAGTTCGCCGCGGCCATCACCTCATCGGCCTCCAGCCTCGCCATCATCATCCCACCGTCAATCCCGATGATCCTCTACGCCGCAATGGCCGAAGAATCCGTCGTGAAGATGTTCGTCGCCGGCTTCATTCCCGGCGCGCTCGGCGGCCTGGCGTTGATGGGCATGAGCTACTACTACGCCCGCAAGCACAACTTCCCGGTCGAGCAACGCTTCGCGCTCAGCCGGCTGGGTCAGGCGACGAAGGAAGCGGCCTGGGCGCTGTCGCTTCCCGTCATCATCCTCGGCGGCATTTTCGGCGGCTTCGTCACCGCGACCGAAGGCGCCGCCGTTGCGGTGCTGGCGGCCTTGTTCATCTCGCTCGTCATTTATCGCGACCTCAACATGAAGTCGCTGTATCGCGCGCTGGTGGATTCGGCCCTGCAAACCGCGGTGGTGATGCTGCTCGTCGCCGCTTCGGCGCTGATCGGCGTGTTCCTCACCGAGAGCCAGTTGCCCCAGGGCCTGGCGAAGTCGATCGTGAACATGACCAGCAACCCCTACATGGTGCTGCTCCTGCTCAACATCTTCTTCCTTATCCTCGGCATGTTCCTGCATTCGGCCGCCGCTATCATCCTGACGGTGCCGATCGTGATGCCGCTGGTGCATCAGGTCGGTATCGACCCGGTGCATTTCGGCCTCGTGCTGACGCTGAACCTGGCGATCGGCCAGCAGACGCCGCCAGTGGCGAGCGTGCTGATTGCAGCCTGCTCGGTCGCCAAATCGGATATCTGGGCGACGACCAAAGCCAATCTCGGCTTCATCGGCGTACTGGTCGGCGTGCTGCTGTTGTGCACCTACGTGCCGTGGTTCTCTCTGGTGCTGATCCGTATCTTCTACGGCGGTTAACAACGACACGATCGAGACCGAATGGCCCATCCGGAGAAATCCGGGTGGGCCTTTCTTCTGACGCTTACGGCCCACCGCGGGCGCCGGCAACGCCAATCAAGACAACATGCGCTTAACGGGAGGTCTCGGCTTGCCGCTTCTCGGGATCAAGGCTCATGGCCAGTACCCGCGCGACGTGCAGCGCTTCACGGCTCGCACCGTCATGGATTTGATGGCGGCAGGACGTGCCGTCGGCGACAATGATGGCGTCGTCGGGTGCCTTGCGCACCGCGGGCAGCAGCGACAGTTCACCCATCGCGAGCGACACGTCGATGGTGTCGGCCTTGTAGCCGAACGAGCCGGCCATGCCGCAGCAACTCGATTCGACCGTCTCGACCTTCAGATCCGGCACCGCGCGGAGCACGCTTTCGACCGCGCCCATCGCGGCAAAAGCCTTCTGGTGACAATGGCCGTGCAGCAACGCCGGCTTCGGCAAAGCCTTGAACGGAAACTCGACGCCGGCCTTGATCTCGCGCGCCAGAAATTCCTCGAACAGCAGCGCCTGGCCTGCGACTTCCGCCACGCCCTCGCCTTTGAGCAGCGCCGGCATTTCGTCGCGGAAGGTGTAAAGGCAGCTCGGCTCCAGCCCGACGATCGGCACGCCGCGCTTGGCGAAGGGTGCCAGCGCCGCCAGCGTGCGCTGCATCTCGCGGCGCGCCTCGTCGACCTTGCCGGCGGAAAGGAACGTGCGGCCGCAACACAAGGGACGGCCGCCATCCTTCGGCTTCACGGCATGAACATGATAGCCGCCGGCCGCCAGCACCTGCATCGCCGCGTCGAGGTTCTCGCGCTCGAAGTATCGATTGAACGTGTCGGCGAACAGCACGACCTCGCGCGTCGCTTTCGCGCCCGCTTCGCCGGTCGCAGGGCGATGCGGCCAGTCGCTGCGGTCGCGATAGATATCGCGGCGCCATTTCGGCAGGCTGCGCCGCGCCGAGAAATTGGCGAGGCGCTCCGAGACGCGCTGCAGCAGCGGCCAGCGGTCGCGCAGATTGAACAGCCAGGGCATGCGCGCGGCAACAGGCGCGTAACGCGGCAGATAACCGACCAGCCGGTCGTGCAGCGACAGGCCGTTCTTCTTGATACGCGCGGCCTGCACTTCGATTTTCATGCGCGCCATGTCGACGCCGGTCGGACATTCGCGGCGGCAGGCCTTGCAGGACACGCACAGCGACAATGTCTCCGCCATCTCGTCGGAAGACAGCGCATCGGCCCCGAGCTGTCCGGACAAAGCGAGCCGCAACGTATTGGCGCGGCCGCGCGTGACGTCCCGCTCATCGCGCGTGACGCGATAGGACGGACACATGGCGCCGCCCGCGAGCTTTCGGCAGGCGCCGTTGTTGTTGCACATCTCGGCCGCGCCCTGAAAGCCGCCGCCCGAGCCGGGGAAGGCCGACCAGTCAAGCTCGGTCCTGATATCGAGTCCGCTGTAATCCGGCCTGTAGCGGAACAAGGTTCGGTCATCGAACTTCGACGGACGCACCACCTTGCCGGGATTATAGAGCGCCTTCGGATCGAAGCGGTCCTTCACCTCCTCGAAGGCGCGCGCGAGGCGCGAGCCGAACATCGGCTCGTTGAACTCCGAGCGCACCAGCCCGTCGCCGTGCTCGCCGGAATGCGAGCCCTTGTATTCGCGCACCATGGCGAACGCCTCTTCGGCGATCGCGCGCATGGCGCGGACGTCCTTTTCCAGACGCAGATTAAGGATCGGCCGCACATGCAGGCAGCCCGAGCCGGCATGGGCGTACCAAGTGCCGCGCGTGCCATGCTTCTCGAAGATCCCGGTGAGCCGCGAGGTGTAATCGGCAAGATGCTCGAGCGGCACCGCGCAATCCTCGACGAAGGACACGGGTTTGCCCTGCTCCTTCATCGACATCATGATGTTGAGGCCCGAGGTGCGCACCTCGGTGATCGCGGCCTGCAGTTCGGGATTGAGCACTTCGACCACGCCGCCCCATTTGGCGCCGCCGTTGTCCCAATGGAAACCGAGATCGCCGATCAGTTCCTTCAGCTTGCGGAGCCGGCGCAAGTTTTCCTCGTGATCGGTCTCGCCGAATTCAACCAGCAGGATGGCTTCCGGCAGATCGCGCACGAAGCGCTCGAGCGTCGGCTTGTAGATCGGGATGGCGCCGGCAAGCTCGAGCATGGTGCGGTCCACGAGCTCGACCGCGATCGGCTTAAGAGCAACGATGTGCTGGGCGCAGTTCATCGCCTCGTAGAACGAGCCGAAATGCACCGCGCCGACGGCGCGCCGCCCGAGCAGCGGCGACAGCTTGAGCTCGATACGCGTCGAGAAGCCGAGCGTGCCTTCCGAACCGACGAGGATATGCGCGAGATTGATGTCGTTGCCGCCTTTATAGGAGCCCGGCACCAGCGCATCGAGATTGTAACCGCCGACGCGGCGCTGCACCTTCGGATAACGCGCGGCGATTTCATCGCGCTCGCGGATGCCGATGGCAACAAGGTCCTGCGCCAGCGGCTTGAGCGACGCCGACACATCGTCGAGGCTGCCGCCCGTCGGGCCGAAATGCGCGGCGCTGCCATCGGCCAGCACGGCGTCGATGCCGATGACGTTGTCGCGCATCGTGCCGTACTTCAGCGAACGGCCGCCGCAGGAGTTGTTGCCCGCCATGCCGCCGATGGTGGCGCGCGAGGCGGTCGAGATATCGACGGGAAACCACAGGCCGTGGGGCTTGAGCTGACGGTTGAGGTCGTCGAGCACGATGCCGGGCTCGACGGCGCAGCGCTGACGCGCCACGTCGAGTTCGACGATACGGTTAAGGTATTTCGAGCAATCGACGACCAGACTCTCGCCCACCGTCTGCCCGCACTGCGACGTCCCGCCGCCGCGCGGCAGGACGGTGACGCCCTCTGCCCGCGAAATCCCTATCGCACGTTCGGCTTCCTCTATCGTGCGCGGCGCGACCACGCCGACCGGGGTGATCTGGTAGTGCGACGCGTCGGTGGCATAGCGGCCGCGCGTAAAGGCGTCGAAATGAACGTCGCCCTTCACTTCGGCCTTGAGTCGCCTTTCCAGGCCAGGGAGAACCACCGCCAAAACGCCTATCCTCGTTGGTTTGCGCCGATTATCGGATGAACCGATTGCGGGAATCCGCTTGACCGGAATGTGACATCCGGTGTTCAACGCCACAAGCGCCGCGCCTTGCGGTTGCGCGCCCGTGGCTAAAATTCACGCCACGAACCTTTTTCGCCGTTTCAGGAGCGGATTTCCGATGGCTCAGAATTCCTCGCGTCAGGTGGGGCGTCACTTCCTCCATATCCCGGGTCCGACGCCGGTCCCGGATCGCATTCTGCGGGCGATGGACACGCCGGTGATCGACCATCGCGGTCCCGAATTCGCCAAGCTGGCGAAGCGGTGCCTCGACGGCATCAAGACCATTTTCAAGACGACAAATCCGGTCATCATCTACACCGCGACCGGCACCGGCGCCTGGGAAGGCGCGCTGACCAACACCTTGTCGCCCGGCGACAAGGTGCTGATGGTCGAGACCGGCCAGTTCGGCACCTTGTGGAAGAAGATGGCCGACAAGCTCGGGCTCGTGACCGAGTTGATCCCGACCGACTGGCGCACCGGCGTCGACCCCAAGGTCATCGAGAAGCGGCTGTCGGAAGACAAGAAGCACGAGATCAAGGCCGTGTGCGTATTGCACAACGAGACCTCGACCGGCGCGCTGTCGCCGATCGCCGAAATCCGCAAGGCCATCGACGCCGCGAAGCACCCGGCGCTGTACCTGGTCGACACCATCTCCTCGCTCGCGTCGGTCGATTATCGCCATGACGAATGGGGCGTCGACGTCACCGTCGGCGGCGCGCAGAAGGGCCTGATGCTGCCGCCGGGTATGTCGTTCAACGCCGTCAGCAACAAGGCGCTGGAAGCCAACAAGACCTCGAAGCTGCCGAAGTCGTTCCTCGACTGGCAGGACATGCTCAACATGAACAAGTCCGGCTACTTCCCCTATACGCCGGCGACGCTGATGCTGTACGGCCTCGAAGTCGGCATCACCATGCTGCACGAAGAAGGCCTCGACACCGTGTTCGCCCGCCACGAGCGGCTCGCCGAGGCGACCCGCATCGCGGCCAGGCACTGGGGCCTCGAGATCCTGTGCAAGGACTCGAAGTACTACTCGCCGACGCTGACCGCGATCCTGCTGCCGGAAGGCTTCAACGCCGACCAGTTCCGCGCCCTGGCGCTGGAGACCTTCAACATCTCCTACGGCGCCAGCTTCGGCCCGTTTGCCGGCAAGTATTTCCGCATCGGCCATCTCGGCGACGTCAACGACGCGACGATGATGGGCTGCCTGGCGACGACCGAAGTCGCGCTGCAGCTTTTCGGCGTGCCGATCAAGAAGGGCGGCGCGCAGGCGGCGATGGATTATCTGCTGTCGCAACATGGCGCGGCCAGGAAGCAGGCGGCGGAGTAATTTTCCGCCGATGACGATCGAACGGTCGGGTGAAAGCCCGGCCGTTTTTCTTTGGACGTTACGCCGCACGCTCCCAGCCATTGTTCGCCAGCACATGCGCGGTGAAATCGGCGACCGCGGCGAGCGTCGCCTCCGGCGCCTCGCGCTGCGGTGAGTGCTTCGCGCCGGGCAGCAGCGCGACATCGACCGGGCAATAGCACTCGCGCTCCGCCACTTCGATCTGCTTTACCGTGCCGTACTGGTCGCCCTCGCCCTGCACGATCAGGACCGGCACGCGGATATAAGCGAGCTGCTCCGTGATGTCCCACTTGCGGAAATCCGGATCGAGCCAGGCGTCGTTCCAGCCGCGAAAGGCGTTGTCCGGGTCCTTGTGCCAGCGCGCCAGCTTCTGTTTCAGGTCCGTGGTCTCGTAAGCCGTCTTCGCCTCGGCGATGGCGTCGATGCCCATGTCCTCGGTGAAGAAATGCGGCGCCATCAGGATGAGGCCGCCGAGGCGGTGGTCCTGATGCGAACCGGCATAGATCGCGGCGATCGAGGCGCCGTCGGAGTGGCCGAACAGGATGTGCCGCTTGACGCCGATGGCGTCGAGCAGTTGCGGCAGCACCTCGCGCGCCTCGTCATGCATGTAGGTCAAAGGCCGCGGCAGCTTCACGGGCGATGACTGGCCATAGCCGGCGCGCGAATAGACAAACACGCCGCAGCCGGTCGCCTGGCTCACCTTTTCGGGAAAATCGCCCCACAGGCCGACGGAGCCGAGCCCTTCATGCAGCATGACGATGGTCGGCGCGGCATCCGGGCGCGGCCCAATCATGCGGTATTCGAGCGAATGACCGGCGATGGAGAGAAAGCCGGAGTCGGGAAGTTGCATGTTCGATCAAGCCTCATCGCTTTCTTGCTTCCCCTCTCCCCTTGGGGGAGAGGGGAAAGAAAGGAAGCAAGCAAGCCACATTCAACTTGCCTGCTCCGCCCTCAATTTGAACCTCTGAATCTTCCCCGTCGCCGTTTTCGGCAGATCGGCGCGGAACTCGATCCAGCGCGGATACTTGTAGGGCGCCAGCACCTGCTTGACGTGCTCCTGCAGCACCAGAACCAGCGCATCGCTGGCCTTGTCCTGCTGCTTGAGCACGACGAAGGCGCGCGGCTTCACCAGCTTCTCATCGTCGTGCCAGCCGACCACGGCGGCCTCGAGCACGTCGGGATGGGAGGCCAAGGCGGCCTCGACCTCGAAGGGCGAGACATAGATGCCCGACACTTTCAGCATGTCGTCGGCGCGGCCGCAGCAGATGTAATAGCCGTCCTCGTCCTCGATGTATTTGTCGCCGGAGCGGGTCCATTCGCCCAGGAAGGTCGAGCGCGACTTCTCGCGGTTGTTCCAGTACATGATCGCCGAGGTCGGCCCGCGCGAAAACATTTCGCCCATTTCACCTTTCGGCACGGGATGGCCGTCCTCACCGATGAGCTTGATCTCGTAGCCCGGCACCGGCTTGCCGGTGGTGCCGTATTTGGTGGCGCCGGGGCGGTTGGACAGAAAAATGTGCAGCATCTCGGTGGTGCCGAGGCCATCATAGATCGACACGCCGTAGCGCTCCTCCCATTTGCGCGCGATGCCCTCTGGCAGCGCCTCGCCGGCCGAGATGCAATGGCGCAGCTTTACTTCGGACTTCTGCGGCGCGCTCGGCGAATTGAGGAAGCCGGCATAGAATGTCGGCACCGCGAAGAACATCGTGATCGGATGCTTCTTCAGCAGCGCGGCGACGCCGTCCGGCGTCGGTCGCTCGGCGTTGAGCACGGTGGTGGCGCCGACACTCAAGGGGAACGTCATGGCGTTGCCGAGACCGTAGGCGAAGAACAGTTTCGCCACCGAATGCACGACGTCGCTTTCCTTCAGGCCCGCGACCGGCGTGCCGTAAAGATCGGCGGTGAGCTTGAGGCTGCCATGGACATGCACGGCGCCCTTCGGCTTGCCGGTCGAGCCCGAGGTGTAGAGCCAGAACGCCATATCGTCGGCGACGGTCGGGGCGGTGACGTCCTCCGGCTCGTCGGCGCCGATGAGATCCTCGAACAGCCGATAGCCCTTGGCGTCGAGCTTGTCGTCGTTGACGCCCGAAACGATGACATGCTCGAGGTCGGGGCTTTCTTTAATAATCGTCTCAAACTTGCTGAACAGCGGTTCTGAGACGATCAGCGCCTTGGCGCGGCTGTCGGCCAGCATGAAGCGGTAATCGTCCTCGGTGAGCAGCGTGTTCACCGGCACGGCGATGATGCCGGCCTTGAGGCAGCCGAGAAACGCGGTCGGCCAGTCGATGGTGTCGAGCACCGCCATCAGCACGCGCTCCTCGCGGCGAATGCCAAGGCCGCGCAGTGCGGCGCCGAAACGGTTCACGCGATCGGCAAGCTGCCCATACGTCCATGTGCCGCGCCCATCGATATAGGCCGGCTTGCCCGCGCGGCCCGCGTCGAGATTGCGCTTGAGGACATCGGCGGCGAAGTTGTAGCCGCGCGCGCCCAATGCGGGGTTCGCGGCGGGGCTCACGCCCACTGGGTCAGCCGCACTCGAGTCCGCCGTTATTTTTTCGGCGCCTGTCATTCTGTTTTCCTCCCGGCGTATTCGGGTATTATGCAATAGACTGGCGCGGGCTGCCTAGCGCAGCATATTTCCAAAGCAATAACGCGCCAGCAGGGAGTGAAGCCGCAATGATCCTCAGCCGCGACCGTATTCTGACCACCCATGTCGGCTCGCTGCCGCGCAACGACAAATTGTCCGACCTCTTGGTGCGCCAGGAACAGGGGCAGCCCTTCGACGCCGCCGAAATGGCCGCCGAACTGGACAAGGCGGTCGCCCATGTCGTCGGCAAGCAGGCCGAGGCCGGCATCGATATCGGCAATGACGGCGAGCAGCAGCGCGTCGGCTTCCAGACCTATGTGCCGCAGCGCATGTCCGGTTTCGCCGGCGTCTCCAACCGGCGCCGCGGCAAGGAATTCGAAGCATTCCCCGAACTGGTGGCGAGCCTGGTGCGGCGCTTCCCGCACACCTCGAAGCAGCAGAACGCGCCGGAGTGCCAGGCTGAACTGAAGTATCTCGACGTCAAGCCGATCAACGACGAACTGGCGCGCTTCAACCGCATCGCTTCCGGAAAGTTCGCCGAGACCTTCATGACCGCGCCGTCGCCGGGCATCATCTCATCCACGATGCTGAACGCACATTACGACACGCACGACGCCTATCTGGCCGCGCTGGCGCGCGAGATGCGGCACGAGTACCTGGCGATTCACAAGGCCGGCCTCGTGCTGCAGATCGACGCGCCCGATCTCGCCATGGATCGCACCATGCTCTATCGCGATCTCGACGATGCGGCTTTCATCAGGCGCGTCGAGGCGCATGTCGATGCGATCAATGCGGGCATCGACGGCATTCCGGCCGATCGCGTGCGGCTGCATGTCTGTTACGGCAACTGGGAAGGCCCGCATATCTACGACATCCCGCTCGAGAAGATCCTGCCGGCGCTCTATCAGGCCAAGGTCGGCGCGCTGACCATCGAGTTCGCCAATCCGCGCCACGCCCACGAATATGCCGCGTTCAGGAAGGCGCCGCTGCCCAGGCAAATGATCTTGCTGCCGGGCGTGATCGAAACGACGTCGAATTTCGTCGAGCATCCCGAGGTTGTCGCGCGCCGCATCGAGGATGCCGTGGCGGCGGTGGGTGATCGCGAACGCGTCGTCGCCTCAACCGATTGCGGCTTCGGCACGTTCACGAACCGCGAATGGGTGATCGAACCGGCGGTGTGGCTCAAGCTCAAGGCCTTGCGCGACGGCGCCGACATCGCCTCGACGCGGCTGTGGGGCAGGAAAGTGGCGTAAGGTTTGCTGTCTTCCTTTCTTCCCCTCTCCCCTTGAGGGAGAGGGTGGCGAACGCACAAAGTGCGTGAGCCGGGAGAGGGGTCAGAGTCCATTGAACGCCGACCCCTCTCCCGTCCTCGCTCGGCTATCGCCTCCGCTCGGACACCCTCTCCCTCAAGGGGAGAGGGGAAAGCGCGTACGCCTCACCGGTTCGATTCGGATTTCAAACAGCGGACGTGCCTGATCGCCCCTGTTCTCGAAGGCCCGGGGCGGCCTGCCTTCCATTTCCTTCCCTCGGAAAAGCCGAGGGGATGGAGCGCCGCGAAGCGCCCAAACGATGCGCCTTGCGGCGCCGGCCCCCTCCTTGCGATCGGAGAAGGCCTGCGTCCCGCGGCGCTCCATCGCGGTGTCATTACGATGCCGGGCCGCGCTTCTGGCGGCTGATCCGCTCCCGACCGGGGAACGGGTAGCGCTCACCATCAGCGAGCTCCTCGCGGCCGGTCTTAGTGCCGGCGAGCGGTGCCCCGGCGCCGCCCGAGCCCGGAGGTTGCGT
>JAFIGS010000011.1 GCA_017849615.1 Pseudolabrys sp. | reverse complement strand
GCAAGGCGCGCCGGGAGCGAGCGGCTTGGACCGCCGGGAGGGGAATTTGCGCCGCATCTCCGACGCCCCGTCCCGGCCACCGCTCCCCGCCCCAGCATCTGGAGACGCTGATCAGACACCCCTCGCGAACAGGGGCGGGATGGTGGGAATATAGGACTAGTAGGAATATGAATCAAGGGATTAAATCACGGTCATTCCGGGCGGCCCGGAGGGCCGCCTTTGGCGCGCCCCGGAATGACGGGATTCTCTCCGCCCTCATGGTGAGGAGGGCCGAAGCCCGTCTCGAACCATGGGGCGGCCACCTGCCCGTTAGTCCGTCAGCGCGGGCCAAGTTCCATAAGATAATATCTTTACTATCGTATCCGGTGCCGCCATACTCCGGAGGCGTCCCGGGAGATGCCGGCCCGGCAGAGGCCGCGCCGGGGACGCCACAGGAGGACGCCGATGCCGCGCAGCAGCGCCAAGACGGCTACCGGAATGCCGGTCGCCATGAGCGGTCAGCTCACCGCGCGCATCATGTTCGCCGGCCGCTCCTCGTCCCTCTCAGCCCAAATGGTCGCCGAGGTGCGCGACCAGCTCTTCGCCAAGGCGCTCCAGCCCGGCGATTTCCTCGGCAGCGAGAAGGACCTCGCCGCCCGCTTCGGCACCAGCCGCATCGTCGCGCGCGACGCGCTGCGCACGCTGGAAGCGCTCGGCATCGTCGAGATCCGCATGGGCAAAGGCGGCGGCGCCCGCATCGCCCACGGCAATCCGCGGCTGTTCGCCGAAGCGCTCGCGGTGCAGCTCGACCTCGCCGGCGTGTCCGCCGCCGAGATCATGGATGTGCAGCGCGCCGTCGAAACGCTCGGCGCCGAGCTCGCCGCCGAGCACGCCACGGCCGCGGACATCGCGAAGCTGCGGCAACTGCTCGCCGATGCCGAAGCCTCGATCGCCGATCTCGACGCCTTCACGCGACTGTCGCGCGACTTCCATCTCGCCGTGGCGGAAGCCTCGCACAATCGCGTCATCGTCGTGCAGCTTTTGTCGCTCGAGCACATCTCATGGCCGCGCCGCAACGCGACGGCGACGCCGAAGCTCGCGCGCCACATCATCGATACCCATTCAAAGCTCGTCGATTTCATCGAGATGCGCGACGCCAGTGCGGCGCGCGCGCTGATGAACGACCACGTCAAGATGATCCGCGCCCGGCGCGTCGCCGAGCACGGGCATTCGCACGAAGCCCCCGAAGAGGGGCGGTGTTGTTGATGTTCGCGGTCATTCCGGGGCGCGCGAGCGCAAGCGAGCGAACCCGGAATCCAGTAGCGGGCTCGAAAGCGTGTCGCTGGGTTCCAGCCTTCGGCCGGCCCCGGAATGACGAATAACAAAACGGCAAATAACAAACAGGGAGAAAACGCATGGCCAAATTCATCATCGAACCGCATTTCCGCCTGCAGGAGTGGGTGGCGGACCAGAAGGGCTATTTCACCGACGAAGGGCTCGACTACGAATTCCGCGAACTGATGCGCGCGACCGACGGCAAGCAGCACGACAAGGGCTCAAAGGGCGCGTTCCAGTCCTTCGAGGAAGGCCGCAAGGCCAGCGTGTCCTGCGCCTGCCACTGGACCGTGAACGTCGCCGCCTCGAACGGCCACGGCCGCATGCTCACCGATGTCTATTCGGTGGCGACCGCCGGCATTTTCGTCGCGCCCGACTCCAAAATCAAAACACCGGAGGATCTCGCCGGCGTGCCGATCTCGGTCGGCTATCAATCCGGCAGCCACTACGCCACGGTGCAGGCGCTCGAGCAATTCCTCAAGCCAGCCGATATCAACCTGCGCTACGAGACCGGCATGCTGTTCAAGCGCATGGAGCACCTGTTTGACGGCACGGCGCCGGCGGTGCATCTGTTCAATGGGCCTTACTATTTTGCGGAGCAACTCGGCTATCGCAAGGTGATCGACGCCACCTTCATGATCGGCACCATGATCCATGGCGATCCCGATTCGGAAGACCTGCGCAAGTTCTTCCGCGCGCTGCGCCGCGCCCAGCGCGATATCGACCTGCGCCCGGAGCTCTACACGCACTTCTACAAGAACGAATTTCCCGATCGTTTCCACGCGAAGATGGACACGCGACGCTGGGGGCCCGGCGAGCGGCTGGTGTTCGAACCGTACACGAAGGAAGTCTACGAGGAATCCTTCGAATGGATCGCCGCCCACGGCATCTTCCCGGAAGGCGGCATGGGCAGCGGCCAGTACGAGCGCGCGACCTTGTCGCTGGCGTAAGGCCGGACGGCGCCCCTTGCGGGCGCCGGTCCTTCTGCGACGAAAGGCCTAGAGCAAAGCTGAAAACGGCTGCGGCATATGGCGCAGCCGTTCGATTCCTGCAAGATGAGGTTCGATTCTCACAAGCCGGCGGGAAGCCTCAGGCTTTCCATCGCCCGGGCGCTCGGGCAATATCCTCCGTGAAATTGACAACAGACGCCGCCGGCTGAACGGCGCGCATCGACGGAGGAAATGACGATGAAAACCATGCTCTATGCCAGCGCGGCCGCGGCCGTCCTGGCTCTCGTTTCCACGGCCCAAGCCCAGGACACCGTCAAGATCGGCGTCATCCTGCCCTATTCCGGCCAGTTCGCCGACGGCGCCAAGCAGATGGACGCCGGCATCAAGCTCTATATGAAAATGAACGGCGATACCGTCGCCGGCAAGAAGATCGAGATCATCCGCAAGGATGTCGCCGGTCCGCAGCCACCGGTCGCCAAGCGCCTCGCGCAGGAACTGGTGGTGCGCGACAATGTCGACATCCTCGCCGGCTTCCTCCTGACGCCGAACGCCATGGCCGCGGCCGACATCTCGGCCGAAGCCAAGAAGTTCATGGTCATCATGAACGCCGCGACCTCGATCATCACCACCAAGTCGAACTATTCGGTACGCACCTCGCACACGCTGCCGCAGGTGTCGGCGACCATGGGCGCCTGGGCCGCCAAGAACGGCGTCAAGAAGGCCTACACCATGGTCTCGGATTACGGCCCGGGCCATGACGCCGAGACCAGCTTCCAGGCGGCGCTCAAATCGGCAGGCGGCGAATCCGTCGGCGCCGTGCGCATGGCGGTCGCCAATCCGGACTTCTCGGCCTATGTCCAGCGCGCCAAGGATCTCAACCCGGAATCGATCTTCGTGTTCATTCCGGGCGGCGCGCAGCCGGCGGCGATCGGCAAGGCCTTCGCCGAACGCGGCATCGACAGCGCCAAGACCAAGATCCTCGGCACCGGCGAACTGACCGACGACTCGGCGCTCGTGAACATGGGCGACACCGCGCTCGGCATCATCACGGCGTGGACCTACGATCACAATCACAAGTCCGCGCTCAACGAGAAGTTCGTCGCCGAATACAAGAAGGACAACAACGGCGAGAACCCGAACTTCTTCGTCGCCGGCGGCTATGACGGCATGCACGTGATCTACGAAGCGCTGAAGAAGACCGGCGGCAAGACCGACGGCGAGGCGCTGGTCAACGCCGCCAAGGGACTGAAGTGGGAAGCACCGCGCGGCCCGATGATGATCGATCCGGAAACCCGCGACATCGTGCAGACCATCTACATCCGCAAGGTCGAGAAGGTCGGCGGCAAGCTCGTCAATGTCGAGTTCGACAAGGTCGAGAACGTCAAGGATCCGGTTAAGGCCGCCATGAAATAAGGCCGGCCAACTCGGCTGCGATTGACGGGGCGGCCCAACGGCCGCCCCGTTGCGCGACGGGACAGAGTGGGACGCGCCGCGAACGCCGCGACATTTACCGCGCTGCGCCGCAGCGAGCGCAGAAATCAGTGCAAAGCCCCGGAAATTCTTGCTATTGGCGATAAAGTCCCGCAGCCATCCTAAGGGCCGGCATCCGGAAAGACACGGCGACACACATCTCAAAGGCGTAACGCAACAGCCATGCTTCCTCCCGTTTTCGGCGTCCTGTTCGATGGCATTGCCTACGGCATGCTGCTCTTCCTGCTGTCGGTCGGGATGTCGGTCACGCTCGGGCTGATGAACTTCGTCAATCTGGCGCACTGCGCCTTCGGCATGCTCGGCGCCTATGTCACCGTGATGCTGATGAAGAACTTCAACTGGAACTTCTTCGCCACCCTGCCCTTCGCCTTCCTGGCCGCGGCGTTCGTCAGTGTCCTCGTCGAGCGCACCTTGTATCGCCGCCTCTACCGCGCCACCGATCTCGATCAGGTGCTGCTGACCATCGGCCTCGCCTTCATCTCGGTCGCCGCCGCCGCCTGGTTCTTCGGCACCACGCAGCAGCCGGTGGCCATGCCGAGCTATATGCGCGGCTCGATCACCTTCTTCGGCCTGAACATCGGCATCTACCGCCTGTTCCTCATCGCCGTCGGCATCGTCGTGACGATCCTTCTGGTGATGACGCTGGAGCACACGCGCTTCGGCGCGCAGGTCCGCGCCGCGGTCGACAACCAGCGCATGGCGCGCGGCCTCGGCATCGACGTCGATCGCACCTTCGCCGTCACCTTCGCACTCGGCTCCGGCCTTGCCGGCCTCGGCGGCGCGCTGGCGATCGAGATCGTCGGCCTCGATCCGCACTTCGCCTTCGTCTATCTCGTCTATGTGCTGATCGTGGTGTCGGTCGGCGGCCTCGGCTCGATCGCCGGCTCGTTCGCCGCCGCCTGCCTCATCGGCATCAGCGACATCGCCGGCAAGTATTATGTGCCGCAGCTCGGCGGCTTTCTCATCTATCTGGTGATGGTGGCGGTGCTGATGTGGAAGCCGGCGGGCCTGTTCGGGAAGCGGTCATGACAGCATCCGATCCGGCCGCCGCCATGACCCCGCAGACCTACATGCAGAGCCTGAGCCGCTGGCGCGTGCTCGAGATCGCCTTCTGGCTGGCGACCTTGCTGCCGTTCTGGCTGTTCCCGACTTATCTGTCGCTGGCGAGCCAGATCGCCATCACGGCGCTGTTCGCGCTGTCGCTCGATCTCATCCTCGGCTATGCCGGCATCGTCTCGCTCGGCCATGCCGCCTTCTTCGGCCTGGGCGCCTACTCGGCCGGCATCTTCACCAAATTCGTCTGGGGCGAGCCCTTCAGCGGCCTCCTCGTTGCCGCGCTGGTCGCGGGCATCGTCGGTTTCGCGTCGAGCTTTATCATCTCGCGCTTCCGTCACCTGACGCTGATCATGATCACGCTCGGCCTCGGCCTGCTGCTGCACGAGGCTGCCAACAGCATGAGCTGGCTGACCGGCGGCTCCGACGGTCTGCAGGGCGTGTCGATCAAGCCGGTGTTCGGCGTGTTCAAGTTCGATCTCTACGGCTACACCGCCTATGGCTACGCGCTCGGCATCCTGTTCCTGTGCTTCCTGTTCACGCGGCGGCTGATCAATTCGCCGTTCGGGCTGGCGCTGCGCGGCATCCGCGAGAACTTCACGCGCATGCCGGCGATCGGCGCCGACAGCCGCGCCCACATCCGCAAGGTCTATACGATCTCGGCGATCATCGCCGGCATCGCCGGCGGCATCCTGGCGCAGACCACCGAGACGGTGGCGCTGGAGGTGCTCAGTTTCGAACGCTCCGCCGACGTCCTTGTGATGCTGGTGCTGGGCGGCGCCGGACGGCTCTATGGCGGCCTGATCGGCGCCGGTGTGTTCATGATCGCGCGCGACCAGTTCTCCGGCATCGCGCCGCAATACTGGTATTTCTGGATCGGCGTTCTTCTCGTGGTGGTGGTGATGCTGTTGCCGAACGGCATTCTCGGCGGCCTGTCCAAACTCACGGCGCGCTGGAGGCGCAAATGAGCGCGCAACCCGTGAAGGGCACCGTCGCATTGTCCGCCCGCGGCGTGCAGAAGAGCTTCGGCTCGCTGGTGGTGGCGCGCGACATCAATATCGATCTGCCGGTCGGCGCGCGCTATGCGCTGATCGGGCCGAACGGCGCCGGCAAGACCACGCTGATAAACCTGATGACCGGCATGCTGGTGCCGAACGCCGGTCAGATCACGCTCGGCGGCGAGGACGTGACGGCGATGAAGCCGCAGGAGCGCGTCAGGCGCGGCCTCGCCCGCACCTTCCAGATCAACACCTTGTTCGCGGGGCTGAACCCGCTCGAGGCCGTCACGCTGGCGGTGTGCGAGCGCCGCGGCATTGCCGGCCGTTTCTGGCAGAACATCGCCGCCAACAAGGACGCCATCGAGGAAGCCTACGAGATCCTCGCCAAACTCAAGCTCGGCGATGCCTGCTACCGCACCACGCGCGAACTGCCCTATGGCCGCCAGCGTCTCCTCGAGATCGCGCTGGCACTCGCCACCAAGCCGAAGGTGCTGCTGCTCGACGAGCCGGCGGCCGGCGTGCCGCATGAGGAGTCCGGCGAAATCTTCGAGGTCGTCGCCGGCCTGTCCGACGAGCTGACTTTGCTGTTCATCGAACATGACATGCATGTCGTGTTCCGCTTCGCCACCCACATCATCGTGCTGGTCGGCGGCGCCATCTTCACGCAAGGCTCGCCCGCCGAGATCTCGACCGATCCCGGTGTGCGCGAGGTTTATCTGGGGACGCGAAAACATGGCTGATGGCGCCCCGCTTCTGAGACTGCAGCAGGTGACCGCCGGCTACGGCGACGCCGTCGTGCTCAACGGCATCACGCTCGATATCGCCGACCACGGCGCGCTCGCCGTGCTCGGCCGCAACGGCGTCGGCAAATCGACCCTGATGCTCACCATCATGGGCTTCACCCAGATGCGCGCCGGCCATGTGTTCTGGCGCGGCCAGGACATCTCGAAGCAACCGCCGCACTGGCGCGCCAATAACGGCATCGGCTGGGTGGCGCAGGAGCGCGAGATTTTCGCCTCGCTGTCGGTCGAGGAGAACCTCACCGTCGCCGCCCGCGCCGGCGAGTGGAATCTCCAATCCATCTACAAGGTGTTTCCGCGCCTGTCCGAGCGCCGCAACAACATGGGCAACCAGCTCTCGGGCGGCGAGCAGCAGATGCTGGCGATCGCCCGGGCGCTGATGACCAACCCGTCACTGCTGCTGCTCGACGAGCCGTTCGAGGGCCTCGCCCCGGTCATCGTCGAGGAACTGATCGGCGCGGTGAAGCAGATGCTGGCCGGGCAGAAGCTCGCCATCGTCCTCGTGGAGCAGCACACCGACGTGGCGCTGGAACTGACCGACAGCGCCGTCGTGCTGGAGCGCGGCGAGGTGATGCACCGGGCGCCCTCGGCGGAGCTGCAGAAAGACACCGAAACGCTGGAGCGCTATGTCGGCCTGCGGGTCGCGGCGGAGCATTGACCTTCCTTTCCCTCCCCCCGCGAAAGCGGTGGGGAGGGTCGGTAAGCGTCGCCTTGCGACGCGAACCGGGGTGGGGGGACCTAGCCTAAGAGCCCCCACCCCCGACCCCTCCCCACTACTCGCTTCGCTCGCGGGGGAGGGGAGAAGAAAGACAGGCGTCTTGACCCGGTCGCTGCGCTCTTGCTTTATCAGCCCCCATGACCACCGACGCCCATTTCCTCGACCGCGACACCATCGCCGAACTGACCGCGCGCATGTATCTCGACACCGGCGCGGTGCGGTTCATGGCCGACAAGCCCTTCATCTTCACCTCGGGCTGGGCGAGCCCGGTCTATAACGACTCGCGCTGGCTGATCTCCTTCCCCGACGTGCGCAGCGCGATCATGGGCTACATGGTCAACGCCATCGACCGCGACATCGGCCGCGGCAAGCTCGACGCCGTGGCGGGCGGCGAGACCGCCGGCATCCCCTTCGCCGCCTGGGTGGCCGACCGCATGCATCTGCCGATGCAGTATGTGCGCAAGAAGCCCAAGGGCTTCGGCCGCGGCGCGCAGATCGAGGGCGAACTCAAGGCCGGCCAGAACGTGCTGCTGGTGGAAGACCTCGCCACCGACGGCCGCAGCAAGGTCAATTTCGTCAAGGCCATCCGCGACGCCGACGGAAAATGCGATCACTGCTCGGTGATCTTCTTCTACAACATCTACAAGGAAGGCGAGAAGGTCCTCGGCGACCTCGGCGTCACGCTACATTACCTGACGACCTGGCGCGACGTGCTGCGCGTCGCCAAGAAGATGGACCGCTTCGAGCCGAAGATGCTGGCTGAGGTCGAGAACTTCATCAACGACCCGGCCGGATGGTCGAAGGCCCATGGCGGCGTGAGCACCGCGGCGGAGTAGTGCCTCCTGCCCCGGACGCGGCGCAGCACGAAGTGATGCGACGCAGATCCGGGGCCTTCGCGAATGTTGAGTTTGGAACGGTCCCGGTTCTGCAGCGCATCGTTGCACGCTGCGCTGCGCCCGGGACAGGTGGCGCTAGAGCCCCATCTTCCTCTTCGCCCGCACCACGGCCAGATCGAGCGCCGAGAGAAACCGCGACACGTCCTGCCGCGACAGCGGCGGCGGACCGCGCGTCACGGCGCCGGCGCTGCGCAGATCGGCCATCAGGTTACGGCTCGCCAGCGCCATGCCGATGGCGTCGTCGTCGAACACCTTGCCGGTCGGCGACAGCACGCTGGCGCCATTCCTGACGCAGCGCGCCGCCAGCGGAATGTCGGCGGTAATGACGATGTCATAAGCCCCTGCCCGCGCGGCGATCCACCCGTCGGCGACATCCGGCCCTTCCGGCACGATGACGCGCTCGATCAGGTCGCTGCGCGGCACGTTCATGAACGAGTTGGCGACGATGAACACCTTGAGGCCGTAGCGCTCGGCCACCCGGTATACCTCGTTCTTGACCGGGCAGGCATCGGCATCGACGAAAATCCGGATGACGGGTGTTGCGGGCTCTTCCATGAAATCAAAGGCCATGATCCAATTGCGGGGCGCGAAGGGAGGCATCAATGGCCAAAAAGCGTTCCAAAACAAGGAAAAAGCTGCCGAAGCTCGCCCAGCCGCGCAAGGCGGCCAAGGCCAATGCGCGCCGCGCCGTGTCGGCGAGAACCCGGCCCAAGAAGCCGACGCAGAAGTTTCACGTCAGCCATCATAACGAGGCCGACTTCGACCAGGGCCTGCGCTCTTACGCGAAATATCGCGACCTCGGCCTTGCGCTCGCCACCTCCGGCATGGTGCAGGCGCATGTGATCCGCTTCATCCCGCCGTTCAAGGCGGAGGATGTCGCGCATCCGCATTTCCACGATGTGGAACTGCAGATGATCTATGTGCTCAAGGGCTGGTACAAGACCGAGTTCGAAGGCGAAGGCGTGCACACCTTCGAGGCCGGCGCCTGCTGGATCCAGCCGCCGAAGATCAAGCACACCGTGCTCGGCTATTCCGACGATTGCGAATTGCTGGAGATCGTGCTGCCGGCGGAATTCGAGACGGTGATGCTGGGGAAGTGACGTTTCCTATCCCTCCCCCTCCGAGGGAGGGATAAGAAGATCACTCCACATCCTCATCCGACAGCACGCGATAGGCCGCGCCTTCCATGTCGCTGTACTGGCCGCTCTTGAGCGCCCACAGGAACGCAAACAGGCCGAGCAGGCCAAGGCCGAGCGCCAGCGGCAGCAGATAGATGATGACGTTCATGTCGCGCTCGTTTCCGCGGGCAAACCGGCCATTTCCGTTCGCCCCCGCGCAAGCGGGGACCCAGAGGCTGGATTCCCGCCTGCGCGGGAATGAGCGGAGTTGGTGGCGGCTTCCGCATTCGTGTCTTTGACATTGGCGCGCAGCGCATTCAGCGTGACCAGCAGCGACGAGCCGGACATCGCCGCCGCGGCGATCAGCGGCGTCACCAGCCCGGCAATCGCAATCGGCACGGCGATAAGATTGTAGATCACGGCGAGCCAGAGATTTTCCACCATCAGGCGGCGGGCGCGGCGCGAGATCGTCACCGCATCGCGCACGCCCGCCAGCCGCTCGCCGAGGAATACGGCGTCGGCCTGCGCCTGGGTGACGTCAGCGGCCGAGATCGGCGACAGCGACACATGCGCGGCGGCCAGCGACGGCGCGTCGTTGAGGCCATCGCCGACCATCAGCACGCGGCGGCCCCTTTGCTTGAGCATTTCGATGAACGCGATCTTCTGCGCCGGATTAACGCCGCCCTGCCATTGCGGAATGCCGAGCGCCTGCGCGACCGGCGCCACCGCTTCGCTGCGATCGCCGGAGAGAATGTGCAGATCGAAGCCGAGATCGCGTAGCGCCTGCACGGTTTCGATAGCATCCGGCCGCAGGCTTTGCGCGATGGAGAAAGCGGCGGCGCGGTCGCCGTGGCGGAAATAGATGTGGGACATACCCTCGCCCCGCACGGTGGCGGGGACATTGCAGAACGCCGCACTGCCGAGCCGCATCTCGGCACCATCGACATTCGCGCGCACACCCTGCCCCGGCTCCTCGACTGCGCCGTCGAACGGCGTTGTGCTCGCGGCTTCCTTCGCCAGCGCCATGGCCAAAGGATGCCGGCTGGACTGCGCCAGCCGCGACGCGGCCTGCAACAGTGCGGCATCGACCTCCGCGGCATTGACGACGCGCGGCTCGGGCAAGGTCAGCGTGCCGGTCTTGTCGAATACGATGGTGTCGGCTTCGGCGAGACGCTCGATGGCATCGCCGGCATTCAGGATGATGCCGCGGCGGAACAGCGTGCCGGAGGCGACGACCTGCACCGCCGGAATGGCCAGCGCCAGCGCGCAAGGGCAGGTGATGATCAGCACCGCGATGGCGATGATGATCGAATCGTGCAGCGACAGGCCATAGAGCCACCAGCCGAGAAAGGTCAGCGCCGCGGTGACGTGCACCACCGGCGCATAGACACGCGCCGCCTTGTCGGCGAGCCGGCGCGTGCGCGACTTCGCGCTGGCGGCTTTCTCCAGCAGCTTCTCGATCTCGTCGAGCAGCGAATTGCCGCCCGCGGCGGTGACACGCAAGGTGAGCGTGCCGGTGAAATTGAGGCTGCCGGCATAGACTTTGGCGCCGGCCTTGATGGCGCGGCGCGCGGTCTCGCCGGTGATCAGGCTGTCGTCGATCTCGGAAACGCCGTTGATGACCTCGCCATCGGCCGGCACGCGCTCGCCGGGCTTGACGAGAATGCGGTCGCCCGCCTTGAGCGCGCCCGCCAGCACACTGACGAGTTCGTCGCCGTTGAAGCGATGCGCCGTGTCGGCGCGCAACGCGGCGAGATTGCCGGCGGTGGCGCGCGTCTTGCGGCGCATGGCGTGCTCGAGCGCGCGGCCGACCAGCAGGAAGAACAGCAGCATCAGCGCCGAATCGAAATAGGCGTGCTCGGCGTGGTTGGCGGTTTCGACCACCGACATGCCGAGCGCGAGAATGACGCCGAGCGAAATCGGCACATTCATGTTCAGCGTGCCGGCGCGCAACGCGACCCAGGCGCTGGTGAAGAAGGGCTGGCCCGCATAGGCGCCGGCGGGCAGCGCGATCAGCGCCGAGGCCCAGTGGAAGAAGTCGCGCGTCTCCGGCGTGATGTCGGTGACATTGCCCGACCACACCGACACCGACAGCAGCATCACGTTCATGGCGGCGAAACCGGCGACGGCGAGGCAGCGCGTCAGCCGCCGCGTCTCGGCGGCCTCCTCCTCCTCGGCGCGCAATGGCACGAAGGGATGGCCACGATAGCCGTTGGCGCGCAGCGCCTCGAAGATGCGCGCCGGCTCATCGAGCGCATCGGACCAGGCGACATGCAGGCGGCGGTTGCTGTAATTGACCCGCGCCTCGGTAACGCCGGGGAGACTCTTCACCGCATGCTCGATGCGTCCGATGCATGCGCCGCATGTGATACCCTCGACGGCCACATCCATGCCGCTGGTGCCGTCGGCTTCCGGCTTGATGTAAGGCGAGACATCGAGGGTTTCGGTCATGGAAGCTGGTGATTGGTCAGATTATGGGATGCAGTTGCAACATGCACAGCACGCTCCCTCTCCCCTGTGGGGAGAGGGGTGGGGTGAGGGGGGTAAATGACTCTCGATAGGCCGTAACCCCTCACCCGGATTGCTTCGCAATCCGACCTCTCCCTATGGGAGAGGTGAAGCGAGCACGCTGCACCAATCGGTTTCACTTCATCACGACGCGGCTGCGGGAGCGGAACACGCGCTCGCCGTCGCGCTCGAGGTCGATGATCAGCTCCCACTGCCCCGCCGGGGCGACGACGACGCCGTGGAATTGTCCGGTGCCGACAAGGCCGAGCGGCACTTCGTGATCGCGCCGCGCGTCGGCGGGATGCGCCAGCAGCGCTGTGGCGGCGAGCCCGGTCACCGCCTTGCCGGCAGCGTCGCGCACCGCGATGTCGAGCACGGCCTCGCCGGCCTTGTCGTGTACAAGTTTGCCGTCGACATGCCATTGCAGGCCGGCCTGCTTCGCGGCGGCGGCGATCTCGTCCTTGAACTTGAGGCCGGCCTTGTACGAACTGGTCGTCTCGACGCCGCCGAAGGTCGACGTCGCGGCCTTCACCATGACGGCGTTGACGGCGAAGATCACGGCGAAGAAGCCGATGAACCAGATGAGGACACCGCGGCCGGTGAGTTCACGCGGACGTGTGGGCGTGGTTGCCATCGTGTTATCTCCCCTCGGGGCCGAAGAAGTGGTCGCGCATCTGCGCCACCGCGCCGGTGTTGACGTCGATCAGGCTGAACAGCACGGTGGTGGACGCCGGCGGCGGCGTGCTGCTGTAGTCGGTGACCAGAACGCGCACTTCCTTGGTCTGGTCCGGGCCGACGGCGACGAGCTGACGGCCATCGGCGCGCGGCGGCAGGCCGACGAAATCCACCAGCGACGACGGCAGGCCGTCCACCGCGACGATGAAGTCGCGCGACTTGAGCTGCTTGTTGACGATGCGGATGGTGTAGCCGTTGCGCAGCGAGCCGTCCGACAGCCGCACGAACATCGGGTTGCGGTCGTGGATGACGCTGATGCCTTCCGAGCCGCGCGTCGCCAGGGTGTACAGCATGATGCCGCCGGCGACGGCGATGATCGCCGCATAGAGCGCGGTGCGCCAGCGGATCAGCTTGTACACCGCCGGCCGGCCCTCGAGCCGCGCCTTGATGTTAAGGTCGGTGTCGTAGGCGATGAGGCGGGTCGGGCGGCCGAGCTTCGCCATGATGTTGTCGCAGGCGTCGATGCACAGGCCGCACTGGATGCAGCCGAGCTGCGAGCCTTCGCGGATGTCGATGCCCGTCGGGCAGACATGGACGCATTGCAGGCAATCGACGCAGTCGCCGACGCGCTGGCCTTGCGCCTTGAGCTGGTCGGCCTTCTTGACCGACATGCGCGGTTCGCCGCGGTCGTAGCGATAGGTGACGTTGAGGGCGTATTCGTCGGTCAGCGCCGCCTGGATGCGCGGCCACGGGCACATATAGAGGCAGACCTGTTCGCGCAGATGGCCGGCGAGCGCGTAGGTCGTGAGGGTGAGAATGCCGATCCAGGCGTAGGCGACGAACGGCGCCTCGCCGGTGGCGAGCTCCTTCACCAGGGTCGGCGCGTCGGCGAAGTACAGAACCCAGGCGCCGCCGGTCCACCACGCCACCATCAGCCAGAGGAAATGCTTGGCGCCCTTGCGCGCGTAGGTCTCGAGCGTCCAGGGTTGCGACTCGCGCTTGAGGTGTTCGCGGCGATCGCCCTCGGTGAAGCGCTCGATCGCCATGTAGAGATCGGTCCACACCGTCTGCGGGCAGAGATAGCCGCACCAGACCCGGCCGGCGAGCGCGTTCATCAGGAACAGGCCGATGGCGGCGAGGATGAGAAGCCCGGTGAGGTAATAGACCTCCTGCGGCCACAGCTCGATGAAAAAGAAGTAGAACCGGTGGTTCGGGAAGTCGATCAGCACCGCCTGCGACGGTGCGTCCGGCCCGCGGTCCCAGCGCACGAAGGGCAGGAGATAGTAAATGCCCAGGGTGACGAGCAGCACCGCCCACCTGATGCGGCGGAAGGTGCCGTGGATGCTCTGCGGATAGATCTTGCGGCGGGCGGCGTAGAGCGGAATGTCGTCGTTGTCGTCATCGCCCGGCATGAAGGGCGGCGCCTTGACCTCGGATTGCCGCACCAGTTCTTCGAGCTGTGTCATCACGTGTTCCGCCGGAAATTACCGGGGTAGTCTAAATCCGGCGGAATCGGGCGTGTTGATGTGGGTCAACTTCGTCCCCTCGCCCGCCAGGGGAGAGGGGACGGAAGACTACTTCTCGCCGCCGCCGAAGCCGTAGACGTAGACGGCCAGCGCCTTGATGACCGGCTCGGACAGACGCCCTTCCCACACCGGCATGACGCCGCCGCGGCCCTGCTGCAGACCCTGCACGATGGTCGCCTTGTCGGAGCCATAGAGCCAGATCTTGTCGGTCAGGTTCGGGGCGCCGACTTCGCGGTTACCCTTGCCGGCGTCGCCGTGACAGGCGGCGCAGTTGTCCGCGAAGATCTTCTGGCCGGCCTTGAGATCGGCGCCGGCCTCGGTCGAAAGCCCGGACAGCGAGCGCACATAGTCGGCGACATTCGACATCTCCGCCGGCTTCAGCACGTCCTTGAAGGGCGGCATGTTGCCCTGATGGCCCTTGTCATGGCCGGAGCGGATGCCATAACGGATCGATTGCTCGATATCCGCGATCTTGCCGCCCCACAGCCAGTCGTCGTCGTTGAGGTTGGGATAGCCCCGGGCGCCCGCCCCGCCGGCGCCGTGGCACGGCGCGCAGTTGTCGGCGAACGCCACGCGGCCCTGCGCCCGCGCGAAGTCGATCAGTTGAGGATCGGCAAGGATATCCACCGTGCTCGCCGAAGCGAGCTTCGCCATCATCGGCCCGCGCTGCGCCTGCAGGGCGTTAAGGTCGTCGACAATGGCCGCTCGCGAGTGGTAGCCGAGCAGCCCTTGCGTCGAATTCGTGAGGAGCGGCCAGGCCGGATACACGATCCAGTAGCCGACCGACCAGACGATCGTGAGATAGAACAGCCAGAGCCACCAGCGCGGCAGCGGCGTATTCAGTTCGCGCAGGCCGTCCCACTCATGCCCGGTCGTCGCAGTTCCCGTGAGGGGATCTATATGCTTGTGTTCGTCAGCCACGACTCAGTCCTCCTGCAGCGGAATACGCGCGGCTTCGTCGAATTGCTTCTGGCGCGAGGGCCAGAGCGCATAAGCCAAAACAACCGCGAAGATAGTCACGAAGTAGACGAGCCCCCATTGCTGGGAAAACTCGGCGGCGGCTTGATAGGTCGGGTCCATCGTTTCGGTCCTTAAAGCTCAGCGAATATTGGCTTTATCGTCGTACATCTTGAAGTCGACTTCGGTGCCGAGCTTCTGCAGATAGGCGATCAGCGCATCCGCCTCGGTGACCCGCCCGCCTTTGCCGGAAAAGCTGCGCGCGTTGACCTTCGGATATCGCTTGGCAAGATCGACGGCGTCCGGGCTGTCGGCCGTATCCTGCGTCACCACATCTTCCCTGGCGCGGGAGATCATGTCGTCGGTGTAGGGCACGCCGAGCATGGCCTGCACCTTCATGTTCTGCTGGATATGCGCGTAGTCGAGATCGGTGTTCTCCAGGAAGCCGTAGCCAGGCATGATCGAGCCCGGCACGACCGAACGCGGATCGCGCAGATGGTCGCGATGCCAGTCGTCCGAGTACTTGCCGCCGATACGCGCCAGGTCAGGACCGTTGCGCTTCGAACCCCACTGGAATGGATGGTCGTACATGCTCTCGGCCGCCAGCGAATAATGGCCGTAGCGTTCGACCTCGTCGCGCAGCGGGCGGATCATCTGCGAGTGGCAGAGGTAGCAGCCTTCGCGGACATAGATATCGCGGCCGGCCAGTTCGAGCGGCGTATAGGGCCGCACGCCGTCGACCTTCTCGATCGTGTTCTTGAGATAGAACAGCGGCACGATTTCCACGAGACCGCCGACGGCGATCATCACGAGAATGCCGAGCAGGAGAACGATGGAGTTTTTTTCGAAGATGGCGTGTTTTTGCCAGAGTGACATTGTCGTCCCCGTTTATTCGGCAGGCTGGAGCCGGATTTCGGCTTCTCCGGCGACGGCTTGCGAATTCACCGTCATCCAGAGATTGAAGGCCATGATCAGCGCACCGCAGAGGAACAGGATTCCGCCGAGTGCCCGGATCACATAGAAGGGATGCATGGCCTCGACCGTCTCCACGAAGGAGTATTCGAGGAAGCCGAGCGCGGTGTAGGCGCGCCACATCAAGCCCTGCAGGATGCCCGCGACCCACATCGACGTGATGTAGAGCACGATGCCGATCGTCGAGACCCAGAAGTGCCAGTTGACCAGCTTGAGCGAGTAGAGGCGGCGATTCCACAGCCACGGCACCAGGCAATAAATGGCGCCGAAGGAAATGTAGGCGACCCAGCCGAGCGCGCCGGAGTGGACGTGACCGATGGTCCAGTCGGTGTAGTGCGACAGCGAGTTGACGACCTTCACCGACATCATCGGACCTTCGAAGGTCGACATGCCGTAGAAGGCGACCGACACCACCATCATGCGCAGCACCGGATCGGTGCGCAGTTTGTCCCAGGCACCCGACAGCGTCATGATGCCGTTGATCATGCCGCCCCAGGAAGGCATCCACAGCATGATCGAGAAGGTCATACCGAGCGTCTGCGCCCAGTCCGGCAGTGCCGTGTAGTGCAGATGGTGCGGGCCGGCCCAGATGTAGAGGAAGATCAGCGCCCAGAAGTGGATGATCGAAAGCCGGTAAGAATAGACCGGCCGGTCGGCGCGCTTCGGGATGAAGTAGTACATGATGGCGAGGAAGCCGGCGGTCAGGAAGAAGCCGACCGCGTTGTGGCCGTACCACCACTGCACCATGGCATCCTGCACGCCGGACCAGGCGATGTAGGACTTCGACGAGAAGATCGACACCGGAATTGCCGGGTTATTGCCGAGATGCAGCACCGCGATGGTGACGATGAAGGCGAGATAGAACCAGTTGGCGACATAGATGTGCGGTTCGGTCCGCCGCCAGATCGTGGCCAGGAACACCAGCAGATACACGACCCAGACGACCGTCAGCCACAGGTCCGAGTACCATTCCGGCTCGGCGTATTCCTTGCCCTGGGTGATGCCGAGCAAATAGCCGGTGCCGGCAATGACGATGAAGAAGTTGTAGCCGAGAATGACAAACCACGGCGCGAGATCGCCGGCCAGCCGGGCGCGGCAGGTGCGCTGGACGACATAGAACGACGTTGCGATCAGAACGTTGCCGCCGAAGGCGAAGATCACCGCCGAGGTGTGCAGCGGGCGCAGGCGGCCGAAGCTGGTCCACGGCAGGTCGAGATTGAGCGCCGGGAAAGCGAGTTGCAGGGCGATGATGACGCCGACCAGAAAGCCGGCAATGCCCCAGAGCATCGCCGCGACGGTCGCGAACTTGACGGGGCCCATATTGTAGTTGGGCCGCCCGTCGGCCGTGAACAACGGCGGCTTTTCGGCCGGGCGGCTGAAGTAACGGTTGGCGATGGCAAAGACCGCGGCGATGCTCGCGGCGGTGAAAAGATAGGCATGGAATGCGTATTCCGGCGTATAGGCCTTGGCTGCGATTACAATTGTCAACAGCGCCAACGCCGTGAGGGCCAGCGCCAAGCCGCCTTCGCCGATGGTCATTCTTTTCTGGGGAGCGAGCGCGTTCGCCATGGGAGGACTTCCGTTGCGTAAGTGGCCGGACGGAATGCCGGCCCTTATGCACTATTGGAGACCCTGCCCTCGGCAGCCTTGATGCAAGTCAAACTGTGGTATGGCCGGGAAAACGCGCCGCTTGCGTCGATCACGCCGCGAAGCCGCGGCGATTCGTCGGCGTCGCCCCATCAATATCCATCCCGGCGCAATAGCTGGCTCTTATCGAAAGCGCGGTAAATCCTGCGCTACACGCAACTCATCGCGATTGTTCTGGCGGTATCGCGCCTTGAAATGTGCGGCACCGATGCACGGCGACAACAGTTCGCCAATTTGTTTGACGTCGGTCAATTTTACCGGGGTCGCCCGCCTGTTGAATGTTAGCCGTTCAATCCTCGATCGCGGCATCGCGCCGCGCACTAAATGGGGTTCAGGGGTCAAACATGACACTTCGTAAAATCGCGCCGGCGCTTGTCGCGGCGTTCCTCGGTCTCGCAGCGGCGCCCGCCGTCGCGGCCGATCTGCCGGCCAAACCGGTCTACAAGGCGCCGGTCGTCGATCTATTCAATCCGTGGATGATCCGCTTGCGCGCGCTGGGCGTGGTGACGCGCAACTCGGGCACGGTCGACCAGATCGCGGGCTCGAGTCTGACGACGACGGATTCGCTCGTTCCGGAACTCGACATCACCTATTTTTTCACCAGAAACATCGCGGCCGAACTCATCCTTGGTGTCACCAAGCATAGCGTGAGCGGCACCGGTACGATCGCCGGTGTTGACGTCGGCAAGGCCTGGCTGCTGCCGCCGACCCTGACCTTGCAGTATCACTTCACCGATTGGGGCGCGTTCAAGCCCTATATCGGCGCCGGCGTGAACTACACTTTCTTCTTCAGCCAGTCGGCCGCGGGCGGCACGGTCACGAGCAGCCACCTGAAGAACACCGCCGCTCCGGCCCTGCAGATCGGCTTCGACTATATGATCGACAGGCACTGGGGCATCAACGTCGACGTCAAGAAGCTGTGGCTGCGCCCGAGCTGGGACGGCATCGTCGGCGGCGCTCCGATGACCGGCAAGGTCAATCTCGACCCGTGGCTGATCGGCGCCGGCGTCACCTACAAGTTCTGAGACTTCGTAAAGATCGTGCGGGTCGTCCTGCACGCCCGCCAAGACCAAGAAGCCCCGGCCAAGGCCGGGGCTTCTTTTATTCGCAGAACCGGAAGCGGGATCACCGCCAGCGGCCCCAGCCCCATCCGCGCGGCGCCGATGAATTGAGGCGCGCCTTCTGCTCTTCGCTCAACGTTGCGTAGAACGCATCGAAGGCCGGGCGCACCGTCTTCACTGCGGCGAGCATGGCCTCCATCCTCTTCTCCATCAGCTCAAGCCGGGCCGGAGCGCTGACGGGAAATTCGCCCGGGCATGCCGCCGTGACCGTTTCAGCCGCTTTGACCGAAGCAGCCTGCAGGTCGTCCAGCGCCTTGCGCTGCGCCTCGGTCGGCTTAAGCAACCGCTCGATGCGTTCCTTGCGCCACTCGGCAAGCCCCGCGCCTCGCGGCGAACACATCCACGCCATGCCGCGACCGTCGCGCCCGCCCATCATCCCCGGACCCATCATCATGCCGGGGCCGTAACCCGGTCCACCGGGTCCCATCGGCTGGGCCAGCGCGGGCGCTGCCGCGAGGCCTGCGATCAGTACTGCCGTCGCCATCATTCGTCGCCGTTTCATTGTACTGTCCTCCTTCTCAAATGGCCCCACGTCAGACGTATCCCAGCCAGCGCCAGTAGGTAGCGCCGAGCAGCAGCGTCAGCGCGTAGGCCAGCACGGTGATGACGATGCCGGTACGGACAAAGTCGCGCGCCGCGAAAGTCTCGGTGCCGTAGGCCACCATGCCTTGCGGCGAATTCACCGGCAGGATGAAGCCGAACGAGACGACGAACTGCAGCAGCAGCGTCATGCCTAGAACGTTGAGGCCCGGCGTCTGCACTTTCTGCATCACCGCGATCACGATCGGGATCATCGACGAGGCGAGCGCCGTCGCGCTGGCGAAGCCGAGATGGATGACGATCAGGAAGGCCGCCATCACCGCCAGGATGGTTAGGACCGGCATGGCGTTGAGGCCGAACCCCTGCACGATGAGGTTGGCGAGCCACGGCGCCGCTTGCGTCTGCAACAACGCGGTGCCGAGGCTGATGCCGACGCCGAACAGCACGATGGTGCCCCACGGGATCAGCGGATTGGCCTTCTTCCAGTCCATCACGCCGATGCCGGGCAGGAACAGCAGCGCCACGGCGACGACCGTCGTTGTCGATGAATCGAAGGAATGCAGGATGCCCTCGGTGGCCCAGAAGCAGAGCAGCGTGAGCGAGATCGCCAGCAGGCGCGCCTCACGGCCGGTCATCGGGCCGAGTTCGCTCAGGGACTTCTGCACCGCGGCCTGGCCGCCGGGGATCTCCTTTGCCTCCGGCGGCATCATCACCATCATGATGACGTAAAGGCCGATCGACATCAGGATCGAGAACGGCGCCGCGGCGATGAGCCAGTTCAGCCAGGTCACGTCCTGCTTGAGCAAGGTATGCATGAAGCCGACCGCCACCATGTTCTGCGCCGCGGCGGTCTTGATGCCGACGTTCCAGATGCTGACGGCCTGCACGGTGGTGATCATCAACAGACCGGCGAAGCGGCTCCGCTTGTCGACGCCGAAGGCCAGGACGATACCCATCATGATCGGAATCACCGCGGCGGCGCGCGCCGTGGCGCTCGGCACCAGGAAGGCGAGCACGGTGGCGACGACGATGCTGCCGATGACGATGCGGCTGGTGCGGGCGCCGACGCGCGCCAGAATGACCAGCGCGATGCGGCGGTCGAGGCCGGTGATGGTCATGGCGGCGGCAAGGAACAGCGCGGCCGCGACCAGGGTCAGCGCCGTGTTGCCGAAGCCGCTCACGGCCGTGGTCAGCGCCGCGCCGGTGCCGATCAGCACCTTGGGATTGGCGATGTTCGGTGACAGGCCGAGCAGCAGCGCCATCAGCGCGGCGATGACGACGGCGCTGATGGCGTAATCGAGCGCTTCGGTGATCCAGACGATGACCGCGAAGGCGAAGATCGCCAGCATGCGATGGCCGGCGACCGGCAGCCCCGCCGGCGTCGGCAACAGAAGCACGGCGATCATCGCCGCGAGCGCGGCGATCAGGCCCCAGTTCGAGGCGAACCAGTTGGTGCTGGACGGGGCGCCGCCGGCGGCGGGCGCAATGGCTGGCTGAGCCGACATGGGCATCCTCCCGGACGAGTTGTCTCGGGACGAGATGATGGCGGACAACCGGCGGATGCCGTTGAGCCAAGTCAAACGGGCACCGAAGAGTTGCAGGGCAAAGCTCGCCCAAACAAAAGCGCGCCGCGTGGGGGGCACGCGGCGCGCCGGTCTGGCAGATGACAAGGCAGGTCAGCCGTCAGGCCGCGGACTGGACCTCGATCTTCTTGGCTTGCGCCGGCGCCGGCTTCGGCACGGTGACCTTGAGCACGCCCTTGGCGATGCTGGCCTTGATCGCGTCAACATCGACGCCAGCCGGCAATTCCAGAGTGCGCTCGAAGGCGCCATAGCTGCGTTCGACCAGCCGGTAATCCTTGTCCTTCTCTTCCTTCTCGGCTTTCTTCTCGCCGCGGATGGTGAGGACATTGTCGGCGACGTTGAGCTGGACGTCCTTCTCCTCGAGCCCCGGCAGTTCGGCCGTGATCTCGATCTCCTTGTCGGTCTCGACGACATCGACGCTCGGCAACAGCTTGCCGCCGTTGCCATTGCCGTTGCCGAAGCTGCTCAGCGTGGGAAAGCCGCGAGCGAAATCGTCGAACAGGCGGTCGATTTCGCGCTGCAGGGAAAAGAAGGGCTCGGCCTTGATATTGTTCTGCCGGTCACGGCCGACCGGAATGAGAGATCGTAACGACATGCATGCCTCCGTCGGTTACGCAGTGAGACGCACGACCGCCGGTTGCCGGCGATCTGCGCCACTATCGTCCACCGGCGCCGCCCCACCTTGACGGAAATCAAAGCCGCGGCGGCGCCTCAGTGGCGCGGCGGCTCGGCAATATCTGAAGCTTCGAGCGCGACGCCCGATACCGGATCGATCCAGCACAAATGATCCTTCACCGACTTGACGCCGGCGACGTTCTCGCAGGCGACCTTGACGGCGTCGCGCTGCCGCTCGTCGGTAATCACGCCGAACAGTTCGACCACGCCGTCCCGAACCACGACGTCGAGCGAGGCGACCGGCGCCCAGCTCTGTGCGTCCATCTCGGCCAGGATCTGGTTGCGGATGGCGCCGTCGTCCTTCGGCGACGCCGAGGCCGGCGTCACCCGGGCGATGCTCACCATGGCCCGCATCAGGTTGGAGCGCGTCACGATGCCGACCAGAGCGGCGCCCGACATCACCGGGACGCGCTTGATACGGTGCCTCTCCATCAACTCGATGATGTCCTCGAGCGCCGCGTTTTCATCGACGGTCTGCACGTCGCGGGTCATGACCTCGTCGACCCGGCTGCCATGCGTATGGGTGTATTCTTCCGCGATCTTGCCCGGCCCCATGATGAATTCGAGCCAGCGCGAACGGCGCTTCTCGGTCCTGGTTTCGCGGCGGCGCAGGAAGTCGCCTTCCGAGACGACGCCGACAAGGTTGCCCTCGGCGTCGATCACCGGCAGGCCGCTGATCCGGTTCTGCAGCATCAGCCGCGCCGCCTGCAGCACGGTGGCGTCGGGTCCGATCGTGACGACATCGCGGGTCATGACATCGCTGGCGTTCATGGCTGGCCTCCTGGAATGGATGCCGCATCTCAACACCGCGGTAGGGGTATGATGTTGATCGAAGTCAATCGCCGCGCGTAAAGAAAAGCCCCGGCGAACGGCCGGGGCAGTCGGGGGAGGAAACTCAAAGCTCTCGGAAATCAGCCGTTCAGGCGGCTCAGCGCGGCCTGATTGCGCAACACGATGCGGCGCGAGGTCGGCACTTCGATCGCCGCCGAATTCTCAAGCTGGGTCAGGGTGCGCGACACGGTTTCGATGGTGAGACCGAGATAGTCCGCAATGTCCTGACGCGACATCGGCAGCTCGACGGCATTGGCGCGCGGCGCGCGCTTGGCCATTTCGAGCAGGAATCCGGCGACGCGCTCCTGCGCGGTCTTGATCAGCAGCATGGTGTGGTCCTGGGTGCGCTGCAGTTCGGTCGCCGCCATGGTCCAGAGCTGGCGCGCGACGTCGACGCTGCGCCCCGCCAAGGACGCAAGCGAGCTGCGCTTGATCAGCATCACCTTGCTGTCCACGATCGACTCGGCCGAGAAGGTGTGCTGGTCGCTGACTTCGATGCCGAAGACATCGCCCGGCAGATAGAAGGCGCCGATCTGGCGGCGGCCGTCGTTGAGAACCCGATAGGTCCGCACGGCGCCGCTGACGACCTTGTAGAGATATTCGGCGGGCTCGTTCTCGCCGTAGATTTCCGCGTTGCGGGCGAACGGCATCACCGCGCCCATCAGCTCGATCGTTTCACCCATGGTCTGGGGACGCGCCATGGCGGCGGCGTTCGTGTGAGCCTGGGAGGTCCGGGCGGTCATCTGGCTGTGCATCTGATCCATCCTGTCTGGAGCGCAACCTGCGCTCGATTGGATGGCACCTTGGTAAGCCAGGCGCGCACCGGCCAAAATTCAGATAATCTCCATAGGGGTTTTCCCGGAGGTGCGGGATACCGGCCCAGGCGGTTATCCAAATGTCGCCCGGCGGGGTAAGGCTGGATGTCGGAAGTGTTTGAAAAAATTGGGCCTTTCACCGTCCAGCCGCAGAACGGCGTCTGGCGTTACGGTGTCGCGCCGATCGTGGTCGTGCTGGCGCTGGCGGCCCGCGCGCTGCTCACGCCCGACCTCTACAGCGACGCGGTATTCTTGTATTTCGTACCGCCGATCCTGCTCGCGTCGGGCCTGGGGGGCCTTGGGCCCGGCCTGCTCGCCACCGCGCTGAGCCTGCTCTGCACCATACTGCTGTTGGGCACCGACGGCCCCCCGTCGCAGACCCTCGTGGTCAGCACCATTGCCTTCGCGCTGATCGGCGCGGCAACCGCGTGGGGCGGCGAGCTGCTACGCCTCAACCGCGAACGCGCCAACATCATGACGCGCAATGCACTGGCGCGCGAAGCGCATCTGCAGTCGATCCTCGACACCGTTCCGGAAGCGATGATCGTGATCGACGAGTTCGGCAACATGCAGTCATTCTCGAGCGCCGCCGAGCGGCTGTTCGGCTGCAAGGCCGCCGACGTCATCGGCAAGAACGTCAAGATACTGATGCCGGACCCTTATCAGACGAATCATGACGAATACATCAACCGCTACCGGCGCACGGGCGAACGCCGCATCATCGGCATTGGCCGTGTCGTGGTGGGTCAGCGCATGGACGGCTCGACCTTTCCCATGGAGCTCGCCGTCGGCGAAATGCGCTCGGGAGACCGCCGCTTCTTCACAGGCTTCATCCGCGACCTGACCGAGCGGCAGCAGACCGAGCAGCGGCTGCAGGAACTGCAATCCGAACTCGTGCATATCTCACGGCTCACCGCGATGGGCGAGATGGCCTCGACCCTGGCGCACGAGCTCAACCAGCCGCTGGCGGCGATTTCGAACTATCTGAAAGGTTCGCAGCGCATTCTCGAGGGCGACAGCGCCGAACAGATTCCGGTGCTGCGCGATGCGCTCGGCAAGGCGTCCGAGCAGGCGATGCGGGCCGGGCAGATCATCCGCCGGCTGCGCGATTTCGTCGCCCGCGGCGAGAGCGAGCGGCGAGTCGAAAGCATCACCAAGCTGGTTGAGGAAGCGAGCGCGCTGGCGCTGGTCGGCGTGAAAGACCGCGGCATCCGCGTGCAGTTCAAGTTCGACCCGCATGTCGATCTCGTGCTCGCCGACCGGGTGCAGGTCCAGCAGGTTCTGCTCAACCTCATCCGCAACGCCATGGACGCCATGGAAGAGTCCAGTATTCGCGACCTGACCGTTTCGGTCGTTCCCGAGGGCGAGGGCCAGGTGCGCGTCAGCGTCGCCGACACCGGGCCGGGCATCGCGGCCGAGGTCGCCGACCATCTGTTCCAGCCCTTCATCACCACCAAGGCGCAGGGCATGGGCGTCGGGCTGTCGATATCGCGCACCATCATCGAGGCGCACAACGGCCGCATCTGGGCGGAACCCAATGCGAACGGCGGCACGACTTTCCATTTCACGCTCGCGGCGGTACAGGAGGGTGACGTCGACGATGACTGAGCCTGCAAAACCGACCATGGCCGATCCGACCATCTATGTGATTGACGATGACGACGCCGTCCGCCAGTCGCTCGAGTTTCTGCTCTCGACCGCGGGCATCAAGGCGCGCGGTTTCGACTCCGCCAAGGCATTCATCGACGCGCTGCCGCAGATCAATTCCGGCTGCGTGGTGACCGACGTGCGCATGCCGGACATCACCGGCATCGAGCTGCTCAAGCATGTGCGGCAGCACAAGCCCGCACTTCCGGTGATTGTCATTACCGGACACGGCGACATCGCGCTGGCCGTCGAGGCGATGAAGATCGGCGCCGTCGACTTTCTGGAAAAGCCGTTCGACGATGATGTGCTGATCGCCTCCGTCAAATCCGCCTTGAGCGAGGTTGCCGACAACGGCAAGCGCAATGCCGAACTGGGTGGAATCAACGAGAAACTCGCAGCGCTGTCCAACCGCGAGCGCCAGGTGCTCGAGGGTCTGGTCGCGGGCCACCCGAACAAGACTATCGCGTTCGACCTCGGCATCAGTCCGCGGACGGTCGAGATCTATCGCGCCAACCTGATGACCAAGATGAGCGCCAACAGCCTGTCCGACCTGGTGCGTATGGCGATGCTGGCCGGCATCCTGGGTGAGCCCCGCAAACCCTGAGGTGCAAATCCCGACTGGCAAGCCCGGCCGCGCAGGCTGAGCGCGGCTTCCGCACCGCACACAAACGCCCCGTTGCCCAAACCCGGGAATTACGCTCAACTTGGAGCCGAACTAAAAGGGCTAGAGCCCGCCCGGAGGTCTCGCCACGCGCTACCGCCTTGCCCGCATCTGACATGCCAGCAGGGCGCGCCTTTCCAGACGACCCAACAAGGCTGCGGCCACAAGCCAGCCACCAAGCAATGACGCGCCGCCCGGCGCCAAGGGAGCGAATTACATGAAGCAGCGGAAATCCGGCTCGTCCGAAAAGAAGCCGAAGGGCAAGAGCCTGCGCTCGCAGCTCTGGTTCGACAATCCGGAAAACCCGGGCATGACCGCGCTCTATCTGGAGCGCTACCTGAACTGGGGCCTGACCCGCGCCGAACTCACCTCCGGCAAGCCGATCATCGGCATCGCCCAGACCGGCTCCGACCTGTCGCCCTGCAACCGCCATCACCTCGATCTGGCCTCGCGCGTGCGCGAAGGCATCCGAGCCGCCGGCGGCATCGCCTTCGAATTCCCGGTGCATCCGATCCAGGAAACCGGCAAGCGCCCCGGCGCCGCGCTGGACCGCAACCTCGCTTATCTCGGCCTCGTCGAAATCCTGTACGGCTATCCGCTCGACGGCGTCGTGCTGATGACCGGCTGCGACAAGACCACGCCGGCCTGCATCATGGCGGCGGCGACCGTGAACATTCCCGCGATCGTGTTGTCGGGCGGGCCGATGCTCAATGGCTGGGACGGCGAGCGCCGTATCGGCTCCGGCATGGTTGTGTGGCAGGCGCGCGAAGATCACGCCGCCGGCAAGATCACCTATCAGCAATTCATCGATCTGGTCGCCAACTCGGCGCCGTCGGTCGGCCACTGCAACACCATGGGCACGGCCTCGACCATGAATGCACTGGCCGAAGCGCTCGGCATGTCGCTGCCGGGCTGCGCCGCCATTCCGGCGCCCTACCGCGAGCGCGGCCAGATCGCCTATGACACCGGCGTGCGCGCCGTCGAAATCGTGCATGAGGACTTGAAGCCCTCCGACATTCTCACTCGCAAGGCGTTCGAGAACACCATTATGGCCAATTCGGCGATCGGCGGCTCGACCAACGCGCCGATCCACATCAACGCCATCGCCAAACATATCGGCGTCAAGCTCGACATCTCCGACTGGGAGAAGGTCGGCCTCGACATCCCGCTGCTGGTGAACATGCAGCCGGCCGGCTTCTATCTCGCCGAAGAATATTATCGCGCCGGCGGCCTGCCCGCTGTGATGAACGAACTGCTCAAAGCGAAAAAGATCCACGCCGACGCCATCACCGTCAACGGCAAGACGATGGGCGAGAACGTCAAACGCGCTAGAATCGTCAACGAAGACGTGATCCGCCCCTACAAGAAGCCGATGAAGGAAAAGGCCGGCTTCAAGGTGCTGCACGGCAATCTGTTCGACTCCGCGGTGATGAAGCTGTCGGTCATCTCCGACGAATTCCGCGACCGCTATCTGAAGAATCCCAAGGACCTGAACGCCTTTGAAGGCCGCGCCGTCGTGTTCGAGGGACCGGAGGATTATCACCACCGCATCGACGATCCAAAGCTCAAGATCGACGAGAACACCATGCTGTTCATCCGCGGCGCCGGGCCGATCGGCTATCCGGGCGCGGCGGAAGTCGTGAACATGCAGCCGCCGGATTACCTCATCAGGAAGGGCGTCACGTCGCTGCCCTGCATCGGCGACGGCCGTCAGTCCGGCACCTCGGCATCGCCGTCGATCCTCAACGCCTCGCCGGAAGCGGCGGCCGGCGGCGGACTCGCCATTCTCAAGACCGGCGACCGCGTCCGCATCGACCTCAACAAGGGCACCGCCGACATTCTGATTTCCAAGGCGGAGTTCGCCGAACGAAAGGCGGCGCTGGAGAAGCAGGGCGGCTTCAAATATCCGCCGAGCCAGACGCCGTGGCAGGAAATCCAGCGCGGCATGGTTGATCAACTCGGCGAAGGCATGGTGCTCAAGCCGGCGGTCAAGTACCAGCGCGTCGCGCAGAAATACATTCCGCGGGACAATCACTAGCCAACGTCTTGCGCGCTTCACCTCTCCCATAGGGAGAGGTCGGATCGCGTCAGCGATCCGGGTGAGGGGTTACGAACTATCGGATTCACTTGCCCCCTCACCCCAACCCTCTCCCCCAAGGGGAGAGGGGGCCCGCAGAATATGCCGCAAAGGCAACCGACAAACATAGTATCGGGAGAGAAAACAGTGCCAGGACGTTTGAAGGGCAAGGTCGCGTTCGTGACGGCGGCCGGACAGGGAATCGGGCGCGCGATTGCGCAGGCCTTCGTCAACGAAGGCGCCAAGGTGATCGCCACCGACCTCGACGCGTCGAAGCTGAAGGACCTCAAGAAGGCCAAGGTTTACGCGCTGGATGCCCGCTCGACCGAAGCCGTGAACGCGCTCGCGGCCAAAGTGATCAAGGAATTCGGCGCGCCGGACATTCTCGCCAACTGCGCCGGCTTCGTGCATCAAGGCAGCATTCTCGAATGCAGCGAGGACGACTGGGATTTTTCCTTCGACCTCAACGTCAAATCCATGCATCGCACCTTGCGCGCCTTCGTGCCGGCGATGCTCAAGAACGGCGGCGGATCGATCATCAATATCGCGTCGGTTGCGGGCTCGATCCGCGGCCTGCCCAATCGTTATGTGTACGGCACGACGAAGGCCGCCGTGATCGGGCTGACCAAGGCGATGGCGGCCGACTTCGTCCGCCAGGGTCTGCGCGTCAATGCCATCTGCCCCGGCACCATCCAGTCGCCATCGCTCAACGACCGCATCGCCACGAATGCCAAAAAACTCGCCAAATCGGCAAAGGACGTGCGTCAGGATTTTATCGACCGCCAGCCGATCGGCCGCCTCGGCACGCCGGAAGAAATAGCAGCGGGCGCGGTTTGGCTCGCTTCCGACGAATCCAGCTACTACACCGGCCAGACCATGCAGATCGACGGCGGCATGACGACCTGATCTGCGACAAAAGACTAATAAATGCGCCTGCGGCGCGGGCGCGGTGGGCATGTGCGCACTTGCCGCAGGCGAGATCATATGATGATATCACCTGCGCGTTGCAGGCAGCATGTCAGACGCATCGGCCGCGAAGACAGGAACAATCCTGCGCGCGGTGATGCTCGATAAAAAATCGAGCGTCGTCAGGGAGGGACTGAAATGGCTTCTGTCGCGATTCGCGACGTCCGAAAAGCATTCGGTACGACCGCCGTCATTCACGGCGTTGATATTTCCATCCTCGATGGCGAATTCGTGGTGCTTGTCGGCCCTTCCGGCTGCGGCAAATCCACGTTGCTGCGCATGATCGCCGGGCTGGAGAATATTACAGGAGGCGAAATCGCCATCGGCGACCGCGTTGTGAACAACGTGCCGCCGAAAGAACGCGACATCGCCATGGTGTTCCAGAACTACGCGCTCTACCCGCACATGACGGTCGCCGACAACATGGCGTTCTCCATGAAGCTGCGCAAAGCGCCGAAGGAAGAGATCGACGCCCGCGTCAAGCGCGCCGCGGAGATCCTCGGTCTCAATGTGCTTCTGGAACGCTACCCGCGCCAGCTTTCCGGCGGTCAGCGCCAGCGCGTCGCCATGGGCCGCGCCATCGTGCGCGATCCGCAGGTGTTCCTGTTCGACGAGCCGCTGTCCAACCTCGACGCCAAGCTTCGCGTGCAGATGCGCACCGAGATCAAGGAGCTGCACCAGCGGCTCAAGACCACCACAGTCTATGTCACGCACGACCAGATCGAGGCCATGACCATGGCCGACAAGATCGTGGTCATGCATGACGGCATCGTCGAGCAGATCGGCGCGCCGCTCGAACTGTACGACAAGCCGGCCAATGTTTTCGTCGCCGGCTTCATCGGCTCACCGGCGATGAACTTTCTCAAGGGCAAGCTCAGCGTCAACGGCACCGGCACATTCGTCGGCCCGCAGGGCGTGCGGCTGCCGGTCGTCAATCCGCCGGCCGGCGCCAATGGCACCGAAGTCATCTACGGCATCCGTCCCGAGCATTTCACGCTCGCCGAGGATGGTTCCGGCGAAGGCGCCGAAGCTGAAATCATTGTCATCGAGCCGACCGGCTCGGAGACCCAGGTCTTCGCCAATCTCGGCGGGGAAGAAGTCGTCGCGGTCTTCCGCGAGCGCCACCAGTTCAAACCGGGCGAAAAGATCCGGCTGCGACCAGATCCGCAATACGTGCATCTGTTCGACGCGACGACAGGCAAACGCCTGAACGCGTGAAATAATTGCGTCCAAAACAAAACCGGACCCATAGGGAGAGAACAATGACTGACCTGACACGCCGTACATTGGTTAAAGGCGCCACGGCATTCGGCGCCATCAGCGCGCTGAGCGGCCCCGCCCTGCTCGACTGGGCCAAGGCCTGGGCGCAGAACGCACCGTGGAAGCCGGAAAAGGGCGCCAAGCTGTCGATGCTGCGCTGGAAATACTTTGTGCAGGCGGAAGACGACGCCTTCGTGAAGCTGATCGACGCCTTCACCAAGGCGACCGGCGTCCCGGTCGAAATCTCGCGCGAATCCTATGAAGACGTGCAGCCGAAGGCTTCGGTCGCCGCCAACACCGGCACCGGCCCGGACCTGTTCTGGGGCCTCTATTCGCTACCGCATCTGTTCCCGCAGAAGTGCCTCGACATGACAGACGTCGCCGATTATCTCGGCAAGGCGCATGGCGGCTGGGTCGACAGCGCCGTGAAGTACGGCAAGAGCGGCAACAAGTGGATCGCGATCCCGATCTGCTACTCGGGCGCGCTCATCAACTGGCGCGTCGAAGCCTCCAAGAAGGCCGGCTGGTCGCAGTTCCCGACCAAGACCGACGAATTCCTCGAATACGCCAAGGCCATGAAGGCCCAGGGCACGCCGGGCGGCTTTGCGCTTGGCCATGCTTCGGGCGACGGCAACACCTGGATTCACTGGTGTCTGTGGGCCCAGGGCGGCCAGGTCGTGGACAAGAACGACAAGGTGACCATCAACTCGCCGGAAACCGTCAAGGCTCTGGATTACGCCAAGGCGCTCTACGGCCACATGATCCCGGGTGTCGCCTCGTGGAACGATGCATCCAACAACAAGGCGTTCCTCGCCAAGGAAATCTTCTGGACCAATAACGGCATCTCGATCTACGTCGCGGCCCAGAACAGCGCCAAGGACATCGCCGAGGACATGAACCACGCGTACTTCCCGGTGGGTCCGGTCGGCAAGCCGACCGAGCTGCATCTGATGTACCCGATCCTGGCGATGACCTACACGAAGAACCCGCAGGCCTGTAAGGCGCTCATCGCCTTCATGCTCGACGCGCAGAACTTCAATCCGTGGATCCAGGCGGCGAAGGGCTACCTGACGCACTGCCTCAACGAGTACGACGCCAACCCGATCTGGACGTCGGACCCGAAGAACACGCCGTATCGCGATGTCGCCAAGCGTTCGCTCACCGCGGGCGGCCTCGGCTCGGTCGGCGAAAAGGCGGCGACCGCGATCGCCGACTTCGTCGTGCTCGACATGTTCGCGAACTACTGCACGGGCCGCGAAGACGCCAAGGGCGCCATCGCCGGTGCCGAACGCCAGCTCAAGCGCATCTATCGCTAAGGCTGTTCAGCCGGCAGAGGCCCGTCGCCTCTGCCGGCATTTTCTTCCTTTTTCGGGAGGCCATCGCTCGTGAGCATCGCCCTGCAAGGAGCCAAACCGGCCCGGGAGATCCGTGAGGTCACCGCCTGGGACCGTCTCAAGGTCAACAAGAACTGGCTCGGTGCGTGGTTCATGCTGCCGGCGGCGGCGTTCCTCATCCTGTTTCTGGCCTATCCGCTCGGGCTGGGCGTGTGGCTGTCGTTCACCGATGCGCGGCTCGGCCGCGAGGGCGTGTTCGTCGGCCTCGAGAATTACGACTTCCTGCGCGACGATCCGGTGTTCTGGCTGTCAGTGTTCAACACAATCCTCTACACGACCGTCGCCAGCATCATCAAATTCGCCATCGGGCTTTATCTGGCGCTGCTCCTGAACGAGAACATGCCGTTCAAGGCGATCATCCGCGCCGTGGTGCTGATCCCGTTCATCGTGCCGACCGTGCTGTCGGCGATCGCCTTCTGGTGGCTGTTCGACCCGCAATTCTCCATCATCTCGTGGTCGCTCAAGAAGATGGGGCTGATCACCCAGAATATCGATTTCCTCGGCGATGTGTGGAACGCGCGCTGGTCGGTGATCTTCGCCAATATCTGGCGCGGCGTGCCGTTCGTGGCGATCACCCTGCTTGCGGGCCTGCAGACCGTGTCGCCCTCGCTCTACGAGGCCGCGACCATCGACGGCGCCTCGCCGTGGCAGCGCTTCCGCTTCATCACCTATCCGCTGCTCACCCCGATCATCGCCGTGGTGATGACCTTCTCGGTGCTGTTCACCTTCACCGACTTCCAGCTCATCTGGGTGATGACGCGCGGCGGCCCGGTCAACGCCACGCATCTGATGGCGACGTTCTCGTACCAGCGCGCGATCATGAGCGGCTATCTCGGCGAAGGCGCCGCGATCGCCACCGCGATGATCCCGTTCCTCCTCGCCGCGATCATGGTGTCGTGGTTCGGCCTGCAGCGCCGCAAGTGGCAACAGGGTGCCGACAATGACTGAGACATTCTTCGCAACTCGGAAGCCGGATCAGTTTTTCATTTTGCGCGAATGGCGCACGCGCCACGCGCGCGTGGGTGGCGACAATGACTGATGTGCTCGCCGAGAAGGCCGCCCGCCCGCAACGCGTGCTGGCCGCGCAGGCCAACGCCGACCATAGCGAAGGCATGAGCTATCTCAACAGCGTGCCGCGCCGGATGGTGACGCTGTATCTGCCGCTCGGGCTGATCCTGCTGGTGCTGCTGTTCCCGTTCTACTGGATGGCGCTGACCTCGGTGAAGCCGGACGAGCAGTTGCTCGACATGGAGACCTTCAACCCGTTCTGGACCTGGTCGCCGACGCTCAAGCACATCACCAAGCTGCTGTTCGACACGCAGTATCCGACCTGGCTGTGGAACACGATGCTGGTCGCGGTCTGCGCCACGGCGCTGTCGATCTTCGCCAGCGTGCTCGCCGCCTACGCGCTGGTGCGCCTGCGCTTCAAGGGCGCCACCGTGACCGGCGGGCTGATCTTCCTCGCCTATCTCGTGCCGCCGTCGATCCTGTTCATTCCGCTGTCGACGGTGGTCTATCAGTACGGCCTGTTCGACACGCCGTTCGCGCTGATCCTGACCTATCCGACCATCCTCATTCCGTTCTCGACCTGGCTGCTGATGGGCTATTTCAAGACCATCCCGTTCGAGCTCGAGGAATGCGCGCTGATGGACGGCGCCAGCCGCTGGCAGATCCTGACCCGGATTATCCTGCCGCTCGCCGTGCCGGGGCTGATCTCGGCCTTCATCTTCTGCTTCACCTTGTGCTGGAACGAGTTCATCTACGCGCTGACCTTCATTTCCTCGACCCAGTACAAGACCGTGCCGGTCGCCATCGTTACGGCGCTGGTCGACGGCGACATCTATCGCTGGGGCTCGCTGATGGCCGGCGCCATGATCGGCTCGCTGCCGCTGGTCATCCTCTACGCCTTCTTCGTCGAGCACTACGTGTCGGCGATGACCGGGGCCGTCAAGGAATAGTTCGTCAGCGAACGAGAGCCTTGGCGCGCTTCCACGCCGGCGCCAGGGCGAATTCGACGATCGGGATAAGCGCGCCGCCGAGCAGAAGCCCGATGACGCCGGAGATCGCGGCGACGGCCGCCCATGCCAGCACCGGGCCGAGCGCCGGCGCCAGCACGGAAGCCGCGTGCGCCGCGCTTTCGACGCCGTGATGAATCTGCGGCGGGCCGTAAACTTCAAGGCCGTGCAAAACAATGCCGCCGCCGACCCAGATCATGGCGGCCGTGCCGACGACGCTGAGAAACGTCAGGAAGTAAGGCATGCCTCGCACGAGCGCGCGCCCCGATGAGCGGCTAATCCAGCCGAGCGCGGACCGGCTGTCGTTGCGCGCCAACGCTATGCCGACATCGTCGGCTTTCACGATCAGCGCGACAACGCCGTAAACCGCCGCCGTGATGCCGATCGCCACCGCCGCCAGCACCAGCGCCTGCGTCACGATGCTGCCGGCGGGAATGGCGACCAGCGCGATGGCCATGATCTCCGCCGACAGGATGAAGTCGGTCTTGATCGCGCTCGCGACCTTTTCATCCTCGAGTGAGCGCGGATTCAGCGCGACCGATTCCAGCTTCGCCTCGTGCTCATGCACACGATGTGGCAGCACCGCCTCGACGGCCTTCTCGGCGCCCTCGTAGCAAAGATAGGCGCCGCCGATCATCAGCAGCGGCGTGATGATCCATGGCAGAAAATAACTCAACACCAGCGCTGCGGGCAGCAGGACGATGAGCTTGTTGCGCAGCGATCCGAGCGCAATCTTGCCGACGATCGGCAGTTCCCGTTTGGCGGCAAAGCCGATCACATAACCCGGCGTCACCGCCGTATCGTCGATAATGACGCCGGCCGCCTTGGCGCCGGCTTTCGCCGCCTGTCCCGCAACATCGTCGAGGGAAGCCGCAGCGACCTTGGCCAGCGCGGCGACGTCGTCCAGCAGCGCGATGAGTCCGATGCTCACGAGAGATAAGACCCTGGTTCAACGAGCAAGCCAAACCGCATTGCGCCACCAAAGTCCAATGTTTTGCGCCAGATCAAGGGCGGCGGCGGTAATTACCATCAACATCGCCGGTGCCAATCGGTCCATCTCAGACTCAAGCGCCTTTCAGCAATGTCCGTCCGAAATCTCGGCAGTCTGTTCGTCCCTCGTTCGATCGCCTTGGTGGGGGCTTCTAACCGTCCGCGATCCGTCGGGCACGCGCTGATAACAAACCTCGTCGCCGCCGGTTTCAACGGCCCGATCTATCCGGTCAATCCGAATGAACCTGCCGTTGCCGGGCTCGCCAGCCTCGGCGATGTCGCGCTGCTGACCGAGGCGCCGGACCTTGCCATCATCGCGACGCCCCCCGACACGGTGGCGCCCATTATTGCCGAACTGGGGCGGCGGGGCACCAAAGCAGCCGTCGTGCTGACCGCAGGCTTCGAGGGCGCGGCCGGTGCGGCCCACAGACAACAAATCCTTGAGGCCGCGCGTCCGCACCTCCTGCGCATCATCGGACCGAACTGCCTCGGCGTCGCCATGCCGGGCATCGGCGTCAACGCCACCTTCGCGCCGGCGCCGATCCTGCCTGGTAATCTCGCTTTGCTCACGCAATCGGGCGCCATCGCCACCAGCGTTCTCGACTGGGCGCAGCCGCGCGGCATCGGCTTTTCCGCCGTCGTCTCGGTCGGCGACATGGCCGACGTTGATTTCGGCGACCTGCTCGATTACTTCGCCATGGACCGCGGCACCGAGGCGATCCTGATCTATGCGGAGGGCATTACCAACGCGCGTAAGTTTATGTCGGCTGCGCGGCGCGCGGCCCGCGTCAAGCCGGTGGTCGCCATCAAGGCGGGCCGCGCCGAGGAAGGCGCCCGCGCCGCGAGCTCCCACACCGGCGCACTGGCTGGCGCCGACGCCGTTTACGATGCCGCTTTCCGTCGCGCCGGCATATTGCGCGTCACCGGCTTCGAGGAAGTGTTCGACGCCGCGGCGACATTGGCGCGTATGCCGAAGCAGGCATCCGACGATCTGGTGATCGTCAGCAATGGCGGCGGCGCCGGCGTGCTGGCAACGGACCAGTTGATCGCGGAAGGCGGCAAGCTCGCAACGATTTCCGCCGCGACGATTTCAAAGCTCGATGCCGTTCTGCCGCGCACCTGGAGCCGCGCCAACCCGATCGATATCATCGGCGACGCCGGCACGGAGCGTTACGCCAACGCGACGGCGGCGCTGCTCGACGACCCGGACATTCATAACGTGCTGGTCATCTATTGCCCCACGTCGGTGGTCACCGCGGAGGAAGCGGCTGGCGGATTGATCGGCGCATTGGCCGCGAAGACTGCTCGAAAGAACGTGTTCGCCTCCTGGATCGGCGAGGCGACCGTCAAGGGCGGGCGCGCAAGGTTGGCCGAGACGCACATACCGACCTACGAGACGCCGGAGCGCGCGGTCCATTCCTTCATGCACCTCGTGCGTTACCGGCAAAGCCAGGAGCTGCTGCTGGAAACGCCCGCGGCCGCGGCGCCGGTGTCAGGCGAGAAGCGTCAGGCGGCGCGGTCGTTCATCGGACAAACTCTCGCCGATGGGCGCGAATGGCTCGACGCCGCGGAGATTGCCGCCGTTCTCGGCTGCTACGGCATTCCCTTCGTGCGCACCGCGGCTGCCGCCGACGGCAAGGCTGCCGCGGCCATCGCGGCCAGGTTCGGCACGCCGGTGGCGCTGAAAATCCGCTCGCGCGATGTCGTGCACAAATCGGATGTCGGCGGCGTGGCGCTCAATCTCGTCGGCGCGGCCGCCATCGAACGGGCCGCGGAGACCATCGCGGCCAATGTGGCCAGGAAGCTACCGCAGGCGCGGCAGGAAGGTTTCGTCGTCCAGGAGATGATCCAGCGACCGGGCGCCTACGAATTGATCGCCGGCGTGACGACGGACCCTGTGTTCGGCCCGATGATCCTGTTCGGCCATGGCGGCACAGCGGTGGAAGTCATCCGCGATAAGTCGCTCGAACTGCCGCCGCTCAACACCGCGCTGGCCCGCGCGCAGATCGGGCGCACGCGCATCGCCGCGCTGCTCAAGGGTTTTCGCGATCGTCCGGCCGCGGACATCGACGGCGTCGTCGCCGTCCTGATGCAGCTCGGCAATATCGCCGCCGATCATGACGAGATCAGCGAGATCGATATCAATCCGCTGCTTTGCGATCAGCACGGCGTGATCGCCGTCGATTGCCGCATCCGGGTTCGGCCCGCGACGGGCGCACGGCAGGCGCGCATGGCCATCCGCCCCTACCCGCAACACCTCGAAAGCACGATGACCGCAGGCGGGAAGGCGATATCAATTCGCCCGATCCGCCCGGAGGATGAAACGGCGCTGCGCGCGCTCGCCGAAGGCGCCGGCGATGCCGGCCTGTGGCATCCGTTCTTCGCGCCGCTTCGCGAGCGCGGCCACCAGACCGCGGCGCGGCTGACCCAGATCGACTACGAGCGGGAGATGACGCTCGCCGCCTTCGACGGCGAGCACATGCTGGCGCTGGTTCGTTCGGTCAGCGACCCCGATTTCGACACCGCCGAATGCGCCATTCTCGCGAGACCCGGCCCCGCGGCGCAGGAGATTTCCGCCGGTCTGATGCGACACTTGCTGGATGCGCTCAATGCGCTGGGGGTTCGCCATGCCGAACTTCGTGTCCCGAGCGCCAAGTCCGAGACGGGGCAACTCGCCGACGAACTCGGCTTCAAGCTGATCTCAACAGCCAGCGGGAGCGTCTATGGCAGGGAGCTTGGGTTGTAGGGAAGCTAGCAGGGTCTGGCGGAGAGAGAGGGATTCGAACCCAAAGGCCCCGGCAAAGCCGGGGCCGTCGACCAGCGCGAAGCGGCGCGCGGCCGCGCGCCGCAGCGCGCGAAAGATCGAGGGTTCGATATCCCTCTCTTGCTAAGGATTTTGCGACGTGGAGAGGCTGGCGGAGAGAGAGGGATTCGAACCCTCGATACGGTTTCCCGTATACACGCTTTCCAAGCGAGCGCCTTCAGCCACTCGGCCACCTCTCCGGACCCGCTTCACCTAAAGCGGTGCGCGCCGTTCGTAAAGCCGCGCACGCGGTTTCCGCTGCCTTTCGACGGTCGTAGCGGGCCACCCCCGAGGGTCATAGCCTTTGGCTATAAAAATCCGCGTGATGGACCCATTTTTGATTTGAATTGCCTATCAATCCATCGGTAGTACCCGGTTTTGTTTGGCGACCGGCCGCCCTAAAGGTCGAGGCAGAAGCTCAAACACACGGGAGCGGCAGCCGTGAGCGGCGATACCTCAGCGCTGACCCTGATTCTGTCCGGCGATCCGGGACTCTACCGCATCATCGGCCTGTCCCTCGTCGTCAGCCTGAGCGCGGTGGCGTGCGCCGCCGTTATCGGCATCCCGCTCGGCGCCCTGATCGCGCTGACCCGCTTTCGCGGCCGCGACGGCGTGATCGTCGTGCTCAACGCCCTGATGGGCCTGCCGCCGGTCGTGGTCGGCCTTGGCGTCTATCTGGCGCTGTCGCGCTCGGGGCCACTCGGCAGCTTCGGCATTCTGTTCACGCCGCAGGCCATGATCATCGCACAAACGATCCTGGTCACGCCGATCATCGCCGCGCTGACCCGGCAGACGGTCGAGGACCTCTGGCTCGAGTATCGGGACGAACTGGCGGCCATGGACATCGGCCCGGCCGCGCGCATCGGCACGCTGGTGTGGGACGCGCGCTTTTCGCTGATGACCGCCCTGCTCGCCGGCTTCGGCCGCGCCGCCGCGGAAGTCGGCGCCATCATCATCGTCGGCGGCAATATCGACGGCTTCACCCGCACCATGACCACCGCCATCGCGCTTGAAACCTCCAAGGGCGACCTGCCGCTCGCCATCGGCCTCGGCATCGTACTGATCGCCATCGTCGTCATCATCAATGCGCTCGCCTGGGCCGCAAGGCGTACCGGCGAACGCTACGCGGGATGACCATGCGCGCGCCCGACACCGATCTACCCATCGTTCTGTCCGGCATCACGGTCAAGGCCGGCGCTGTAACGATTCTCGACGGCGTCACACAGACCATCGCCGCCGGCGCGCCGACCGTGCTGATCGGCCCCAACGGCGCCGGCAAGACCACCTTGCTGCGCGTCGTCATGGGACTCGCTAAGCCGGACGCCGGCAGTATCGTCTGGGGAAACCGCGACGATGCCGCAAAGGTGCGACGCGCCATCGTGTTCCAGCGGCCGGTGATGCTGCGCCGCTCCGCGGCCGCCAATATCGCTTACGCGCTGGGCGCCGCCGGCGTGCCGCGCGCACAGCACGAAACATGCATTGCCGAACTGCTGTCGCTGGTCGGCCTTGACGCACTTGCAACGCGGCCGGCGCGCAAACTGTCGGGCGGCGAACAGCAACGCCTCGCGCTCGCCCGTGCCTTGGCGCGCGATCCGTCGGTGCTGCTGCTCGACGAGACCACCGCCAGCCTCGATCCGGCGGCGACCAAGGCCATCGAGGACATCATCCGCGCGGTGGCCGGGCGCGGCGTCAAGGTCGTGATGTCCACGCATGATCTCGGCCAGGCGCGCCGCCTCGGCGGCGATGTCGTGCTGATGCACCGCGGCCGCGTCATCGAGCACGGACCCGCAGCGCAGTTTTTCGCGCAACCGAAAACCGAGCAGGCCCGCGCATTCATCGCCGGCGAACTGCTGGTGTGAACCACAACAAAAATCTCTGGAGGATCGAATGATCGCACTTCGCAACGTAACCGCCGCCATCTTTGCCCTCGCGCTTGTCACCGCGCAGCCGGCCACCGCGCAGGACAAGTCGATCGTGGTGGCTTCCACCACCTCGACGCAGGACTCCGGCCTGTTCGAATATCTGCTGCCGAAGTTCAAGGAGAAGTCCGGCATCACGGTGAAGGTCGTGGCGCAAGGCACCGGCCAGGCGCTCGACACCGGCAAGCGCTGCGACGCCGATGTGGTGTTCGTCCACGCCAGGGCGCAGGAGGAGAAGTTCGTCGCCGACGGCACCGGCGTGAAGCGCTTCCCGGTGATGTACAACGACTTCGTCATCGTCGGGCCCAAGAGCGATCCCGCCGGCATCAAGGGCGCCAAGGATGTCGCCAAAGCGCTGATCACCGTCAAGGACAAGGGCGCGCCGTTCTTCTCCCGCGGCGACCGTTCCGGCACGCATTCGGCCGAGCTGGCGCTCTGGAAGACGTCGGGCGTCGATATCGAGAAGGATAAAGGAACCTGGTACAAATCGCTCGGCCAGGGCATGGGCGCGACGCTCAACACCGCCGCCGCCAGCAACGGCTACACGCTGACCGACCGCGCCACCTGGATCAACTTCAAGAACAAGCAGGACCTCGCCATCGCCGTCGAAGGCGACAGGAAGCTGTTCAACCAGTACGGCGTCATGCTGGTGAATCCGGCGAAATGCCCGAGCGTCAAGAAGGACCTCGGCCAGGCCTTCATCGATTATCTGGTGTCGCCGCACGGCCAGCAGGATATCGCCGGCTACAGGATCGACGGTCAGAGCCTGTTCTTCCCCAACGCCACCGACGCCGGGACGTGAACGGCTGGAGGCGCTGTTCCGGCCCGCGGGCAGCGCCTTTCATCCCGCCACTTCAATGACTAGATTGAGCGCATGAGACCGAAGCCGGATAACACCGACAGCTACATCATCCGCCCCGACCCGAACGACGCGCGGCTGACCGAGCGCGTCACCGGCATCGACCAGACCGGCGCGCGCATCGAGACCTCGGTGACGGTGGAACGGCCGCTGACCATCTTCCTCAACAGCCAGGAGATCGTCACCGCGATGACGATCAACGACTATCCGGAGTATCTGGCGATCGGCTATCTGCTCAACCAGCACATGCTGCTGCCGGACGATGTCGTCACCGATGTCGATTACGACGAGGAACTGTCGCTGGTCGTCGTGCGCACGAAGCGCAAGACCAATTACGAGAAGAAGCTGAAGAAGAAAGTGCAGACCTCCGGCTGCGCGCAGGGCACCGTGTTCGGCGACCTGATGGAAGCGCTGGAGGATGTGTCGCTGCCGGCGACGCCGCTGCGCACCTCTTGGCTCTATGCGCTGACGCACAAGATCAACACCACGCCGTCGCTTTATCTCGAGGCCGGCGCCATCCACGGCTGCGTGCTGGCGAAGGAAGACCAGCCGCTGGTCTATATGGAAGACGTCGGCCGCCACAACGCCGTCGACAAGATTGCCGGCTGGATGTTCAAGGAAAAGGTCGCGGCGCACGACAAGATTTTCTACACCACCGGCCGCCTCACCTCCGAGATGGTGCTCAAGACCGTGCGCATGGGCATTCCGATTCTCATTTCGCGCTCGGGCTTCACCGCCTGGGGCGTGGAACTGGCGCGCAAGGCCAATCTCACTTTGATCGGCCGCGCCCGCGGCCGGCGCTTCGTCGCGCTCGCCGGCGAGGAACGCATCGTGTTCGATCAGGATTTGAGCGAGGTGCCGGACGAAGGCTCGAAGCACCGCCGCAAGGCGGCGGTAGGAGATGAATAACGCGGCCTCCTGTCCCGGACGCGGTGCAGCGCACTTGCGATGCACCGCAGAGCCGGGGCCGTCGCGAACTCTGACGATGGAAAGGTCCCGGGTCTGCGGCGCACCACGAAGACGTGCTGCGCCGCGCCCGGGAAAAGCAGCGCAATGACATCCCACCCCCCCACTTTCGGCCTCGTTCTCGCCGGCGGCCTCGCGCGCCGCATGGGCGGCGGCGACAAGGCGCATCTCAGGATCGGCGGCTCGACCATCATCGACCGCGTGCTCGCCACGCTGTCGGGGCAATGCGCCGGCGTGATCATCAACGCCAATGGCGATCCCAAGCGCTTCGCCGACACCGGCTGCGACGTCATCGCCGACAATGTGCCGGACCATCCCGGCCCCCTCGCCGGCATTCTCGCCGGGCTCGACTGGCTGGCGGCGCAGGGCCGCGGCATCGAGTGGCTGCTCAGCGTGCCGGGCGACTGCCCGTTCCTGCCCGACGATCTCGTCGAGCGTCTGCACGAAGCACGGCGCAAGCTGGGCGTCGGCGTGCCGCTCGCCTGCGCCAAGTCCGGCGACTGGCGTCATCCGGTGGTCGGCCTGTGGCCGCTGGCGCTGCGCGAGGATCTGCGCAAGGCGCTCACCGTCGAGGGTCTGCGCAAGATCGAGGTGTGGACGGCGCGCCACGGCATCGCCATCGCCGAATGGCCGACCGACCCGGTCGATCCATTCTTCAACGTCAATACGCCGGACGATGTCGCGCGCGCCAATGAATTGGCCGCGCGATATGGCTAGCCCATCAGCGCCGCAAAAGAGAGAAAGCCGACGCGGTCGCCCGGCGCGACCGAGGTCGTGTCTTCGGGAAATTCCAGCAGCCCGTCGGTCTCGGTCAGCGAGGTGAGGATGCCGGCGCCGTCCTGCGGGTGCTTGAATGCTTCGATCTCGCCATCGGCGGCGCGGCGCAGCGCCACGCGCACATACTCGCGGCGGTCCTTTTTCTTCTTGTAGGCAAAGGCGACGCGCACCGGCAGCGGCAGCAGTTGCTGTGGCCGCGCGCCGGACAATCGCAGCAGCAGCGGCTTCACCACGCGCACGAAGGTGACGAACACCGCGACGGGATTGCCCGGCAGTCCGCAGAAGGCGGCGCCGGCATTGGCGGCGTAATCCTTGCGCGGCGCGGCGCGGATCACGCCCATCGCCACGGGACGGCCCGGCTTGATGGCGATGCGCCAGAACACCAGGTTGCCGATCTTCTCCACGGCCGTGCGGACATAATCGGCGTCCCCCGTCGAGACGCCGCCGGAGGTGATGATGAGATCGTGCCACGCCGCCGCCTTGGCGAGCGCGCGCGACAATTCGGCGGGGTCGTCGGGCAGAATGCCGAGGTCGGTGACCACGGCGCCGAGCTGCTCCAGCAGCGCGCTGATGAGATAGCGATTGGCATCGAAAATGGCCGCGCCGCCGCGGTTGGCGCCGGGCTCGACGACTTCGTCGCCGGTCGAGAAGATCGCGACCTTGAGCCGGCGCCGCGCTTCGACCTCGACGATGCCGAGCGCCGCCAGCAGCGCGACGTGCTGCGCTTCGAGCACCGTGCCCGCAGGCAACACGACGCGCCCGGCCGGCACATCCTCACCGGCCAGCCGCCGGTTGGCGCCGAGCGCCAGCCCTTTCGGCACCGTCACCTGATTGCCGGCGATGGTCACGTCTTCCTGCATGAAGACGGTGTCGGCGCCCTGCGGCATCGCGGCGCCGGTGAAGATGCGGATCGCCTGGTGCGGCTCCAGCACCAGATCGGCGCGCGCCCCGGCGGTCAGCCGGCCGCTCACGGTGAGCGTCGTGTCGCCATCAGCGGCGAGATCGGCATGGCGCACGGCATAGCCATCGACCGCCGAATTATCGAACGGCGGCAGATCGAGCGGCGCCTTGATGTCGGCCGCAATGACACGGCCACGCGCGCCGCGCAGCGGCACGCGTTCGGTGTCGGTCACCGGCGTGATGCGCTCGGCGATCAGACGTTCCATCTCCGGCAGCGGCAGCAGCGCGCCGGAGAAAGCGAAGCAGTCGTCGGTCAGTTGCGCCATGAGTTCTCCCGCATGCGCGAGCGGTGCGCCGTTCTAGCCGGCCATCGCCCGTTCGACGTCGCCGACGGTGGCGGCGTGCTTGAGCAGCAGGTCGGCGATCGCCTCGACATCGTTGAGATCGACCACAGGCAGCTTGACCTGCGGCAGAGCGATATCCGCCGCGATGGCGGCGATGTAGGGATCGTTCGGATACAACAACGGCTTTTCGTTGGCCGCGCGGTGCACTTCCACTTTCGGGAACGCGTCGCGCTTGAAGCCCTCGACCAGCACGAGATCGACCGGCGACAGCTTGGCCACGAGGTCGAGCATGTCCCACTCTTCTTCCTCGCGCAGTTCGTGCAGCATCGCCCAGCGGTTCGCCGAGGCGATGATCACCTCGGTGGCGCCGGCCTCGCGGTGCATGAAGCTGTCCTTGCCCGGCTTGTCGAGATCGAAACCGTGATGCGCGTGCTTGAGCGTCGAGACGCTGAGGCCGCGCGCCTTCAGGACCGGGATGAGCTTGGTGACGAGCGTGGTCTTGCCCGAGCCGCTCCAGCCGGCGAGACCGACGATCCGCATCGTCGATTTGAAGCGCGCGCCGATGATGGCGTGCTCGCGGTCGCGCATGATGTCGATGTCGTCGGGCCCGTCCGCCGCGGCATAAAGATCGGGCCGCAGGATGGACCGGTCCACCCCGGTCACCGTCTCCACGGAGATGACGCGATTGGCCGGCACGCGCGTCCAGTTCGACACCGAGGGCTGGGAGATGCCGATACGGCGCGCCAGTTCGGTGACGCCACCGGCGGCACGAATGGCCTCGAGAAGTCCGCGTTCCGACATTTGCGAATTGCGCCCGGGCGCCCGTTCCTTGGCGTCGGGCCATCCGACGTGCCACGATTTCCGTGAGTTCATAAAAATACCGTGCGGCTCGCCGGAGGGTCAATAGTGCGGGGCTGCAGCACGGATTCGTGACGGGAGCCTAGCCTGCCAGTTCCATGCCGATGGCGCGGATGCGCGCCCGCGTCGCCTCGTCCCGCAACGCGGCGAGAAAGGCCTGGAGCGCCGGGCGGGCCTTGCGGCTTTCGCGCACCAGAAAGTCATAATGTTCCGGCGCCACCGGAATGAAGCCGAGGCCGTACATTGTCGCCACCGGCTCGATGGCGACGCCCCAGTCGGCGCGGCCCTGGGCGATCGCGGCGGCGACGGCGTTGTGCGACTTCGGCTGGTTGGCGTAGCCCGGCGGCCGGGCGCCACCGAGCAGCCGGTCGATCAGAACGCGGGTGCCGGCGCCGGCATTGCGGTTGACCATCAGGATGCCGCTACCGGCCAGCGCCACCTTGATCGCCTCGGCCGCGCTCCGGCTCTCGAAGCGGCCATCGCCATTTCGGAAGACGATGCCTTGCATACGGGTCCAACCGCGCACCAGCGACAATTCGGGTGTGACGAGGTGCACATTATAGTCGCCGCTGCGCGGATCGATGAGATGCACCGGCGCGATGTCGCATTGGCCGCGCGTGATCGCCGCGACCCCGCCGAGGCTGCCGACCGCCAGCGTGCGCGCCGTGAAGCCGCGTTCGGCCAGCGCGCCGACCACGACGTCGAGCGCGACATCATGGCTGCCCATGATGGTGACGTCGGGCGCGGCGGCGCCGGCGCCGATCAGCGTCACCTGAGCACGCGCATCGGCGTCGAGCGCACTCGCCAGTGCATCGATCTCGATAAAGCCATCGGCCTGCGAAAAGCTCGTGACCGCGCCGGAGCCCTTGCCGGTCGGGAACGCCACCGGCCCGTCCTCGCCGTCGACCAGCGACACCAGCACGAACTCCTTGCGGCCAAGCTCGGAGGCAATGCGCACCGGCACGCGCGCCTCGATGGTTTGCGCCGCTTCCGGCGGCAGGCCGGCGAGCGCGCGGATCACCGGCGCGATGAAGGCATGAAAGGTGAAGATCGCCGAGGTCGGGAAACCGGGCAACACGGCGAATGGAATTTTGCCGGCGACACCGAGGCACAACGGCTTGCCCGGCTTGAGCGCGACGCCATGCACGAGAATGCCGGGCGCGCCGAGCGCAGCCACCGCGGCATATGACAGATCGCCGGCGCCTTTCGATGTGCCGGCCGACAGCACCACCATGTGGCATGAGGCCAGCGCTTCCCGCACGGCCTTGTCGAGCGCCGTCTGGTCATCCGCCACGGCGCCGAACGGTACCGCTTCGCCGCCCGCCTCGACCACCGCCGCAGCGATGATGGCGCCGTTGGAATCGTAGATGCCGGCGGGTTTGAGCGGCTCGCCCGGCGGCACCAACTCGTCGCCGGTCGAGATCACCGCGACGCGCGGCCGCCGCACGACATCGACATGCGCGAGCCCGCTCGCGGCCAGCATGCCGATCTCGCGCGAGCCGATGCGCGCGCCTTTGCGCAGCAACGTTTCGCCGCGGGCAATGTCGGAGCCGGCATACGAGATGAATTGTCCCGGCGTGGCCGCGCGGCGCAATTCGATGCGCGGCGCTCCCTCGCCGTTCAATTCGGTGTGCTCGACCATGACCACCGCATCGGCGCCGCGCGGCACCACGCCGCCGGTGGCGATGGTGGTTGCGGTGCCGGGTTTCACCTCGATTGCCGGGCTGTCGCCGCAGGCGATCACTTCAGCATTCAGGGTCAGGAGCTTCGCCGCCATATCGCTGGCGCCAATGGTGTCGGCGGCGCGCAGCGCAAAGCCATCGACATTGGCACGGTCGAACGGCGGCGCATCGACCGCGGCGACGACATCATGGGCGAGAACACGCGTCAGCGCTTGCGCCAGCGTGACGCGCTCCGCATCAAGCGGCTTAAGCTCGATATGCGCCTCGAACCGCGCCCGCGCTTCCTCGGCGGAAATGACTTCGAGGAACTGCTCCTGCCGCGCTGCCGCGCGAACGCGCGCGATCAGATCATTGTCGGCCGCCGTGCCGGTTCCGGTCGCGCTCATGGCCACGGCCTCACCTGCACCGTGGTGCCCTCCGCGTAGCCTTCGCTTTCCGCCGGCACCATGATCCAGCCATCCGATCGTGTCAGCGCCGACAGCGGCAGATACCTGGACGCCAGCGGCTCGACCGTATCCTGCACGCGGCGCACCGGCACGACCTCGGCAAGGCCTACGGTGGACGACACCTTGCGCGACAAAGTGAGAATTTTATACGGCTGGCGTTCGCCGCCCGGCACGCCGGCCAGCCGGTCCTGAATGCGCCGGCCGACCGTAAGCCATACGCTCAGCGCTGCATCGAGCCGTCCCGGCAACAGCAGCAGCACCCGCGGCCCGGCGAAACCAAGCGCGGCAGTCTCGCCCGGCGTGATTGCCATGCCATGCACTGCGAGTTCGCAGTCACGCGCCATGGTGTGAACGCTGTTGTCGTTGCGGCCGGACCCGGTGCCGCCGATGACGACAATCGCGTCGGCGGTTTCGGAAGCGAGCACTGTGCCGAGATCGCGCGCCGGATCGTCGAGCTTTGCGGCGCCTCCGCGACGTTCGATGTCGCTGGCCAGCAGCCGCGCCGCGGCGCTGACGATGGTGGTGCCGCGGAGCGGCAGCACGCGGATGCGCGGCTCGCGCACGGCGATGCGCGACAGGCCGACCGCGGCGAAGGCGGCAAGATCGGTCATGCGCAGGCGCTCGCCGGCGCGGCGCAGCGGAATGGCGGGATCGTTGTCGCCGCCGGCCGGCAGCACGCCGTCGCCGGGATTGATGGTGGCGAGCGCTTCGGCGAAACCGTTCTTCACCGCGACCACGTCGAACGGCGCGACACCGTCGGCATCCGGCGGCAGCACCTGGCCGGCTTCGATCCGCTGCGGCGGATGGATCAAGGGGATCGGCGCATAGGGCCCGGCGCCAAGCGTGGCATCGGCCGAGAGCGCCCAGCCATCGACGAGCGCCAGTGAAGACGACGGCCGCGCCGGGCCCATGGCGTCGACCGCGAGCGCGCGGCCGGCCGCGGCGGCAACGTCCAGCGTGCGCGGCGTCACCGGCTTGACGCGGAGATCGACCATGGCCGTGACTTCGGACAATGGCGTCAGCTTCGAAATCGTCTGGAGGGTCTCGGAAGCTGCGGCCATATTCCCCTGATCGTTCCCTTGTGCGATTGAGAACGGCACTCTAGCGCAGCGGCGGCGGCAACAGGAGCCGAACCTTGGCTGAAAAGATCATGAACCTGCGCGGTCTCAAATGCCCGCTGCCGACGCTGCGTGTGAAGAAGATGCTGACGACCCTGCAGTCCGGCGATGTCGTGATCGCCGAATGCACCGATCCGATGGCCGCCATCGACATCCCCAATCTGTTGCGCCAGACCGGCGATACGCTGGAGGCCCGGGAAACCGGCAAGGAACAGGGGCGTGACCTGCTGACCTTCCGGATCCGCAAGACCTGAACGTGGGCGGCAAGCCGCTGGGATATCAATAGAATATTCGGCTCTGGACGCTTCTCAGGGATACTTTGACCTGCGCGCGCCCGCCCTGTAGCGAGAGGCCATGGCGCCTCCTCCCCTTCTGCAACTCACCGGCATCAAGCTCACCTTCGGCGGCACACCGCTCCTCGGCGGCGCCGACCTGTCGGTCTCGACCGGCGAGCGCGTGTCGCTGGTCGGCCGCAATGGCTCGGGCAAATCGACCTTGCTCAAAATCGCCGCCGGGCTGGTCGAGCCGGACGGCGGCACAGTGTTCGTGCAGCCGGGCGCTCTGGTGCGCTACCTGTCGCAGGAGCCGGATTTCGGCGGCCATACCACCGCGTTGTCTTATGTCGAAAGCGGGCTGAAGCCCACGGACGACGCCTATATCGCGCGGCATCTGCTCGAAGAGCTTGGCCTCACCGGCCAGGAGGACCCATCGCATCTGTCCGGCGGCGAGGCGCGGCGCGTGTCGCTCGCTTACGCGCTGGCGTCCGATCCCGACATCCTGATGCTCGACGAGCCGACCAACCATCTCGATCTGCCGACCATCGAGTGGCTGGAGCGCGATCTGGCCGCGCGCCGCACCGCGCTGGTCGTCATCAGCCATGACCGGCGCTTCTTGTCGAACCTCACGCGCACCACGGTGTGGCTCGACCGCGGCTTTACCCGCCGGCTCGACAAGGGCTTTGCCTTCTTCGAGGAATGGCGCGATCAGGTGCTGGCCGAAGAAGAGCGCAACCAGCACAAGCTCGATCGCAAGATCGCCGCCGAAGAACACTGGATGCGCTACGGCGTCACCGCGCGGCGCAAGCGCAACATGCGCCGCGTCGGCGAACTGGCCGCCTTGCGCGAACAACGCCGCAGCTATCGCGGCACTGCCGGCGCCGCGGCCATCACGGCTGGCAGCGCGCAGCAGTCCGGCGCCCTCGTCATCGAGGCCAAGAACATCTCGAAGAATTATGGCGAGCGGCCCATCGTGACGGATTTCTCGTTGCGCGTGGCGCGTGGCGACCGCATCGGCATTGTCGGGCCGAACGGCACCGGCAAGACGACCTTGATCAATCTGCTGACCGGCGCCGACGCGCCGGATTCCGGCACCGTCAAGCTCGGCGCCAATCTCGCCATCGCCACGCTCAACCAGCATCGCGACAGCCTCAACCCGGACACCACCGTCGCCGAGGCATTAACCGGCGGCGCCGGCGAGACCGTGATGGTCAACGGCACGCCGAAGCACGTTATCGGCTACATGAAAGACTTCCTGTTCTCGCCGGAGCAGGCACGCACGCCGCTCGACAAGCTGTCGGGCGGCGAACGCGGCCGCCTGATGCTGGCGCAGGCGCTGGCGCAACCCTCGAACGTTCTGGTGCTCGACGAGCCGACCAACGATCTCGACATGGAAACGCTCGACGTTCTGGAAGAAACGATCAGCGATTATCCCGGCACCGTGCTGCTGATCAGCCACGACCGCGATTTCCTCGATCGCCTCGTCTCGGGCGTGATCGTGCCGGAAGGCGACGGCCGCTGGACCGAGTATGCCGGCGGCTATTCCGACATGCTCAAGCAGCGCGGCGAGGACCTCGCGCGCAACGCGCCGAAGGACGAGCCGAAATCCGAAGCGGTGAAGGCGGCAAGGCCGGCCGCCGACAAATCGGCGTCGAGGCCGAAAATGAGCTTCAAGCACAAGCACGCGCTTGAGACTCTGCCGAAGACCATCGAAACGCTGCAGGCCAAGACCAGCGAATTGCAGGACAAGCTCAACGATCCGCAGCTCTATGTTCGCGACCGCGACGCCTTCGACAAGATCACCAAGGATCTTGGCGAAACCCAGCGCAAGCTCGCCACCGCTGAAGACCAGTGGATCGAGTTGGAAATGATGCGCGAGGAACTGGCGGGGGAGTGAACCTCGTCATTCCGGGGCGCCACCATAAAAGCGTTAACGCGCGTCTTCGACGCACTATGGCCTTTCGGCCGCGCCCCGGAATGACAGCATCATTGAAACCGCCGCACGTCGAACGGCTCACTCGGACACGCCGGCGGCTTGCCGTCGATGAGATCGGCGGTCAGCCGTGCGCTGCCGCAGGCGAGCGTCCAGCCGAGCATGCCCTGCCCGGTGTTGAGAAAAAGTCCATCGAGCGGCGACGGCCCGATCACGGGCTTGCTGTCCGGCGTCATCGGCCGCAGTCCGGCCCACGGTTCGACCTCGCCCTGCGCGGCAATATCGAACGTATCCGCCGCCGCTTCCTTCAATTGCGCGATGCGCGATGGCACCGGCGTCGTGTCGTAGCCCTGAAAGTCGGCGAAGCCGGCAATGCGTGTCGCGCCCGGCAGCGGCGCATAGACGATCTTGCGGCTGTAATCGGTGACGCTGTGCTTGAGCGGCGACGCGACGTCATCCGCGACGGTGATGGAATGCCCCTTCACCGGATAGATCGGCAAATTGAAGCCGCAGGACTTGGCGAAAGCACGCGCGCCGGAGCCGAGTGACAGCACGAACAGATCGGCCTCCACGGGGCCATGGTCGGTCTCAATGCCGGTCATGCGGCCGTTCCTGACCACCGGCCGGCCGATCGCGGTGTTCATCCGCACCTCGACGCGGTTACTCTCTTTCAGTTTGACGAAGAGCTGCTCACAAAACGCGGTGCAGTCGCCGACCTGCTCCGACGGCGTGTAGAGGCCACCGTAAAACTCGCTGGTCTTCAGCGTCAGGCCCGGCTCCAGCGCGCGGCATTCGTCCGGCCCGAGCAGTTCGGCCGCCTCGTCCTCGCCCGGCGTCGCCGCGGCGAAGTCGGCAGCCTTGCGGAAGATCACCAGCTTGCCGGCGGTGCGCAGGCCGAAGTCGAGCGGCACCTTGCCGAGCAGATGCTCCAGCTCCAGCCGGCTCAGTTCGGCCAGCGCCAGTTGCGCGGCGGTGGTGCGCGCCACCTGTGCGCCGGTGCAGGCCGTGAGAAAACGCAGGCCCCAGCCGACCAGTTCGGGAGTGAACGAGACCTTGATGGCGTTCTCGCCCGGCAGCAGCAGGCCCGGCAGTTGGAACAGCATCTTCGGCGACGCCATCGGCGCGACGTAGCGGTAGGAAAGCTGCGCGCCATTGGCGCCGCTGGCGCCGGCCGCCGGGCCCGCCGCCCGGTCGATCAGCACCACGTCGTGCCCTGCCTCGGAGAGCCGCCAGGCCGTGGTCAGGCCGACCACCCCCGCGCCCAGAACGCCAATTTTCATCGGTTCCGCCGTACTTTCTGTTGCGGCGCAACCCTACGCCCCGCGGGCCCTTGCCATCATGCAAAATTTGCATGATTAGTTGGGCCAAGGCCGATTATCGTCGGCGGGCGTCAGGGGTGCGTATGGATTTTCGTTGGCTGCAGGACTTCTTGAGTCTGGCGGAGGTGAGCAACTTCACCGAAGCCGCGGCGACGCGTCACTCCTCGCAGCCGGCCTTCAGCCGCCGCATCCAGCAACTGGAGTCCTGGCTCGGCGTCGAACTGATCGACCGCTCCTGCTATCCGACCAAGCTGACGCCCGCGGGCGAGCGCTTCCGCCGCACCGCCGCCGACATCATCCAGCAGATGGTCGATGCGCGCTCCGGCATCAACGACGATCCGGAAGTCGGCCAGGAGGTCGTCACCTTCGCGCTGCCGCACTCGCTGGCGATCTCGCGCTTTCCGGCATGGTGGAGCGAATGGCAGCCGGTCACCGGCGCGTCGGGCTGCCGGCTGCTCGCCAGCAATGTGCATGACGCGGTGACGGCGCATGTTGCGGGCCTCGCCGACGTGCTGCTCGTCTTCCATCACGCGCAGCAGCCGATCTTCCTCGATCCCGATCATTACGAGCGCGTCGCCATCGCCAGCGAATGGTTCCGGCCTTACGTCGCGGTGAAGAACGGCCAGCCCGCCTACAAACTGCCCGGCACGGCGAAGGCGCCGTTCCCGCTGCTGAACTATTCGACCAGCACCTTTATGGGCCGCATGGCCGATCTCATCATGCAGTCGGCGCCCGCGCCGGTGCATTCCTTCAAGGCCTTCGAATCCGATCTCGCCAGCGCCTTGCACAACATGATCGTCGCCGGCCATGGCATCGGCTGGCTGCCGGAATCGGCCGCCACCGAGGCCGTCGCCGAGGGCAGAATCAAGGCCGCCGGCGACAATCGCTGGTCGGCGCCCTTCACCATCTATGCGTTCTGCGATCGCGCGCGCGCCGGCCCCGCCGTCCAGCGGCTGATGGCGCATCTGCGCCGCTCGCCCATCGCCCTCTTCGCCGACAAAAACGCCGCACTCGCTTCAGGAAGCCGTTAATGACTCACGTATTGCATCGCCAGATTGGCAAGGACTATCCGGTCGCCGTGCGCGGCGAAGGCGTTCACATCACCGATTCCACCGGCAAGCAATATATCGACGCTTCCGGCGGCGCCGCGGTGTCCTGCCTCGGCCATGGCCATCGCGACGTCATCGACGCCATGAAGGCGCAGCTCGACAAGATCGAGTTCGCGCACACCAGCTTCTTCACCACGCCGGTGCTCGAGGAACTGGCGGACGAACTCGCCGCCAACGCACCCGCGGGTCTCGACCACACTTTCTTCGTCAGCGGCGGCTCGGAAGCCATCGAAGCGGCGATCAAGCTGGCGCGGCAGAGCGCGGTTGAAAGCGGCCAGCCGCAGCGCCGCCATCTGATCGCGCGGCGCCAGAGCTATCACGGCATCACCTTCGGCGCGCTGGCGATCGGCGGCCGCCCCTCCGCCAAGCGCGATTTCTCGCCGCTGCTGATCGAGACGCGCCATGTCTCGCCGGTTTACGAGTATCGCGACCGCCTCGCGACGGAAACGCCGGAAGCCTATGGCGAAAGGCTGGCGCAGGAGCTGGAAGACAAGATCAACGAACTCGGCGGCGACAATGTGCTCGCCTTCATCGCCGAGACCGTGGTCGGCGCCACGCTCGGCGCGGTGCCCCCCGTGCCCGGCTATTTCAGGCGCGTGCGCCAGATCTGCGATAAATACGGCGTGCTGCTGATCCTCGACGAAGTCATGTGCGGCATGGGCCGCACCGGCACCTTGCACGCCTGCGAACAGGACGGCGTCGCGCCGGACCTGATGGCCATCGCCAAGGGTCTCGGCGGCGGCTTCATGCCGATCGGCGCGCTGATGCTGAGCAGCAGGATCTTCGATATCATCGCCAGGGGCTCGGGCGCGTTTCAGCACAGCCACACTTACACCGGCCATCCGCTGGCCTGCGCCGCGGCGCTCGCGGTGCAGCGCGTCATCCGCCGCGACAATCTTCTCGCCAACGTCAAGACCCAGGGCGCGCGGCTGTCGCGCCGGTTGCAGGAGCGCTTCGGCAATCATCCTTTCGTCGGGGATGTGCGCGGGCGTGGATTGTTTCAAGGCATCGAGATCGTCGCCGATCGCGGCACCAAGGAACCTTTCGATCCGGCGCGCAAATTGCACGCGCGCATCAAACAGGAAGCCATGGAGCGCGGCCTCATGGTTTACCCGATGGGTGGAACCAAGGACGGCAAGAGCGGCGATCACGTCCTGATGGCCCCGCCATTCATCAGCAACAATGATACGATCGATCAAATCGTCGAAAGATTGGGCGAGGCAGTCGACGCCGCCATCGGTTCGTAGTAACGGGCGCCAAAGAATACGCATTGCGGCGTCGTGCCGGAATGCGTGATGATGGACCCACCACAAGGGTCCACGACATCGAACGTTGCGTAACTTGAAACCAGGTTGGAGGGATTTGAAATGAACAAGATGACATTGACCGGCGGCGTTGCCGCGGCCGGCCTCATTGCGATGCTCACCGGTTCGCCGGCGCTCGCGCAGCAGAAATTCGTCACCGTCGGCACCGGCGGCGTGACCGGCGTTTACTACGCGGTCGGTGGCGCGGTGTGCCGTCTCATGAACAAGGATCGCGCCACCACCGGCATTCGCTGCTCGGTGGAATCGACCGGCGGTTCGGTGTTCAACGTCAACGCCATCAAGTCGGGCGAGCTGGAGTTCGGCCTGACGCAGTCGGACGTGCAGTTCAATGCCGCCAAGGGCGAGGCCCAGTTCAAGGACAAGGCCGATGCCGACCTGCGCGCCGTGTTCTCGGTGCATCCGGAGCCGTTCACGGTTCTGGCCCGCAAGGAAGCCGGCGTGACCAAGTTCGAGGACTTCAAGGGCAAGCGCTTCAATGTCGGCAATCCGGGCTCGGGCACCCGCGCCTCGATGGAGCAGCTCCTCGGCAAGCTGAACTGGAAGCTGTCTGACTTCTCGCTGGCCGCCGAGCTGAAGGCCGACGAGCAGGGCACCGCGCTTTGCGACAACAAGATCGACGGCTTCTATTACGGCGTTGGTCATCCGTCGGCTGCCATCCAGGATCCGACCACCGCTTGCGGCGCCAAGCTGATCTCGGTCACCGGTCCGGCGGTCGACGCGCTGCTCAAGGAGTATCCGTACTACGCCAAGGCGACCATCCCGGGCGGCATGTATGCCGGCAACCCGAACCCGACCGAGACCTACGGCGTGCTCGCAACCGTCGTGACCTCGGCCAAGGTGCCGGAAGCCACCGTCTACGCGATGACCAAGGCGGTGTTCGAGAACTTCGAAGAGTTCAAGAAGCTGCACCCGGCCTTCGCCAACCTCGACCCGAAGAAGATGCTCAAAGACGGTCTGTCGGCTCCGCTGCATCCGGGCGCCGTGAAGTACTACAAGGAAAAGGGCTGGATGTAATTCCAGCACCGGACAGGGGCGGCCCAGAGCCGCCCCTGTTACGTTCGAGCGTGATCGCGAAAGGCGGATACCGCATTTCGCAATCCTGCCCGGACAGGATGGCCACAGGCCACACTCGTTTTCAAAGCACAGACGGCAGCAACGCCGCGCAACTTCTATTGCGATGACTCGCGCTGAGGGGATACTTGATGACGGACGCTAATCAATCGGGCGCGACGCGCGAACAGCTTGAGGCCATGGTCGCGGAAGCCGACACCGGCGGACGCAAGGCCGCGGGCTTCAACAAGAAGCTGATCTTCGGCATCGCGCTCGCCTGGGCGCTGTTCCAGCTCTGGTACGCCTCGCCGCTGCCCTACACCTTCAATTTCGGCGTCATCAATGATGGCAAGGCGCGCATCGTCCACCTTGCCTTCGCCTTCATGCTCGTGTTCTCGACCTTCCCGGCTTTCAAGGCGTCGTCGCGCGACACGATTCCGGTCGGCGACTGGATCCTGGCGCTGCTGTCGGTCGGCGCCACGCTCTATCTTCTGGTATTCTACGACGCCATCGCGTTGCGACCCGGCCTGCCGACAACGACGGACATCGTCGTCTCGGTCATCGGCGTGCTCTGCCTGCTCGAGGCCGCCCGCCGCGCCGTCGGCCCGGCGCTCGCGATCATCGCCGCCATCATGCTGAGCTACATCTTCGCCGGCCCCTGGCTGCCGGGCCTGCTGGCGCACAAAGGGGCCTCGCTCGCCCGCGCCTCCTCGCAGATGTGGCTGACGTCGGAAGGCATCTTCGGCGTCGCACTCGGCGTCTCGACCAGCGTGGTGTTCCTGTTCGTGCTGTTCGGCAGCCTTCTGGAGCGCGCCGGCGCGGGCAATTACTTCATCCAGCTCGCCTTCGCCATGCTCGGCACGTTCCGCGGTGGTCCGGCCAAGGCAGGCGTGGTCGCTTCGGGCCTCACCGGCATGATCTCCGGCTCGTCGATCGCCAACACCGTGACGACCGGCACTTTCACCATCCCGCTGATGAAGCGCGTCGGCTACACCGCGGTAAAGGCCGGCGCCATCGAGAGCGCCGCCGGCGTCAATGGTCAGATCATGCCGCCGGTGATGGGCGCCGCGGCGTTCCTGATCGCCGAGTATGTCGGCATCACCTACGCCGAAGTGGTGAAGCACGCCTTCCTGCCGGCCATCCTCACCTACGCCGCCTTGTTCTACATCGTCGATATCGAAGCGGCCAAAGCCCATATGCGCGGCCTGCCGCGCGCCTCGACCGGCCCGGTGCATCATGCGCTGTTCCGCGCGCTGATGACCATCTGCGGCATCGTCATCCTCAGTGGCCTGATCTATTACGGCATCGGCTGGACCAAGACCCTGTTCGGCGAGGCCGCGTCCTGGGTTCTCGGCATTGCCCTGCTCGCGGCCTATATCGGGCTGATCCGCTACAAGGCGACGCATCCCGACCTGCCGGCCGATGACCTGAAGAAGGCCATCATCAAGGTTCCGGACTTCTACGCCACGGCGAACACGGGCCTGCACTATCTGCTTCCCGTGGTCGTGCTGATCTGGTGCCTGATGGTCGAAGAGCTGTCGCCCGGCCTGTCGGCTTTCTGGGGCACGGCGCTGCTGATCTTCATCATGGTAACGCAGCGACCTCTGCTGGCCTTCTTCCGCAACGAGCACGCCTACGCCGCGCGCGTACGCGAAGGCTTCGACGATCTGATCGAAGCGTTCCAGGGCGCCTCGCGCAACATGACCTCGGTTGGCATTGCCACCGCGGCGGCGGGCATCATCGTCGGCACCGTGGCGCTGACCGGCGTCGGCCTCGTCATGACGGAGATCGTCGAGGCGGTCTCGGGCGGCAATCTCATGATCATGCTGTTGATGACAGCCGCCATATGCCTCATTCTCGGCATGGGCATGCCGACGACAGCGAGCTACGTCGTGGTCGCCACGCTGATGGCGCCCGTTCTGGTCGAACTGGCGGCGCAGAATGATCTGGCGGTGCCGCTCATCGCCGTGCACATGTTCGTGTTCTACTTCGGCCTCATGGCCGACGTGACGCCGCCGGTCGGCCTCGCCGCCTACGCAGCCGCGGCCATATCCGGTGCCGATCCGGTGAAGACCGGCGTGCAGGCCTTCCGCTACGAGATCCGCACCGCGCTGCTGCCGTTCATCTTCATCTTCAACACGCAGCTTCTGCTCATCGACATCGAGAGTTGGGTCGAGCTGGCTTTGGTGGTCACGACGTCGGCGATCGCCATGGGCTGCTTCGTCGCCGGTACGCAAGGCTGGCTGCTCACCCGGAGCCGCTGGTACGAAACCGTGGCGCTGTTGCTGGTGTGCTTCACCTTGTTCCGCCCGGGCTTCTGGCTCGATCAGCTCGCCGATCCGTTCGTGACACGGCCTGCTGCCGATCTCGTGCAGGTCGCGGGTGACGTGCCGCTCGGCTCGACCATCCGCTTCCGCGCCAAGAGCCAGACGCGCGCCGGTGACGATGTCGACAAGGTCGTGCGGCTGGCATTGCGCGAAGGTGCCACCGGAGCGGAGCGTTTGCGCGCTGTCGGCCTCAACGTCAGCACGCTCGGCGACCGTACGCAGATCGGTAATGTCCGGTTCGGCAGCCAGGCGACGAAATACGGGCTGGCAGCCGGTGACGAAATCACCGCTGTGCTGGTGCCCGCGCAGCGCCCAAGCCGCTTCTGGCTGTTTGTCCCTGCGCTGGTCCTGCTCGCCGGTGTCGTCATGCTGCAGCGGCGGCGTCAGCAACTGACGCCGGCATTGGCCAGCTAAAGCCGTCGATGAGAAGCCGTCAGCCCGAAACGATGCGGGCTGGCGGCGGCAGCGGCGTCGGCTCGCTGGAGACGATCTTCATCGGCTCGGGTTTGGCGGGCGCGGCCTTGGCGGTCTTGGTGGGACTGCTGTCAGCCTTCTTTACCTGCTTCTTCTCGGCCTTGTGTTTCTTGCCGAGTTTTTCGGACTTCTTGTCCTTGCCGGCCTTCCCGGCTTTGGCGCTCTTTGCCGCCTCCGCGGATTTGGCGGGCTTGTCTTTCGTCCGCCCGCCGGCTTTCAGCGCCTCGACTTCGGCCTTGAGCTTCTTCAGCTTCTTCTTCAAGGCCTTGATGGTTTCGTCTTTCTTCTTCGACATGTCGCACTCGCCGTTCGTACTGCGCCGCCAAAATCGCGCGGGCTTCTGGCCACCGACCCCGTAGATGATGGGAGCGTACCGAGTGCCGGGCGACCGTCAATGACGTCCCCAAGCGGCAAATTAACACTCTGATGCCGTTGTTGATTTTCTCGGGTTCCGCCGCGGGTGGAACCGGAATTCATGTGACAGTTTTATGACAGCGACGTTTTCGCGCTCTTTCGCGCCGATCACACCAACGTGGCGCGGATACGGGAACTGACCATGTCGAGCACCATGACCGTCAGCACGACGATGATGATCTGCGCGGCGGTGTCGCCGTAGTGAAAGCTGCGAATGCTTTCATACAAGGTCTGGCCGATGCCGCCGGCGCCGACAATGCCGAGCGTGGTCGCCGAGCGCACATTGGTTTCCAGGCGATACAGCGTCAATGAACTCCACATCGGCATCACCTGCGGAATGACGCCGAAGGTCACTTCCTGCACCTTGATCGCGCCGGTGACGCGAATGCCCTCGACGGGGCGCGGATCGACCGCCTCGACGGCCTCCGAGAACAATTTGGCGAAGATGCCGAGGTTGTGGATGAACAGCGCCATCACGCCGGCGAACGGGCCGAGGCCGACGGCGACGACGAACAGCAGCGCGAACACGATCTCGTTGATGGCGCGGCAGGCGTCCATCAGGCGGCGCACCGGCTGTACGATCCACTGCGGCGCAATGTTCGACGAGCACAGGATCGAGAACGGAATGCCGAAGACGACCGCCAGCGCCGTGCCCCAGATGGCGATCTGGATCGTCACCACCATGTCGCTGACGTATTGCCGCCAGTCGTGGAAGTTCGGCGAGAAGAACGCCTTGCCGAACTCCGCCATGTTGCGCCAGTCGGTGAACAGCGCGGTGACGCGGAACATCTCCGACGGCGACCAGCTCCACGCCAGCAGCGCGAAGATGAACAGCCAGATAGCCCAGCCCCTGAGGCGGTGCGACCACGACTGCCGCGGCACGGCAATGTCCGGGGCGAGCTTGCCGGTCAGGTGGGCGGTGGCGTCGGTCATGGGTTCCGCGGGCTGGCGTTGATACGAGACGGGCGCCAACCCGCGAGGATCGGCGCCCGGTGCTCAGTCTAGTTGGTCGGCGTGTTCGCCGCGGCGGCGGCGAACTCGGCGATCATCTTCTTCAGCTTGGCCTGGTCGCCGGCCTTGTCGGCCTCGACGAAGGCGGCGAGCTGCGCCTTGAAGGGCGCGGTTTCGGCCTTCGCGGTGGCGGCCTGCAGCTTCTCGATCTCGGCCATGAGCGGCTTGCTCTGCTCGGCCTTCTGCTCGGCGGTCAGCTTGTCGTCCGACTTGATCTTCATCAGCGAGCGGTTGGCCTCGAGGATGCGGATCGGCAGGAGCTGGTTGTCGTTCGACGGATTCATCGGCGACCACACGAGGTTGGCGAGCACTTCCTTCGCGCTCTTGATCTCGTCCGGGGTGCCGACGCGGCCATAGCTCAGCAGGAACGTATAGAGCTTGGTCTTGACGGCCGGGTCGAGGTCCTTGCGCCAGGTGATCGGGTCGAGCGGGATGATCGGCGAGGTCCAGATGATGCGGACCTTCTTGAAGTCCTCCGGCGAGTTCTTCTCGAGGCGCTGCAGGTCTTCCGAATTGTTGGTGCCGGCGTTGATCTGCTTGTTGGCGACCGCCATGGCGTTGGCCTGGTGGCTGCCATTGCGAACGGTCTTGAAGCACTGCTTCGGATCGATGCTCTTGGCGGCGAAGATGTACGACGTCGGCACCAGGAAACCCGAGGTCGAGTTCGGATCGCCGATGCCGAAATCCAGCGTCTTGTCACATTTGAGAATGTCGTCGAGCTTCTGGAACGGCGAGTCGGCGTTGACGAGGATGTGCGCGTAATAACCCTTGCTGCCGTCCTTGCTGACGGTCTGCGCGAACACCTCGGCGCTCGAGCGATCGACCGCTTCCATCGCCGACTTGTTGCCGTACCAGGCGACCTGCACCTTGTTGAAGCGCATCGCCTCGATCACGCCGGCATAATCCGACGCATAGAAGCCGTTGATCTTGAGGCCCGTCGCCTTGCTCATGGCGTCGAGATAGGGCTCCCAGTTCTTCTTCTGGTTCACCGAGGCTTCGGTCGAGATGATGCCGAAGTTGAGTTCCTGGGCCGAGGCCGCGGTCGCCGTGAGGCTCGCGACGATGGCCAGAGCGGTACCAAGCATGGCTAGCTTGCGCATAATGCCTTCTCCTGTTGCAGTCGTTTCTTGTCGATCGGGACGGACGCAGATGCCGCGATCAGGCGAGCAACCGTCCGGATTTCATGTGCGGTCTCGTCATAGCCAGCGTCGATGCAGCGGGCATGACAGCCGCCGGCGGATCGGACCAATGGCCGTTGCCGTTCATGTTGCCGTTCATGCCGCCCTGCGGATCGGACCAGTGCGAGCCATGGCTCGGCTCCGCCGCGTCGCCGAACGTGGGCAGGAACAGCTCCTCGGACTCGGCGCCATAGATGCTGTTGAGAAAGGCCGGCGTCAGCGCGCTGGACGGGCCGTCATAGGCGACCTTGCCGTCCTTGAGCGCGATGGTGCGCGGGCAGTATTTCATCGCGTATTCGACCTGATGCAGCGACACCAGCACGGTGAGGCCGTCATCGCGGTTCATGTCGGCCATCAGATCCATGACGCGGCGCGACGACATGGGGTCGAGCGACGCGATCGGCTCGTCGGCGATGAGCAGTTCGGCGCCCTGCACCAGCGAGCGCGCGATGGCGGCGCGCTGCTGCTGGCCGCCCGACAGGTCGCTGGCGCGGCGCAGCGCATGTTCGGCGATACCGACGCGCGACAGCGCCTGCATGGCGACGCGCTTGTCGTCGTCGCTGAAGCGGCCGAGCGTGCCGCGCGTGGTCGGCAGGCGGCCGAGCAGGCCGAAGCAGACATTGGTCAGCAGCGACAGCCGCGGCACCAGATTGAACTGCTGGAAGATAACGCCGATGCGCGCGCGCAACGTGCGGCTGCAATTGATGCGGCCGCCGCGCTGGATCGAATGGCCGAGCACGCTGATGCTGCCGGCGTCCCTGCCGTCGCGCGTCGCGTCGATCGGGATGAGCCCGGCCAGCGAGCGGATCAGCGTCGACTTGCCGGAGCCCGACGCGCCGATCAACGCCACCATCTCACCCCGCCTGAGGGAAATGGAAACGTCGTTCAGCACGGGCTTGCCGCGCTGATAGGATTTGGAAATACCGATAGCGTCGATGACAGCTTCCGTTGTCACGCCGCGCCCTCCTGACCTCGTTGTCACAATCGCTAACAACGGCATGTGACAGTCGGATGAATGCGGCGGGGGTTTTCGCCGGTGTTCACCGGAGGGCGGAGCGACAGCACACACCGTCATCGCCCGCGCAAGCGGGCGATCCAGTAATCGCAATTCTTTCAAGGGATTGCTGGATGCCTCGCTTTCGCGGGGCATGACAGGCGGAATTAGCCGCCGCCACCCAGCGCCGCCTCATGCACCACCACGAAGGGGGCGCCGGGCGCTGCCTGCCGGGAAATGACCAGGCGATCGACCGTCAAAGTACCGGCCTCGGGCACCTGCTCGAATTGACCGCGCAGCAGCTTGTAAGCGGCGGTCCGCTTCTGCACCGGCAGCGCGCCGGTCAATGTCATGTGAAAGCGGAAGTCCTCGAGCACGTAAGGATAGCCCCAGCGATACAGATGCTCGATGTGGCGCTCGGTGAGGCCGGGCTTGAGCCGCTTCGACAGTTCCTGTTCGGTCGGCAGCGCGCGGAAATCATCGAAGACGGTAACGCAATCTGCCGCCAGACGGTTGAGCCGCGCGCAAGTCTCGGCCGGCACCAGCGCAATGAACGAGCTCAACTCGCGAACGACCAGTGCCCCGGCATCGACAGGTGCCTGTTCCTTGGCAAACGCAACAAACGCGGCCATCAGATCGGCCTCGGCAACACCGTCCTTGAGCCGCATCGGCGGCTTCATGGTGGCGTGGAAGCCATAGACCCGCGGCTCGCGGGTCAGCGCCGGCCATACCGCAGCGTCGGCCCCGTCGAGATAGGACACATCCTTGCCGCTGTAGGCGTCATAGCCGAGCGCGGCGGCGCCGAAGCGATAGAGCGCGCTGTCGGCGGCCGGCACATAATAGATGGCATAGCGCGCCGCCATGATCACTCCAACTCAATGCAGGCGGCTGCTGTCGGCCAGATGGACGACGCGCCCATTCGCCATGGTCGCCACCGTCTTCGGCCGCAGCGCATCGGTCCCATCGACGAGAATGAGGTCGGCGCGCTTGCCTGCCGCGATCACGCCACGATCGCCAAGACCGGCCGCACGCGCCGGATGCTCCGACACATAGGCCCAGGCCTGATGGAGCGGCAGCACCTTGTCCTGCGCCAGCCTGAATGCCGCGAGCAGCAGCGCCGGATAATAGTAGTCCGACGCCAGCACGGTGCAGAGCCCGCGCGCGATCATGTCGGCCGCCGCGACCCAGCCGATATGGCTGCCGCCGCGCACCACGTTCGGCGCGCCCATGACGACATGGTCGCCGGCCCTGGTGGCGTCCTCGGCGGTTTCGACATTCACCGGAAATTCGGCGACGCGGCAATTCAGCGCGCGAAACCATTGCCGCTGCGCCGGCGACATGTCGTCGTGCGAGAGCATGGCGACGGCGCCCGCGTTCGCGGCCTTGGCGAGACGCTCGATCGAACCCGGCACGTCACCGGCGCGGCCGCGCAGCCGCTCGACCAGCGCATTGAAATTCTCGACCGTCAGCCCGGCGCGGGCCGCCATCTCGGCGATCTTGCGCGTGCGCGGCGGCGCATCCGCGCTCGGCATGTGATCGTTGAAGCCGAGCATGCCGACGCGGCGCGCGCCGAGCCAGTCGGTCACTTCGCTCTCGGCATCGAGATTGAAGGTCTCGTAGCGCAGGTGACACTGCGTATCGGCGCCAAGCGTGGGGCGAAGCGTCTCGATGGCGCCGAGTACGGCGCGGGCGTTCTCGGCGCCGCGCAGGCCCGGCTCCCACGACCAGGTGAGGCCGTGAAACATCGTGGTAATGCCGTTGGCGACCGCCTGCCGGTCGCTGTCCTGCAAGGCGATGTCGATGGGAAAGCCGACGCCGGGCCGCGGCATCAATTGCCGCTCGAAGGCATCGCCGTGGATATCGACAATACCCGGCAGCACATAAAGCCCGCGCGCATCGAAGCTGCGGCCGTTGCCGCCATCGGCCCCGACCGAGGCGATCATGCCATCGTCCATCTGCACATCGGTCTCGACGAAGCCGCCGCCGGCCAGAACCTGTCCACCTTGAATACGCATTGCTGTCCTTAACCCGCGGCCTGCAGCGCCGGCGTCGCCGCTCCATCGTACTTGTCGAGAAACGCCTCGGCGCCGAGCGCGCGGAAATCGGCGAGCGCGTCTCCCAGACTCTCATGCGGCCAGTCCCACCACGCCAGCCGCATCATGCGCTCAGCGACCGCCGCCGGAAAGCGCGGCCGCAGCACGCGCGCCGGATTACCGACCGCGATCATGTAAGGCGGGATATCCTTGGTCACGACCGCACCGGCGCCGACCACGGCCCCGGTGCCGATGGAGCGGCCGGGCAGCACGATGGCGCCATGACCGATCCACACGTCATGGCCGATGGTGACGTGGAACGAACGCCGCCAGGCAAAGAACTCCGCTTCATCGGCGGCTTCGGGAAAATAGGCGCTGGCGCGGTAGGTAAAATGCGATTGCGTGGCGCGGTGCATCGGATGATTGCCCGGATTGATCCGGGTCATCGCCGCGATCGAGGTGAACTTTCCGATGGTCGCGTAGGCGATGTCGCCGTCATTGACGACATAGGAGTAGTCGCCGAGTTCGACCTCGAGCAGTTTGGTGCGCTCGCCGACTTCCGTATAGACGCCAAGCGCGGTGCGTGTGAGCTCGGCCGTCGGATGGACAAGCGGTGTTGTGGAAAGTTTGCTGGCCATGATGCCTGGAGACGCCCGGTTAATGACAGTCGCGTGACGCGCGCCGCTTCATTCAACTCTCCACGATCAATGCCACGCGGTCGGCGGAAAAGCGCGCCCGCGCCAGCATGATCGGCACATCGTCCTCGGTGACGTTGAGGCCTTCGGCGATGAGAATCGGCCGGTGCACCGACAGCCGCAGCCGGCCGGCGTCAACCGCGTCGGTGAAGCCGGCGCTGATGCGCGTCCATTTGCGGCGGTAGCTTCTGACGCCGAAATGCTCGAGCGTGCGCGTGATCGAGCGCGCGCGGCGGAATATCTTGGCGGCGTCGCCGAAGCGGTCCGCCGGCAGCCACGAGGTCGAAACCGAGATCGGCACCCGATCGGCGGCGCGCAGAATCTCCAGCCGCACCACCTCGTCGCCCGGCTTGATGCCGAGATCGCGCGCGACATCCTCGCTCGCCGCTTCGTGGCGATGGCCCTGCAGGCGGCCTTCCGCCTCGTGGCCGGCGGCGGCCACGATCTCGGAAAACTTCATGCGCTGGCTGATCGGATAATTCAGCTTGTCGGTTTTGACGAAGGTGCCGCTGCCGCGCTCGGTGCGCACCAGGCCGCGCGTCGCCAGTTCGGCCATGGCGCGGCGCACCGTGTGCCGATTGACGCCGTAGCGCGCCGCGATCTCGCTTTCCGCCGGCAGTTTCGAACCGTTGTCGTGCTTGCCGACGAGAATCGCCTGCTCGAAATCGTCGGCAATGCAGCGCCACAGCATGACGCCGCGCGCGAGCAGGTCGTCGCGATCGGAAGATCCTCTGGAAGCACCCCGGGGTGTGCGTGTGAGCATGGCGGCCTTGTCATCACAGCGTCACGGCTGCGCATTTATAACTTGTCTAGTCGGCTAGACAAGTTATAAATGGCACTTGTCTAGCCGACTAGACAACTTCCAGAAACCGGCTCCCGAGGCAAACGGATGACGCCCGACACTGACCCAGCCTCCGGCAACCCCCTGCCCGATCTCGCAAAACGGCGGGACGCCCTGGCCGTTCTGGCGCGCGCCGACTCGAAAGAGATTGCCGCCGGTCTGCGTCAGTTGGATGACGGTCTTGCCTATTCGGAACCGCGCGCCCCCGAGGTCGGTCTTGTGATGCTGCGCGGGCGCATCGGCTCGCGCGGCGCGCCGTTCAATGCCGGAGAGGCCACGGTGACGCGCGCCGCGGTGCAACTCTCGTCCGGCGAAACCGGCTTCGGTTATGTGCTCGGCCGCGACCGCGAAAAGGCGCGGCTGGTCGCGCTGTGCGACGCGCTTTGGCAACTCAAGGACAAGCGCGAGGCGGTCGAAACCCGAATCCTCGCGCCGCTGCGCCGGAAGCAGAAAGAGAAAACCGATCTCGCGCGCGCCCGCACGGCGGCGACCAAGGTCGATTTCTTCACCTTGGTGCGCGGGGAGGATTGAACATGAACAACCTTAGCCCATTCGCCGCTCACCCCCGCGAAGGCGGGGGTCCAGAAGTAAAGAAGCAAGACCTGGATTCCCGCTTTCGCGGGAATGAGCGGAGTATGGATCCCGCCTATGAGAGCCAGGCCGCCTTCCGCGCGCTGATGGACTGCACGGCGCGGCCGGGCGAATTGCGCAAGCTCAGGGGCGTCAGCGCGCCGGCGCCCTTCGCGCCCGCGACCGCCGCGCTGATCCAGAGCCTCGCCGATTACGAAACGCCGCTGTGGCTCGATGCCGCTTTCGCCGCGGAGAAGAAGGTCGCCGACTGGATACGCTTCCACTGTGGCGCGCCGATTGTGCGCGAGCCGGGTGAAGCCGCCTTCGCCTTGATCGCGGACGCCGCGGCGATGCCGCCGCTGGCGCAGTTTTCGCAAGGCACGGCGGAATATCCGGACCGTTCGACGACACTCCTTGTCCAGATCGAGAGCTTCGCCGGGACGCCGTTCACGTTGCGTGGCCCCGGCATCAAGGCGTCGCGCGAGTTCGCGGCCTCGCCTTTGCCCGCCGATTTCGCCGTCCGCATGAAAGAGAATCGCGCGCTATTCCCGCGCGGCGTCGATCTGGTGCTGGTCGCCGGCAACGACATCGCGGCGCTGCCGCGCTCGGTCGCGGTGGAGGCACGCTGATATGTATGTCGCAGTCAAAGGCGGCGAACGCGCCATCGACAACGCCCACAAGCTGCTCGCCGACGCGCGGCGCGGCGACCGCGCCGTCCCGGAAATCTCGCTCGACCAGATCGACAACCAGCTCGCGCTCGCGGTGGATCGCGTGATGTCCGAAGGCTCGCTGTACGACCGCGAGCTCGCCGCGCTCGCCATCAAGCAGGCGCGCGGCGACCTGATCGAGGCGATCTTTCTGCTGCGCGCCTACCGCACCACGCTGCCGCGCTTCGGCGCGTCGGAGCCGCTGGAGACCGGTAGTATGGATATACGCCGGCGCGTCTCGGCCACGTTCAAGGACCTGCCGGGCGGGCAGGTGCTCGGCCCGACCTTCGACTACACCCACCGCCTGCTCGACCACGCGCTCGCCGACGGCGGCGAGATCGAGGAGCCGGCCACGGCGTCCGCCGATGGCGCGCGGTTCCGCTCGGTGGCGGAACTGCTGGCCGATGACGGCCTGATCGAGGGCGATGAAGCGCCGGCCGGCGAGGTTGGCGATCTGACCCGCGAGCCGCTGTCGTTTCCGGCGGGCCGCGATCTACGGCTGCAGAATCTGGCGCGCGGCGACGAGGGTTTCCTGCTGGCGCTCGGCTATTCGACCCAGCGCGGCTTCGGCCGCACCCATCCGTTCGCCGGCGAGATCCGCTATGGCTCTGTCGACGTTGAATTTTTCGCCGAGGATGCGGGCTTTACCGTGCCGCTGGGCACCATCTTCATGACGGAATGTCAGATGGTCAATCAGTTCGCCGGCTCCGCCACCCGCGCCCCGTGCTTCACGCGCGGCTACGGCCTCGTCTTCGGCCAGAGCGAGCGCAAGGCGATGGCCATGGCGCTGGTCGATCGATCGCTGCGCGCCCGCGAACTGGGCGAGGAAACTGGCTCACCGGCGCAGGATGAGGAGTTCGTGCTCAGCCATTCCGACAACGTGCAGGCGACCGGCTTCGTCGAGCATCTCAAGCTGCCCCACTATGTCGATTTCCAGTCCGAACTTGGCCTGCTGCGCAAACTGCAGGCCGAATTCCATGCCGCCAATCCGCAGATAGATACGCCCAAGGATTCTGCGATGCAGGATGCCGCCGAATGAGCGCACCGGTTTACAACTTCGCCTATCTCGATGAGCAGACCAAGCGCATGATCCGGCGCGCGATCCTCAAGGCGATCGCCATTCCCGGCTATCAGGTGCCTTTCGCCTCGCGTGAAATGCCGATGCCTTACGGCTGGGGCACCGGCGGTGTGCAGGTCACCGCGTCGATCCTCGGCCCCGACGATACGCTGAAAGTCATCGACCAGGGCTCGGACGACACCACCAACGCCGTGTCGATCCGCAAGTTCTTCGTCAAGACCGCCGGCGTCGAGACGACGACGCGGACGGAGGACGCCACCGTCATCCAGACGCGCCATCGCATTCCGGAAACAGCGCTCACCGAGAATCAGGTGCTGGTCTATCAGGTGCCGATCCCCGAGCCGTTGCGCTTCCTCGAGCCGCGCGAGACCGAGACGCGGCGCATGCATGCGCTGTCCGAATACGGCCTGATGCATGTGAAGCTGTACGAGGATATCGCCCGCCACGGCCACATCGCCACGACCTATGCCTACCCGGTCGAAGTCGGCGGCCGCTATGTGATGGACCCCTCGCCGATTCCGAAATTCGACAATCCGAAGCTGTCAGACAGCGCAGCACTGCAACTGTTCGGTGCCGGCCGCGAGAAGCGCATCTACGCCATCCCGCCTTACACGAAGGTGAAGTCGCTCGACTTCGAGGATCATCCCTTCGAGCCCTATCGGCACGACGCCGCCTGCGAACTGTGCGGGGCCACGCATTCCTACCTCGACGAGGTCATCACCGACGACAAGGGCGGCCGGATGTTCGTTTGCTCCGACACGGACTTTTGCGAGCAGCGCCGCGCCGAGGGCCACGCCCACGTCCCGGACCAGAACGAGGCCGTCCATGGTTGAGATCGACGCCGTCACCATCCGCGAGGCGGAAAAGCGCGATCTGCCCGGCGTACTCGCGCTCTATGCCCAGCCCGATCTCGATGACGGCAACGTGCTGCCGGCGATCGACGCCGAGCGCATCTTCGATCGCTTCGCCCGTTACCCGGACTACACGCTCTATATCGCCGAACTGGATGGTCGCATCGTCGGCACCTTCGCGCTGCTGATCATGGACAATCTCGGCCATCTCGGCGCGCCCTCGGCGGTGGTCGAGGACGTCGCGGTCGGCCCGTCCCTGCACAGCCGCGGCGTCGGCCGCGCCATGATGGCTTTTGCCATGGAGCGGGCCAAAGAGAAGCACTGCTACAAGATCGTGCTGTCGTCGAACGCCAAGCGCGAGCGGGCGCACGCCTTCTACGAGAACATCGGATTCGAACGCCACGGCTACAGCTTCCGTGTCGTCTTCAGCGAGGCAAGCGCATGATTTCTTTTGAAGATGACAAGCCGCTGCTTATCGCCGAAGGCCTGACCAAATATTACGGCCGCCAACTCGGCTGCCGCGACGCCTCGTTCGAACTGTACGAGGGCGAGGTCATGGCCGTGGTCGGCGAATCCGGCTCCGGCAAATCGACGCTGCTGCAAATGCTGTCCACCCAGATCGAGCCGAGCGCCGGGCGCATCCTCTATCGCATGCGCGATGGCGGCCTGCAGAGCCTGTGGGATATGAGCGAGCCGGAGCGCCGCTTCCTGCTGCGCACGGACTGGGGCTATGTGCACCAGGACCCGCAGCACGGCCTGCGCATGGGCGTTTCCGCCGGCGGCAATGTCGGCGAGCGGCTGATGGCGATCGGTCAGCGCAATTACGCCGGCATCCGCGCCACCGCGAGCGACTGGCTCGGCCGCGTCGAAATACCGGAAGACCGCATCGACGACACGCCGCGCACTTATTCGGGCGGCATGCGCCAGCGTTTGCAGATCGCGCGCAATCTCGTCACCGCGCCGCGCCTCATCTTCATGGACGAGCCGACCGGCGGTCTCGATGTCTCGGTGCAGGCGCGCCTGCTCGACCTTTTGCGCCGCATCGTTTCGGAAATGCGCATCGCGGCCATTATCGTCACGCACGATCTGGCCGTGGCGCGGCTTTTGTCGAATCGCATCATGGTGATGAAAGGCGGCGAAGTGATCGAGGCCGGCCTTACCGATCAGGTGCTCGACGATCCGCATCAGCCTTATACGCAGCTTCTCGTGTCCTCGATTTTGCCGGTGTGATTTATGCCCGCGCTTGAACTCAAAGACGTCGCCAAGACCTTCACCATGCACCTCCAGGGCGGGCTCAAGCTGCCGGTGCTGCGCGATGTCAATCTTGCCGCCGAGGCCGGGCAATGCGTCGTGCTCACCGGTCCGTCCGGCGCCGGGAAGTCGTCGATCCTCAAGCTGATCTACGGCAACTACCGCGTCGACCAGGGCGCCATCCTGGTGCGCGACGGCGATACCACGGTCGATCTCGCCACCGCGCCGCCGCGCCGCATCCTCGCCGTCCGCCAGCGCGCGCTCGGCTACGTCACGCAGTTCCTGCGCGCGGTGCCGCGCGTCTCCGCGCTCGACATCGTCGCCGAGCCGCTGATAGCCGAAGGTGTCATTGCCGCCGAAGCTGCCGCCGCTGCCGCCGCCATGCTCACCCGTTTCAATGTGCCGGAGCGACTGTGGAGCCTGCCGCCGGCGACCTTCTCCGGCGGGGAACAGCAACGCATCAACCTGGCGCGCGGGCTGTTGCCCGAACACCCGATCCTGCTATTGGATGAGCCGACCGCCTCGCTCGACGCGAGAAACCGCGCCGTGGTCGTCGATATCGTGCGCGAGCGCAAAAGCCGCGGCGCCGCCATCGTCGCCATCGTTCACGACGAGCAGGTCCGCGACGACATCGCCGATGTCGCCGTCGACGTCACCCGTTTTGCCACTGCCGCATAGAGATCCGAAGCTCTTCAAATCATGTCCGAGATCATTGAAAATGCCCGCATCGTTCTCGCCGACCACGTGATCGAACGCGGTTATGTCGCCTTCGACGGTGACCGCATCGCCGAGATCGGCGAAGGCAAGGCGCCCGAGAAGGGCACCGACGCCGAAGGCGACCTTCTCTTGCCCGGCCTGGTCGAACTGCACACCGATCATCTCGAGGCGCATGTGCAGCCGCGACCGAGGGTGCAGTGGGACCCTGTCTCCGCCGTCGTGTCCTATGACGCGCAGATCGCCACCAGCGGCATCACCACCGTGCTGGATTCGCTGCGGGTCTGGCGCGAGGAAGGCGCGGAAGCTGCCGACGGCCAAGCCGCCATGCTGTCCGACGCCATCGACAAGGCCCGCGCCGCCGGCCTGCTGCGCGTCGATCATTATTTGCATCTGCGCTGCGAAGTGCCGATGCCGAAGGTCGTCATCGACACCGCCGAACTGATCGGCCGTCCCGACGTACGCCTGCTGTCGCTGATGGATCACACGCCGGGCCAGCGCCAATTCCAGGACCCGAAGAAGCTGCGCGAATACTATCAGGGCAAGAGCGGCGGCATGAGCGAGGCCGCGCTGGACGAAATGTTCGCCCGCCGCATCGCGCATTCGGAAAAGTACGCGCCGGAGAACTACAAGGGGCTGGTCGAGCTGGCGCAAAAGCACGGCACGCCCATGGCCAGCCACGACGACACGACAGCCGAGCACGTTCAGCAGGCCATACACGACAAGGTCGCCATCGCCGAGTTTCCGACCAATGTGCCCTCGGCGCAGGGCCTGCACGCCAACGGCATCAAGGTGATGATGGGTGCGCCGAACCTCGTGCGGGGAGGCTCGCATTCCGGCAACGTCGCCACAGCCGAACTCGCGCGCGCCGGTCTGCTCGACCTGATGTCGTCGGACTATGTGCCGGCAAGCCTGTTGCTCGCGGCGCTTATGCTGCCGAAGCAGGCGCCGAATTACGATCTGCCCGCCGCCGTGCGAACCGTGTCGAAGACGCCGGCCGAAGCCGTGGGTCTCGGCGATCGCGGCGAGATCGCCGTCGGCAAGCGGGCCGACGCTATTCGCGTGCATGTCTCGCCGGACGGCGCGGCGGTGCGCGCGGTGTGGAGCGCCGGCCGCCGCGTCGCCTGAGCGAGCTGCGTCAGCACCCGCCGGGGAGCTGCACGAATCGGCTGACTTTTTCCCGCAAGGCGCGCTGCACCCGCTGGCTCTCGGCGGTCAGACAGGGGCTGGAACAGAGCTGCCGGTTGGCCAGCCGGTGACGCACCAGACCGAATGGACGTCCGCAATGGGCGCACCGGTTCGGCCGGCCCTGCCGTTGAACGGGGAGCGCGGCGACGGCCACAGGGTCGGCTACAAAGGTCTCAGTCATGATGTCGATCCCAAAACGACGCCGCACACGCGGCTGCGCACGGCTAGCGCCCGGCCATGACGTCGGCATGACGTATTTAATGTGGGGGAACAGGGGGTTATGCGGTGCCGCACGAGGTTACTGGCTGATCAGAGCCAGAACGCCGGTACCCGTTATGGTTCCAAGGGCTCTTGCAATTGGCGATGAGGGCCGGACCGAAAACCTTCAGTCGGCGTGATGGCGGTCCCGACAGGAGTCGAACCTGTGACCTTCGGTTTAGGAAACCGCTGCTCTATCCTGCTGAGCTACGGGACCGTGCGGACCAGCCTGTAGCATAGCGTCTGACTGGGCGCACCCCCGCCGGTCAGACGCCGGCGGCGTAGACGACAACCGGCGCGCCAAGCGGCATCGCCGCGGCGACCGCAAGCAGAAGCGCGCGCAAGTGGTGAGTTCGGATGATCCCGCGCGCGACGCCATGACGTCTCTTTCGTCCGAGGGTCAATTGCGCAAAGCGCGGCTCTGGAACCATCGCGCCCCGTCCGTGCTAAAGTCGCGCCGGATCAATACGTAACGACAGGCGATCTGGATGAGCCCGCTGACCCCGGTTTTCGACGGCCACAACGATGTTCTGCTGCGTCTCTACCTCTCGGCCGCCGCTGATCCCGTCGCGGACTTCCTCAATGGCGAGGATGCCGGGCACATCGACCTGAAGAAGGCGCATGCCGGCGGTCTCGCGGGCGGCCTGTTCGCGCTCTATTCGCCGTCGCCGCGCGCCGCGAACAGGACCGATCCCGCCAGCGGCGTCCTGTCCCGCGCCTTGCCGCCGCCGCTGCCGATGGATGAGGCGCGCGTCTCGGTAACCGGCGAGCTCGCCATTCTTGTGCGAATTGAACGGGCATCGCAGGGTGCGGTCTCGATCTGCCGCAACGTTGCGGAAATCAGGTCGGCCATGACGCGCGGCGCGCTCGCCGTGGTGCCACATATCGAAGGCGCCGAGGCCATCGACGAAAAGCTTCACTTCCTCGACGTGCTCTATGCCGCGGGCTTGCGTTCGCTCGGCCCGGTGTGGAGCCGGCCCAACATTTTCGGCCACGGCGTGCCGTTCCGCTTTCCCTCCAGTCCCGACACCGGCGAGGGTCTCACCGCCGCCGGCGAGACCCTCGTGCGCGCCTGCAACGAGATGAAAATCTTGATCGACCTGTCGCACATCACCGAGAAAGGCTTCTGGGATGTGGCGCGGCTATCGAAGGCGCCGCTGGTGGCGACCCATTCCAACGCCCATGCCTTGTGCCCCTCGCCGCGCAACCTTACCGACAAACAGCTCGCCGCCATTCGCGATACCGGCGGCATGGTCGGCCTCAACTTCGCCACCGGCTTCCTGCGCCCCGACGGCCAGATGCGCGGCGACACCGATATCGCGCTGATGGTGCAGCACCTCGATTATCTGCTCGAGAAGCTCGGCGAAAATCATGTCGGCCTGGGCTCCGACTTCGATGGCGCCACGGTGCCGCAGGCTATCGGCTCCGCGGCCGGCCTGCCCGTACTGCTCGAGGCGCTGCGCACCAGGGGCTATTCCGACGCGCTGATGACCAGGATCGCGTGGGAAAATTGGCTCGATCTGCTGGAGCGGACGATCGGTTAGGGCCGGCGCGAACCGGTTGCCGCATTCCCGCTTATGCATCTATGATTTTGGCGAGGTCCGGCCGCATTCGCCGGACGACAAGGTCAACGATGGTCGGCGACGCCGCAAGCCCGCAACACAAGCGCACCCCCGACGAGGAAATCGCCGAGGCGTTGGAGAGCGACATCATCTTCGGCCGCCTCAAGCCCGGCGAGCGGCTGCGCGAAGAAGCTCTGCTCGAGCGCTTCGGCCATTCGCGCCATTTTATCCGCCTGGCCTTCGCCCGGCTGGAGAAGAAAGGCATCCTGGTCCACACCCGCAATGTCGGCGCGGCGGTGCGCGCCTTTACCATTGCCGAGGTGGAGGAGATCTACGACGTCCGCGAGATGATCCAGCGCCAGGCCGCCTTGCGCATCCGCCTGCCGGCCGAAACGGACGACGTCGCGCGCATCGCAGCGATCCAGCGCGACTACGCCGCCTGCGTGAAGGCCGGCGACCTGCGTGGCATCCATGCCTGCAACGATCGCTTCCATCTGGCGATCTTCGCGCTGTGCAGCAACAGCCACCTGCTGGCGCTGGTGAAGCAGTACATGGACCTCACTTACGTGATCCGCACCGTCACTTTCTCCGATCCCAAAGCGCTGGAAGCCTCGCGCCGGCAACATGAGCTGATGATCGAGCAGCTTAAAGGCCGTGACAGCTGGGCCCTGGCCGAACTGTGCGTGCAGCATTTGCGGCCGAACAAGGAGAAGTATCTCGGCCGGCTCCGCGAAGCCGGCGACCTCGTCTCGCAGACGCCAGCGGCCGAATAGGTCCGAAACGCTATATTGTCGACAATCTGGCCGCGCCACGTGTTATTTTGCGCTGCAGCGCATTAATACTCGCCGTATTGTTGACAATATTGAAAAGTCCGCGGCACACTCCAAAGAAAAATGCCGGGCCACAGGCATGATCAAACACTCTCAGGGAGGGAGTCCGATGCTCATCCGCAAATTGTCGACACTCGCCATCTTACTCACCGCGGCGGCCATGCTGGCCTCGCCCGCGTCGGCGCAGAAGCGCGAATTTTCCTTCGCCTACGACCAGCCCAAGCAGAGCGGCTATGGCATCGGCGCCGCGATGTTCGACAAGAAGCTGCAGGAGTTGAGCAAGGGCACCATGTCGATCAACCAGTATCCAAGCGCGCAGCTCGGTACTGAAGCCCAGACCATGCAGAAGGTGCAGACTGGCGACATCGACTTCGTGATCCTGTCGACTGCGAATGCTTCGACGGCGCAGCCGGAGTCGGGCGTATTCTCCCTGCACTTCATTTTCCGCGACGAGGCCCATGCCATCAAGGTGCTTGCCGATGCGAAGGTCATCGCGGCCATGCGCGAGCTCTATGCCGCCAAGATCAAGGGCGCTCACATGATCGCCCTCGGCTCTCAGGGCCTGCGGCATATGTATGGCAAGAAACCCGTCGAGAAGCTCGCGGACATCAAGGGCGTGAAAGTGCGCGTGCAGGCCACAGTGACCGAGGACACCTTGTTCCCGGCCTATGGCGCACAGGTCGTGCACATGCCGTTCGGCGAAGTTTACACAGCGCTGCAGACCGGCGTCGTCGACATGGCCGAGAACGGCATCAATAACTATCTGGTCAACAAACACTACGAGCCGGCACCGGTGATTTCGCTCACCGAGCACGAGGCCAACCACTCTGCGTTGTTCATCAGCGACAAAGCCTGGTCGAGCCTGACCGACGAGCAGAAGAAATGGGTGCAGACCGCGGCCGATGAAGTGTCGCAGAAGGAGCCCGAAGCCGCTTTCAAGCTCGAGCACGAAGCACTCGCGAGGCTCGAGAAAATCGGTGTCAAGGTTGTCAAAACCGTCGACAAGACCGGCTTTGCGCAGATCAGCAAGCCGATCCAGGACAAGTTGGCAAAAGACCTTGGCCCTAACGCGGTCAAGGTGCTCGAGCTGGTGCGTAACGTCCAGTAAGCGCCGCGGCGGGAGCCTGTCGTCTCCCGCCGGCCCTGCCGCCAAGGTCAGCCATGCCGTCATTCAACAGCCTTGTCCTTGAGGATCAGCGCCACCTCAAATGGCGCGTGCTCGATCCGGTCGAACAGGGCCTCATGATCCTGTGCGGCGTCTGCATCGCCGCCTTCAGCATCTTGGTGTTCTGCGACGTCATCACACGCGCCATCGGCCGGCCGTGGCTGTGGGTGCAGGAAGCCACCATGACGTTCTTCCTCTACGGTATCTTCATCGGCGTCGCCGCCGCGACGCGGCGCAACGATCACCTCTATCTCGCCGTGCTCGCCGAAGCGATGTCGGGCCGCGCGCGGCTGTTCTTCGAAACGTTCAACCGGCTGTGCGTGCTCGGCGTTGCCTTCGCCATGATCTATTTCGGCTATCTGAATTTCCTCGACGGCTTCAAAAGCCTGCGCATGCCCTCGATGATGCCGATGTCGATGTTCTACGCCGCCATCCCGCTCAGCGGCATCTTCGTCGCCCTCTTCACCATCGAGCAGATGGTCAACGGCTTCAGGAACGGCTTCGCCGACCCGTCCGGCGCTCCGGAGGAAAAGAGGCAAACGCTGTGACCACCAACGGCTTCCTCATCCTCTTCATGGGACTGCTGTTTCTGTTCCTTGGCTATATGGGCGTACCGGTCGCCTTCGCGCTCATTGGCGCGGTGCTGATTGTCACCTCTTTCACGCCGGTGAGCCACGCCTCGATGATCGCTCAGGTCTTCAACGGCATGGACGTCGAAGCTCTGATGGCGATCCCGTTCTTCCTCCTGGTCGGCGACCTGATGACTTCGGCTAACGTCACTCAGCGCATGATCGTGCTGTCGCAGACCCTCGTCGGCCACCTGCGCGGCGGCCTGGCGCAGGTCGTCACGCTGTTCAGCATGTTCTTTGCCGGCATTTCCGGCTCGTCAGCCGCCGACGTCGCCGTGCTGACGCGCTCGGTCGCGCCGGAAATGGCGCGTGAGGGTTACGACAAGGCCTTCACCGCCGCGCTGATCGCCTCCGCCGCCACGATGGCCAATCTGATCCCGCCGAGCATCATGGCCGTGGTTTACGGCGCCACCGGCAACGTCTCGATCGGCGGCCTGTTTCTCGGCGGCGTCGCGCCCGGCGTATTCATCGGCCTGGGTTTGATGATCTACAGCCACTTCTTCGGCCCGATCGGCATCAAACACAGGCGCGCCACTTTCGCGCAGTTCACCGAGGCGACGAAGCGTTCCGCCGTGCCTCTGATGATCCCCATCATCATCATGGGCGGCATTCTCACCGGCTGGTTCACGCCCAGCGAGGCCGGCATTATCGCCGTCGCCTATATCCTCATCGTCGTCATTCCGCTGCTGAACCCGAAACATTTTCCGCATCTGCCGCGGGATTTCGCGCTGACCGGGTTGCTGTATTCGATCCCGCTGATCACCATTGGCGCCGCCTCGGCCTTTGGCTGGATGCTCGCTTATCTTCGCGGGCCGGCCGTTGTCTCCGACTGGATCGCCTATTACGCGGGCGGCGACCCGCACCTCATTATGTTGATGTTGACCGGGCTTTTCATCATCGTCGGCGACTTCATCGACGCGGTGCCCGCCATCATCATCTTCATGCCGCTGATCCTGGAACTGACCAAGAGCACCGATATCAACGCGGTCCACATGGGCGTCGTCATTATCACAACCCTGGCCTTCGGCCTCATTACCCCGCCCTACGGCCTGTGTCTGCTGATGGCATCCAAGTTCGTCCATGTGCGATTCTCGCAGGCCATGATGGCGTCATTTCCGATCTACATCGTCTTCTTTGCGGCCATCGCTTTCGCGATTTACTTCCCTGAAATCGTGCTATGGCTGCCGAAGCAGCTTTTGCCGCAATCGGTCGGCTGCTTTCATAACCCCAGTGGCGCGGGCTGGATCTGCCCCTGAAGGCGCGACGCGATGGACGACGTGAATGAGTAATGGACTACGGCAAGGCCTCACCAGCTACGGCGATACCGAATTTTCGCTCTTTCTGCGCAAGGCCTTCATCAAGGGCATGGGCTATTCGGACGACGCGCTCGATCGCCCCATCGTCGGCATCACCGACACCTATTCCGACTTCAACCCGTGTCACGGCAATGTGCCGCAGCTCATCGAGGCGGTGAAGCGCGGCGTCATGCTGGCCGGCGCCATGCCGATGGTGTTCCCTACCATTTCGATCCACGAGAGCTTCGCGTTCCCGACCTCGATGTTCTTGCGCAATCTGATGGCGATGGACACCGAGGAGATGATCCGCGCGCTGCCGGTTGACTCCGTCGTGCTGATCGGCGGCTGCGACAAGACCATCCCGGCGCAGATCATGGGCGCGGCCAGCGCCGACAAGCCGGCGATCGTGCTGCCGACCGGCCCGATGCTGGTCGGCCACTTCAAGGGCGAGCAGTTAGGGGCTTGCACCGACTGCCGCCGCTTGTGGGGCGAATTCCGCGGCGAACGCATGAGCGGCGAGGATATCGACGTCGCCAATGGCAGGCTGGTGCCGTCGGTCGGCACCTGCGGCGTCATGGGCACTGCCTCCACCATCTCCTGCATGACCGAAGCGCTCGGTCTGTCTCTGCCCGGCAGCGCCTCGGTCCCGGCGGTGCATGCTGACCGCATCCGCATGGCGGAGGCCACCGGCAAGCGCGCCGCTGAAATGGCCAAGGGAGCCGGACCGAAGCCGTCGGAAATATTGACCGAAGCCGCCTTCCGCAACGCCATCGTCACGCTGCAAGCGATCGGCGGCTCGACCAACGGGGTCGTGCATCTCTCCGCCATCGCCGGCCGTACCAAGAATCCGATCGCGCTCGAGACCTATGACGAAGTCGGCCGTGATACGCCGGTGCTGGTCGATCTCAAGCCGACCGGTCAGCACTACATGGAGCATTTCCATCAGGCCGGCGGTGTCCCGCGGCTGATGCAAGAGCTCAAGGACCTGCTGGCGCTGGACGCGAAGCACGTCGCCGGCGGCACGCTTGGCGACGCCATCAGGAATTTTGAGGACGTGGCGGGGCAGACGGTGATCCGCCCGCGCAATGCGCCGCTCAAATCCGAAGGCGGGCTTGTCGTTCTGCGCGGCAATCTGGCGCCACGCGGCGCCGTGCTGAAGCAGGGCGCGGCCGCGGCCAAGCTGATGCAGCACGAAGGCCGCGCCGTGGTGTTCGATTCGGTCGCCGACATGACGGCGCGCATCGACGATCCGGCGCTCGACGTTACTGCCGACGACATCCTCGTCATGCGCAATGCCGGCCCGATCGGCGCGCCGGGCATGCCGGAAGCCGGCTATATCCCGATTCCGAAAAAGCTGGCGCAGCAGGGCGTCAAGGACATGGTGCGCATTTCCGACGCGCGCATGAGCGGCACCGCCTTCGGCACCATCGTGCTGCATATCAGCCCGGAGTCCGCCGTCGGCGGACCGCTGGCGCTAGTCAGGACCGGCGACCGCATTCGCCTCGACGTCAAGGCACGGCGCATCGACGTGCTGATCGACGATGCCGAGATGAAGAAACGCCAAACCGAGTGGCAGCCGCCGCCAGTGCCCGAGGTGGCGCAGCGCGGCTATGCCAAGCTTTATCTCGAGCACGTCCAGCAGGCCGATGAGGGCTGCGACTTCGACTTCCTGGCGCATCCGTCGGGCAAGCCCTGATTTATAAACATTGACGGCGCGGCGCGGCCTTCTCGACAATGGCCGCATGATGCGGCGCGCCCCCATCGCACTGGCTTTGCTCGGCCTCATGGCCGCTGCGCCCGCGCGGGCCGCCTGCGCCGGCACGCCGGCCGGCACCGGCGTCGTCGCGGCTGTGCGCGACGGGCGCACCCTCCTGCTGGACGACGGGCGTGAAGTCCGGCTCGCCGGCATCGAGGCGCCGGCCGATGGCGCCGCCTTGCGGTCGCTCGTGGCGGGGCAGACCATCCGCCTCGACCGTATCGCGGACGACCGGTACGGGCGCATTGTCGCCTTCGCCGTAGCCGACGATTCCGCGGAGCTCCTCCAGGTCGCGCTGCTCAAGGCCGGCCACGCCCGGGTCGCGGCGCGAGCCGGCCCGAAACCCTGCGCCAGCCTCCTCCTCGCGGCCGAAAGAGCCGCCCGGGCCAGCCGGGCCGGTCTCTGGGCCGACCGCAATTTCGCCCCTTTAAGTTCCGAAAATTTAACCATATTGGCCGCTCAAATGGGCCAATTCGCCCTTGTTGAGGGCCAGGTCTTGTCGGTGCGCGAGAGCGGAGCCACTATTTATGTCAATTTCGGGCGCCGCTGGACGCGGGACTTCGCAGTCACTATTCCGAAGCGGGAGGCCCGTATGTTCGCAGCCGCGGGCATCGAGCCCAAATCGCTGGAGCGACGCCGCATTCGTGTCCGCGGCATCCTCGAGCGCCGCAACGGCCCGATGATCGATGTCGTCGCGCCCGAGCAGATCGAGTTGATTGACTGAAGCATGCGTAACCGGTTGAGCGAACGGAGCTTGCGGAAAGGTCGCGTGCGGCATGCTTGGCTTGCCGCGCCGCTGCTGCTGGCCGTGCTCGCCGGCTGCTCGTCGATGCCGGACGCGCCGCGCCAGGTCTCGCTGCCGATCCCGCGCACCATCGACCGCGACACGCCCCCCACCGCGACCTTGCGCGAGAATGCGCGCATCCTCGCCTCCTATGGCGGCGTCTATGACAACCCGCCGCTGCAGATCGAGATCGAGCAGACCGTGGCCAAACTCGTGGCGGCCTCGGAGCGCCCGGATCTGAAGTACCAGGTCACGATGCTGAACTCGCCGGCGATCAACGCTTTCGCCCTGCCGAACGGCAATCTCTATATCTCGCGCGGCCTGATCGCGCTCGCCGCCGACAAGTCTGAGCTGGCCTCGGTGCTGGCGCACGAAATGGGTCACGTCATCGCGCGCCATGCCGCCATCCGCGAGGAACAGGCGCGGCAGAACGCGCTGGTCAGTCAGGTCGTCAGCGAGGTTTTGAGCGATCCCAACATGGGCGCGCTGGCGCTGGCCAAATCGAAGCTCACGCTGGCGAGCTTCTCGCGCGCGCAGGAATTCGAGGCGGACGGCATCGGCGTCGGCATCTCGTCCCGCGCCGGCTTCGACAGCTTCGGCGCCGCGCGGTTCCTCACCGCCATGCAGCGCAATGCCGACATCAAGAACGGCGCCAGGACCGAGACCATCGATTCTCAGGGCGCCGATTTCGTGTCGAGCCATCCGGCGACGCCGGAGCGCGTCAAGAACGCGCTCGCCAATGCGCGTCAGGTCGGCGGTCCGGGCAACGGCAGGCGCGACCGCGACGCCTATCTCGCGTCGATCGACGGCATGGTCTACGGCGAAGACCCGAGCGAAGGCTTCGCCCGCGGCCGGCGCTTCGTGCATCCCAAGCTCGGCTTTACCTTCGTTGCGCCCGACCGCTTCTCGCTCGACAACACGGCCCAGGCGGTGCTGGGCCTTAAGGATGGCGGAGACGAGGCCTTGCGGCTCGACGTCGTCAGCGTCCCGGCCGAGCAGCGCCTGAGCGATTATCTGAAATCGGGCTGGATCGACAATGTCGATACCGCGAGCGCCGAGGAGTTCACCGTCAACGGCTTTCCCGCCGCCACCGCGTCGGCCAAAGGCGAGCGTTGGTCGTTCCGGCTTTTCGCCGTGCGCTTCGGCAGCGACGTCTATCGCTTTATCTTTGCTGCGCGCAGCCTGACCGCCGAGAACGACCGCGCCTTCCGCGAGTCGGTATCGAGCTTCCGCCGCATGAGCGTCAAGGAAAGCGCGGGCGTGAAGCCGCTTCATATCCGCATCGCCACGGTGAAGCCCGGCGATACGATCGAAAAGCTGGCCGAGCGCATGGCGTCCGACCACAAGCTCAGCCGCTTCCTGCTGCTCAACGGCTTTTCCGCGGGCGACAAGCTCAAGCCGGGCGAGAAGGTCAAGCTGGTGATGGAGTGACCTCCGCCTCGAAATAAAACGGCCGGGTCGCCCCGGCCGTTTTCAATTCATACCCGCCGCTGCGTTATTGCTCGCCCGCCTCGCGGTTGAGCGTGAATTCGCGGGGTACATCCGGACCCCACAGATAGAACGAGTCTTCCGGCTTGTGGTCGGCGGCATCCCACCGCGCTTCCTTGCCGATGTAATCGATGTCGCAGGAGTACTCCGCGAACGATCCCCACGGGTCCATGATGTAGTGGAAATAGTTGGAGCCGAGGACATGGCGACCGAGGCCCCAGCCCTTCTGGTAGCCCTTGTCGTGCATGCGCGCCGCGCCAAGCCCGATATCGTTGACGCTGGCCACATCCCACGAACAGTGATGAAAGCCCGGCGCCGACGATTTCACCAGCGCCAGCAGATGATGATCGCTGCCATGGATGCCGTGCATGAAGGCGACGAGATCCGAGGCGCGATCCGACAGCCGCAGGCCGAGCGTACGCTCATAGAATTCAATCGACTTCAAAACATCGCTGGTAAAGATCAGCACATGCGACAGTCGGCGCGGCCGCACCAGAGGTGCTGCGGCTCGCGTCGTCGCGGCCGCGGCGTTGCGGCCGACGGTGACCCATTCGCTGACCGCCTTCTCGTCCGGTGACACCTTCGGCGCCACCTTCACTTCCATCAGGATGCCTTCGTGGTTGCGGAACCAGAAGCCGTTGCTTTCGAACCCCGGCGGCGGGTCGATGAGCTTGATGCCCTGCCCTTCGATGCGCTTCTTCAGCCGATCGATGTCTTCGGCATAGCAGCCGAACGACAAATGATGCAGCGCCTTGGTTTTGCCCTCGATCACCGAGCCCCAGGGATGGTCATGACCGAAGGTCTTGAGCTGCAAGGAGTTGCCCTTGCGCACCATGTTGAGGCCGAAATTCGTATAGAATTCGTCCGCCACGTTCACATCCGGAACGGCGAGAACGAACTGGTCGAGCGAATGGATGCCGAACTCGTCCGAGCTGGCGGTCGGCGCGACGTAGCCGCCGATAGCGGTCATTGCAGTCTCCCTAGACGATTGTCGTTGTCTTGCGCCGCATCATACGCGTCCGCGCACACCTGAGGCAAACGGTTCCGGGCCTGCCCACCCGGCGCGGCGGCACTCGCTGCCCACTGCGGCATGCTGTCGCCCGGGCGGAACGCTGCGCGCGCACCGCGATTGGCCCACATGGACCTGTCCAATCGCGAAGAGTTCATCAGGGATGTGGCGCGCGACGGCCTCGGCGGCTCGGTCGCGATCTATATGGCCGCGATCGCCGGCGCGCTCTGTCTCTTCGCCATTCCGGTCTCCATCGCCGTATCGCCTCAGGTTTACGACAATCCGCCCATCGAACCGCTCGACCCCCTGCTCCAGGGGTCGATCATCGGCAACCGCGTTTCGACCCCGATGCCGCTCGCGCATCTCAAGCACGAAGTTCTGGTCGACCCGAAATACGTCGCGGAATTGAACGCCAGGCTCACCAAGCGCGAGCCGTCTCCCGCGCAGATGGCGCGGCCCGTTCGCGAGCGCGGGCCGGCAGTGGCCGAACTGCCCGAGCGGCGCGAACGATCCGGCTTCTTCCTGTTCAATCTGTTCGGCGGCTGACGCGGCTCACGGGTGGCGCTCGTTCACCGGCGCGCCATTGCCGGACAAGGCCCGCATCGCGCCGCGCATGGCCACCCGGAACGCCTCGTCGTAATTGATGCCGCGCGCCGACCAGGAGAAAGCCTGTCCTCGCGCATCGATCCGCCAGGTTGCGATCCAGCCATGCGCCTTGTCGCTCCAGGTCAGATCGCCGATCAGTGGCAGGTCGCCGCCCGCGAGCGGCGTCAGCCGCTCCGCCTTTTCGCGGATCGTCCTTGCCGGCGTTTTTGGCGTGACGCCGGCGGCGCGTAGCGGCTCCGCGGCCGGCAGCACCACCTTCAGGCCGTAACGCGTGGCGGCATTGCCGAGCGCCTCGCGCATATCGGGATCGAAATCGCCGTCGGCGGCGAGTACGCCGTCGCGCTTCATGCCGTTCACGGTGACAATCATTGTCAGAGCCGGCCGTTTGCCTTTCCAGGTCTTGCGGCCGAGCGAGGCCAGCACATTGTCTATCTTTCCGGGATTGAAATGGCAGGTGAGGAAATGCGGGCGGTCGTAGCTGCCCTGCTCGTCATGAATATCGCGTCCGGACAGGCGATCGAAATATGAGAAGCTGTCGATATAGTCGCCGGCTTTGGCGGCCATCGCCGGCACGGCGGGCGCACCGAGAACGGTCGCATCGCCCGACGCCTTCACCAGCACGTCCTCGAAGCAAAGGCTGAAGCCGAGCGGCCGGTTGCGCTCGTCCTTGCCCGTCACGACCGCCTGCGTCGTGTAGATGTCCTCGAGGGCAATGGGCGGCGGCGGTTTGGTTTCTGCGGCGAAGGCGACGGACGTCAGCGCTACAGCGCCGATGACCGCGCCGCGAAAAGAAGCCTTCAGCATGGCTGCCTCTCAGGTTTACCCCGACTGTCGCAAACTTTCGCCGCCGCGCCGTTCCAGTCAAATGCATAAAATGAATGAGCGGCACAAAGAAAAAGCCCGGCATTGCTGCCGGGCCTGGATCTTGTCCGCTTGCCTTTGGCTGAGGGCTAGAGGCATTCCGCCTCAATCCTCATTCTTTCAGGCAGCTTCTTCCTCGGACGAGTCGTCCGAACCGGCTTCCTCAGCCGGCTTGGGCCCGCGGCGCGGGCCCTTGGCGAGCGCGCCCTCGATTTCCTTGACCGCTTCGGTCTCGGTCACCTTCTGCACAGCCGCGATCTCGCGCGACAGGCGGTCGAGCGCCGCTTCGTAGAGCTGACGTTCGGAATAGGACTGCTCCGGCTGGGTGTCCGAGCGGTACAGATCGCGGACCACCTCGGCGATGGCGACGATGTCGCCCGAGTTGATCTTGGCTTCGTATTCCTGAGCGCGGCGCGACCACATGGTGCGCTTGACGCGCGCGCGGCCCTTGAGGGTCTCCAGCGCCTTCTTCACCAGCGCCGGCTCGGCGAGCTTGCGCATGCCGACCGAGACGATCTTCGCCGTCGGGACGCGAAGGGTCATCTTGTCCTTGATGAAGTTGATGACGAACAGCTCCAGCTTCGCGCCGGCGATTTCCTGCTCCTCGATCGCCATGATCTGGCCCACGCCATGGGCCGGATAGACGATGAATTCGTTGGTTTTAAAACCTTGACGTTGTGTGGTCTTCTTGTTGGGGGCAGTCGGCATTCCGGGCATTGCTCCTTCACCGGCGGCCTTGCGGGCGCCGGCCACTTTGGCTGCGGGTGCCGCAGCGCGGGGCGTTACCCGGGCGGCATGCGGTTTCCGCCGGGGTTCGGCGGATTTTTTCGGCTTCCGGCTCATACCGGAGGGCCCTTTCTTGGACTTCTGACGCGATTTACCAGCCACAGCTCACACGTGGATCACACGCCCTCTATGGAACTTTGGGAAACCCGCGAAAAATAATGCTCCCGGACAGAGGGAGCTGAATCCGTGTGCGGTGATTGTTCACATTCATTGGGATTTCGCCATATATAGCACATTTTTGGCCAAAATCAAAGCCTTATGACGTTACAAAACGGCAATATGCCCGCCTCGGCCGCAGAAATGCCGGTTCGGTTAACGTCGGAAGATTTGGCGGCGAAAAATGTCGCTGACCGGAGCAAGGTTCCCGCTACCGGGAATTCGAATGGCCAAGCGCGGGCGGCGACGCTCAGTCGCCTTCGCCGGGCTTGGGCGAAAAGTGCTTTTCGAGCTTGTCGGCGACGCCGTCCCATTCCTTGGCATCGGCGGGAGCATCCCGTTTCACCGTGATATTCGGCCAGCTCTTGGCGTACTCGGTGTTGAGCGCGAGGAACTTCTCCAGGCCCGGCTCGGTATCCGGCTTGATCGCTTCGGCCGGGCATTCGGGCTCGCAGACGCCACAATCGATGCACTCGTCCGGGTGAATGACGAGCATGTTCTCGCCCTCGTAAAAGCAGTCCACCGGACAGACCTCGACGCAGTCCATGTACTTGCACTTGATGCAATTTTCCGTGACGACGTAGGTCATTTCAGACGACTCCGGGCGGCACAACGCCTGCTGGGTATCGCAACGCTATATAGACTTCAAGCCGCGCCTTGAGGACGGTATCCCGCGTTATTTTCCAGAATCCGGAAGGTCCCCGCCGCATCGCTGGCACCGCCGCGCCGCTCACAAAAACCCGTCACTTCGATAACCCGCACCGAACGGTCCAGCGCCAGCGTCACGACATCGCCCGCCCGCACCAGATGCGCCGGCGCGATCACCCGCTGGCCGTTGACGCGGGCGTGGCCGGCCTCGACCAGGCGGGCGGCGTCGCTGCGCGTGCGCACCATGCGGGCGTGCCAGAGCCATTTGTCGATGCGCTGTTTCGCGCCGCCGCCGAGCCCCTGCGAGGTGCCGCGCGGCTCGCTCATCAATCCTTGCTCTCAAGCTGCGACTTGAGTGCAGCGAGCTTGGCGAATGGCGAGTTCGGATCCGGCGCCTTGTCGCGACCGCCGCCACCGGGACGCGCGAAATACTTGTCGCGATCGGCGCGATCGACCTGATCGCGTTCCCGGCCGCGGCGCGGGCCGCGCGATTGATTGTCCCGGCCTTCGCCGGGCCGGCCCTGATCGCGCTTGCTGTCCGACGGTTTGCCGCCGAAACCCTTGGCAAAACCTTGGGATTGCCGCTCCATGCGCTGGCGGCGTTCGTTGCGGTCGTGACCCTGACGCGGCTCGCGGCGCTGCTCGTTGTAGCGCACGCCGCTCTGGTCGGCCGGCGCGGAGGCCGCGGCGGCATCCGGCGCGGCTGCTCCTTCAGCTCCAGCGGCCGCCTGTGGCGGACGCTGTCCACGGCGCGGGCGCTGATGCTGACGGCGCTCGCCGCCATGGCCGCCCGGACGCCAGACTTCGATGGTTTCCGGCTCGACTTTCGTGTCGGCAACGACGGCTACGGCTTCGGTCGCGGTCATGCCGTCGCCGGCCACCGCAGGTGCCGCCTCGGCAGCCTCGGCGATACCCGGCACTTCGCCGCCCACTTGCGGAGCGGCGGCAGCGACCGGCTCGGCCGCAACGTCGGGCGTGGCCGGCATGAACTCGGCATCCGGCAGCAGCGACTGTGACGATGTCGCGGCTTCCACGGCCGGTTCGGGCGTGGTCTCGGCCGATGCGTCGGTCACCGGCGCGGCAGCGGCTTCCGCCGTTGCTTCGGCCGGCTTGGCTTCTTCGGGCTTGGCTTCCGGCGGCTTCGGCTTGCGGTCCATGCGATAGCCGAGCGACCGCAGGATCGAGGCAAAATCCTCTCCCGAGGCGCCGGTCAGCGACGTCATGGCGCCCGTGATGATGAAGCCGCGGCCGTCGAACGCGCCGTCGGGCTTGGGCGTCATGCCCTCGCGCCAGGACAAAGCCGGGCGAATAAGATCGGCAAGCCGCTCCAGAATATCGACACGCACGGCGCGCTCGCCGCAAATTCGATAGCCGGAGGTGCGGTACAGCGCCTTCGGCGTGTCCTTGTCGAGCGGGATCGAGGTGCGGCCGGAGGCGGCCAGATGCAGCAATTCGGTGACGCCCTTGGCGTCCGGCGCTTCGTGACGGAGGGCCCAGAGTTGGGTCGCCAGCGCGCGCGGCGCCGGCTTGAGCAACAGCGGCAAATAGATGTGATAGGCGCCGAAGCGCACACCGTATTTGCGCAACGTGGCGCGCGAGGGCTGATCGAGGCTCTTCACCTCCTCGGCCACCTTCTGCCGCTCGAGCACGCCGAGCGCCTCGACAAGCTGGAAGGCAATGCCGCGGGCGACACCGGTGATGTCTTCGGCGGCCGACAGCGAGAACAGCGACGCGAGCTGCTTCTCGATGTGGTTCCTGATCCAGAGATCGAGACGGTTCTGCACCAGCTCGCGCGCCGGACCCGTCAGATGCTCGTCGGCGATGATGCGCACGCGCGGCCGAAGCGTGTCGTCGCCGGCCACGAGCTTGCCAACCAGTTCGCCGGTCCAGCGCAGCGCGCCGTCATTGGCGAGCACGACCTGATCGCTCGATGCCTGTGACAGCTTGGTGGCGCGCGCCTCGATCTCGCCGGCGAGCACCTTCTGCGCGGCGGCATTGAGCGCCTTGGCTTCAGAGCCGGCGGCCGAAGCATCAGGTGCGAACATGAAGCCATCGAGCCGGCCGATGACATGGCCCTCGACTGTGACTTCGCCGGATTTTCCGATTTGTGTTTCGAGCATTGCGTTCTCTCGCAGCCTCCGCATCAAGACGCTGGTGCGGCGGTCCACGAAGCGCTCTGCCAGGCGCTCGTGCAGAGCGTCCGACAACTTGTCTTCGATCGCACGTGTAACACCCTGCCAATGCTCCGGGTCGGCAAGCCAATCCGGTCGGTTGGCAACGTAAGTCCAGGTCCTGACATGCGCGATCCGGTTGGAGAGGGTGTCGATGTCGCCGTCGGTCCGGTCGGCCAGACCGAGCTGACGGGCGAACCAATCTGTAGGGATGTTACCCTCTCGCAGCAAGAAACCATAGAGGGTCACGGCCAATTCGGCATGGGTCGCCGGCGCGATCTTGCGATAGTCCGGCACCTGGCAGACGTCCCAGAGCCGCTCGACCGCCGCCGCGCCGCGCGCCAGCGCCTTCACGTCGTCGTCCCGGCCGGCGTGTTCCAGCACCAGAATGTCCTCGCCGGTCGGCGCGCGCGTCAGACCCTGCTCCTGCGGAGTCATCGACAGCGAAGCCTGCAATGCGCCGATCGAGGCGAAATCGAGCGCGGAGTTGCGCCATTGCAGCATCCGCACCGGCTCGAAGGTGTGACTCTCGAGCGCCTGCACCAGTTCCTGGTCGAACGGATCGCAACGGCCGGTCGTGCCAAAAGTACCGTCGCGGGTGGCGCGACCCGCGCGGCCGGCGATCTGCCCGAGCTCGGACGGGTTGAGTTTGCGGAACTGGTAACCGTCGAACTTACGATCGGAGGCAAATGCGACATGATCGACATCGAGGTTAAGCCCCATGCCGATCGCATCGGTAGCGATCAGGTAATCCACATCGCCTGATTGGTACATCGCCACCTGGGCGTTGCGCGTGCGTGGGCTGAGCGCGCCGAGAACAACGGCGGCGCCGCCGCGCTGCCGCCGGATGAGTTCGGCGATCGCATAAACCTCCGCCGCGGAAAAGGCGACGATGGCCGAGCGCGACGGCAGCCGGGTGATCTTCTTCTCGCCCGCGTAAGTGAGCATCGACAGCCGCGGCCGCGACACGATGTTGGCGCCGGGCAGCAGCCGCTCGACGATGCCACGCATCGTGGCGGCGCCGAGGATGAGCGTTTCCTCGCGCGCGCGCATGTTCAGAATGCGGTCGGTAAAGACATGACCGCGTTCGAAGTCGGCCCCGAGCTGAATTTCATCGACCGCGAGGAAAGCGACGTCGAGATCGCGCGGCATGGCCTCGACGGTCGAGACCCAGTAGCGCGCCTTCGGCGGCTTGATCTTTTCCTCGCCGGTGATCAGCGCGACGGAGGCTTCGCCAGCCTTGGCGACGACCTTGTTGTAGACCTCGCGCGCCAGAAGCCGCAGCGGCAGGCCGATCATGCCCGACGAGTGCGCCAGCATCCGCTCGATGGCGAGATGCGTTTTGCCGGTATTGGTGGGACCAAGCACCGCCGTCACGCCCGAACCGCGCGCGTGCGGCTGGCGTTTGGCCTGCGGAGAGAAGGAAATCGTCATTACCTATCCAAACACGCCGCCCTAATCCTGGACGGCGTCAAGTTCGTCTAGCACATTGCGCGAGGCGGCAAGGCGTAAAGCCATACGCCGTTAAGTTATGGAACAACCGTCGAACGAACCGCGCGCGAATCGCTGAAAACGGCTGAATGCGGCTCCGTTCACGGCGACATCTCGGTGACATTGGCCGCTCACCTACTAGATAGGGGCAGCGACCTGCATCGGCCAGATGCGATAAAACACGCAGACGTTAACGGCTGAGGCCGGACTGTCTCCTTTTGCGTCACGTCGAGTCCCCGCCGAAGCTTACGACTGTCCCACTCTGCAACAGCCAGAAATGCCCGTCTGTAAAGGATGGAACGAGTCTGGAACGAAGCGGGGGCGAATCGGTGACTCGAGCCCACTTCGGATTCGTTCACGGCGATATGTGGGAACAGATTCAGACGCGGCCACCACATGATGTGGCCGAACCCGGATTCATTGGACTTTTTCGGCCGGTGCGTGCGAGCGCGAATCCGAGTCGGTGTCGCCGTCGGGAGTCAAGCCGGATTCCGCTCGCCGAAATGCATCAGGGCGTCGGCTTGGTCTCGCTCGCCGCCGCCTTGGCCGACTTCTCCTTGGGCCGCGCCGATGCACGCTCCGGCGGCGGCAAGGCCGTCACCACGAACTCGTCGGCCTCGAGCACGGCGCGACCGACTGGCGTTGGCCCCTCGATGCGGATCGGCACCAGAACGCGCGTGCCGCCGATCGGGGCCAGCCATATTTCGATGTTGCGCTGCTCCTGCAGGTATTTGATCGCGGCGCGGGTCGGAATGTAGCCGGCGACCGGTGTGAAATTGACCGAACAAACCACCACCGGCCCGGCATAGCCTTTCTCGGCCTTCACCTCGCCCATGCGCTTGAACGCGAGATTGAGATCGTACCGCAGGCGGCCGTCGAACACCGGCAGCTTGCGCTGACAGGCCTCCGCCGACATCAGGTCGCCATGACCGGGCATCCGCACCAAGGTCGCCGTCATCGGGTCGAGCACGCCGCTCTTGCTGGCGTCGGTGACCGGCACGCGCTCCGGCTCGGTCTCGGCCGGCGGGTCGAGCTTCAGGTCCTTGACGGTCCCCGCGTCGACTTTAAGACTGATATCGTTGCCTTTTTTGTACGACTGAATGCTGGCCACATAGGTGGCCACGGCCGGCTTGCCAGCTTGCAGTGTACCCTTGGTGATGGTGTGGCCGTGGCCGCCGGTAAAGGCCTTCATCAGGCCGGTCGTGGAGCCCTTGGCCGTGGCCGAATAATCCCCCTCGCCGATCACGATTTCCCAAGTGCCTTCGCCAATCGGCAGACCCGCCAGCGAAGCCGTGTAGCGCGCATCCAGCCGCGCCTGCGCCCCGACCTGGACGGGCACCAGCACCGCACACAGCGCCGTCACAGGCGCCGCCAGCGCCATCCACCGCCTCGCTCGCCGGAAATCCAGCACCGGAAATTCCTCCTGATGGGGGGTATTGGTCGGCGCGCATTGCGCCAAATGTTTGGTACCGGTCGTGTCCGGGTCAGATTACGCGAGCAGGCCACCGAAAAGACCTTAAAATGGCGGAAACGACGGCCAAATCCCCAACTTGACGCCCAAGCCACGGCTCTTTATACGTCCTGCCGTCCAAGCCCACATTGACGGAACGGACCGGCGCGAGCCACAAGCACGTGCAGGCCGGCGTTTTGCAGGGCGACCAATTCCGCGGCGCTTACCAAGCGACCTACCATTTGCGAAGGATGATGCCATGTCCTGGCGTTGCGACCTGACCGGCAAGAAGCCGCTCTCCGGCCACAAAGTGAGCCACTCGAACATCAAGACCAAGCGGCGCTTCATGCCGAACCTCCAGAGCGTCTCGCTGACCTCGGAGATTCTCGGCCGTACCGTCCGTGCCCGCATTTCGACCAACGCGCTGCGCTCGGTCGATCATCGCGGCGGTTTCGACGCCTTCCTGCTCAAGGCGAAGGATGCCGAACTCGCGCCGAAGATGCTGGTCCTCAAGCGCCAGATCGTGAAGAAGAGCGCCGCCGCCAAGGCGAGCTGAGTTTGCGCTGACATCCCGGTTTCAAAACGCCGCCCCAGCCGGGCGGCGTTTTTGTTTGTCCGATCAAGGCTCCGGCAGGAAGTGGAACTTTGTGGCCGGAGCGGGCGTTGGCCGAACGCGACGCCATCCGTATCGGGATCCCATGGCCAAGTTAGCCGACAGCCTCGCTGACATCTTTCCGGGTGACAGCGAGATGGCCACACTCATGCGGCAGCATGACTGGAACGGCACGGCATTGGGCGACCCGCTGGGCTGGCCGGAGGCCCTGAAAATCCCGCTCAAGATGCTGCTGACGTCCCGCTTCGAGATGTGGCTCGGCTGGGGACCCGACCTCCTGTTCTTCTACAACAACGCCTACATCCCGACGCTCGGGCTCAAGCACCCGTCGATGCTGGCCAAGCCGTTCCGCCAGGTCTGGGCGGAGGTCTATGACGACGTCGCCGACCAGGTCGCGCGGGTCCGCGCCGGCGAAGCCACCTGGAACAAGGCGCTGCTTCTGCTGCTGGAGCGCAGCGGCTATCCCGAAGAGACCTATCACAGCTTCTCATACAGCCCGCTTTATGATGGCGACGGCGGCGTCGAAGGCCTGCTCTGCGTCGTCAGCGAAGATACCGAGCGCGTCATCAGCGAGCGCCGGATCGACATGTTGCGCCAGCTCAGCATGAAGATCGTCGGCGCCGCGGACGCCCAGACGGTTATCGATGGTGCGTTCTCGGTGCTCGAATTCAGTCGCCGCGACTTTCCGTTCGCGATGCTTTACATGCAGAACGACGCGCGCGCCTGGAGCGCAGACGCCGCTCACCTCGTCAACCATCCCTGGCCGCTCGAGCAATCCGCCGCGGCCGGAGTCAGAAAACTGACTTTACCCTCGGACCAAACCTTCCCGGCCGGAGCGTGGAAGCTGTCGCCGAAGGAAGCCCTCATCATTCCCATTCCAGGCGCCGGCGGCGAGCAGACCTTTGGTTCGCTGGTGCTCGGTCTCAACCCGCATAGACCGCACGATCCCTACATCATGGACATCGCGCGGCTGGTCGCCGGCCAGATCGGCGGCGCACTGGCCAATATCGAAGCGCTGCAATCGGAGCGCCGCCGCGCCGACCGCATCTGGTCCAATGCACGCGACCTCATGGTCGTGGTCGACCGCGACGGTATTTTCAAATCGGTGAGCCCGGCCTGGACGCGTATTCTCGGCCATCCGATCGAAGAAGTCGTCGGCCGCAATTTTCGTGAATTCATTGCGTCCGACGACGCCGAAGTTTCGAGCCGTGCTTTCGCGAGGGCGCTCGAGGCGTCGCAGCTTACTGCGTTTGAAAACAGGCTGATCGGCTCGGACGGCAAACCGCGCTGGTTCTCCTGGCACACGTCGGCCGAACCGGAGCTCGTCTATGCGTATGGCCGCGACATCACCGAGGAAAAGCAGCATGCCGTGGCGCTTGCGGCAGCCGAAGCCGCCCTGCGGCAAGCCCAGAAAATGGAAGCCGTCGGTCAACTGACCGGCGGCATCGCGCATGACTTCAACAATCTCCTGACCGGCATCATCGGTTCGATCGAAATGATGAAGCGGCGCGCGGGCGAAGGCCGTCTTGCCGACGCCGACCGCTATGCGACCGCGGCTTCGGCGGCGGCGCATCGCGCCGCAGCTCTGACGCAGCGGCTTCTTGCCTTCTCGCGTCGGCAGCCGCTCGATTCAAGAACGATCGACGTCAATGCGCTGGTCGATGACATGGCCGAGTTGATCCGCCGCTCGATCGGCGAATCGATCGAACTCGAGCTCGGCGTCCAGCGCGATCTGTGGCTGGCCAAGTGCGATGCCAACCAGCTCGAAAGCGCCATCCTCAATCTGGCAATCAATGCGCGCGATGCCATGCCGCAAGGCCGGCTCGTGATCCGGACCGCCAATGTCCATGTCGATGCGGACCGCGCCAGCCACTTCCGCCTTGGCGGCGCCGGCCCCTTCGTCATGATCTCCGTGGCCGACACCGGCCACGGCATGTCGGCCGACATCAAGGAAAAGGCGTTCGAGCCATTCTTTACGACCAAGCCGATTGGCCAGGGCACTGGCCTCGGCCTGTCGATGATCTACGGCTTCATTCGGCAGTCCGGCGGCTTCGTCGAACTCGACAGCGAGGAAGGCAAAGGCACCACGGTGCGCCTCTATCTGCCCAAGAGCGACGCAGCGCTGCCACATGCGTATCGTGGCGACGTTGCGCACCCGATCAACCGCACCGAGCGCGGCGAAACCATCCTGGTCGTCGAGGACGAGATTGCCGTGCGCGCCATCGTTGTCGATGCGTTGCGCGACGCCGGCTATCGCACACTGGAAGCCGGCGACGGTGCGACCGGCTTGAAGTTTCTGCAGGCGTCCGGCCGCATCGACCTGCTGGTGTCGGATGTCGGGCTACCCGGTGGACTGAACGGCCGACAACTGGCCGACGCCGCGCGCATGCTGCGGCCGGAATTGGGCGTTTTGTTCATGACTGCCTACGCCCACAACATGCAGGGTGGCTCCGGTGTGCTCGAGGCCGGCATGGAGCTGATCGCGAAGCCGTTCGAGGTCGATACGCTCATCGAACGCGTGCACCGCATGATTGCCCACGCATCCTGACTCGCGGAAATCCCAGCCGCTACTCGACCAGGGCGAATTGCAAAACGAGATTGCGCTGGATCGGCGAGAAATTGTCGTCCGATGCGATAGTAATGATGGTTTCGCCGGCCTCGTTCCGGGTGACGGCGATGCCCTCCATGTTGTCGATCTGATAGCCGAGGTCCGCCTGGATCAGGATCTTCCCGTCCAGCAATACGCCGTCCTTGATGGCCGCGAGTGGCAGACGGCGAATGCGCATGGCCACACCGCGCGCCCGCGAAAAGTGCCGCTCCAGAACCAGCAGATCGCCGGTCGGCAGCACCGCGCAGTCCGTGACATCGAAGTCGTCGCTGCGCGCGAGCGAGAAACGCAGCACGCCGGCATCGCCGTTTTTCGCCGATGGATCGAGAACAAAGGCACGGTGGTTGCCGGCGGCATCGAGACTGCGCTCGGTCATGACGACAAGTTTGCCGCCGTGCGGCTGACCGGCCGCCGGCGCGGCGAGGCATTCCAGGCTGGCGTTCTTCACGAAGCTCTTGAAGTCGGATGGCACGCGAATGTCCTGGCCGCGCGCGGCGAAGCCCTGCTTGCCGTAAGCAAAGCGCACGATGCGCTGAACCCGCTCGATGCCGACATAGACATCGTCGCCGATGCGCGCGATCGACTCGGCGTCATAGGCGCGGCCGGTGGCGAGCGGCCGGCCGTCGGCGCCGAGCAGCGGCGCCATTTCGACGTCGGCAAGGTCGGTCAGGCGGCCTCCGTCGTAAACAAGACGCGCCTTCAGCCACGAGCCATTGTCGGTGATCGCGACAAGATGGCTGTGGTCCGGCATCAGCAGACCGGAAATGCCGCCAAACGCGGAGAAGCTCGAGGTCAGTTCGAGGCCGCCGCGAAACTCGAGCGCGCCGAAGCGCACCCGCGTCGGATCGCGATTGTCGAAGGATGCGATCGGCAGCGCGCGGACGGTGATCCTTTCCGGCGCCGGGGGAAATCGCAGGTTCTGCGCCACCGCGAAAGTGCCCACGGCGGCGGCAATGACGATCAGCATCGTCGAGACGACAACGGCGCGGCGGCTCGGATATCTCATTGTCCCGATTGGAGGCTCAGGCCACGCGCTTACGCGGGCGGCGGACGCGCGGCTCCGGCGCCGCCGTATTGCCCTCGGCGAACAGCTCGGCCAGCTTCTCGGTCATCGCGCCGCCGAGTTCCTCGGCATCGACGATGGTCACGGCGCGGCGGTAGTAGCGCGTGACGTCGTGGCCGATGCCGATGGCGATGAGCTCGACCGGCGAGCGGGTCTCGATGTCCTCGATGATCCAGCGCAGGTGCCGTTCGAGATAATTGCCCGGATTAACCGACAACGTCGAGTCGTCGACCGGCGCGCCGTCCGAGATCATCATCAGGATCTTGCGCTGCTCCGGCCGCGCCAACAGGCGCTTGTGCGCCCAGTCGAGCGCCTCGCCGTCGATATTTTCCTTGAGCAAACCCTCGCGCATCATCAGGCCGAGATTCTTGCGCGCGCGCCGCCACGGCGCGTCGGCCGACTTGTAGATGATGTGGCGCAGATCGTTGAGCCGGCCGGGATTGGCCGGCTTGCCGGCGCCGAGCCAGTGCTCGCGCGATTGCCCGCCCTTCCAGGCCCGCGTGGTAAAGCCGAGGATCTCGACCTTGACGCCGCAACGCTCCAATGTGCGCGCCAGAATATCGGCGCAGGTGGCGGCGACCGTGATCGGCCGGCCGCGCATCGAGCCCGAGTTATCGAGCAGCAGCGTCACCACGGTGTCGCGGAACTCGGTGTCCTTTTCCCATTTGAAGGACAAGGCGTGCATCGGATCCATGATGACGCGGGTCAGCCGCGCGGGATCGAGAATGCCCTCTTCGAGGTCGAAGTCCCACGAGCGGTTCTGCTGCGCCATCAGCCGGCGTTGCAAACGGTTGGCGAGGCGCGCGACGACGCCCTGCAGCGCCGAGAGCTGCTTGTCGAGATAGCCGCGCAGACGGTCGAGCTCTTCCGGCTCGCACAAATCCTCGGCCGCGATCGTCTCGTCGAATTTCATCGTGAAGGCGCGATAGTCCGGCCCGCGCGGCTCGTTCTGGCCGTGCTGGCGCGGCCGCTGCGGCTCGCCCGGCGTCTCGGCATCGCCAAGCTCGGAGTCGTCGGCCATGTCGGCGGTCGGCGCCTCGGCGGATTCGGCCGCATCGTCGGGCATATCCTCGGTCGACATCTGCGTGTCTTCCGACGACATGCTCTGCTGGTCGTCGGATTCGGCGGCTTCGCCGTCGTCGCCGGATTCCTGGTTCTTCTGTTCCTCCTCGCCGTCCTCGTCATCTTCCTCGTTATCGGAGGAACGGTCCTCGCCCATCTCGAGCGCGTCGAGCAGGTCGTGGACGACGTCGGAGAACTGGCGCTGGTCCTCGATGATGTCCTCGAGACGGTCGAGGTCGTCGCCGGCGCGCTCCTCGATCAGCGGACGCCACAGCTCGACAAGGTTCTTGGCCGCCGCCGGCGGCGCGAGGCCGGTGAGGCGCTCGCGCACCATCAGCGCCAAGGCTTCCTCGATCGGCGCATCGGCGCGCTGCGAGACCTGATCGAACTTGCCGCGGGTGTAGCGATCGTCGAGCATGGCCGTGATGTTCTGCGCCACGCCGGTCATGCGCCGCGCGCCGATCGACTCGACACGCGCCTGCTCCACCGCCTCGAACACCGCGCGCGCCTGCTGCCCTTCGGGCAGCCCGCGGCGATGAATCGCGCTGTCGTGACAGGCGAGCTTGAGCGCGATGGAGTCGGCATTGCCGCGCACGATGGCCGCCTCGGCGCGCGTGAGTTTGCGTGCCGGCTCCGGCAGCCGCGCCTTGCCGCCGAGCAGGCCCGGCCGTTCGGCGGCGTAGGTGATCTCCAGATCCGGCTTGCGCGCGATGGCGCGCAACGCCCCCGCCACCGAGCGCTTGAACGGCTCGGTGGGCGATTCCTTGGCGTTTGGCTTCGATGACTTGATGTTGGAGGCCATTGTCTCTTCTTTGTCATTCCGGGGCGCGTGCGCAGCACGCGAACCCGGAATCCAGAAAACAACTCCTGAGTATCCGTCTGGATTCCGGGTTCGCGAACTTCGTTCGCGCCCCGGAATGACGGATTACGACAACGCCACGTTCACCGAGCTTTCCGGCAGCTCGACGCCGAAGCAGCGCTGATAGAACTCGGCGACGATCGGGCGCTCCAGCTCGTCGCACTTGTTGAGGAAGGTGAGGCGGAAGGCGAAGCCGACATCCTGGAAGATGTCGGCGTTTTCCGCCCACGTAATCACGGTGCGCGGGCTCATGACCGTGGAGAGATCGCCGTTCATGAAGGCGTTCCGCGTGAGGTCGGCGACGCGCACCATCTTGCCGACGATGTCGCGGCCCTTCTCGTTCTGATAGTGCTTGGCCTTGGCGAGGATGATCTCGACCTCGTTATCGTGCGGCAGATAGTTCAGCGTCGTCACCAGATTCCAGCGGTCCATCTGCGCCTGGTTGATCTGCTGCGTGCCATGATAGAGGCCCGACGTATCGCCGAGACCGATGGTGTTCGCCGTGGCGAACAGGCGGAACGCCGGGTGCGGCTTGATTACGCGGCTCTGGTCGAGCAGCGTCAGGCGGCCGGAGGATTCCAGCACGCGCTGGATCACGAACATCACGTCGGGGCGGCCGGCGTCGTATTCGTCGAAGCACAGCGCGACGTTGTTCTGATAGGCCCACGGCAGGATGCCGTCGCGGAATTCGGTGACCTGCTGGCCGTCCTTGAGGACGATGGCGTCCTTGCCGATCAGGTCGATACGGCTGATGTGGCTGTCGAGGTTGACGCGCACCATCGGCCAGTTGAGCCGCGCCGCGACCTGCTCGATATGGGTGGACTTGCCGGTGCCGTGATAGCCGGTGACGATGACGCGGCGGTTGCGCGAGAAGCCGGCGAGGATGGCCAAAGTCGTCGGACGGTCGAAACGATAATCGGGGTCTACATCCGGAACGTGGTCGTCGGTCTTGGAATAGGCCGGGACTTCCATGTCGCTGTCGATGCCGAAAACCTGCCGCACCGAGACCTTCAGGTCGGGCAGCTTGGGGGATTCTTGAACTGCGGTTGCCATTGCTACTCCGTGGCCCCGGAACGGCGCGGGGCCGCAAAATCATCGCCGGGATGAGGCTATTTCAGGGTGTGACGCGGCACGCTACCAGAAAGCCGGGGGGCAACGAAAGCGCCCCGCGGCATAGCTCAAATACCGTATTATTTCAGTGTGTTAGCGCTCAGGGAACGGGCCTCAGCCCATACCGACCGACTTGAGGTACTTGTAGGCGTTGATGATTTCGATGAGGCGGTCTTCGTGGCTGCGGTCGCCGCCATTGGCGTCCGGATGGTGCCGCTTCACCAGGTCCTTGTAGCGGGCCGAGACCTGGGCCTTGGTGGCGCTGATTTCGAGGCTGAGCGCCTCAAAAGCCTTGCGCTCGGCATTGCGGATGACGCGGCTTTCGGCCTTGGCCTTCTGTTCCGCGCGCGCACCGTCGCCGAACAGGCCGAAGGCGTCGCCCTCGCCGCCGAGCGCGCCGAGACCCGGTTTGGCGCGGCCTTTCTTGCCGGTGCCCATCTTCCAGGTCGGGCGATGGCCGGTGAGCGCATCCTTCTGATAGGCGAGCACCGCATCGTCGGCCATGCCGGCGAAGAAATTATAGTTCTGATTATAGTCGCGGGCGTGCTTGAGGCAGTAGTGCCAGTAACCGGACGAGTTCGGCCCCTTCGGCGCCTTGTTCGTCGCCTTGTCCTTGCAGCCCGGCCACTGACATCCGGGACCGTCGTTCTTGAGACGACGATCCTTGTCGGGCTTGACGCGAATGCTGTCGAAAATCGAGGACGTGTTTTTCATGACCGGACGTTATGCGCTTATTCCAACAATGGCTGCAAGTCTTGACACCGGTATGGCGGCGCCGATTCGACGGGCATTGACCGGGCCCGCGCAGTTTCCTAACTGCGTACCATGCGAACCGCTGACCTGATTGCGAAAAAGCTGACCGACGCCCTGGTTCCGGAGAGCCTGAAGGTGGAGGATGAATCCCACCAGCACGAAGGCCATGCCGGCCATCGCCCGGGCGGCGAGACTCATTTCAGGGTTTATATCGTGGCTGAAGCCTTCTCCGGCAAGTCCCGCGTCGAGCGGCACCGCCTGATCAACGGCATCCTTGCCGACGAACTCAAAGGCGGCGTCCACGCACTTGCCATCCACGCCCAGGCGCCGGGCGAAGCACGGTAAGCGCGGCTACTTCTCCTTCGCTCCGGTCACCCGCGGCAGCGGCTGGATGCGCAGCGAGGTGATGCGATTGCGCGCGCGTCGCAGCACCCTGAAACGGAATCCGTGGAAGGTGAAGGTCTGGCCAACGTCGGGAATGGTACGCGCCTCGTGAATCACGAGACCGGCGATGGTGGTGGCTTCCTCGTCCGGCAGTTCCCAGTCCATGAAGCGGTTGAGATCGCGGATCGGCACCGCGCCATCGACATTGACCGAGCCGTCGGGCTGCCGGCGCACGCCCGGAATGGCAACGTCGTGCTCGTCGGTGATGTCGCCGACGATCTCTTCCAGAATATCCTCGAGCGTGACGAGACCTTCGACCTCGCCATACTCGTCGACCACCAGCGCGAACGGCGTCTTGCGCCGGCGGAACGCCTTGAGCTGCTCGGACACCGGGCGCGTTTCCGGCACGAACCAGGGCTGGGTCAGCAGCGAGGGGATGTCCACCTTCGCCGCGTCGCCTTCAAGGGCGTGCAGCGCGCGCAACAGATCCTTTACATGCAGGATGCCGATGATGTTCTCGGGATTGTCGCGCCACAGCGGCAGCCGCGTCACCGGCGACGCGATCACCGTGTTGACGATGTCCTCGGGTTTCTGGTCGGCGTCCACCGTGATCATGGCGGTGCGGTGAACCATGACATCGGAAACTTCGAGCTCGCCGACGCGGAACACGTTCTGAATGTATTCGGCCTGGCCTTCCTCAAGCTTGCCGTATTCCGCCGATGTCACGACCAGCCCTTCCAGTTCGACGTCGCTGAGGACTTCGTGCGGCAGCGCCTCCTTGACGCCGAGCCGGCGCAGGATCCAGGCCGACACCGAATTGAGCATCCAGTTCAGCGGATAGAAGGCGATGAAGGATACATAGAGAGGATAGGCGACCCACAGCGACACCGGCTCCGGCTCGCGGATCGCCAGGGTCTTCGGCACCTGCTCGCCGACCACGATATGCAGCGACGAGAATACGAGAAAGCCAACGATGAAGGCGGTGAAGTGCACCGCCTTCTCTGGCATTCCCAACGGCTCCAGCAACGGCGTCAGCAGCGCAGCGACCGTCGGCTCGCCGACCCAGCCGAGGCCGAGCGACGCCATGGTAATGCCGAGCTGGCAGCAGGCGAGATAGGCCTCGATGTGGCCGAGGATGTGCTTGACCAGCCGCGCGCCGAAACGGTTTTCGTCGACCATCGCGTCGATGCGGAAACCGCGGCTCTTCACCAGCGCGAATTCGGCGGCGACATAAAAGGCGTTGGCAGCAAGCAGCAGAAACGCCAGCAGCAAATTAAGCGTCGCGCTCATGATCCGCGTTTCTCTGTGCCGCGCTTCTCGGCGAGGAAGGCGCGGATGGCGCCCGGATCGACATCGTTGGCGACGAACGCCTGACCGACGCCGCGCACCAGAATGAAGGTGAGCTTGCCGCGCTTCACCTTCTTGTCCTGCGCGATCAATTCCATCAGGCGATCGACATCCGGCACACCGCCCTGCACATCGCTCACCCGGATCGGCAGGCCGGCCTCGGCAAGATGCGCGCGCACGCGCGACACGCTGTTGCCACCGAGCAGACCCTGCCGCTCGGAAAATTCGAAGGCCAGCACGCAGCCGAGCGCCACCGCCTCGCCATGCAGCAGGCGCTGCGAGAAACCGGCGCCGGCTTCGAATGCATGGCCGAACGTGTGACCGAGATTGAGCAGCGCGCGATCGCCGGTCTCGCGCTCGTCCCGCGCGACGATGGCCGCCTTGGCCCGGCACGACACGGCGATGGCGTGCTCGCGTGCGGCCCCGCCGGCATAAACCTCGCGCCAGTTGCTTTCCAGCCAGGCGAAGAAGTCGGCATCGCCCAGCAGACCGTATTTGGCAACCTCGGCATAGCCGGCGCGGAATTCGCGCTCCGGCAGCGTATCGAGCATCGCCGTATCGGCGATGACGAGGATCGGTTGGTGGAATGCGCCGATCAGATTCTTGCCGCTCGGCGAGTTGATTCCGGTCTTGCCGCCGACCGACGAGTCGACCATCGCCAGCAGGGAGGTCGGCACCTGAACGAAATCGAGGCCACGCCGCACGCTGGCGGCGGCAAAGCCGGCGAGGTCGCCGATAACGCCGCCGCCGAGCGCGACGACGAGATCGTTACGTTCGATGCGCGCGGCGATGATGGCTTCGCACACCTTTTCGAAGGTGGCGTAGTTCTTCGATCCCTCGCCCGGCGGCACCACGATCGGCGTCGATTCAATGCCGCTCGCGTTGAGAATGTCGGTGACGCGAGAGAGATGCGCTCTCGCGACGTTCTCGTCGGTCAGGATGGCGGTGCGCGCGCCCGGGCGCAGCGCCTTGATGCGCTCGCCAAGCGTATCGATCGCATCGCGGCCGATGACGATGTCGTAGGCGCGCTCGCCGAGCGCCACCGGCACGATGGTTTCTCGCGGCATGGATTGACGCAGCGGCGCGGTCATTGCGTCGGCTCCGAGGGTTCGAGTTGCTTCGGCAGCGCGGCGATGATGTCGTCCACGATCACGTCGTGCGGTTCCTCGCGCGACTGCACGATAATGTCCGACATCGCATAGACCGGTTCGCGCAACGGCAGCAGCTCCTTGAGACGATCGACCAGCGGGCGGTCGCCGGTGCCGCGCTTCTTGGTGCGTTTGGCGAGAATGTCCAGATCGGCCTTCAGCCAGACCGACACGCCTTTGTTGCGGATCAGTTCGCGCGTGCGCGGATCCATCACCGCGCCGCCGCCGGTCGCCAGCACCTGCGGGCCGTGGTCGAGCAGACGGGCGATGACGCGCGCCTCGCCGGCGCGGAAATAAGGCTCGCCATGGCGGGCGAAGATTTCCGGGATGCTCATGCCGGCCGCGGTTTCGATCTCGGTGTCGGCGTCGGTGAAGTGCAGGCCGAGCCGGGTGGCCAGCCGGCGCCCGACCGACGATTTGCCGGCCCCCATCATGCCGACCAGCACCAGCGAACGCGCGCCCAGCGCAGCCACGATCGCCGCCCTCAGGGCGGGATCGAGCGCGCCATCGGCGGCTTTCTGGACGGTGGTATTAACCATGATAGGGTTTCCGGACCGGCGTAACGGTTCCATATATCAATTATTGCGGGCCCGCGACCGTCTCGATTGGCGGAAAGGTTGCCGGGATGCCGGACGTCTTGTTTACCGGTTGCCTTGAACCGGGAACCGTGGTCGTAGGGCGTTGCGACAGAGCCTTGATTCGAGCCGGGAAGCCTATGCCGAGCCTGTTCCGATTCCTTGTCATCGTCGGGATGATCGCCGCCCTCGGTTATGTCGGCGTGTTCGCGCTCGCCAATTTCGTCAAGCTGCAGCCGCGCGAGATGACGGTGACGGTGCCGCAGGACAAGTTCTTCAAGCAGCCGAAGTGAAGGGGCGCGCTGACGGATGGCCAAGGCCCGCCAGACCGACGATGCCCTGATCGAACTGTTCCTCGACATGCAGGCGGCCGAGCGCGGCGCCGGCGAGAACACGCTCGGTGCCTATCGCAACGACCTCACCGACCTGTCGTCCTATCTGCGCGCCGCGGGATCTTCGGTGGCGAGCGCCGACACGGGCACCCTGCGCGGCTTCCTCAAGAGCCTCGACGACCGCGGCTTCGCGGCCTCGTCGCTGGCGCGGCGGCTATCGGCGACGCGGCAGCTCTATCGCTTCCTCTATGCGGAAGGAAAACGCGGCGACGATCCGGCCGCGGTGCTGGAGGGCCCCAAGCGCGGCAAGACATTGCCGAAGGTGCTCTCCATCGCCGACGTCGATACGTTGCTGACGCAGGCGCGCGCCAATGCCGAGAACGCCGAACAGCCCAAGGCCGCACGCCTGCGCGCCGCGCGGCTGCTGTGCCTGCTCGAGGTCGTCTACGCGACCGGCCTGCGCGTCTCCGAACTCGTCGCGCTGGCCGCCTCCGCCGCGCGGCCGCAGCAGCAGATGCTGGTGGTGCGCGGCAAAGGCAACAAGGAGCGGATGGTGCCGCTCAATGCGGCCGCCAAGCGGGCGATGGCAGAGTATCTCGCGCTGCGTGGCGAGGCGGGAAAAGACGCGAAGTCGAAGTGGCTGTTCCCGTCCTTCGGCGAGCAGGGCCACCTCACGCGGCAGCATTTCGCCCGCGAACTCAAGGCGCTAGGCGCGGCCTGCGGGATCGCCCCGGCGCAACTGTCGCCGCACGTGCTGCGCCACGCCTTCGCCAGCCATCTGCTGCATAACGGCGCCGACCTGCGCATCGTGCAGACCTTGCTCGGCCACGCCGACATCTCGACGACGCAGATCTACACGCATGTGCTCGAAGAGCGGCTGAAATCGCTGGTGCGCGATCTCCACCCGCTCTCCGATACCGAGTAAAGCCGCTTACGCCGCCTGTTTGGTCTTCATGTAGTAGTTGGCGTCGCGGCCGAGCACGAGCTTACGGATCAGCGCCCGCATGGCGAGGCTCTTGCGCAGCGGATCGGTCACCGCCTTGACGACACGGAACAGCGCCAGCTTCACGGTGTCGAGCGCCGGATTGCGGCCCGGCGCGGCCTGCGGCATGCCGAAGCGGCGCAGCAGCGAGTTGACGACGAACACGTCGTTCTTGCGCATCACCGCCCTGGTCTTCCACGTCACCGCCATCGAGATCGAATACTGCGAGCCGGTGCGCACCCAGTGCGGCCACAGATACGGCACGAACACGCCGTCGCCGGGATTGAGCGCATAGCACTTCGACTTCTGCTCGAAATCGGCGCTGTAGGTGACGTTGCGGTGCTTGGTGATCGAATGCTCGATGGCGTCGTCCGACACCACCGAACTGTCGCGGTTGTCGCAGATCGTGAAGAACTTCTCGCCGTGGATATGGACGAAGATGTTGTCCTCGGCATCGACATGGAACGGCGTCGTGGCGTTCGGCGACGACACGAACATGAAGCCGCGCAGGTCCTCGAAGCCGGCATCGTGCAGATCGCGGCGGCCCTGGGCGCGGGCGAGCGCGTTGAGGCAATCCTCGATCACCGCCTTGTAGGCCGGGTGCTGCTCGACGCGCTTGAGCACCATCCAGGCGCCGGCGGTCTCGATGCTGCGCACGACCTGCTCCGGATCGAGATCGATCAGCTTGGTCTTGCTCGCATCCTGGCCGATGGCGGCGTCGCCGGAATTGTATTCGATGGAATCCGCCGGCAGATGGCGCACCAGATCGACGATCTTCGGCAGCGTAAACAGCGGATTGCCGGCCAGCTGATGACGCAGCGAGAATGGCTGCATCGGGAAGTTGGCGGCGAAGGCCGACCGGTCGACCGGCTCGATAGCGGCAGTAACGGTGCTCATGATGGTCATCCTTTCAGCTTGCGAAGGCGGTGATAGAGGGCGCGGGCGGCGTCGCGCAGCCCGCGGCGGGCGTCGATGACGGTGGCGAGAACCTTGAAGCCAAAGGCGCCGCCCTGCGTCGGCAGCATGAGGTCGGCGATCGGCTGCCGATCGCGCCAGATGTGATCGATCATCGGATGGTTGGCGACCGCGGTGGAATCGACGCTGTCGATCGCCTCGTCGGCGCATAGCGCGCGCGTGATATCGAGCGTGAGCTGCACGCCCGGCGAGGTCTTCGCGAAGCCCTCGTCATAGGCGATCTTGAAGAAATAGGCGCGGCGGGCATGGCGCAGCACGACGCCCGCGGCGACCACCTTGTCGCCGCTCGTCAGCGTCACGATCTGCGCGGCGCCATCGCGCACCATCGCCGGCAGCGCCTCTTTCATGAATGCGACGTCGCCCTGCTTGGCGGCGAGCGCGGTACCGGCAGCGCCTTTCCAGCCGGCGGCTTCGAGGGCGAGGAATTGATCGAGCGCGGCTTGCGCCTCGGCGCCCGGCGCCGCGATGCGGAATTCGACCTCGCCGGTGTCACCGAGACGATTGCGCTGGCGGCGCAGCTCCTTGAGTTTCTTTGGCCCGAGCGAGGCGAGCGCGTCATCGCCGCCTTGCCTGGCGTCGAGGCGGGCGCGCACATGCGCATTGAAGATGCGCGGCGTCACGGCAAACGGTTCGGCCGCCCGAAGCAGCGCCGCGGCGACGGGGCCGTCCTGCGCCAGCGCCGGCAGCAGCAGCGCCTGGGCGCCGGCTTCGCGCGCGCCTTTCATCAAGGCGGCGGCCGCAGCATCGGGCCGGTCGCGGTCGAGGAGCGGCGTGGTCAGCGGCGCGTAGGCATACCAGCCGACGAACACCGGCAGCGGCAGGCGCAGGCCGTTCCAGGCCGGCGCCACCAGCATGAGCCCGAGCAGGCGCCGCTTGCGCGCGCCATCCCAGGCAAGCAGCGCGCGCATGCCGACCTGCCCTTTGACATGGCGCGCCACGGCGCGCGCCCAGGCTGGATGATAGAAAGCATTGGCTTCAACAGATCGCGCCGCCAGATCGGCCCAGGCGGCCTGCGGTACCGAGAGAATGTCGGCGACTTCGAAGAACGCTTCGCCGCTCGCCGCGTCCCCGGCGCGATCCCGCGCCAGCGCGGCTCGCGCGCCGGCTATCCAGCCCTGCACGTTGTGACGAGTATCGACGACTGACATAACGCTCCCCGCGCCCTTGTGCGGGGGACCGTGCGCGAAACGCCGTTAAAGCTAGTGTAAAATGATCGCAGAAAGTCCCCTAAGGGCCGTTCTGGGTTAAGGAGCGGTGAGCCGGACGGGCCGTATTCGCGGGGAAACATTAAGGATTCAGAGGGCATTATCCCTGCCGCTTGACTAACGCCCCACTATGGGTCAGTTGCCCACCAACCGGCCCGCCGGTTCCTCGATATCAGCGAAGCGCCCTTGTCTCATGCGTAGTTATCTCGATTTTGAAAAGCCGGTGGCCGAACTCGAGGCCAAGGTCGAGGAACTGCGCGCCATGGCCGCCACCGATAATGCGGTGTCCGTGACGGAAGAGATCGGCCGCCTCGAAGGCAAGGCGGCGCAGGCGCTGAAAGAACTCTACGGCGAGCTGACCCCGTGGCAGAAGACGCAGGTCGCGCGCCATCCGCAGCGGCCGCATTGTCTCGATTACGTCAATGGCCTGATCACCGACTTCGTGCCGCTCGCCGGCGACCGCAAGTTCGGCGACGACGACGCCATCATTGCCGGTTTCGGCCGCTTCCGCGGCGACAGTGTCTGCATTCTCGGCCACGAGAAGGGCAACGACACCGAGAGCCGCCTCAAGCACAATTTCGGCATGGCCCGGCCCGAGGGCTATCGCAAGGCCGTGCGGCTGATGGAAATGGCCGATCGTTTCGGCATTCCGGTGCTGTCGCTGGTCGATACCGCCGGCGCCTATCCGGGCATCGGCGCGGAGGAACGCGGCCAGGCCGAAGCCATCGCGCGCTCGACCGATGTGTGCCTCGGCCTCGGTGTGCCGAACGTCGCCGTCATTCTCGGCGAAGGCGGCTCGGGCGGCGCAATCGCGCTCGCCACCGCCAACAAGGTGCTGATGCTCGAGCACGCCATCTACAGCGTCATCTCGCCGGAAGGCGCCGCCTCGATCCTGTGGCGCGATTCCGCCAAGGCGCAGGACGCCGCCACCAACATGAAGATCACCGCGCAGGACATGATCCGCTTCGGGGTGATCGATCAGATCATCGCCGAGCCGACCGGCGGCGCTCACCGCGACCCCGGCGAGACCATCGCCAGCACCGGCGACGCCATCGCCGCCGCCTTTGCCGAACTCAAGCCGCTGGACCGGGACGCTGTCCGCAAGGCCCGCCGCGACAAATTCCTCGCCATCGGCCGGCTGCCGGCGAAAGCCGCCGGTTAAGGCCGATTTTACGCCCGCGAGGGCCCCGGCCGCCCCCATCGGCGGCATTTTAGGCAAGATTTACCATAGGGTTAGCCTAAAGCGCGGCAACCCGGGATTGCCTTGCAGATGCCATATCTTATGGATAACGATAGCGTGACAGGGGCTCGTCCTCCCGGGGAGTACCACTTTTGAAGTCTCGCTTCGTCCGCGCCATGTTGGCGTCCGCCGCGCTTGCGGCGGCGATCGCGCTTGCCGGCTGCAATGCCGATATGGCTTCGAACGGCCGCGCTCAGGCGCCGCTCTCGGAGCGGACTTTGTCCGAAATCGCTTCCAAGAACATGGACAAGGAATCCCCGATCCTCGTCCGCATCTTCAAGGAAGAATCCGAGCTCGAGGTCTGGAAGCAGACCCGCGACGGCGAATACGCCTTGCTCAAGAGCTACCCGATCTGCCGCTGGTCCGGCGACCTCGGCCCGAAGAAGAAGGAAGGCGACCGCCAGGCGCCGGAGGGCTTCTACACGATCACGCCGGGTCAGATGAACCCGAACTCCAGCTACTATCTCGCCTTCAACACCGGCTTCCCGAACACCTATGACCGTGCTCACGGTTACACCGGCTCGGACCTGATGGTGCATGGCGATTGCTCGTCGCGCGGCTGCTACGCGATGACCGACGAGCAGATCCAGGAAATCTATGCGCTGGCCCGCGAGTCTTTCTTCGGCGGCCAGAAGGCGTTTCAGCTTCAGGCCTTCCCGTTCCGCATGACCGCGATGAACATGGCCCGGCATCGCAACAGCCCGCATTTCGCGTTCTGGAAGATGCTCAAGGAAGGCTACGACAATTTCGAGGTGAGCAAGCAGGAGCCGAAGGTTGCGGTCTGCGAAAAGAAATACGTGTTCGATCCCGCCTCGACCGACGACAAGCCGCTCAAGTTCAACGCCGCGGGCAAGTGCCCGGCTTATGAACTCGACAAGAACATCGCCGACGCCGTGCTCGACCACCGCCGCAAGGAACAGGTCCAGATGGCGTCGTACATTGCGCAGGGCGTGTCCACGGCGAAGCCGCGCAGCGGCATCGACGGCGGCATGCATTCGATGTTCTCCGAGAAGATGACCGCGCAGGATGGCTATGACAGCCGCGGCCGTGCGATCCAGGTCGCGGCCGCGCCGGGCTCGCTGCCGCGCGGCGACGGTCCCCCGCCGGCGACGATCGTTTCGGTGCCGCGCGCGCCGGATGCGCAGCCCGAGCCGGCTCCGGTGCAGGTCGCCAGCGTGCCGATGCCGCAGCCGACGCCCGACGCGAGCCAGGCGGCGGCGCGGTCGAGCTCGATCGGCGGCCTGATCGGCAATCTCAATCTGTTCAGCAATTCCGCGGCCGTACCGGCGCAGGTTCAGGCGCCGCCGCCGGCTGTCGCCGCGCCCGCACCGCGCCCGGCCCCGCGCGCCGTAACCCGGGCCGCCAAGGCAGCGCCCGCAACCCCGCCGGCGAAGCCGAAGGCCGTCGCTGCCGCATCGGCTGCCGCCGCGCCGCGGATGACCCCGGCTGAACCCGAACCGGCGCCGCAACTGCGCACCGCATTCTCGGCGCAGCCGACGAATGGCGGCTCCACGCTCACCGGCGCCCAGCCGGTCGTGCCGGTCGGCTCGTTCGACCAGCGCTGGGCGGGCGGCGTTCGCTGATCAATCTTGCGCGTTGTAGACTCCTCGCGCGCCCGGCTTGAATGCCAGGTGGGCGATGCGAGATTGAGCATCATGGATTGCTACGTCTACGTCCTCGGCTGCCGCAGCAACGGCCGCATGCTGACTTATGTCGGCTGGACCAACGACGTCGAGCGGCGGCTGGCGCAGCACAATGCCGGCAAGGGCGCGCGCACGACGCGCGGCCGCACCTGGCAACTGCTGCATTCGGAATGCTTCGCCACCAAAGAGGAAGCCATGAGCCGGGAATGGCATCTCAAGCGCGAGCGCGCCTTCCGCAAGGAACTGGCGCAGCGGATATCCGGCTAGCTTGCAGCCCGAATGAGCGCGGCGAAATCCGGGATGTCGCCCCGCATTGCGCTTCGCTCCATGCGGGCTACGGCCCGACCTGACGACGATCGCCGTTCAATTCGGCCGGCTTTCATCGGCCGCCGCGGCCATGGCGCGCGTAATATCGACCAGATCGCCCTCCACTTCGCTCAGGCGCTCGGTGAGCGTGAGATAACGCTGGGTCGAGGCGCCGTCCGCCGCCCATACGCCGGTCTTGCGCGCCGCTTCCGGCTGCTCGGCCATGTCGGCGATCATGCTGTCGATCGCGGCTTCGAGTTCGTCGCGCTCCTTCGTCAACGCATTGAACTGGGCGACACGTTCCTCGGATTTCTTGCTCATCGCTTCACCATCGCAATCGCGTCGCCGCTGCCCCACCCTATCTAGGCGCGAAAAGGCGGCGATCCAAGTCAGGCCGGAACAATCACCTTGCCGATCGGCCACAGCGCAAGGCCCGCGAGTTTCAGGTGAGCCCAGGCGAAGGGAATGCCGACGATGGTGACCGCCAGCAGCAACGCCGTCAGCAAATGTCCGAGCGCCAGCCACCAGCCGGCCAAGACGAACCAGATGATGTTGCCGATGAAACCAAGGGTGCCGGTGCCGATATCCTCGCGGCCGAAATAGCTGTCGCGCGGCACCGCGCGCTGGCCGAACGGCAACAACGTATAGGCGGCGATGGTGAAGGCCGCCCGCGCCCACGGCAGGCCGACGATGGTGATGGCCATGATCACCGCGGCGATGGCCCAGCCGACGGCCATCCAGAAGCCGCCGAACACGATCCACAACAGGTTGAACAGCAGCGACATCGGCCCCACGGCAGGTCTCCCATGCGCCATAACGGCGCGCAGACGATGTAAGGCGCGGAACGCGGCATTTAAAGGGGCGGCGGGGGGGGCTTGCGGGCCTGCCGGTTACGCCAGCCGGTAAATCCGGACGGCGTTGTCGTGAAACAGCTTACGCTGATCCGCTTCGGACCTGTCCGCGACAGCGGCGAAGAAACCGGCAAAGATGTCCCGATAGGAGCCGGCCAGACTGTCGACCGGAAAGTTGCTGGCGAACATGCAGCGGTCGGCGCTGAACACCGCGATGGTGTCGCGGATGATCGGCCCGTTCGCCTCGACGGTCCACGGCAGGCCGCGACGGCCAAGGCCGGAGATCTTGATCGCGACATTGCCGTGCGCCGCCACGCGCTCGAGCGCCGCGCGCCATGCGGCAAGGCCCTCGGGGCTGCGGTCGGCCGGCAGGCCGGTGTGATTGATGATGATGGTCGTGCGCGGAAAATCCCTGGCCAGCTCGGCGGCGGCATCGAGATGCCACCACGGCGTTTGCAGGTCGTAAGACAGCCCGTGCTTTTCCAGTTGGGCATAACCATCGCGCCAGACCGGATCGTCCATCGATCCCGGCGCACCACGCCTGGCCTCGGCCGGGTTCGCGGCGGCCGCCGGCTTCTGCCGGATGCCGCGCATCAGTTTGCTGCCGGCATGCGCGGCGAGCACGTCCTTGATGTCATCGCGCTCGAATTCGGCATGACCGATACAGGCCGTCGGCAGGCCGGTGGCGGCTTTGACCGTTTCCAGCCAGCGCGTTTCAGCGGGCGCCGTGGCGCGGTCCCACTCTGCTTCCATGTGAACCGTCATGCGCAGATTGAAGCCGGCGCTGTCGCGGCGCAGATCCTCGGGCAGATAGTTGCGGCGGATCGCCGAATAGTCGCCATAGCGAAAAGGAATCAGCGGCTCGTCGCAAAGCCATGGATAGTAATTGCGCGTCAGATCCCAGAAATGCTGATGCGCATCGACGATCGGAATGTCGGGAAACGTCTGTGCAGGCTCGGACACGGGCCTTCTCTTACGCCGCCGTACGCGCCATGCGCAGCGAGGTCAGGGACAGTAACGTCTCGAAGGCCCTGATGGTAGCGGACGGATCGGCCACGCCGTTGCCGGCGATGTCGTAGGCCGTGCCATGCGCCGGCGTCGTAATCGGCACCGGCATGCCGCCGAGAATGGTCACACCGCGCTCGAAGCCGAGCAGCTTGAGCGCGATCTGGCCCTGGTCGTGATACATCGTCAGCACGACGTCGTAGTCGCCGCGCCGCGCCTTGATCCACACCGTGTCGGCGGGGAACGGACCTTCGACGGCATATTGGCGCGCCTGCGCCTCGGCCACCGCCGGCGCGATGACGTCGATCTCTTCGCGCCCGAACAGACCGCCTTCGCCGGCGTGCGGGTTAAGGCCGGCCACGGCGATGCGCGGACGCGCGATGCCGGCGGCCTTCAGCGTCGCCGTGGTCGCCTCGATGGCCGCGACCACGCGTTGCCGCGTCAACAGCCCGGCGACATCCTTCAACGGCTCGTGCGAGGTGACGCGCGCGTTCCACAAATTGTCGAGCCGGTTGTATTCGCTGCACTCGCCCTTCCAGTCGAGAATGTCGGTCGCCCAGCGAATTTCATCCGGATACGGATTGCCCGCCATTTTCAGCGCCAGCTTGTTGAAGGGCGTGAACATGATGCCGTCGATCCGGTCCGCTTTAGCGAGCAGCAGCGCTTCCTTGAAATTGCGGATGGCGAAGGCGCCGCCTTCGGCGCTGGCTTCCTTCATGCGCAAGGTCGCCGGATCGAGATGGCCGAGGTCGATGAAGACCGGCGCGCCGGGCGCCGCCCGGTCCAGTTCGGACAGCGGCACCACCGGCATATCGACAGAAAGCCCGGCGATCTTTTCGCCTTCGGCAAGAACCCGGCGGTCTCCGATCACCGCGACCGCGGCCTGATCAAGAAGTTCGGACTTGCTCAACAGACGCGCCAGCAACTCGGGACTGACGCCTGCAGGATCGCCCATTGCAATCGCAATGCGGGGAGCGGGGCTCGATGTTGCTTGCGTCATTGTCGTTTCAGCCCCACGCGCCGCGCTTCTCACGCTTTTGCATATTGCATTCAATATTCATATCATGAATAATTCTTTCGCATAGAGGGGTCAACCCTCAGCAACTTTTTGGGAGGAAATGCCATGCGCGTGTTCACGCCCCTTTGCGCCATCCTGGCGACAGCACTGACGGTCGTCGTGTCCGTCGGCCCGGCCGCGGCTCAACAGAAAATCGTCATGCGGTACGCCCATGTGGGCGCGGAAGGTGAAACCCAGACGCGCTACGCGGCCGAGCTTGCCAAACTCGTCAACGAGAAGACGCAAGGGCGCATCGAAATCCGCGTCTTCCCAGGCTCGCAGCTTGGCAATCTGAGCGAGATGATCGACGGCGTGCGCATCGGCTCGATCCAGATGGCGCACCACGACTTCTCCTCGCTCGACCGTATCGATCCGGATGTCGCGGTGTTCAATGCGCCGTTCCTGTTCTCCGGTCCCGAGCAGGCCATGCGCGCCACCAATGAGGCGACGTCTCCGGTGCTGCAGGAGATGAACAAGAAGCTGGTCGCCAAAGGCAATGTCCGCATCGTCGGCAACTTCTATCGCGGCGCCCGTCAATTGACCGCGCGCTATGCCGTGCGCTCACCCAAGGACATGGCCGGCAAGAAATTCCGTTCGGTGCCCGTGCCGCTCTGGAATTCGATGATCAAGGGCATGGGCGCGATTCCGACGCCGGTCGAAATCTCGGAAATCATGCCGGCGCTGATGACCGGCCTCGTCGATGGCCAGGAAAACCCGCTCAACAACGTCATCGCCCGCAAGATGTGGGAAGCCAACAAGTTCGTCATGATGACCAGCCACATGGAATCGGTGCTGGCCGTGTTCATCAACGAAAAGAGCTGGGAGGGCATCCCGGCCGCTGACCGCAAGATCATGCAGGACGCCTTCGCCGAAATGGCGCAGCGTTCGCTGAAATGGGCGAAGGACGCGGAAGCGGAAGAGATCGCGACCCTCAAAGCCAACGGCGTCACCATCATCGACGAGAAGAGCGGCCTCGATCTCAAGGCTTTCCGCGAATCCGTCGGCAATCAGATCCTCAAGGACTATCCGGCCTGGGCGCCCTACATCGCCAGGATCAAGGAAACCCAGGGCTGACGCGCTTCCGGCGGGCCGGCAAGCGAGCCGGCCCGCCCTCTTCCGCCAACACCGGGCAAGTCATGCAGAAACTCTGGACCCTCCTTGAACGCTGGCTCGGCGTCGTGGCGATGCTGGCCTTGTTCTCGCTCGTCGTCCTGCCCGCGTTGCAGGTCGTGATGCGCGGCGTCTTCAACGACCCGATCACGGGACTGGAAGAATCGACGCGCTGGGGCCTGATCATTCTGGTGTTCATCGCGGCCCCGTTGCTGATATCCGCCAACGAACACATCCGGCTCGCCGAATTCATCGACCTGCTGCCGAGGCCCGTGCGCCTGCTGCTCGAACGCCTGATCCTCTTGATCAGCGGCCTGGCGCTGGCCGTCGTCGCGGTGGCCGGCGGGCTGTCGATCTGGCGCAATTTCGGCACCCGCACGCCGATCCTCGACATTCCGTTCTGGCTGTTCGCCGCGCCGATGCTGGTCGGCTTCGCATTGGGCGCCGCCGGCTATGTCTGGTTCGCCCTGCGGCGCAAGCCTCCGACCATCGACGGTCCGACCCCCGTTATCTGACGACAGAAAGACAACACGATGGATCTCGGGCTTCTGGTCATTCTGGCTTTCTTTGTGCTGTTCGTTCTCGGCTTTCCGGTCGTGTTCGCTATCCTCGTGCCGTCGATCGCCTATATCGCGTGGGAGGGCATCCCGCTGGCCACTATCGGCCAGCGTATTCTCTATTCGATGGACTCGTTCCCGCTGGTCGCGGTGCCGGTGTTCATCTTCGTCGGCAACCTGATGAACTCCGCCGGCATCACGCAGAAGCTGTTTCACTTCGCCGATGTGCTGGTCGGACGCCTCCATGGCGGGCTGGCGCAGGTCAACATCGTCGCCAGCCTGATCTTCTCCGGCGTGTCCGGCGCGGCGCTGGCGGATGTCGGCGGCCTCGGCCGCATCGAGATCAAGGCGATGAAGGACCGCGGCTTCACGCTGCCGTTTTCCGCCGCCATCACCGGCGCCTCGGCCATCGTCGGGCCGATCTTTCCGCCGTCCATCCCGCTGATCATCTACGCATCGGTCACGTCGATCTCGGCGCTGCAACTGCTCGTCGCCGGCATCATCCCGGCCTTGATCTGCGTCGCCATGCTGATGGCGGCCACCGCGATCATCGCGGTGAAAACCGACCTGCCGCGCGCCGAGCGCTGGCCCTCGCTGCGCGACCTGTGGGTGGCCTTCTGGCCGGCCGCGCCGGCGCTGTTCGCGCCGGTGGTGCTGGTCGGCGGCATGCTGTCCGGCAGCTTCACGCCGACGGAAGCTTCGGCCGTGTGCGTGGTCTATGTGCTGCTGATCGGCGCCTTCTACTATCGCGACATGAACTGGGGCTTCATCCGCGATGCGGCGATGGCCACGGTGCGCGGCACCTCCGCGATCCTGATCATTGTCGCAGCCGCGGCGATGTTCGGCTGGATCCTCGCCGTCGAGCAGGTGCCGCAGGAGTTCTCGGGCTGGTTCAAGGACATTTCGGACAACCCGCTCGTACTGCTGCTGGTCGTCAACGTGATTTTCTTCATCGCCGGCATGGTCATCGACTCGACCACGGCGACGCTGCTGCTGGTGCCGATCGTCGCCCCGCCGGTGGTGGCCGCGGGCGTCGATCCGATCCACCTCGGCATCGTCGTCGTGTTCAACCTGATGATCGGCACGATCACGCCGCCTTTCGGGCTGTCGCTGTTCCTGTTGTCGAACATGACCGGCGTGCCGATGGTCAAATTGCTCAAGGCAATGCTGCCTTTCTACCCGCCTCTGCTGATAACGCTCGCCATCCTGACCGCGGTACCGGCGCTGGTTCTTTTCATTCCGAACCTTTTGCGATAGTGATCCGGCCCCATGGCGAACACCGGCCGCGCAGAGCAACCCCCGACCGCCGACCTCGGCGGGCGGATCGAATGGCGGTCGCTGCATGAAACGGTGGTCTCGCGGCTGCGCGATCTGATCGCCGAGGGCCAGCTCCCCGAAGGCAGCCGCATCATCGAGCGCGAGCTGTGCGATCAGCTCGGCATTTCGCGCACGCCGCTGCGCGAGGCCTTCAAGGTGCTGGCGTCCGAAGGGCTGGTCGAAATCCAGCCCAACCGGGGCGCGGTCGTCACGCGGCTCAGCCCGCGCGAAGCACACGACATGCTCGCCGTGATCGCGCGGCTCGAAGCCTTCGCCGGCGAACTCGCCTGCCTCCATGCCACCGACGCCGAGCTTCGCGCGCTGCGCGACATGCACGACCGCATGATGGCGCACTACCGGAACCGCGAGAAGCCGGAATACTTCCGCCTCAACCAGGCCATCCATGTCGAGATCGTGCGGCTGGCCCGTAACGACGTGCTGCGGGCGACGCATGGCCGCCTGCATGCGCGCATGAAGCGCAGCCGCTTCCGCGGCAACGACCTGCCGGACAACTGGGCCGCCGCCGTCGCCGACCACGAGGAACTGATCGTGGCGCTCGAAACGCGCAACGCCCGCCTGGCCCATGACGTGCTGCGGCAGCATCTGGAAGCATCCTGGACTCGCCTTGCGAATTCGCTGGGCATCGACCCCGCCACCTTCGAGTGGACCAACAGGGAGGACGCGCCGTGAGCGGCAATATCGGTTTCATCGGCCTCGGCCTGATGGGCGAAGGCTTCACCCGGCGGCTCATCGAGAAGGGCTACCGCGTCGCCGGTTTCGACATCGACGCCGCGCGCACCAAGGCGGCTGCCGGCTGGGGCGTGACGGTGGCGCAGAACGCCGCCGACGTCGCGCGGCAAAGCGACATCATCCTGACCTGCGTGATCAATACGGCGGCGGTCGAAGCCGCAACGCTCGGCGCCGATGGCATCGCACAGGCCCCTGATCTCAAGGGCAAGATTGTCGTCGATCATTCGACGACCGAGCTCGAAGCCACCCACCGTATCGCCAAGGCGCTCGCCGCCAGGGGCGCGGCGTTCGTCGACGCGCCGGTGTCCGGCGGTCCGGGCGCGGCGAAGGCCGGGACGCTGGCGATCATGGCCGGCGGCGACGACGCGGCGATCGCTACCATCGCGCCGCTGATGCGCGATCTCGGCACCATGACCCATATGGGCGCGGTCGGCACCGGACAGGCGACCAAGCTCGTCAATCAAACGCTGGTGCTGACGAACTACTGCGTGATTGCCGAGGCGCTGCGCCTTGCCGAAGCCTACGGCGTCGATGCCGCGAAGATCCCGAAGGCGCTGGCGACAGGCCACGCCGGCTCGAACCTGCTGGCCGCGGCCATGCCGCAAATGATCGCCGAGGATTTCGCGCCGCGCGGCTTTGCCCGGCAGGTGCTGAAAGATCTGGAAATGCTGCAGGGTGCCGCCCGCGAGCAGCATCTGGCCATGCCGATGGCCTCGCAGGCGTTGACCTTGTACCGCCTGCTGGTCGCGTCCGGCAAAAGCGAGCTGGACGCGACGGCGGTGGTGACGTTGTATCCGAAGCCGTAGGCGAAGCGGGCCCTTACATCAGCAGCGACGGCAGGAACAGCGACAGGCTGGGAATGCTGGCGAGCAGCAGCAACCGGACGCAGTCGGCAGCGAGGAACGGCAGCACGCCCTGCGCCGCGACCTCGAACTTCATCTTCTCGGTCACCGAAGCGATGATGAACAGGTTCATGCCGACCGGCGGTGTGATCAGACCGATTTCGACCACTGACGTCACCAGCACGCCGAACCAGATCGGATCGTAGCCGAGCTTGATGATCAGCGGGAAGAAGATCGGCAGCGTGATCAGCATCATCGACAGGCTGTCGAGGAAGCAGCCGAGGATGACGTAGATCACCAGAATGATCAGGATGACGCCGAAGGGCGGCAGATTGAAGCGGTTGATCAGTTCCAGCAGCAGGGTCGGCAGCGTCGAGGTCTCGATGAAGAACTGCAGAACCGAGGTGCCGACCAGGATAAGGAAGATCACGGCGGTGGTCTGCGCCGTCTCCACCAGCGACTCGCGCACCACCTCCCAGGTCAGCTTGCGCCGCGCGGCGGCGAGCACCATGGCGCCGAAGGCGCCGACGGCAGCCGCCTCGGTCGGCGAAGCGATGTTGAGATAGATGCTGCCCATGACCGCACCGAACAGCAGTGCCACCGGCGCGAGCTGGCCGAAGGCGGCGCGTTTGGCAGCGGCGTTCGCGCGCGGCGCCCGCGGTGCCATCGCCGGCCGCAGCGTCACCACGATCGTGACCGCAACGACGTAAAGAACAGCGGCAAGGATGCCCGGGATCATCCCGGCCAGGAACATGCGACCGATCGATTGCTCGGTCATGATCGCGTAGATGACCATGATGATGCTGGGCGGGATCAGGATGCCGAGCGTGCCTCCGGCGGCAACAACGCCGGCCGAGAGGCGGTCGTCATAGCCAAGCGAGCGCATTTCCGGGATCGCGACGCGGGCCATGGTGGCGGCCGTGGCCAAGCTCGAACCGCACACCGCGCCGAACAGCGCGCAGGCGCCGACCGTCGCCGAGGCGAGTCCGCCGCGCCAATGACCGATCAGCGCATGCAGCGCCTGATAAAGCGACGCCGACAATCCGGCACGGGCGGCGAAGGCACCCATCATGACGAACAGCGGAATGACCGACAGCGAATACGGCACCACCGTAACGAAAGGCTGCGAGCCCAGCACGAAGCCGAGGCTGGTCCAACCGTTGATGGCAACGCCGCCGACAATGCCGACGATGCCCATTGCGATCGCGACGGGGACGCGCAGCCCGATCAGGACGAGAAGCGCGAAGACGCCAAGGGCGCCGATGATGGGAGGAGACATTATTCGACAGCCTTTGCCGGCAGGCCGTGGCGCCACAACTGCACCATCAGCACGAAGTTCGTGAACACGGACAACGCGATTCCGACGAGGAACGGCGCCCAGTACCAGGTCATCGGAATGCCGATGGTCTGACTGCTGTCATGCGCTTCGTTCAGCGCCTGCTGATACGAGAACCACAACACGCCGGACAAAAAGACGATGGCCAGCAGAGCAGCGATGATGCGCAGGGCGAGCTGCACCCGGGTCGGCGCGCGTTCGACGAACAGATCGATGGCGACGTGCTGATCGGACAGGAAGGCGTGCGGGATGGCCAGCATGGCGCCGGTCAGAACGCAGAGCTGCATCATGTCGACCATGCCGTGGACCGTCAGCGTCGAAACGCTGCGCAGGAAGATGTCCGCCATGGTAAGGAGCACGCCAACGACGAACATGAACGTCGCGGCGAAAGAGACGAAGCGGAGAACCCGCTCGCTCGCTGATTCGAAAGTCATCTCAGCCCCGGGCTGTTGAGGAAAAGGCGCCGGGAAGGCCAAGGCCCGCCCGACGCCTGGTCTCGTAATTTTACTCGTACTTTTTCAGCGTCGTGACCATCGCGTCGTAGATCTCGCGCGAGTTGGGGACGGTCTTGGCCTGCTCGTCGATATACTGATCGACGACCGGCTTCATCTTCGTGCGCCATTCGTCGCGGCGCGCGTCCGGCAAATCGACAATCTTGTTGCCGGCCTTGCGCGCCATCTCAATGGCGGCGGCGTCGGTTTCCTTCCACAACTTGGTCCAGATATCGACGAGGTAGGGCCGGCTGTCATCGATCACCTTGCGGATGTCCGGCGGCAGCGAGTTGTAGCGGTTCTCGTTCATCAGCGTGTACATGGCCACCGCGTCGATGCGGGCGTTGAGGTGGTTCTTGAAGATCTCATAGACCTTGAAGGCGCCAACCGGACCCCACGGCATGACGTTGCCGTCGATGACGCCACGCTCGGCGCTTTCGTAAATCTGGGTCGGCGGCATTCCGACCGGCGTCGCGCCGATGGCGTTGAGCATGGCGGTCACGCTCGACGTCGGCGCGCGAGTGCGCACCCCCTTGAGCTGATCGAGATCGGTGATCGGATTGCGCGTGTGAACGGCGCTCGGCTCGGTGATGGTCATGTTTAGCATGACCGTGCCGGGATAATCGGCCTTGAGATACTTGTCATAGAGATCCATCAGAGCCTTGGTACCGCCGGCGGAGGTCTTGATGGTGAAGGGCAGCTCCATGAGCGTGGTCCGCGGATGGCGGCCGCGCGGGATCGCCGGGATGCTGACCGCGACGTCAACGACACCGGTGCGCACCTGGTCGAATTGCTTGGTCGCATCGCCGAGCGCCGAGCCGGCCGAGAAGATGGTGAACTTCACCCGCCCATTGGTCTTCTCCTCGATCATCTTGGCCCAGGGCTCCATCGCCCGGGTCTGGATGAAGTGAGTCGGCGGGAACATCAGAGACATCTTCAGCTCGTATTCGGCGGCAACGGCATTGCCGGCCACGAGGGCGACCGCCGCCCCGAGTAGTATCGATTTCATTCGCATGCTTACCTCCCTGGCTTTTTTCATTGTCATGGTCATGCACCGCCTGGCGCGGCTTCGGAAAAGTCCACGATCCTGGACTTGTAGTCGCTTCGCGGCAGCGAGCCGAACGGCACGAGTTCGACGGTCGCCGTGAACACGAGCTTGGCGCGGATATCGCTTTCGATCTGCCTGGCGAGGCCGTCGGCACCGCCCGCCTTCTCCGCCATTTCGACGAGTACCTTCAGCGGCGGGTTCTGCTTGACGCCCTTGACGCCGGGGCGGATCGAGATCACGCCGCTGACGTCCGGCTGGAAGCGGTGCACCACCTCGCGCACGGCCGACGGAAATACGTTGACGCCGCGCACGATCAGCATGTCGTCGGTGCGGCCGATGCAGCGTACGCGCGGCGAGGTGCGGCCGCAGGCGCAAGGCTCGGTCCAGAGCACGACATGATCGCGGGTGCGGAAGCGCAGCAAGGGTGCCGCCTGCTGGCGCAGATGCGTGAGCACGAGTTCGCCGCGAGCGCCGTCGGTGATCGGCACAGCAGCGCCGGTGTCGGGATCGATCAGCTCGATATGGACGTAACCGCGGCCGCCGAGATGCATGCCCTGCTTTTCCGGGCACTCGCCCCACAGCGACGGCGAAATATCGCCGATACCCATGGCTTCGGTCACCTGCGCGCCCCAGGCATCTTCGAGTTGCGCACGCATCGCCGGCTCGCCGCCGCCCGGCTCGCCTGCGACCAGCAGATTCTTCACGCTGCTGCCCCTGAGGTCGAACTTGCGGTCGCGCGCCCACTCGGCAAGGTGCAGCGCGTAGGACGGCGTCAGCGCGATGGCTTCGGCCTTGAGCAGACGCACCGCCATCATCAGGCGCTCGGTGTTACCGGCGCCGACCGGGATGTGACACGTGCCGAGCCTTGCGAAGGCATCGAGCGCCGCGCCGGCCACGAAAGGTCCGGCGCCATAGGTCGTGATGATGCGCGTGCCGGGGCCGATGCCGGCCGCGGTGTAGCTGCGCGACGACGTCGTCACCCAGTTGTCCACGTCGCCGGCGGTCAGCGGGATGTAGCTCGGCACGCCGGTCGTGCCGCTGGTCGAGTAGATGCGGGCCACCTTGTCCATCGGCACGGCAAGGTGCGTGCCGATGGGCTGGTCGTCGCTGCGCGTGGCGCGCAGTTCGTCCTTTTCCGTCGTCGGCAATTTGCCGATGTCTTCGAGGCCGCCGACATCGGCCGGCGTCTCGAAGCCGGCCTTGCGCAACTTCTGCTGATAGAAAGGCGAATTGGCGAACAGATATTTGATCTGCTCGCGGTACAGCGCGTCGTCCTTGCGGACCTGCTCGGGCCAGGGAAGCGTTTCGACGGTCGGTTCGAGAATCATGCGACTGCTATTTCTTCACGTACTTGATGGCTTCTTCGCCGTGATGGGCCATGAGGAAGCCGATCGGGGTTTCCTGCTCCTCGGCGAGATGTCCAAGCAGCCCGGCGGTGCGTGCAAGCAGCGGGATGCCTTTGATGATGGCCGGTGGAAAATCGAGATCGAGCAGCACCGCCGCGATCGCCATCGACACATTCATCGGCAATGGCCGCTTCCAAACTTCGGCCGCGGCGGCCGGGAACAGCCGCGCCAGCGCAACGTGCGGACCGGCGGCACCTTCGCGGTCGGCGAGTTCTAGAATGCGCTCGGAGCGGGGGTCGACCGGATGATGAACCGGATGGCCGAAGCCCGGCAGCTTGCCGCCGCTGGCGCGCGTTTCGCTCGCGATGGCGAGCACGGCATCGGCCGGAGTTGCACCCGACTTGACGCGCTCCTGCGCCGCCATCAGCACGCGGCCGCAGAGTTCTGAAGTCCCAAGCACGATAGAGCCGCAGCCGAGAATGCCGGCTGCGACCGCCGCCTGCAGGCAGGCCGGATCGGCGGCATAGGTCATGCGCGAGGCCTGCGCGGTCGGCGTTAGGCCGTGCTCCGCAATGGCGATCAGCAGAAGATCGAGGAAGAAGCGCTGCTTCTGCGTCGGCTCGCGGCCGGTGACCAGCAGGAAGAAGTATTCGGTGAAGGTGAGACGGCCCATCAGGTCGCCGCACAGATCCTTGCCGCGCACTTCGATGCTGGAGGCGTCAGACGTGCAGATCGACGTCGTGGCGGGCCCGGCCTTGCCAATCAACATACGCCGCCCCTCGACGGCGCTACTACCGCTGCTTTCATGATCACACTCCCTGCCGGACTATTTTGTAGGACAATACTGCCCGGCAGAGAGTTGTCAACGGCCACGAAGCGCCGTATTGAAGAGCCGTGCTCGATCAACCCGACCCAGACCTGACCGACGACGGTGCCGGCGGCAAAGGCCGCGGCACGACGGTCGAACGCTTGGTTGAAAATCTGCGTGAGGGCATCCTTTACGGCCGCTACGCCGCCGGTCAGCGACTGATCGAGGCCGACCTGACGCGCGCCTTCGGTGTCAGCCGCGGCCCGCTGCGCGAAGCATTCCGGCGCTTGTCGGCGGAAGGCCTAATCGAAAGCGTGCCGAACCGAGGCGCGGTGGTCCGCCGCCTGACACGCAAGGAAACGCGCGAGCTGTTCCAGATCCGCACCGCGCTGGAAATGCTGGCGGCGCAACTCGCCGCCGCAAATATCTCATCGCCGGGCGTACGCGAGAAATTCGAGGCGGCCATCGCGCCGATCTGGAACGACTCGCCGCGCAACATGCCGCTCGCCTATCTCGACGAGAACAAGCTCTTCCATCAGGCCGTGGTCGATGCCAGCGGCAACGACCAACTCGCGTCGGTCGGCCGGCAATTGCAACTGCCGCTGATCATGTTTCAATTGAGCGGCGCTCTGACCGTAGACATCCTGGCGCAATCGAATGCCGAGCATCGCGCGGTGGCCAAGGCGATCCTCGCCGGGGATGGCGCGGCAGCGGCCGAACACATGCGCAGGCATCTCGACCGCGCCAACCGCTTTTCCGAGCAGTTACCGGCGCAGGTTTTCAGGCAGTAAGCGGCCGCGGACCCAACGAGCGCCTGCTATGGAAACGTCCGCGGCACCAGGCTCTGCTGAAACCAGCAAATGAAATTGTAGATCGAGAAGACCGGCAGCCCGGTCGCACGACGGATGTCGGCGGCGTACGGGATCATATTGGTGCATTCGAGCACGATGGCGCCGAGATCCGGATGGGCCTTCTGCAACGCGATAGCCGCCTCGATATTGTCCTGCCGCGCCAGCGCGACGTCGAGCTCAAGCTCGTTGCCCAGGATGGCGCGCGTGAATTCGCGCCCCCCTTCGGTGCTGCCAACCGGCGTGCCTTCCGGCACGCGCGCCTTTTGCAGATGGGCCGGCGTCAGCGTCGAGGCCGAGATGGTGAGAATGCCGGCGCGCTTGCCGCGCGGCAGCAGGCGATTGACGAACTCCACCTGCATCAATGACGAGGTTGCGACGGGAACGCCGACAGCGTCGGCGAGCTCGTCCTGGAACAGCGACAGGAAGCCGCAATTGGTGGTGATGCCATCGACGCCGTGGCGCACGAGGTCATGCGCGGCTTCGATGAAAACGTCGAGCAGCCCCGGCGCGCCCTGACGGACCACCGCGTCCGGCGTGGCGTTGCGTACCAGACGATACTGCACCGGAAACGGCCACGTCGTCGCATTGCCCATGTCGCCGGGGATACGCGGAAACCGCGCGTCGAGCATCAGGATGCCGACCGACGCGCCGTAAACCCCTTTGCCGCCGACGGCCCGCATGTCAGCGGCTTACGCGTACTGGCCGTGGCAGTGCTACCGCGGCGTCACCAATGGCAAGGGACTCTGCGCTCGTCATCGGCCGCGATCCGAATTCATCATTGTATGTGGCTGTACCGACGCAAATTTTTCCATGTAGGTAATTGCTCTTTTTACGACCGCCGCTGCGTTGCCTCGGCTCGGATCCACAAGGTGGATACGTACCTTCGTAGCACAGCATGATCGACATACCAATTGAGCGCGCGTCATCCCTGCACCCTATTCAGATACGGCCCGCTTATGGACTTGTTATCCTGACCCTTGATGCAGATCAAACGTCGGCCTGATTTATAAATGTTACAAATTATCCGATGGCGCTCGCCAGAAGATCGAGGGCGACATCAGCCCTGATGGCTACTGCATCCTTTTCAGAAGGCATAAGCAACCGAGAAAGCCTGAAGTTCGGGGGGGACTATGAACGCCTCGACGTTGCCGACCAGCTTCCAGACGGAGGCCAAAAAAGAGAACCCCCGTCATTCGTCCGCTGCCCATAAGGTGGCCGCAGCGTTTCTTCTCGGTGCCTGCGTCTTGACTGCAACCGACGCACTGTCGCCGGCAATGGCCCTTCCAAGCTTTGCCCGGCAAACTGGACAGCCTTGCGGTACTTGCCATACCGATTTTCCCGCACTGACGCCCTACGGCCGGCGCTTCAAGCTTTTGGGTTACACGACCGGGGCGGCCCATACCGGACAGCGCCATTCGGGCTCTTTCGAGCGAACGTCGCGCCCCTGGATGACGACGCCAGACTTAGAGCTTATGAGAAGGACATACGGACCGATGCCGGCAGCATAGCCTCGCCAAAGCCGGAGTCGGATCGCACCTGGGTACCGCCGATATCAGCCATGGCCGTCGTCGGCCTTACGCACACCCAATCGTCCCAGATCGCGCCCTGCGGACCGTATCCTTGCAACGATCAGGTTGCCGCCGCACCCGTGAGCCTGTTCTACGCCGGCGCCATTACCGACCATATCGGCGCGTTCGCACAGGTCACCTATTCCGGTGCGGCATTTGGCGTTCCGTCGGCGACTGATCCTTACGCAACGTTCCAGTGGTCTTGGGATAATACCGATGTTCGTTACGCGAACACATTTAATATCGGCGGCACCGAGGTCATCTTCGGCATTACCGCCAACAACAATCCCTCTGTACAGGATCCGTGGAATACGACGCCGGCTTGGCGGTTTCCTTTTTCAGCCTCGACCACAGCGCCAGGCCCCGCGACGTCAACATTCATCGAAGCATTGGGGCCGGGCCACGTCGCCGGCGTCGGCGCCTACGCCTTTATAAACGACTTCCTGTATCTCGAACTGTCGGGCTATCGATCTGTCGGATTTAAGACGCAGACCAAGCTCGGCATCGATCCGTTCGGCATCGGCATGATCGACGGCATCGCCCCCTACTGGCGCATCGCCATCGAGCCTCATTGGGGCAATCATTGGCTGATGCTGGGCGCCTACGGGATACAGGCTAACGTCCGGCAGTGGGATACGACGCAACTCGACGGCAACGGCTTCCAGATTCCGGCGTCCATCCCGTTCACCGACCGTTACACCGACACAGCATTCGACGCCCAGTACCAGTACCGCGGGGAAAACTACTGGCTCACCCTTCGCGGAACCTGGATTCACGAGTTCATGAAGCTCGACGCGACGTTCAACAACGGCGGATCGAGCAACCCGTCGAATACGCTCGACACGCTGCGACTTGACGCCTCGATCGCTTATGGCAACGACAATCGCATTGTCTTTACGACACAATACTTCAGCACGAAGGGCTCAACAGACCCCATCTTATATGGCGGCCTCGTGAGCCAGTTCGATCCGAATGCGACTGCGCAGACCGACCCGAACAGCAACGGCTTCATCTTCGACCTGTCCTACATCCCCTACATTTCCAAACATTCGCCCGGATGGCCATGGGCGAATGCGCGCATCGGATTGCAATACACCTACTACAATCGGTTCGACGGGGACACGATGTATGCGCACAACAATAACACGCTGTTCGCCTATTTGTGGCTGGCAATGTAGCGGGAGGACGCTGCCATGAAGGCCAAGGCCATCTTGCAGTCCGGTAAGCTGTTCGCCGCCCTCGGTGCCGCGTCGGCGACCACGGCTCATGCGGACGACAAACAGGCTCCGCCGCGCGAATTTGCCGCCAAAGTGCATTACTGCACGACCTGCCACGGCGTGTCAGGACAAGGCTTCCGCGGCTTCTACCCGATCCCGCGGCTCGCCGGACAGCAGCCCGACTACATGAAGAACCAGCTTCTGGCGTTCACCCAAAAACGGCGCACCAACACGATCATGTTCAGTGTCGCCCATGTGCTTTCGCCGGAAATGCTTTCAGCGCTTTCAAGTCACTTCAACAAGCTCGACCCCAAACCGCTCGGCGGTGGACCGGCAAGACTGGCCTCCGAAGGCAAGACGATATTCACGCAAGGCGTATCGGCCACGAATGTCCCAGCTTGCGCGACTTGCCACGGCGACACGGCGGCCGGCAACGGCGAAATTCCCCGACTTGCCGGCCAGCTCAGCGATTACGTTGTTGCGAAGCTGGCGAATTGGGACAAGGAGCGCGGTCAGATCGCTTCGCAGCCGGATGCCTCGGCGTTGATGGAGCCGATCGCGCACGGCCTGACGCCGGATCAGATCAAAGCGGTGGCGGCCTATGTCAGCACGCTGGAATGACGCGATGACCCGAGCCGTGAAAAGAATTGACCGCAGCATGTGCCGCCGGATCGCGGCAATGCTGATTGTCGCCTGCAGCCTAGCACCAGGCGCGGCCGCGACCGCGGGTCCGGCAGAATCACTGTCGGAAAAGTTTGCTTACTGTCAGGATTGCCACGGTCCTAACGGGCAAGGCTACCGCGGCTTCTATCCGATCCCGCGGCTCGCCGGACAGCAGACCCAGTACATTGAAAATCAGCTTCGCGCTTTCCTCGAACGCCGGCGCAAAAACGCTATCATGCTCAATGTCGCGCACGGATTACATGGCAACATGGCTGCGGCCTTGGCCGCGCGCTTTAACGCGGCCAAGGTGGCGCCAATCGGCGGTGCACCGCAAACGCTCGCTGCGCAAGGTAAGGATATCTTCGACCACGGTATCCCGGAAAAAGACGTGGCGGCGTGCGCGGCATGCCACGGTCCCGCGGCGCAAGGAACCGGCGAAATCCCGAGGCTCGCCGGTCAGCTTTATGAGTACGTCGTTTTCAAACTGGTCAACTGGAGCAAAGAACGGGGCCAAATCGCCTCGCAGCCCGATACATCGCTGATCATGGAGCCGGTGGCTCACAGTCTTTCTCGCTCCGAAGCGCAAGCGGTGGCCGCTTATGTCAGCTCGCTCAGGTAGGAAACATACCATGCGCTCGCGTCTGGCGGAGGCTCTACTCATCGCCGCAGCGTCGACCATTTTGTTCGCAGGCTTGGCGAGCCCGGCCGGCGCGGAAGACCCGGCGATCGGCAACTGCACTTGGTGCCACGGCGGCGGCGCGCAAGGCTATCTGCCAGCGCCCCGCCTTGCCGGGCAGCAACGCGCTTACCTGCGCGCGCAACTTGAGCGATTCCGGATGCATGGCCGCGATGCGCCGGCGTCAATCCAGTTCATGTGGGCGGCGGCGGAAAATCTCAGCGACGGACGCATGCGCGCGCTGACCGATTATCTCGCGGCGCTGGATACCAAGCCTGCGATGGATGGCAATCCAGCGCTTGAGGGGCGCGGACGCGACATCTACCAGAACGGGGTGGCAGACGAGAACATCGTTGCCTGCGTGGCGTGCCATGGTCCGCACGCCACGGGCGTTGGCGCGATTCCGCGTCTCGACGGCCTCTCGCACAGCTATCTGGTGCGACGCTTGACGGACTGGCAAAACGGCTACAACCGGGCCGGCGCGACACCTATGCCGCACATTGCCGGCAACCTGTCGCCGGATCAGATCGATGCCCTGTCATCCTATCTCAGCAACACCCGCTACGCGGGTGCGGCGAGATAGTACGGCCAGACATCCGGCCTCTTGCCATCATGGCCGTCAAGCGTACTGGCCGTGGCAGTGCTTGTACTTCTTGCCGGAGCCGCACGGGCAGAGTTCGTTGCGACCGACCTTGCCCCATGTGGCGGGGTTGTTCGGATCGCGCGCCGCAGCTTCCACCACGGCGGTGTTACCGGCCGCCAGCGTCGCGGTGCCCGACAGGCCCTGCGGCGCCAGTTCGTCCTCACCCGTCGTCGCATCGACGTGATGCGCTTCCATGTAAGGCAACTGCTCGTCTTCCGGCTGCTGCGGCATGATCTCGACGCGCATCAACTGCGCCGTCACCGCCTCGCGCAGACCCGCCACCATGCCTTCGAACAGGGAGAAGGCTTCGGCCTTGTATTCGTTGAGCGGATCGCGCTGCGCATAGCCGCGCAGACCGACGACCTGGCGCAAATGCTCGAGCATCACGAGATGCTCGCGCCACAGATGATCGAGCGACTGCAGCAGGATCGACTTCTCGACGTAACGCATCACGTCGGGTCCCCACTTGGCGACCTTGGCGGCCATCCACTCGTCCGCGGCACGCTTGACGCGCTCCTTGACCTCTTCGTCGGCGATGCCTTCTTCCTTGGCCCAGTCCTTGACCGGCAGATCGAGCGTCAGGACGTGGTTCACGGCGTCATGCAGGCCGTCGACGTCCCACTGTTCGGGATAGGCGTTCTCCGGGATGTGCTTGCTGACCAGATCGTCGATGATCTGGTGACGCATGTCGGCGACCGTATCCTCGACGTGATCGTCGCGCATGAGATCGAGCCGCTGCTCGAAGATCACCTTGCGCTGATCGTTCATCACGTCGTCGTACTTGAGCAGGTTCTTGCGGATGTCGAAGTTGCGCGCCTCGACCTTCTGCTGCGCCTTCTCCAGCGCCTTGTTGATCCACGGATGGACGATGGCCTCGTTTTCCTTGAGGCCGAGCTTGGTCAGCATGCCTTCGAGACGATCCGAGCCGAAGATGCGCATCAGGTCGTCTTCGAGCGACAGGAAGAACTTGGAATGCCCCGGATCGCCCTGACGGCCGGAGCGGCCGCGCAACTGATTGTCGATGCGGCGGCTTTCATGACGCTCGGTGCCGAGCACGAACAGCCCGCCGGCGGCCAGCGCCTTGTCCTTGAGCTTGCTCACCTGCTCGCGGATCGCGGCGGCGCGCGGGCTATGGTCGCGCTCGTCGCCTTCGAGATCGGTGATCTCCTGGCGGATGCGCATGTCGGCATTGCCGCCGAGCTGAATGTCGGTGCCGCGGCCGGCCATGTTGGTGGCGATCGTGATCGCGCCCGGCACGCCGGCCTGGCTGACGATGAAGGCCTCCTGCTCGTGATAGCGCGCGTTGAGAATGGCGAAGACCTTCTTCTTCGTCGCGCCGTCGTCGCCGGTGTAGAGCGCGGCGAAGGCGTTCGGATCGGAGAAGTCGTGCGCTTCCCAGCCGTTCTCGCGCAGCAGGTCGGCGAGCTGCTCCGACTTCTCGATCGACGTCGTGCCGACCAGCACCGGCTGGCCGCGGGTCTTGCACTCCTCGATCAGCGTGATGATGGCGCGATACTTCTCGGCCTGCGAGCGGTAGACCTCGTCATGGTCGTCGATACGCGCCAACGGCTTGTTGGTCGGCACGTCGATCACTTCGAGGCCGTAGATGTCCATGAACTCATCGGCTTCCGTGAGCGCCGTGCCGGTCATGCCGGAAAGCTTGTCGTACATGCGGAAGTAGTTCTGGAACGTGATCGAGGCGAGCGTCTGGTTCTCCGGCTGGATCGTCACATGCTCCTTGGCCTCGAGGGCCTGATGCAGGCCTTCCGAATAGCGGCGGCCCGGCATCATGCGGCCGGTGAACTCGTCGATGATGACGACTTCGTTGTTACGGACGATGTAGTCCTTATCGCGCTGGAACAGCTTGTGGGCGCGCAGGGCCTGATTTATGTGATGCACGACGGAGACGTTCTCGACGTCGTAGAGCGAGTCGCCCTTGAGCTCGCCAGCAGTGCGCAGGCGCTGCTCGAGCTTCTCCATGCCGGCTTCGGTCAGCGTCACGGTGCGCTGCTTCTCGTCCACCTCGTAATCGGGCTTGTCGAGCGCCGGAATGTAGCCGTCGATGGTGTTGTAGAATTCGGAACGGTCGTCGAGCGGGCCGGAGATGATGAGCGGCGTGCGCGCTTCGTCCACCAGGATCGAGTCGACTTCGTCGACCACCGCGTAAACATGGTCGCGCTGCACCATGTCTTCCGGGCGATACTTCATGTTGTCGCGCAGATAGTCGAAGCCGAGTTCGTTGTTGGTCGCGTAGGTGATGTCGCTGTCGTAGGCGGCCTTGCGCTGCGCGTCGTCGAGGCCGTGAATGATGATGCCGGTGGTCAGCCCGAGGAAGCCGTAGATCTTGCCCATCCACTCGGCGTCGCGCTTGGCGAGATAGTCGTTCACGGTCACGACGTGGACGCCGCGGCCGGTCAGCGCGTTGAGATAGACGGGCAAGGTCGACACGAGGGTCTTGCCTTCGCCGGTCTTCATCTCGGCGATCTTGCCTTCGTGCAGGATCATGCCGCCGATGAGCTGGACGTCGAAGTGGCGCTGGCCGAGGACGCGCTTGGCCGCCTCGCGCACGGTGGCGAAAGCCGGCACCAGAATATCGTCGAGCGACTTGCCCTCGGCGAGCTGCTTCTTGAAGTCGGCGGTGCGGGCCTTCAGGGCTTCATCCGACAGCGCGGCCACTTGCGGCTCCAGCGCGTTGATGGCCTTGACCCGCGGCTGATAGCTGCGGACCCGCCTTTCATTGGCTGAGCCGAACAGCTTGCGGGCAACGGCGCCTAACATCGGTGGAGCTCCTGATTGCTGGCCGGGGCGCTGTCACAGCGCCGCAACGACCGGTATTTGGGACCGGCAGGACCGGAATTCACGTCCGGAACGCCGGAAAGCAGGCTCATTTTCGGGCAAAAACGACGTCAAAATCGCGCTTTGAACGCCACCAGCCGGGGTCCCGGGAGAGATAGGAGGGGGTGGAATCAATGTCAATTGGCCAAGGAACACGGGCTTAACGGCGTCCGCCCGGCTATCTCAATGATGACGACAAGTTTAGGTTCCAGCGCCGGGCCGCGCCATTGCAAAGCCATGGTTGTTGGGTGACAAGAGCGCGTTTCGCCCTTTGAGGGCGGCCTCTTTTCCAAGGACACGCGAGATGACCCTCCCGACCTGTGCCGGTGCGCCGGCTTTTGCCCCGACCGCGCCGCGCCAAAGTCGTCCGATTGCCCGCCTGTTCGCCGGCGCGCTGGTCCTGACGCTCACCGCGACCGCCCCGCTCGCCGCGCAGGACGCCAAGGATCCGGTGGTGGCCACCGTGAACGGTAAGCCGATCACCCAGAGCGATCTTGCCGTCGCCGAAGAGGAAGCCGGTCAGCTGCCGCCGATGTCGGAGAACGCCAAGAAGGACTACCTCGTCCAGTTCATGGCCGACGCCATCCTGATCACCAAGGCCGCCGAGGACAAGAAGCTCGCCGACGACGACGCCTTCAAGCGCAAGCTGGAGTTCGCCCGCCAGAAGCTGCTGATGGAATCGCTGTTGAACCAGGTTGCCAAGGAGGCCTCGACCGACGCCGCCATGCGCGCCGTCTATGACGACGCCGTCATCAAGATTCCGGCCGAGGAAGAGGTCAAGGCGGCCCACATCCTGATCCGCGCCGCCGCCGGCGACGACAAGGCCAGCAAGGCCGCCGAGGACAAGATCAAGGCCGTGATCGCCCGCCTCAACAAGGGCGAGGATTTCGCCAAGGTCGCGGGCGAAGTCACCGAGGACCCGTCGGGCAAGGCCAATGGCGGCGATCTCGGCTATTTCACCAAGGACCAGATGGTGCCGGAATTCGCCAACGTCGCCTTCTCGCTCGAGAAGGGCAAGATTTCCGCGCCTGTGAAGACCCAGTTCGGCTGGCACGTCATCAAGACCGAGGACAAGCGCGTAAAGCCGAAGCCGAGCTTCGAGGACGTCAAGCCGCAGGTCGAGCAGTTCGTCGCCCGCAAGGCGCAGGCCGAATTCGTCACCAAGCTGCGCGCCGATGCCAAGATCGAGAAGAACTACACGGTCGAAGAGCCGAAGGCCGATGCCCCGGCGGCGCCAAAGCAGTAACGGCTGTCACATGACTGACAAGACACGATGCCCGGCGAAAGCCGGGCATTTTGTTTTTGGCCAATTCGTTTAATTCGGATAATCGAAAGACGTGGATGCCCGGGACAAGCCCGGGCATGACGCTGGAGAGCGCAATGTCGACCGCCGTTTCCCCCCTCGCCCCGACCACCGTCCCCGACATGCCGGCGATCGCCGGCGTGCGCATGGCGACCGCCGAAGCCGGCATCCGCTACAAGAACCGCACCGACGTGCTGCTGGCGCTGTTCGATCCGGGCACCACGGTCGCCGGCGTGTTCACGACGTCGAAGTGCCCCTCGGCGCCGGTCGAGTGGTGCCGCGCCAATCTCAAGTCCGGGAAAGCGCGCGCGCTGGTGGTGAACTCCGGCAACGCCAATGCCTTCACCGGCAAGACCGGGCGCGCCGCGACCAGGCTCACCGCCGACATCGCTTCGAAGACCATCGGCTGCAAGCCGAACGAAATCTTTCTCGCCTCGACGGGCGTGATCGGCGAACCGCTCGACGCCAACAAGTTCGCGCCGGTGATGCAGAACCTCGCCAACAGCGTCGCCGGCGATTTCTATCATGAGGCCGCCAAGGCCATCATGACCACCGACACCTTTCCGAAAGTGGCCACCGCCACCGCGAGGATCGGCAAGTCCAAGGTGACCATCTGCGGCATCGCCAAGGGCGCCGGCATGATCGCGCCGGATATGGCCACCATGCTCTCTTTTGTCTTCACCGATGCAGCGATCGCCGCGCCGGCGCTGCAGGGCCTGCTCAAGGAGGGCGTCGGCTCGACCTTCAACGCCGTCACCATCGACGGCGACACATCCACGTCGGACACTCTGATGATGTTCGCGACTGGTCAGGCGAAAGACTGCCCGAAGATTTCCCGCGCCGCCGATCCGAAGCTTAAGGCCTACAAGAAGGCGCTGCACGACGTGCTCGCCGATCTCGCAGAACAGGTGGCGCGCGACGGCGAAGGCGCGCGCAAGCTCGTGGAAATCGTCGTCGAGGGCGCGGTGTCCGACAAATCGGCGCGCAGGATCGCCATGTCGATCGCCAACTCGCCGCTCGTGAAGACCGCCATCGCCGGCGAGGACGCCAACTGGGGCCGTGTCGTCATGGCTGTCGGCAAGGCCGGCGAGCCGGCGGACCGCGACAAGCTGTCGATCTGGTTTGCCGGCGTGCGCGTTGCGCACAAGGGCGCGCGTGATCCGTCCTATGACGAGACCAAGGTCTCCGCCGAGATGAAGAAGCCGGAGATCTTCCTCAAGGTCGCGCTCGGCATGGGCAAGGGCCGCGACCGTGTCCTCACCTGCGACCTGACCAAGGAATACGTCGCCATCAACGGCGACTACCGGTCTTAACGATTCCCTAATCATGCCGGGGAAGCGATCGTCGCCGGCGCTCCCGATGAGTGGAACTTTTAACTCTGCGCCCATAGCGTCAGGTGACCGGCCATGAGCGTCAAAATCGTCCTTGTTGCCGCCTGCGCCCTCATCGACGCCGACGGTCGCGTGCTCATCGCACAGCGCCCGCCAGGCAAGCCGATGGCGGGCCTGTGGGAATTTCCCGGCGGCAAGGTCGAAAGCGGCGAGCGGCCTGAAATAACGCTGATCCGCGAACTCAAGGAAGAACTGGGAATATCGGTCAAGGAAGACTGCCTCGCGCCGCTGACTTTCGCGAGCCACGCCTATCCGGACTTTCACCTGCTGATGCCGCTCTATGTCTGCCGGCGCTGGGAGGGGACGGTCACCGCACTCGAGCGACAGAACCTCACCTGGGTGCGGCCGAACAAACTGCGCGACTATGAGATGCCGCCGGCCGATGTGCCGCTGATCGCACATCTGATGGCGTTGCTGTAAATCGCCAAGGGCCAAGAACAGGCCAAAGGACGGTGCAATGCGTAAAGCACAAGAGCACAGAACGCTGCTCGCTTTCATCCGCAACGAGAACGGCGCCACCGCGATCGAATATGCCCTGATCGCCACCGGCGTTGCCGGCGCGATCGTCGCCGCCGTGAACGGCCTCGGCACCAAGGTCAACGATACCTGGCAGTCGGTCGCAACCGCGCTGAAGTAATCGCAACGCCCGGCCGACCGTCACGATCCGTCCGGCTTTTCACCGGCCGGCAACTCCTTCGTCCCCAGCGCATCCGCCAGACGCCGCGTCGCCGAGCCCGGCTTGAGCGGCTTCTGCTGGCTCTCATGCGGCGTCCAGCCTGACAGCCAGACGATCTCGAAGGTCGCGCGCACGCGGCCATCGCTGTCGGCGAAGCGCTCGGCGTAAACCTCCATCATCCGCCGCAAGGTCGCGCGCTTGAGCGGCGCGCGGCGCCGTTCGACCATAATATTGGTCGCGCCCATGGCGCGCAGGTCGCGCATCAGCGCGATCGGCGACTGATAGCGCACGGTCACGCGATCGGCGTCGATCACCGGCAGCGCAAAGCCGGCGCGTTGCATCAGCGCGCCCAGCTCACGAATATCGGCGAACGGCAGGACGCGCGGCGACAATCCGCCTTCGACTTCGCTTTCGGCCTGCGCGAATGCCTCGCGCAACTCATTGAGGCTGTCGCCGCCGATCATGGCGGCGAGCAACAAACCGTCCGGCTTGAGCGCGCGGCAGACCTGGATGAGGGCGCCCGGCAGATCGTTGACGAACTGCAGCGCAAGCCCGGAGACCACGAGATCGAGCGAGCCATCGGCGAAGGGTTGCCCCCGTCCGCCGGCCATGACCTCGAGCCCGCTTTCGCTGACGATCGAGGCGCGCTCCAGCGACGGGACCTTGCCGCTCGCGAGGAGCGCCGCGCGCAACGTATCGCCCGGCGTATCGAGGTCGACGGCACTCTCGAACGTGCGCAGCACCGCCGCCAGCCGGTCGGTCATTTCCTCGGCGACACGGTCGAGCAGAAATGTCGCCGGCCCGAGCCCGGCGGCGCGGTGCTGCCGGGCGCGCAGGAGGGTGCGGTCGAAGATGGTCGGGTTGGCGGTCATCTGCTAGCGTTGCAGCATGAACGAGCTTGTCGAGGCAAGCGAGGAACAGCGGCCGCCGGGCATCGCCGCCCGCCTCGGCGGCGCATTCCGCGGTCTGTTCCGCTTCACGCTCGACTCGGCGCTGCCGCAACTTTGCCCGTCCTGCCGCGAGCCGTTGGGCGACGGCGCCGGACTATGTGCCCAGTGCTGGTCGAAACTGTCGCCGATCGAGAAGCCTTATTGCGCCCGGCTCGGCATCCCGTTCGTCTACGATCCGGGCCCCGGCCTCCTGTCCATGGAGGCGATGGCCAATCCGCCGGCCTATGACCGCGCCCGTGCCGCCGTGCGCTATGACGAGGTCGCCCGGGCGCTGGTGCTGGCCTTCAAGTTCGGCGACCGCATGGACCTCGCGCCCATGATGGGCCGCTGGATGGCGCGGGCGGGACGCGAGCTTCTGCCCGAGGCCGACGCCCTCGTCCCGGTGCCGCTGCACTGGCGCCGGCTGTGGTCGCGGCGCTTCAATCAGGCGGCCGCCCTGTCCAAGGCCATTTCGGCAACGTCAGGCGTGCCGGTCCTGTTCGACACCCTGCGCCGGGTACGGTCGACGCCGCAGCAGGTCGGCCTGACGAAAGTCCAGCGCGCAGACAACGTCCAGGGGGCCTTCCGCGTGCCGCCCGACCGGAAAGCAACGATTGCCGGCCGGCGCGTTATCCTGATCGACGACGTCCTTACCTCCGGGGCGACCGTCGACACCTGCGCCCGGACGCTGCTGAAGGCCGGCGCGAGGCAGGTGGATGTGCTTGTTTTCGCACGGGTTGTCGCCGCCGGGCGGGGCCCCATATAAAGAGCGGAAACGGAAACGACCTCATGCAAGCTGTCGACATCTACACCACCGGCTGGTGCCCCTACTGCCATGCCGCCAAGGCGCTGTTGAAGCGCAAGGGCGTCACCTATAACGAGATCGACGCCTCACCGCGCGATGTGCGCGAGGCCATGATCCAGCGCGCCAACGGACGAATGACCGTGCCCCAGATTTTCATCGGCAAGACCCATGTCGGCGGCAGCGACGACCTGCACGCGCTGGAATATGCCGGCAAGCTCGACGCCCTGCTCGCCGGCGACGGAAGCGCGGCATGAGCCAAGCCCCGTCCCTGTCCCGGGCGCAGCGCAGCACGAAGTGGTGCGCTGCTGAACCGGGACCTTCGCGAACGCGACAGTTCGATGGGTCCCGGATCAGCGGAGCGTCACTTCGCTTCGCTGCGTGCCGCACCGCATCCGGGACACGAGACCTGCCATGACCAGCAACACATTCAAAGCCGGCCTCATCCAGATGCGCACGGGCGTGACTCCCGCGGCCAATATCGACGCGGCTTCGCGGCTGATCGCCGAGGCCAAGGCCGGCGGCGCCGATTATGTGCAGACGCCCGAGATGACGAACGTGATGGACGTCAATCGCGAGCGGCTGTTCACGAATATCCGCGAGGAAGAGAGCGATCCGTCGCTCGCCGCTTTCCGCGAACTGGCGAAAAAGCATGGCATCTTCGTCCATGTCGGCTCGCTGGCGATCAAGCTTCTGCCGGACCGGGCCGCCAACCGCGGTTTCCTGATCGATCCCCAGGGCGAGGTCGTCGCGCGCTACGACAAGATCCATATGTTCGACGTCGATCTCGGCAATGGCGAGAGCTACCGCGAGTCGCGCACCTATCGTCCCGGCGAGATCGCCATCACCGCCGACATGCCGTGGGGCCGGCTCGGCCTGACCATCTGCTACGACCTGCGTTTCCCGGCGCTGTATCGCGCGCTGGCGGAAGCAGGCTCGACGATGCTCGCCATTCCCTCGGCATTCACAAAGCAAACCGGCGAAGCGCACTGGCACGTATTGATGCGCGCGCGCGCCATCGAGACCGGCTGCTTCGTCCTCGCCGCCGCGCAAGGCGGCAAGCACGAGAACGGCCGCGAGACCTTCGGCCATTCTCTGATCGTCGATCCGTGGGGCCGCATCATCGCCGAAGGCGGCCTTGAGCCCGGCGTCATCATGGCCGAGATCGACCCGGCACTGGTGGCGGAAGCGCGTTCGCGCGTGCCGTCGCTCGATCACGGGCGCCGCTTCGAGGTGCCGGAGCCGATGGCGGAGCCGGCGCATCTCCACCTCGTCCGGGATACGGAATGATCAAGTACGCGCTGGCCTGCGACAGAGGCCACATCTTCGAAAGCTGGTTCGCCGATTCGGTCGCTTACGACAAGCAGGCCAAACGCGGCCTCGTCACCTGCCCGGTTTGCAACTCGGCCAAGGTCGAGAAGGCGATCATGGCGCCGCGCCTTGCGGGCACGCGCAAGCGCGCCAGGACTCAGGAAGCACCCGTCGCGCCGGGCGCGGTGCAGGAAAAGTCAAATGTCGCCGTGATGTCGCCGATGGAGATGGAGCTGCGCAGCAAGCTCAAGGAGCTGCGCGAGCACATCGTCAAGAACGCCGACAATGTCGGCGAGAAGTTTCCCGAAGAAGCGCGCAAGATGCATTACGGCGAGAGTGAGCATCGCTCGATCTACGGCGTCGCCTCGCTCGACGACGCCAAGGAGCTCGCCGAAGAGGGCATCGACGTGCTTCCCGTGCCGGTGCTGCCGGACGAACGGAATTAGAGACATCGTTACTCCGGGGCATTGCGCAGCAATGGCTTCCGGGACGACGGTGCCCTCAATGCGCCCAGATCAGCAGAACGACGCCGACGACGATCAGCGCGATCCCGACCATCTCGCGCCGTGACGTCGGCTGCTTGAAGGCGAACCTGGAAACGCCCTGCGCGAACAGCACCTCGATCAGCGCCAGCGTGCGCACGATGGCGGCGGAGGCGATGGCAAAGCCCAGAAACCAGAACTGCGACGCCAGCGCGCCCATGAAACCGGCGAGCATCGACGGCTTCCATGCTCGCAGGATCGCCCGCATCGTCCTGGCATCGAACGCGAGCAGGTACACCGACAACAGCGCTGCCTGGCACACAAGTCCGACTGCCAGGGTAAAGGTCGCGGCCAGCACGAACTGATCGGGAATGCCGAGCGACAGGATGGCGCCGCGATAGCCGATCGCCGACAGCCCGAACATGCCGCCCGAGATGACGCCTTTGAGCGTCGGCTTCAAGCCGTTGACCTGCGCAACGCCCGGCTTCACCGCCATGACGACGACGCCCGCGGTGGCGATGAGGATGGCCGCCGCCAGCATCGGCGTGAGCTTGTCGCCGAGCAGGATGAGACCGAACAGCGCCGTCTGCACCGGCTCGGTCTTGATATAGGCCGTGGTGACGACGAAAGAGCGATCGTTCATCGCCGACAGCATCATCGCCGTCGCGATGATCTGCGCCAGAAAGCCGAGCAGGAGCCATGGCCAGAACACCAGCGGCGGCGGCGGCGGAATGCTCCCGGTAACGGCGCAGACGCCGGCCAGAAACAACAGCGCGAAGGGAAAGCCGAACAGGAACCGCACATGCGTCGCCCCGACGGTGCCCAAAGTCGCGGTCAATTCGCGCTGCATGGCGTTGCGCGCGGTTTGCGCCGCCGCGGCGATGATGGTGAAGACGGCCCAGAGCATGCGTATTACCCGCTGTCATGCGCGGGCTTCGCGCCGCGCATCAAATATACCGGCCCTAAGGAGCAGCCGGTTCGAACGGGTTAGCCGCAAACTCGGTGACCTTGCCGGCCTCGTTGTCGACCAGAGCCAGAAGATCAAAGTAACGGATGCGCGCGGCGCCGCCGGTACGCTGGATCACCGACTGCTGCCACTGCGCATTGTGCGCGCGCTTGGCCGCTTCGATGGTCGGCCAGATATAGACGCCGGCGATCGTCTTGCCGGTCTCGTCGATAAGGAAGTGCTTGCGCTTGAGGTCGGCGTTGGCTTGCCACTTGGCGAAGACCTTGCGGGCATCGTCCATAACCTGTTCGCGCCCCCAGCCCTCGGGCGTGTCGAACTCGACCAGTTCGAGAATCATGCGTCCGCTCCTGAAGAAACCCGCCGCGTCGCCACTAGCATGTAATTCACGTCCATGTCGGACGACAATTGCCAGCGGTCGGCGAGCGGATTGAAGATCACGCCGCGCTCGCCGATGACGTCGAGGCCGGCGCCTTCGATGGCGCGCTCGAGTTCGGCCGGGGTGACGAATTTGTCCCACTGATGCGTGCCGCGCGGTACCCAGCGCAGCACGTACTCGGCGCCGACGATCGCCAGCGCGAAGCTCTTGAGCGTGCGGTTGAGCGTCGCCGCGATCATCAGGCCGCCGGGCTTGACCATCGACGCGCAGGTGGCGACGAATTCCGGCACATCGACGACGTGCTCGACCACTTCCATCGCCAGCACCACGTCGAATTTCTCGCCGGCCGCGGCCAGCGCCTCGGCGGTCTCGGCGCGGTAATCGATGGCGAGGCCCTCGCCTTCGGCATGGGCGCGGGCGACCGAAATATTCTCCTCGGCCGGATCGACGCCGACCATGGTCGCGCCCAGCCGCGTCAGCGGCTCGGACAGGATGCCGGCGCCGCAGCCGATATCGAGCATGCGCAGGCCGGCGAGGCACTCGAGCTGCCGGGGGTCGCGGCCGTAATGCGCGGCCACCTGGTCGCGGATGTAGCCGATACGGACCGGGTTGAGCTTGTGCAGCGGCGCCATCGGGCCGCGGGGGTCCCACCAGCGCTCAGCCATCCGGGCGAAGCGCGCGATCTCGGCGTCGTCGATCGATGAGCCGCGGCTTTTCGTGTTCACCATCCGGTCCTTCTTTCGTCCGCCAGTCCTTGGTAGCCAAATCCGGTGGGGCGGCTGAGTTGCAGGCGGCCCACCCCTTCTGTATACGCGCCTTTCGACACGAAAGGCAGGCAACGCCGCTTGTTAGCGCATTTCGGCGCCTGCCGCGAATGTCGGATTATTGGGTCTCGGGTTCCTGAACGCCATGCCTCGCCTTGTCATGAAATTCGGCGGCACCTCCGTCGCCGACCTCGACCGCATCCGCAACGTCGCCCGCCACGTCAAACGCGAGGTGGACGCCGGCTATGACGTCGCCGTCATCGTCTCGGCCATGTCCGGCGTGACCAACCAGCTCGTCGCCTGGTGCAAGGATGCCGCGCCGCTGCACGATGCCCGCGAATACGACGCCGTGGTCGCGACCGGCGAACAGGTCACCGCCGGCCTGCTCGCCATCGTGCTCGAGGGCATGGGCGTCAACGCCCGCTCCTGGCAGGGCTGGCAGCTGCCGATCCTGACCTCGAACATCCACGGCTCGGCCCGCATCGAGAGCGTCAACGGCGACGAACTGATCAAGCGCTTCGCCGAGATGAAGCAGGTCGCCGTCATCGCCGGCTTCCAGGGCATGCATGAGAGCACGCACCGCATCACCACGCTCGGCCGCGGCGGCTCGGACACCTCGGCCGTGGCGATCGCCGCCGCCATCGGCGCCGAGCGCTGCGACATCTACACCGACGTGGACGGCGTCTACACCACCGACCCGCGCGTGGAGCCCTCGGCGCGCCGCCTCGACAAGATCGCCTTCGAGGAAATGCTGGAAATGGCCTCGCTCGGCGCCAAGGTCATGCAGGTGCGCTCGATCGAGCTCGGCATGCTGCACAAGGTCCGCATTTTCGTGCGCTCCAGCTTCGTCAAGCCGGAAGACATCGACCCCAAGGCCAATTTCATCGGCACGCTTATCTGCGACGAGAGTGAGATCATGGAACAGCAAACCGTCACCGGCATCGCCTTCTCCAAGGACGAGGCGCAAATCTCGATCCGCCGCGTGCAGGACAAGCCGGGCATTGCCGCCGCGATTTTCGGGCCGCTGGCCGACGCCAGCATCAATGTCGACATGATCGTGCAGAACATCTCGCCGGACGGCTCGACCACCGACCTCACCTTCACGGTGCCGTCGTCGGATTATGAGCGCGCCCGCGTCACCATCGAGAAGGCCAAGGCCCAGATCGGCTACGAGCGGCTCGATGGCGCCACCGACGTCGCCAAGGTGTCGGTCATCGGCATCGGCATGCGCAGCCATGCCGGCGTCGCCGCCTCGGCCTTCAAGGCGCTGGCGGAGGAGAAGATCAACATCCTCGCCATCACGACCTCGGAGATCAAATTCTCGGTCCTGATCAAGGCCAGCCAGACCGACCAGGCCGTCCGCACCCTGCACAAACTGTTCGGGCTGGATAAGGGCTAGGCCTGCTTATCCCTCCCCGGCTACGGGGAGGGTCCGACACGAAGTGTCGGGGGTGGGGCGATGTTGACATCGCTCGCAAGCAAAAAAACCCACCCGACCCGCCTTCGCTGTCGCTTCGGCGGGCATCCCTCCTCGAACGCGGGGAGGGATGAAGAAGCCCTTTTCCTTGCCCCCCTCTATCCCCAGCGGCTATAGCCCTCCCCATATGTGGTTCGAGGGCATGTCGGGGCCGTCGGGCCGCGATTCGTGCATAATCGAGCCGCAATCGAGGTCCAGACCTCGGTTTCCGGGCTGAAAAGGGCTTCTTCGATGCGTGGCGCGCTGGGCGGCCCACGCGTGCTGTTGCGACGCCTCCGCGAAGTCATGGCGGAGCCGGTCAGCGCGCAGGACCGACTCGACAAGGTGGTCGTTCTGATTGCCGCCAACATGGTGGCGGAGGTGTGCTCCGTCTACGTGTTGCGCGTTGACGGCACCCTTGAGCTGTACGCCACCGAAGGCCTCAAGCGCGAAGCCGTCCACAACACCGTGATGAAGGCCGAGGAAGGCCTGGTCGGCCTGGTCGCCAGCGAGGCGACCAAGATCAATCTGTCCGACGCCCAGAACCACCCGGCCTATTCGTTCCGCCCGGAGACCGGCGAAGAAATCTACCACTCCTTCCTCGGCGTGCCGATCCTGCGCGCGGGCAACACGCTCGGCGTGCTCGTGGTGCAGAACCGCGCGCGGCGGACCTATACCGAGGAAGAAGAAGAGGCGCTGCAGACCACGGCGATGGTCCTCGCCGAGATGATCGCCTCGGGCGAATTGTCGTCGCTCGCCCGTCCCGGCGCCGAGCCGATCGCCCGCCACGCCATTCATATCGAAGGCTCGTCGCTGTCCGACGGCATCGCGCTCGGCCATGTCGTGCTGCACGAGCCGCGCGTCGTCATCACCAATGTCATCGCCGACGACGTGCCGCGCGAATTGAAGCGCCTCGAAGCCGCGCTCGCCACCTTGCGCGCCGATCTCGACCGCATGGTCGAGCATCGCGACGTCGTCGATGGCGGCGAGCACCGCGACGTGCTCGAAGCCTACCGCATGTTCTCCTACGACCAGGGCTGGGCGCACAAGCTGCGCGAAGCGGTCTCGACCGGCCTCACCGCCGAAGCCGCCGTCGAACGCGTCCAGTCCGATACCCGCGCCCGCATGCTGCGCGCTTCCGACCCTTATCTGCGCGACCGGCTGCACGATCTCGACGATCTCGCCAACCGGCTGATGCGCATCCTGATGGGCCAGGACCACGCGCCGCAGCGCGATCAATTGCCCGATAACGCCATCCTCGTCGCGCGCTCGATGGGTCCGGCGGCGCTGCTCGACTATGACCGCAAGAAAGTGCGCGGCCTTGTGCTTGAGGAAGGCGGCCCGACCTCGCATGTGTCGATCGTCGCCCGTGCGCTCGGCATTCCGGCGGTCGGCGATATCGCCAACGCCACCGGCCTCGTCGAGCAGGGCGACGCCATCATCGTCGATGGCGCGACCGGCCATGTCCACATGCGGCCGCCGCAGGACATCCAGGCCGCCTATGGCGAACGCGTCAAACTGCGGGCGCGGCGCCAGGCGCAGTATCGCGCGCTGCGCGACAAGCCCTGCGTTACCAAGGACGGCTGCAGCATCCAGCTCCTGATGAATGCCGGCCTCACCATCGACCTGCCGCATATGGTGGAGACCGGCGCCACGGGCATCGGGCTGTTCCGCACCGAGATGCAGTTCATGGTGGCGCCGACCATGCCGCGCGTCTCGGATCAGCTGGCGCTGTACCGCACCGTGCTCAACGCCGCCGACAAGCGGCCGGTGACCTTCCGCACGCTCGACATCGGCGGCGACAAGGTGCTGCCCTATATGCGCAACGTCGAGGAGGAAAACCCGGCGCTCGGCTGGCGCGCCATCCGCCTCGGCCTCGACCGCCCCGGCCTTCTCCGCAGCCAGGTGCGCGCGCTGCTGCGCGCCGCCGGCGGCCGCGAATTGCGCGTGATGTTTCCGATGATCGCCACGGTCGAGGAATTCGACCAGGCCAAGAAGCTCGTCGATATGGAGCTGACGCATCTGCGCCGGCACGGCCACGCCCTGCCCGAACGCGTCCACATCGGCGCCATGCTTGAAGTGCCGTCGCTGCTGTTCCAGCTCGACGAGCTTCTGGAGCGCGTCGATTTCCTCTCGGTCGGCTCCAACGATCTGATGCAGTTCATGTATGCCGCCGACCGCGGCAACATGCGGGTCGCCACGCGGTTCGACATTCTGTCAGCGCCGGTGCTGCGCGCGCTCAAGGATATCGCCGACAAGGCCCGTCAGTACGGCAAGCCCGTCGCCCTGTGCGGCGAGATGGCGTCGCAGCCGATCGGCGCGATGGCGCTGGCGATTCTGGGCTATCGCACGATGTCGCTGACGCCGTCCGCCGTCGGCCCGGTCAAGGCGATGCTGCTCGGCCTCGACTGCAAGAAGGGCGCCGACATTTTGCTGCCGGTGCTGGCGCAGCCGGTCGGCAGCGTGCCGATCCGCGCCCGGCTCGAAGAATTCGCCCAAGCCGAAGGCCTGTCACTTTGATTTCCATTCCCGAACACCGCCTCGATGCCCTGCTGCACCGCCATGCCATGGTGGAGCGCGAGCTTGCCACCGACCTCAAGCCCGAGGACTACGTCAAGCTGTCGCGCGAGTTCTCCGAACTCACGCCGGTGATCGACACCATCAAGGAGTATCGCGCGATCGTCAGCGAGCTCGCCGATCTCGATACGATGATGAGCGATTCGGACGCCGACATGCGCCGGATGGCCGAGGCCGAGAAGCCCGCGCTGCAGGAAAGACGTGAGCAGATCGAAAAGAAGATCCGTCTTGCGTTGATCCCCAAGGATGCGATGGACGATCACGACGCCATCCTCGAAATCCGCGCCGGCACCGGCGGCGACGAGGCCGCGCTGTTCGCCGGCGACCTGTTCCGCATGTACGAGCGTTACGCCGCGCGGCAGGGCTGGACCGTCGAGATCATGTCGATCAGCGAGGGCGCCCAGGGCGGCTACAAGGAAATCATCGCCGAGGTTCACGGCCGCGGCGTGTTCGCCAAGATGAAGTTCGAATCCGGCGTCCACCGCGTCCAGCGCGTGCCCGACACCGAAACGCAGGGCCGTGTCCACACGTCGGCGGCGACCGTCGCGGTGCTGCCGGAAGTCGAAGACGTTGACATCCAGATCAAGGACGACGACCTCAAGATCGACACCATGCGCGCGCAGGGCGCCGGCGGCCAGCACGTCAACAAGACCGAGTCGGCGATCCGCATCACGCACATCCCGTCGGGCACCATCGTGTTCGTGCAGGAGGAACGCTCGCAGCACAAGAACAAGGCCAAGGCCCTGAAGATGCTGCGCGCCAAGCTTTACGACGAGCAGCGCTCCAGGCTCGACCGCGAGCGCTCCGCCGACCGCAAGAGCCAGGTCGGCTCCGGCGACCGCTCCGAGCGCATCCGCACTTACAACTTTCCGCAAGGCCGCGTCACCGATCACCGCATCAACCTGACGCTCTACAAATTGCCCGAGGTCATGGAAGGCGACATCGGCGACCTCATCGACGCGCTGATCACCGAGCACCAGGCCGAACTGCTGGCGGCCGAAGCCGCGGCGTGACAACCAGTCATTCCGGGGCGCGCCAAAGGCGCGAACCCGGAATCCAGCAACATACGAAAGTGCGTAATTCTGGATTCCGGGTCCGCCTGCTGCGCAGGCGTCCCGGAATGACGAATGAGGAGCGGAATGGCGCGCATCATCCCCGGACTGAAAACGGACGCCTCGGTCGCCGGGGCGCAGCGCCTCATGGCGCAGTCGTTCCGGCTGGCCGGCATCGAGGCGCCGGACGCCGATGCACGTCTCCTGCTCGGCCTGGCCCTGCGGCTGAGCCGCGCCCAGTTGATGTCGCAGTCGGATCGCCTGCTCGAGGCGCGCGAAGTCGCGCTCGTCCAGGCGCTGGCGGCGCGCCGGCTGCGCCACGAACCGGTGTCGCGAATTCTCGGCCACAAGGAGTTCTGGAGCCTGATATTCCAGGTCAGCCCCGCCGTGCTGGTGCCGCGTCCGGAAACCGAGACCCTCGTCGAGGAAGCGCTCGATCTGATCGCGCGCGACGGCGCGCGGCGCGAGCCGCTGCGCATCCTCGACATCGGCACCGGTTCGGGCGCCTTGCTGCTGGCGCTGCTCAGCGAACTCAAGGCCGCAACGGGCGTCGGCACCGACATCAGCATGGACGCCATCGCGGTGGCGTGCGGCAACGCCGAGCGGAATAAACTCGATGCCCGCGCCCGGTTTGTTTGCTGCAATCTCGCCGACGGTCTCGGCGGGCCATTCGATCTCGTCGTGTCGAACCCGCCTTACATCGCTCGCGCCGAAATCCCGACGCTCGATGCCGAAGTGCGCGAATACGATCCGATGCTGGCGCTGGACGGCGGCGCCGACGGCCTCGATTTCTATCGCGCCATCGCCCGCGAGGCCGGGCGGCTCATGGCCCCGGGCGGACACCTCGTCGTGGAACTGGGGCTCGGGCAGGAACCGCCGGTCAGGTCCCTGTTTGATACGGCAGGGTTAACGGTGGCCCCGGCGCGGCCGGACCTTGCCGGTATTCCCCGGGCGCTGGCGGCACGGAAAGCGGCAAAAAACAGTCCCGACTGAGGTGCAAACCGGCATTCCGGCCATGCCGGCCGGCAAAAAACCACTTGGAATGGGGGCTGGAAACGACTAGCTTCCGGTTACGGAATCGACCCGCGACGGTCGCGCAGCACCTTGAGGCCCTGGGCCATTGGCTCGGCCGGCAGCGCAAAAAACCGACGTAAAACTCGAAGTCGATTGAGCCGGTTGAAAGAACTCGGCAAACCGAACAGATCGTAGTCGACGGTAACCGAGATCGGCAGTTGATCGAATTTCGACAAAGCACATCGAAACGGACGATGACGGGTCTCACGGCTTCAGCGGTTGCTGTCCTGGCGATAGCGGGCACACGAAAGTGAGATGATCGCGGGCCTTCCGGGGCAGGCCCGCTACGCACGAGCGAACGTGCGATTGTCAGCAGTGGGAGTTTGAACCGTTCCGGCGCCGGTTGACGCGGGGCGGCGACGTAAATGGGCCGGCGGAACGTCCGCGGCCCGAAAGAGAATTTTGGCTAGCAACAGGACGAGCATGAGAAACGGTCAGAAGCGTATGCGCGGTCGCGGCGGTGGCGGCGGCGGCGGCGGCGGCGGCGGCAACAACAACAACCATCGCAAGGGCCAAAACCCACTGACTCGCGTTTACGAGTCGAACGGACCGGACGTCAAAATCCGCGGCACTGCCTCGCATGTTGCGGAAAAATACATGCAGCTCGCCCGCGACGCGCAGGGCTCGGGTGATCCGGTCGCGGCGGAAAACTATTTCCAGCACGCCGAGCATTACTTCCGCCTGATCGCCGCGGCGCAGGAGCAGCTCCGGCAGCAGAACCCCTATTACAATCAGCAGCAGCAGGCGACGCAGCAGGGGCCGCAGGGCGCCGCCGACGAAAACTACGACGACGACGACGCCCAGCCCTTCGCCGCGCAGGACCCCGGCTTCGCGCCGCAGCCGCAGCAGGGCCAGCCTTATCTGCCGCGCGACACGCAGTTTCCGCAGCGCGCGCCGCAGCAGCCGCAACAGCAGCCGCAGCCCGACGTTCCGGGCCTGCCCGCCTTCATCACCGGCGGTCAGCAGCCTTCCGGCGGCGAACACGCCGCGCAGGGCGGCAACAATGGCCACGAACAGGGCGACCGCCCCGATCGTTTCGGCCGCCGTCGCCGTCGCCATCGCGGCGGCTTCCGCGGCGATCGCCCGGACTACAACGCCAACAATGCCGAAGGCGGCACCCCGGCGCCGCAGCCGGCCGGCGACGAGCCGCCGGCGGAATAAGCGCCGCAGCTTGATGAGTTTGCGATGGCCGGGCCCTTTACCCGGCCATTTGCATTTTGGCGAGCTATACGCCCGGCGTCGGCGACAGCGCCGGCTCCAGGGCCGGCACCAGGACGCGCCGCTCGCGGCGACGCGTCGGGATGGCGCGGTACACCTGCTTGGTGGCCTCGACGATATGCACGCCGGCGAACGGCGCCGACAAGGTCGCGCCCGTGCGTTCCCACGCCACCGCGGAGCGCAGGAACCAGCCGCTCGGCACCGGCGGCACGTAAAGCGCCTCGCTCCAGCCCGTCGGCGAGAACCAGGTCTCGCGCAGCAACTGATTGATCTGGCTGCGCGAAAACGGCCGGCCATGACCGAAGGGCGTGGTATCGGTCCGCGCCCAGACGCCGCGCCGGTTCGGCACCACCGCGAGCAATCGCCCGCCGCTCGCCAGCACGCGCCAGACTTCGCGCAACATGCCGGCCGGATCGTGCGTCATCTCGATGGCATGCACGAGCAGCACGCGATCGACCGCGGCGTCGGTGAGCGGCAGTTCGTTCTCCTCGACCAGCGCGGCCAGCGCCGGACGCGCCGTCGGCCATTTCACAACGCCCTGCGCCGCCGGCATGAAAGCGAGGCAGCGCTCGGCCTCCTCGCGGAACAGGCCGAGATAAGGCGGCGTATAGCCGATGCCGAGCACGCGCTCGCCGGTGGTGTCGCGCCATTGCGCCCGCACGCCGCGGCCAATGATCCGCCGCGCCACCTTGCCAAGGGGCTGGCCGTAGAAATTGCGCAGATCGACGACATCGATGGACATGAATGAACGGTACCATGGAAAGGCGCCCGGCGGGCGCACAGCCAAATTACAGTCTTTCACGACACGGCGTGAATATGCGAAACGTCGGATGAACCGCACGGGACCCTTTCGTCCGGTGCGAAGGTTAACGCCCATACCGCCGACCCGTTGCCGGAGACCATCATGCCCGCAGAAATCCGCCTGTTTCGCTGCCTGTCCGACAATTACGGCGTGCTGATGCATGACCCCGACACCGGCGCCACCGCCGCCATCGACGCGCCGGAAGCGGCGCCGATCGAAGCGATGCTCAAGGAGACCGGCTGGAAATTGACCGACATCCTCGTCACGCATCACCACGCCGATCATACCGACGGCATCATGACGCTGAAGGGCAAGTACAAGTGCCGCGTTGTCGCGCCGGCCGCCGAAGCCGGCAAGATTCCGGGCGTCGACGAAACCGTCAAGGAAGGCGACCGCGTCAAGGTCGGCAGCCTCACCGGCAATGTACTGGAGACGCCGGGCCACACGCTCGGCCATATCGCCTACTGGTTTCACGGCGACAAGGTCGCCTTCGTCGGCGACACGATGTTCTCGATCGGCTGCGGCCGCGTCGTCGAAGGCACCATGGACCAGATGTGGGATTCGCTGAAGAAACTGCGCGACCTGCCCGACGACACCCGCATCTATGTCGGCCACGAATACACGCTGGCCAACATCAAGTTCGCGCTGACCATCGAGCCGAACAACGCGGCGCTGAAATCGCGCGCGGCGGAAGCCGAGAAGCAGATCGCCGGCGGGCACTTCACCATTCCGGTGACCATCGGCGCGGAGAAAAAGGAAAACCCGTTCATCCGCGCCGATATTGCGGAAGTCGCCGCCGGCATCGGCATGGCCGGCAAGCCGGCCAATGAGGTGTTCGCGGAGATCAGGTTGCGGAAGAATAAATTCTAGTCTCCTGTCATTCCGGGGCGCTCGCAAGGCGAGCGAACCCGGAATCCAGAGGACGTAACTCTGAGCAAGTTGCTGGATTCCGGGTTCGCGCTTCCAGCGCGCCGGAATGACGGAGCAAAGCAGATGCCTCTCGCCGCCGCCGACATCATCAAGAAGCTCGCGCTCAAGCCGCATCCCGAAGGCGGGCATTACCGCGAGACCTTCCGCGACAACCGCCTGATCGACGGCCGTGCCGCCTCGACCGCCATCCTGTTTCTGCTGGCGAAGGGCGAGCGCTCGCACTGGCATCGCGTCGATGCGGTCGAGATCTGGCACTGGCATGCCGGCGCGCCGCTCAAGCTCGAGATCGTTGACGGCTCGAAGGAAGAAATCATCCGCCTCGGCGGCGACATCCATAAAGACGAGGTGCCACAGGTGACGGTGCCGGCGCGCGCCTGGCAGGCCGCGGAATCGCTCGGCGCCTGGACCCTGGTCGGCTGCACCGTGGCGCCCGGATTTCAGTTCGAAGGCTTCGAACTCGCGCCGGCGGGATGGAAACCATAACTCGTCATTCCGGGTGCTTGCGAAGCAAGTGAACCCGGAATCCAGACAAGCAATTCTGAGGTCTCGTCTAGATTCCGGGTTCGGCCTTTCAGGCCGCCCCGGAATGACAACCTCACTTCCGCCGCAGCATATCCTTGGCCGCGAGCAGGCCGCCGCCGGCGATCAGCAGGGCCGACAGCAGCAAGGTGATGCGCGCTTCGGCAAATCCCGCGAGCACCAGAAACAGCGTCGACAGCACCGGCGCGGCGTAGGACGCAACGCCGAGCAGGCGAATGTCGCCGCGCTTGACGCCGATATCCCAGGCATAGAACGCGGCGCCGACCGGCCCGACGCCAAGCGCGATCACCGCTTCCCATTCCTCGAGGCCGTTCGGCCACACCGTGGTCTCGAGCGTGAGGTGGCACAGCGCGGCCAGCGCCGCCGTCACCAGGCAGAAGCCCGCGACCGCGGCGGTCGGCACGCTCGCCAGCCTGCGCGACAGCACCGAGTAACCGGCCCAGACGAACGCCGCCATCAGCGCCGCGATGTAGCCCGTCGTTGCTCCGCCGGTTGGCGTCAGTCCTTTGCCGGCGAACAGGATGGCCGTGCCGGCAAAGCCGATGAGCGCGCCCGCGACCGAGTACCAGCGCAGTTTCTCGCCCGGCAGCAGGCCGGAAAACAATACGATCAACAGCGGCCAGAGATAATTCAGCAGCCCAGCCTCGGCCGGCGGCGCCAGCCGCAGCGAGATGAAATACAGCGCGTGATAGCCGAACAGGCCGCCGACGCCGAGCGCCCAGGCGCGCGGGCTTTGGCGGAGCGCGCCCCACGACCCGCTCCATGTCACCCACACCGCGCCGATGGCGCCGCCGATGGCGAAGGTCATCGCCGCAAGCTGAAACGGCGGCACGGCGCCCGACGCCACCGTCAGCAGCGCCAGCAACGACCACATCAGGATCGCGGAAAAGCCGATGAGGGTGGATTGGAGGGAGGACATGGTGCTTCTGGTCATCCCCGCGGAAGCGGGGGCCCATAATCCCTGAGCGAGTAATGTTGTAAAGGCCGCGACGACTTTTTTCGCTCAAGGCGCCGCGGCGTATGGGTCCCCGCTTCCGCGGGGACGACGAAATCAGTTCAGCGCCTCCGCGACCGCCTTGCCGCATTCGACCGTATTGGCCGAGCCCTTGAGATCGCGCGTGCGCAGCTTGTCCTGCGCCAGCACGGTCTCGATCGCCTTGACGATGGCGGCCGACGCTTCGTGTTCGCCGAGATGGTCGAGCATCATGGCGCCGGACCAGATCTGGCCGACCGGATTGGCGATGCCCTGCCCGAAGATGTCCGGCGCCGAACCATGAACCGGCTCGAACACCGACGGGAAATTGCGCTCCGGATTGATGTTGCCCGACGGCGCGATGCCGATGGTGCCGGTGCAGGCCGGGCCGAGATCGGACAGGATATCGCCGAACAGGTTGGACGCGACGACGACGTTGAACCTGTCGGGGTTCATGACGAAGTGCGCGGTGAGGATGTCGATGTGGAACTGGTTCCACTTCACGTCCGGATAGTTCTTGGCCCTCTCCTTCACGCGCTCGTCCCAGTACGGCATGGTGATGGCGATGCCGTTCGATTTGGTGGCCGAGGTGAGGTGCTTCTTCGGCGTTGATTTGGCGAGTTCGAAGGCGAATTTCAGCACGCGGTCGACGCCGACACGGCTCATCACCGTTTCCTGCACCACGACCTCGCGGTCGGTGCCGGGAAACATCTTGCCGCCGATGGCCGAGTATTCGCCTTCGGTGTTCTCGCGCACGACCCAGAAGTCGATGTCGCCCGGCTTGCGGCCGGCCAGCGGGCACGGCACGCCCGGCATCAGCCGCACCGGGCGCAGATTGACGTACTGGTCGAATTCGCGGCGAAACAGGATCAGCGAGCCCCACAGCGAGATGTGGTCCGGCACCCGGTCCGGCATGCCGACGGCGCCGAAGTAGATGGCGTCGTGCTTGCCGATCTTCTCCTTCCAGTCCTCCGGCATCATGCGGCCGTGCTTTTCGTAATAGTCGCAGGACGCGAAGTCGAAATCGTCGAGCTGGAGCTTGAAGCCGAATTTCCTGGCCGCCGCCTCGAGCACGCGCACGCCCTCCGGCACGACTTCCTTGCCGATGCCATCGCCGGGGATGACCGCGATGCGGTGGACGCGATTGGTGTTCGGGGATGTGGCCATGGGCGTCTCCTTGCAATGCAAAACGGCCCGCCTTCTGATGGGCGGGCCGCCTGATCTAGCCAATTGAGACGCGGGGCGGAAGCGCCTTAGGAGGCGAAATACTGCCCGCCATTCGCGGTCAGCGTCGCGCCGGTGATGAGGCCGGCATCGTCGGCGGCCAGAAAGACCACGCAGCGCGCGATCTCTTCCGGTTCGCCGAGGCGACCGATCGGGATCTGCGGCAGGATGGATTTCTCCAGCACGTCCTTCGGCACCGCCTGCACCATTTCGGTGTTGATATAGCCGGGGCAGATGGCGTTGACGGTGATGCCGGCCTTGGCGCCTTCCTGCGCCAGCGCCTTGGTAAAGCCGAGCTCGCCGGCCTTGGCGGCGGAATAGTTCACCTGACCCATCTGGCCCTTCTGGCCGTTGATCGAGGAGATATTGACCACGCGGCCGAACTTGCGCGCGCGCATGCCTTCCCAGACCTGGCGGGTCATGTTGAACAGCGAGCCGAGATTGGTGCCGATGACCGCGTTCCACTGCTCAACCGTCATGCGGTGGAACATGCCGTCCTTGGTGATGCCGGCATTGTTGATCAACACGTCGATCGGGCCGACCTCGGCCTCGACCTTCTTGATACCTTCGCCGCAGGCCTCATAGGACGAGACGTCCCATTTAAAGACAGGGATGCCTGTCTCGGCCTTGAATTTCTGCGCGGCTTCATCGTTGCCGGCATAGCTCGCGGCAACCTTGTAACCCTTGTCCTTGAGCGCTTTCGAAATCGCAGCCCCGATACCGCGGGTACCGCCAGTCACCAATGCAACGCGAGCCATTGTCCCTCTCCCAGAACCTTTTTCGTCACTTTTCTTGCCGTCCCCCGACAAACGAGCTCCTTGCCAATCTCCCCGGCGGAGCAATTCTTATGCCGCTCATCGCGACTTGTTGATGGCAGATTAAAGCCTCGCTCACTATTCGCAACAAGCCACAACCGCGCATCGTCTAAAGGCTAAGGCCGCATTTCGGATAACTCCGAAATGCGGCCCTGGCTGTGATTCAGATCAAGTCGGCGATTGTGCGCTGCGAACGCGTCAGGTCACCGATGCTACGATCAGCGCTCGACGCACCTTTTTCCGGTGCGTCTTGCTACCGTTCGACGCACATGGCGATACCCATGCCGCCGCCGATGCAGAGGGTGGCAAGACCCTTCTTGGCGTCGCGCTTTTGCATCTCGAACAGCAGGGTCGTGAGCACACGGGCACCGGACGCGCCGATAGGATGGCCGATGGCGATGGCGCCGCCATTGACGTTGACCTTGGAGGTATCCCAGCCGAGGTCCTTGTTCACCGCGCAGGCCTGCGCCGCGAAGGCCTCGTTGGCCTCGACCAGGTCGAGGTCCTGGTGATTCCAGCCGGCCTTCTTCAGCGCGGCGCGCGAAGCCGGGATCGGGCCCGAACCCATGATCTTGGGATCGACGCCGGCCTGCGCCCAGGACACGATGCGGGCGAGCGGGGTCTTGCCGAGCTTGGCGGCTTCGGAGGCGCGCATCAGCACCACGGCGGCGGCGCCGTCATTGATGCCGGAGGCGCTGGCCGCGGTCACGGTGCCTTCCTTGTCGAAGGCCGGGCGCAGCTTGGCGATGCCCTCGAGCGTCACGCCGGCCTTCGGATATTCGTCGGTGTCGACGACGGTGTCGCCCTTGCGGCCCTTGATGGTTACCGGGACGATCTCGTCCTTGAACTTGCCGGCCTTCATCGCGGCCTCGGCCTTGTTCTGCGAGGCGACCGCGAATTCGTCCTGCTGCTGGCGGGTGATCTGCCACTGCTTGGCGACGTTCTCGGCCGTGTTGCCCATGTGATAGCCGTTGAAGGCGTCCCACAAGCCGTCCTTGATCATGGTATCGACGAGTTCGAGCGAACCCATCTTGACGCCGGCGCGCAGATGCTGGGCATGCGGCGCCATGCTCATCGACTCCTGGCCGCCGGCGACGACGATGTCGCTGTCGCCGTTGAGGATGGCCTGATAGCCGAGCGCGACCGCGCGCAGGCCCGAGCCGCAGAGCTGGTTCACGCCCCAGGCAGGGCTTTCGACCGGAATGCCGGCGGCGATGGAGGCCTGACGGGCCGGGTTCTGACCCTGACCGGCGGTGAGGATCTGGCCCATGACGACCTCGCTGACGCGGTCACCCTCGATACCGGCGCGCTGGAGCGCGGCCGAAATGGCGGCTTTTCCGAGCTCGTGGGCCGGCAAATTGGCAAAAGCACCGTTAAAGGCGCCGACCGGCGTGCGGGCAGCGCTGACAATGACGACATCGTCTTGCATGGGGAACTCTCCTTAAGCGGGGCTGTGAGGGTCTGAGGCGGCCTTTTGGCGGTGCCGCATCCTCAACAGGGCACCCCACCCTGTCAACAACAGCCGCGAGTGAAGTTATGGCCGGAAATTGGACACTTCCTTGCGTTAACGCAAGTGATGGTGCGGTGCTCTTTAAGCATCCCGCGCCGCCATAAAACAACTGGCCCGCGCCGTCGGAATGCGGTTATGCTCATGGCAGGGCGGAGGAAACGTGGACCCATGGCAGACAATAAAGAGCCGGTCACCATCAAGAAATACGCCAACCGGCGGCTCTATAATACCGGCACCAGTACTTACGTGACCTTGGAAGATCTCGCCGTCATGGTCAAAAACGGCGAAGATTTCGTGGTCTTCGATGCCAAGAGCAGCGAGGACATTACTCGCTCGGTTCTGGCGCAGATCATCTTCGAGCAGGAGAACAAGGAAGGGCAGAGCCTGCTGCCGATCGCGTTCCTGCGGCAACTGATCCGCTTCTACGGCGACTCCATGCAGATGATGGTGCCGCATTTCCTCGAGCAGTCGATGTCGACGCTGACCAGCCAGCAGGGCAAGTTCCGCGAGCAGATGGAAAAGGCTTTCGGCGGCGTCGGCGGTTTCGGCTCGATGGAGGATCAGGTCCGCCGCAACATGGAGATGTTCGAGAAGACCTTCGCCATGTTCACACCGCCCTTCGCCCGCAACAAGGCCAGCGAAGCGGCGCCGGAGAAGCCCTCGACCCCCGCCTCGTCCGGGTCCGACATGGACGAGCTCAAGCGCCAGCTCGATGAGATGCAGAAGCGTCTCGACCGCATGGGCGGCAAGGACTGAAATCGACGGGTTGAACGCCGTCGCGCGCCGCGGCGGCGACTAAACCGCCGCTTTGCTGCCGCCACCTGCCAGCCACGGCCTGTCGCCGGACGCCAGTCCGGTGAACGCGCCCTGCATGTAGTCGCAGCCCCAGTCGCGCAGCAGCGCGGCGGCGGCTTCATCCTGCACCCATTCCGCCACCGCCTGGATACGCAGGCGATGCGCCAGATCGATCATCGTGTGCACGAAGGCGCGGTCGTCTTCCGAGCGCACGATGTCCTGCACGAAGGCGCCATCGATCTTCACGATATCGACGCCGAGACGGCGCAGGTTGCGGAATGAGGTATGGCCGGCGCCGAAATCGTCGATGGCGATGCGGCAGCCGAGATCCTTGACCCGGGTGACGAAGCCGCGGGCGTCGTCGACATCCTGGATGGCGGCGGTCTCGGTGATCTCGACGATCAGCCGCTCGCCGACGCCCGGATTGGCGCGCAACATGGCGCCGAGGGCGTTCCACCATGCCGGATCAATCGCCGAAGCCGGCGAGACATTGACGCTGGTCGAAAGCTGCGGCTCGCCGACAACCAGCTCGAGCACGCGATGGTCGAGCATGCGCACCAGACCCAGCCGCTCGGCCGCCGGGATGATATCCGCGGCGTTGAGCGGCGTGCCGTCCTCGCGATGGGCGCGGATGAGGCATTCGTAGAAAGCGATGTCGCATGAACGCGCCTCGACCACCGGCTCGAAAGCCAGCGCGATGCGGCGATCGTTGAGGGCGGCGATGATCTCGTCGGTGGCGCGCAGGCTTTCCTTACGGAGCGCGTCGCGCTCGACGCTGGGCCGGTAGGCGGCGAAGGAGCCGCGCCGCTTGTCGCGCGCGGCGGTCAGCGCGTCCTGCGAACGGCTCAGCACTTCATTCAGCGTCGAGGCATGGCGCGGCGCGGTGATGCCGCCGATGGTAATGGTGACGGCGACCGAGCCGGCCGAGGTCGCGATCGGCTCATCCCGTACGCCGGCCAGCAGGCGTTCGGCGGCGACGGTCAGTTCGTCGGGCGTGCAGCTCGTCAGCACCACGGCGAACTTGTTGCCGGAGATGCGGCCGAAGAAGTCCTTGCCGCGCACGCGGGCGCGGAGGCGCTTGCCGACTTCGGCGATCACATTTTCGGTGACCTCGAAGCCGTAGGAGTCGTTGAGATTCCCGAGATGATCGATGGCGACCAGCAGAAAGCCGCAGGAGCCACGGAAGCGGATGGTGTCGTCGAGCGTCTTCGACAGAATCTCGATGATCGAGGTGCGGTTAAGCTCGCCGGTCAGCGGGTCGAATTTGGCGAGCCATTGCAGCTCCTGTTCGCGCTCGTGCCGCGCGTCGATCGAACGCACGACGCCGCAGGCCCGCGCAGGTTTGCCGTCCGCACCGGCGAACCAGCGGCCGGTATCCTCGATCCAGGTCGTGGTGCCATCGGCGCGCCTGAAGGCATATTGCGCCTCGTAAGGCACGCCTTCGCCGCCATCGCGCTGGCTGCTTTTGGTCACCGCGTCGAGACGGCTCACGCCGCCGCCCGCATCGACATGCCGCGCAAAACCGGAACCCGTTTCCAGCGGCGCCAGGTCGGTAACGCCGAACACCGCCGCCGCATGAGGGCTCCACGACAGCCGGTCGTCATTGAGTCGCCATTCGTAGGTGGCTTCCCCAACAAGCCGCAGGATGTCACCGACGCCGAGCGCGGTTTCACCGACCTTGATCACGCGAATTCCTTTGTCCCGTTTCGGGAACGCCGCGAGCCGCAGCGGGTTAACCCACAGATGAACACGGTACAAACCCTACCCGGCAACACTTAAATAAATCCGGGAGAACCGGGCGTTGCCGCGCTTTAACCACGACGAAGTGTTAACGGCACAGCGCTTGCCCCTAAGAGATGGAACACGACCCGACCTGTCTCTCCCTGGAACAGAATTGACCCGATGCGGATCGAAACGGCCAGACACCTCACCCACCAGCGTCTCGATTTGACGACGCCGGATGAGTCGCGGCAAGGGTCCGTCAACCAGGATTCCGCCGACGACCGCAAGCCGGGGCGCGAACTGGTCATGATCGGGACGCCGCCGACGCCCGAGCCGGCGTCTTCCTACCGCCAGGCGGCCTTTTTGGCGCAGCTCATCGCCACCCGCGACCAGGCACCGCAGACGCGGGACCGCCGCCGGGCCGAGCCGATGGAAGCGCTGGCGGCCTACCGCGCCGCCGCGGCGCTGGTCTGAATCTTCCGCCCGAACATCAGTAACCGAGCGCCAGGCCGTCCTTGCGCGGCTCGGAGCCGCCGATCAGCACGCCGCGCTGCCAGTCGATCCTGATCGACTGCGCGCCGCCCCATGGCAACGTCGCGTCGGCGACCAGATGGCCGCGCGCCTTGAGGCCGTCGATCGTCTTCTGAGGCGTGCCGCGCTCGAGCAGCACCTGTCCATCCTCGAACATGAAGCGCGGGCAGTCGATCGCCTCCTGCACGTCCATGCCGTAATCGAGCATGTTGAGCACGATCTGGGCGTGACCCATCGGCTGGTACGACCCACCCATGACACCGAAGCTCATGTCGCAGCGGCCATCCTTCATGGTCAGGCCGGGAATGATGGTATGCATCGGCCGCTTGTTCGGACCGAAGGTGTTGACGTGGTCGCGGGCGAGCGTGAAGCAGGCGCCGCGATTGGTCAGCATGATGCCCGACTTCTCGGTGCAGACGCCGAGGCCGAAAGCCGAATACAGCGAGTTGATGAACGAGACGGCGGTGCGATCCCTGTCGACGACGGTGAGATAGATCGTGTCGCTGCCCGGCGTCGGCGCATCGGGAAATTCGGCGCGCTTGTTGATGTCGATCTGCGCGGCGAGCTTCCTTGCGAAGCCCTTGTCGATGAGATCGGCGACCTTGATGCGCATATGCGCGATGTCGGCGAGATGAGCGTCGCGGATAGCGTAGCCGAGCCGCGCGGCCTCGATCTGCAGGTGGAAGCGCTCCGGCCCCAACGGGTCGAAGGATGCGAGATCGAAGTTCTCGAGAATGTTGAGCATGATCAGGGCGACGATGCCCTGCCCGTTCGGCGGGATTTCAACGAGATCGAGACCGCGATAATTAGTCGATATCGGCGTCACTTCGTCGCCGCGGTGCGCGCTGAAATCCTCGGCGGTAATGAATGAGCCCTTGGCCGCAAGAGTGGCCGCCATGTCGTCGGCGAGTTCGCCTTCGTAGAAGGCCCGCGCGCCTTTCCGGCCGAGCGTGCGCAAGGTTTGGCCCAGCGCCGGCGACCTGACGATGTCGCCTTCGTTCGGCGGCAAGCCGTTAAACAGGTAATGCTTGCTGGCGCCGGCATCCTTGCTCAGTTTCCCGACGAAACGCTTCCAGTCCCAGGCGACGCGCGAGGCGACCGGCCAGCCGTTCTCGGCGTAGCGAATCGCGCGCTGCAGTAGGCGTTCCAGATCGAAGCGGCCGTGGGCCTTGAGCAACGCATCCCACGCATCGAGCGCGCCCGGCACGGTGACGGCGTGAATCGAGTCGCCGATTTCCTTGAGGCCCTGCGAGCGCAGCGCTTCATCGGAAGCCTTGGCGCCGGCGCGGCCGGAGCCGTTATAGCCCCATACCGGCTTGCCGGGTTTCGACACCAGCGCATAGCAGTCGCCGCCGATGCCGGTCATGTGCGGCTCGACCACGCACAAGGTGGCGCAGGCCGCGACCGCGGCGTCGGCGGCGGTGCCGCCTTCGCGCAGGATATCGACGGCGACGAGGCTCGCCAGCGGGTGGGACGTCGCCGCCATGCCGTCGCAGGCGATCACCGGCGAACGGCCGGGCAACTGGAAATCACGGGACATGGGAAAGACTCAGGAGGTTGGCGCCGACGGCAGCCCTTCGACCGTGAGGTCGCGCTGCGCGGTGCGCAGGGTCACGGCGAAACCGGCGAGCACGTCGACTAAGCTGATCGCAAGCAAAAGGAAGAACGTCGCGGTAGCGGCCTGCGGCACCAGCAGGAATTCGACCATCATGGCGAGGAACAGCAGAAGCGACAGCGCATGATCGACCACCGCCCGGGTGCCGATGCGCGTCGCCTTGACGATTTCGCCGAACAGGAAAACGAGCGACACGGCGATCAGAATGTCGCCGGCAGACATCGTCCACTCGCCACCGGACACCAGGTGTACGCGCGTGGCGGCATCGGACCAGCTTACGCCGGCCCAGAGAAAGGCAACGATGTTGTAGATCGCGAAAGGAACCAGCAGCAGGGGAAAGCCGAGCAGGTACATGAGCCAGCTTCCTCCCGCCGATCAAAGGCGTTCTTACGCCTCGGTCTTCACCTTCAGAACCTGACGGCCCCGGTACATGCCGGTCTTCAGGTCGATGTGGTGCGGACGGCGCAGCTCGCCGGAATCCTTGTCTTCGACATAGGTCGGCTGCTTCAAAGCATCGGCCGAACGACGCATGCCGCGCTTCGACGGCGACGTTTTTCTTTTCGGCACAGCCATGGGGTGAAACTCCTGATAGGCGCAAAATGTCGGTTTGGAGCCGGGCTTATAGAGGATGAAAGGCCCCAAGACCAGCCCCAAAGGCAGCGATTTGGCGGCCCAAACCTAGCGCTTTTGCCGGATACAGGCCGCCGCCTCCGGCGCGCTGGCCGCGCGGCGCTGGTACAGGCCCGCCAGACGCCGCAGCCCCGGACCCGGCCGTTTGGCGTCGCGGGTGACCGGATTGGGCAGCGAAGCCGCCAGAAGCGCCGCCTGATTGGCGCTGAGATTGGCGGCAGACCGCCCGAAAGCCCGTTTCGCGCCCTCTTCGGCCCCGAACTCGCCGTCCGGGCCGAGTTCCGCGATATTGAGGTAGATCTCCAGAATGCGCGGCTTCGGCAGGACGAGGTCGATCCAGAGCGCCAGCGGCAGCTCCAGCGCCTTGCGGACGTAACTGCGGCCCTGCCAGAGAAACAGGTTCTTGGCGACCTGCTGGGTGAGCGTCGAGCCGCCGCGGACGTCGTCGAGACCTTCGGCGTCGTCGAGGGCGTTCTGGATTTCGGTCAGGTCGATGCCGAAATGGCTGCAGAAGCGGCCGTCCTCGGCGACGATGACCGACAGCGGCAGCGCCGGATCGATTTTGGCCAGCGGCACCCAGCTCCGCACCACCCGCTGACCGGTCACGGTCCGCCACAGCATCAGGGTCGAGGGCGGATTAACCACGGCGTAAAGCAGGGTCAGCGCGTAAGGCAGCAGCAGCACCGCCAGCACGGCATACAGCACCGTGCGCCACACCGGCCGCTTTCGGCGGGTAAATCCGGGCCGCAATGAAGGCAGGAAATCCGAACGACTGATCACGGCCGCCAGTGTAACCCATCGCCGCGGCGAATGCGGCACCGGCTTGCGAGCCGGATGGCTGCAAGGCTAACAAGGGCCATGAGCTCCTTCGCAGACCGTCTCAACGCCGTGGCCGCGCAAAGCGAAGCGCTGCTGGCGCAATTGCTCGGCGATGCGCCGCTGCCGGGCGAGACCGCACGGCCGGAGCGGCTTGTTGCGGCGATGCGTCACGCCGTGCTTGGCGGCGGCAAGAGGCTGCGGCCGTTCCTTGTCGTCGAGAGCGCCGCGCTGTTCGGCGCCAACCGGGACGGCGCGCTGCTGGCCGGCTGCGCGCTCGAACTGCTGCATTGCTATTCGCTGGTCCATGACGACCTGCCGGCGATGGACAATGACGACATGCGCCGCGGCCAGCCCACCGTGCACAAGGCCTATGACGAGGCCACCGCCATTCTTGCCGGCGACGCGCTGCTGACGCTCGCCTTCGACATCATGGCGCGCGACGAGGTTCAAGCCGACCCCATGGTGCGCATCGCGCTGGTGCGCGAGCTTGCCCGCGCCTCCGGGCTTGGCGGCATGGCCGGCGGCCAGATGCTCGACCTCGCCGCCGAAGGCCGCTTTGCCGGCAAGCGCGCCCTGAGCGAGCAAGAGATCGTCACCTTGCAGGCGATGAAGACCGGCGCGCTGCTGCGCTTTGCCTGCCGCGCCGGCGCGCTGCTCGGACGGGCGAACGCCACGCAGCTCGCCGCCATGGAACAATACGGCGCGGCCATCGGCGAGGCGTTCCAGATCGCCGACGATCTGCTTGACGTCGAAGGCGACGCCGCGACGCTCGGCAAGGCCGCCGGCAAGGACGCCGAGGCCGGCAAGGCGACCCAGATCGCGGCGCTGGGCATCAACGGCGCACGCGCCAAACTCGAAAGTTTGATCGAACAGGCCGATCGCGCGCTGGCGCCGTTCGGGCCGAAGGCCGATACTCTGCGCACCGCCGCGCGCTTCATCGCCGAACGGCGGAATTGAGAACACGACGCCCACCGCCATGGCCAAAGCCGAACCCGCCGACAGACCGCCCATGCTGATCCGTATCGGGCGGGCGCATTTGAAGCTCGTGATCGCCGTCGTCGCAGGCTTCGCCTGCTCCCTGGCGCTGCTCGCCGCGCCGATCGAACCGATCGCGCGCGTGCTCGCCGGTTGGGATGTCGGCGTCGTGATTTATCTCGCGCTCGCCGCGCGCTTTCGCCGCCGCTACGACGTCGAGGACATCCGCAAGCGCGCCGCCGAACAGGACGAAGGCGGCTTCATCATTCTGCTGCTGTCGGTCGTCGCCACCTGCGCCAGCCTCGTTGCCGTGGTGTTCGCGCTGGTCGGCGCCAAGCACGGCGAAGGCTCGCTGGCGATCACGCTCACCATTCTCACCATCGTGCTGTCGTGGAATTTCGTGCACACGATCTTCGCCTTTCACTACGCCCACGAATATTACGGCCGCGGCCACGACGACATGATCGGCGGGCTGGAATTTCCCGGCGACAAGGCGCCGGACTATCGCGACTTCCTGTATTTCTCGCTGGTCATCGGCATGACCTCGCAGGTGTCCGACGTGCAGATCACGTCGAAGACGCAGCGCCGCATGGTGTCGATGCACGGCGCGCTGTCGTTCTTCTTCAATCTCGTGGTGCTGGCGCTGACCGTGAACGTGGTCGCGAACCTGATCTGACGATTTCATCCAACGCTTCGCCGGCCCTGTTGTTTGAAAAGGCCCGGGCCGAGCCTTACCCCTTTTCCTTTTCTCCGAAGAGAAATGGAGCGCCGGGAGGCGCCAGGGGGCTTGCGAGACCCCCTTTGGACGTCCCTTGCGATCGGGAGCGTCCGCACGCCGTGGGGTGCCGGTTTGCGAGACCGGCGCCCGAGGCGCGCGCGCCGAATGCACCGGGTTTGCGAGGCCCGACGCACCAGCGCTGCGCCTCCCGGCGCTCCACCGCGGCCCCGCCCGAGGGCGAAGCCGGTGACGGCGCCATTGTCGGGCGCCGTGCCGGCGGCGCGCGGTCATTGCCTCTAGATGACAGCGACCACGCTCCGCCCGCGCCCGTAATGGATCATAGTCCTAAAGATTGGTCAAGGACTTTCTTCTTGGGAAGTTCGGCGGGCGGCGGCGCGGCGGCCCCGGCGGCCGGCTTGCCGAAGGTCGCCTCGCAATCGTCCCGGAATTTCTTTTTCAGGTCTTCCCATTTTTCCGGAGTCTCGTCCGCCCGTCTCATCCGATAGTGGTCGAGCCAATACTCAGCCTGCGCCGCACGATCGCCCTTGGACGGAATGTCTTTACCGTCCGCATGTTCGAGGTAGCGCGTGAACGCCATGGCGGCGGCGAAGACAGTATTCGACTTTAAGGAGCTCACCTTGGGCCGCGCCGCGCCCGAGCCGGCAAGTTGCCGGAGGGACTGGGCCAACTCGGCCTTGCCCGGCTGCGACAGGAAGTTGACCCACAGGCTGTTGTAGGTCTTTTCCTCCATCTGAACGAGGCCCCGCCCCTTGCCGTTGTAATACTGCGAAACGGCCCTGAAGAAATCGCTCTCGTGATTGGCCGTGTTCATCAGGAGATCGAAGACATCATCCCGATTGATGGCGCAGCCCGCATTGGCGACGGGCAACACCGCATCGAGAGCCTTGTTGAGGTCCGGCACGAATTTTTGCGCCCGCTGCTGGCGATCATACTGTGTGTCGGACGCCTTGACCTCGAAAACGAAACCGAGATGGAACGTTGTTTTCTGCGGCTTCTTGCGAGGCTTGCCATTCGCAGCCGTTTCGGAGTCAGTCGCACTGCGCACTTCCTTGATCGGCACATCCACGACCACGTGTTGGGAAGACGTGCCGGTCAAAACGACCTGCGTTTCGCCATTTCCGCTTTCGGAAAATCTCTTGTCCGTCTCCGTGCCATCGACCCTCAGACCGATGGTCAACGGATCGGCGGCCATCGGGCAACCCGATACGACGAACAAGCCGGCGTCGTTCAGAGTCAGCACTTGTTTGTTGAATGTGACGCTCCCGGCCGAGAGGGAAGCCGACAGCGCAAACTTGAGCTGGCGGCCGACCGCGGGAGTCCTCTGCTGGCCCTGACCGTCGTTGTTCGTGAACCTGATGCGCTCGTTCGTGATCGTGAAGATCGCCATCGCACAACCTCGTTGCAGCGGAAAGACGATCAATCCTAGATTGAGGGTCAAGGCGGCCTTTGACGCAAATCAACGCAAAGCCGGTATCGGGATGGCGGCGCGATCGCGGACAGCGTCAAGCGCGCTGACGGGCTGAGCAAACGTCAGTTCGCCTTCACCCACTCGATATCGACGAAGAGCGAGGCGTCCTTGTCGCGCATGCGCGGCGGCTTGTCGGCGGGCGCGGCGTAGGTGATGCGCACCGTCTTGTTATCCGTCCATTCCATCTTCGGCGCCGGGGCGTTCCTCGATGGCGTGGCGCAAGGGCCGCCAAAGACCTCATAGGCGCGTTTCGACGAGACGAAGCTCTCCGGATAGAGCGCCAGATAAATGGCGATGGTATCGACGCAGAACGGCTCCGGCTTGTCGCCGTACACGCGCATGTGCACCGCCTTGTAGCGGCCGTCCGGCGCGACCACGGTGTCGATATCGCGCTGCGCGCGGTCGATGGTCGCGGCGTAATAGATCGTGATGCCGATCATGAGCACGCCGAGCGCGAGGAAGGTCAGCAGGACGGATTTGGCTTTCACGCGCGTTCTTTCGAATGAAGCGGGATGGCTGTTACTCGGCCGCGGTGCGCGAGCCGGTGCCCCAGCGGCGTTCGATATAGTCGATCACCATCTGCTTGAAGTCGGCGCTCAGTGTCGCACCGCGCAAGGTGGCGGCCTTCTTGCCGTCGATGAACACCGGCGCGGTCGGCAGCTCGCCGGTGCCGGGCAGCGAGATGCCGATATCGGCGTGCTTGGATTCACCCGGGCCGTTGACGATGCAGCCCATCACCGCGACGTTGAGCGTCTCGACGCCGGGATAGCGCGTCTTCCATTCCGGCATGGAGTCGCGAATGAAGCTCTGGATGTCGGAGGCCAGTTCCTGGAACGTGGTCGAGGTGGTGCGGCCGCAGCCGGGGCAGGCCGCGACCAGCGGTACGAAAGTGCGCAGCCCCATGGTCTGCAGCAGTTCCTGCCCGACCTGCACCTCGCGGGTGCGGTCGCCGCCCGGCTCGGGCGTCAGCGAAATACGAACCGTGTCGCCGATGCCCTGCTGCAGCAGCACGCCCATCGACGCCGCCGAGGCGACGATGCCCTTGGTGCCCATGCCGGCTTCGGTGAGACCCAGATGCAGCGCGTAGTCGGAACGGCGCGCGAGCTCGGTGTAAACCGCGATGAGATCCTGCACCGCCGAGACCTTGGCCGACAGGATGATGCGGTTCTTCGGCAGGCCGATCTCCTCGGCGCGCGCCGCCGACAGCAGCGCCGACTGCACCATCGCTTCATGCGTCACCGCGCGGGCGTCGATCGGATTGGCCGAGCGCGAGTTCTCGTCCATCAGCTTCGTCAGAAGCTCCTGATCGAGCGAGCCCCAGTTGACGCCGATGCGCACCGGCTTGCCGTGCCTGATCGCCATCTCGACGATCTGGGTGAACTGCGGATCGCGCTTGTTCTTGAAGCCGACATTGCCCGGGTTGATGCGGTACTTGTCGAGCGCCTCGGCGCAGCCGGGGAAATCGTTGAGCAGCGTATGGCCGTTATAGTGGAAGTCGCCGACGATGGGCACGCGCACATTCATTTGCGCGAGCCGCTCCTTGATCGCCGGCACCGCGGCGGCGGCCTCATCGCGGTCCACCGTGATGCGCACCAGTTCCGAGCCGGCGCGCGCGAGCGCCGCGATCTGGCGCGCGGTGCCCTCGACGTCCGCCGTGTCGGTGTTGGTCATCGACTGCACGACGATCGGCGCGCCGCCGCCGACGGTGACGCCGGCAACATCGACTGCAACGGTTCTGTGACGGGGGGCGGGGCTCATCTGGCTATCCTGACGGCACGGGAGTGCCAGACAAATATGGCAGGGTCAACGCAGGCGCCAGAGCCCTATTTCGCCCGGTTTACCAGCACCAGGCCGACGAGGACGAAGGCCACGGCCACCAGAAACGCCGGGGTGATCGGATCGCCCATGACGAAATGGCCGGCGGCGACCCCGAACAGCGGCGTCAGCACCGTGAAGGCCGAGACGCGGCTGGCCGAAAATTTCTTGATGAGGGCGAACCACACCACGAAGGTGACGCTCACGACCCATATCGACTGGTACGCCATCATGGCCAGCGCCTGCTGATCCGGCCAGTGCGTCACGCGCTCGCCCGAGAACCACGACAACAGGGCGATGATCGGGGTGGACATCAGGAGTTGATAGAGCAGCACCTTTTCCGGCGACGTGGCGTTCAGCGCGCGGCTCGATTTGATCAGCAGCGTGGTCGAGGCCCACAGCACCGCGGCGATGAGGGTGAGGATATCGCCGAGCGTCTGCCGCGGATCGAGGGCCGGCGTCGGAACGCCGAACGCGATGATCATGCCGGCGAAGGACAGCAGCAGCCCCGCCCATTGCGACACGCGGAAGCGATCGCCGGGCAGCAGGATGCGGCCGCCGAGAACGACCAGAAACGGCGCCAGGTAAAGAAACACGGAGGCCCGCGTCGCGGTCGTGTAAGCGAGCCCTTGATAGATCAGCGCGAACTCGGCGCCGAACAGCAGACCGGCGAGCAGGCCCACCCACAAGGTGCCATCCGGGCGGAACAGCGGGATGCCGCGCAACCAGCACCAGAGCGTCACGATCGTCATCCCGATCGCCGAGCGGATGGCGCCCTGCGTCAAGGCGGGGATGTCGTGAATCGCCAGCTTCACCGCGGTCTGGTTAAAGCCCCAGGACAGGCACACCACAACGGTGACGGCGAGGGCCATCGTATCGAGCGGACGCGTGGTGTGATGGTGAGGCGGCGGAGCGGATGGCCCCGGCGAAACAGGCGACGACATGAAGCGGCAATTCCCGGCGGCATGAGATTATGCCGGTGCAACCTTTAACGCGCCGGAAGCCCCGCGCCAATCGCCGGCGCGGCGGCCCAGATCAGGCGGCTCTGCAATGCGCGCAGGTGCCGGAAATCTCGATCACCGGCGTCTTCGGCGCGAAGCCGGCCACGCGGGTCGCGGCCTTGATGGCGTCGGCGATGCCGGCGCCGGTCGCTTCGCCGACCGCGCCGCAGACGTCGCAGATCAGGAACACCACCGGATCGCCGCTTTCGTGGTTGTGCACGCAGGCGATGAACGAGTTGCGGCTCTCGATGCGATGGACAAGGCCCTGCTCGCGCAGGAAATCGAGCGCGCGATAAATCGTGATCGGCGCCGGGCGGCCCTCGCCGCCGTCGGCGAGGCGATCGATCAATTCGTACGCGCCGAGCGGCGCATGGCTTGCCAGCAGCGCCTCGAGCACGCGGCGACGGATCGGCGTCAGGCGTTCCTTCTTGGACAAGCAAATCTGCTCGGCATGCGCGATGGCGTCCGCGGCACAGCGGCCATGGTCATGATCCGGCGTCGGGAACACCGCGCGGCCAAGATACTGACCGTGATCGTGATCGTGATCGTGATCGTGACTATGCTCGTGCGCCTGCGCTTTTTTCGCCACGGTAACCTGTTCGTTGATCTGCCGGCCTTTTGTCACATCATTGTAGCCGAAGGCGGCTTCAAGGTCGCCGTCCCGAACATATATATTGCGACGCAATAAAAATAGGGGCAGGTTCCGGGCAGCCTCCGACCCGTTCGTCCCCTGCGCCGCCTCCCGGCCCTCAACGTCACGAGGAATTTCATGCTCAAAGGCAAAACCGCACTCGTCACCGGCTCGACCTCCGGCATCGGCCTCGCCACCGCGCGGGCGCTGGCCGCCGACGGCGCCAACATCATGCTCAACGGCTTCGGCGACAAGGACGCGATCGAGGCGATCCGCTCCGGGCTGGAGAAGGAGTTCGGCGTCAAGGCGAAGTATTCGGGCGCCGACATGTCGAGGCCGGCGGAGATCGCCGAGATGGTGGCGACGACGGAGAAGGAGTTCGGCGCGCTCGATGTGCTGGTCAACAATGCGGGCATCCAGTTCGTCGCCAATATCGAGGACTTCCCGGTCGAGCGCTGGGACGCGGTCATCGCCATCAATCTGTCGTCGGCGTTTCATTCCATCCGCGCGGCGATGCCCGGCATGAAGAAGCGCAAGTGGGGCCGCATCATCAACATCGCCTCGGCGCACGGCCTCGTCGCCAGCGCGCAGAAGGTCGCCTATGTCGCGGCCAAGCACGGCATTGTCGGCCTCAGCAAGGTCGTCGCGCTCGAAGCCGCCAATGACGGCGTCACTTGCAACGCCATCTGCCCCGGCTGGGTGCTGACGCCGCTGGTGCAGAAGCAGATCGACGCCCGCGCCGCGGCCTCGGGTCAATCGCCGCGCGAGGCGGAGATCGCGCTCCTGTCGGAGAAGCAGCCGATGCATCAGTTCACCAAGCCGGAGAATATCGGCGCGCTCGCGGTGTTCCTGTCGAGCGACGCGGCGGCCTCGATCACCGGCTCGGCCTATTCCATCGACGGCGGCTGGACCGCGCAGTGATGGCGTACCGCCCATGAACGACTTCCTCTCCCGGCTGTTCTGGGGCGATCAGAAGGACGATCAGCCCAAGCCGCAGGGAAAGAAGAAGCGCATCAACCTGGCGCTGCAGGGCGGCGGCGCGCATGGCGCCTTTACCTGGGGCGTGCTCGATCATCTGCTGGACGACGGGCGCCTCGCCGTCGAAGGCATTTCCGGCACCTCGGCGGGCGCGGTGAACGCGGTGATGCTGGCCGACGGTCTCAACCGCGGCGGCCCCGAGGAAGCGCGCAAGCGTCTTGCCGATTTCTGGCGCGCGGCGAGCCTCGGCGGCGATCTGCCGGCGGTGCAGCGCGCCATCACGGACAAATTATTCGCGCTGTGGCCCGGCGACGGCTCGCCGACCTTCAACTGGCTGTCGGCATGGTCGCAGCAATTGTCGCCTTATGACGTCAACCCGCTCAACATCAATCCGCTGAAGGATCTGGTCGAGCGCTTCGTCGATTTCGACGGCCTGCGCAAGGATGGCCGGCCGATCTTCATCGCCGCGACCAATGTGCAGACGGGGAAGCTACACATTTTTCCCAAGGACAAGATTTCCGCCGAAGCCGTGATGGCCTCGGCCTGTCTGCCGGCGGTGTTTCAGGCCGTCGAGATCGACGGCGTGCCGTACTGGGATGGCGGCTATCTCGGCAATCCGGTGATCTTCCCGTTCTTCCGCTCGACCCAGACCGAGGATGTGCTGATCGTCCAGATCAACCCCGTGATGCGCAAGAAAATCCCGCAGACGACGCGCGAGATCATGGGCCGCGTCAACGAGATCACCTTCAACTCGGCGCTGATGGCGGAGCTGCGCGCCATCGAATTCGTCAACCGGCTGATCGATCAGCATCGCCTGCCGCACGGCACCGGGCCGAACGAGTATCGTCACATCAACGTGCACCGCATCGTCATGGACGGACTCGGCGAGCGCTTCTCCGCCTCGACCAAACTGCGCAACGATTTTGAATCGCTCGAGCTGCTGCACAAGCTCGGCCAGCGCGCGGCCCGGCGCTTCCTCGACAACCACTTCGCCGATATCGGCGTCCGCTCCAGCGTCAATCTGAAGGCGGAAGTGGTGGCCGAGCAGGGATAGTTCCCTCCCACGCGCGTTCGCGCCGGCGCGATAGTGCCATGCAGCAGCCGCAGGGCTGATCTGTCCCTTTTCCGGGACCTTTAAGGCCTCGATCATATTATAAGGATGCTTATTATAAGAGGGCACACAGCCAGGAGCCATTGCCGCCGTGCCGACGATCCGAAAAGAAATTGCGTTTGTTCTCAACGACGTAGCTCGTCTGATGAAAACCTACGCCGACCAGAGCGCGCGCCGCTACGGCGCCACCCGTGCCCAGTGGGCGGTGCTGTCCCGGCTCAACCGCTGCGAAGGTCTCAAGCAGTCGGAACTTGCCGAACTGCTCGACCTGCAGCCGATTTCGCTGACCCGCCTGCTCGACCGCCTCGCCGAAAACGGCCTCATCGAGCGACGCCCCGACCCCAACGACCGCCGCGCCAACCGCCTCTATCTGACGCCCGCCGCGCGCCCGCTGCTCGATCGGCTGACTGCGCTCGGCGAAGAAGTCATGGGCCAGGTGCTCGACGGCCTCGACGACAAGGCCATCGACCGCCTGCACGCCGACCTCGGCGTCATGCGCGAAAACCTGCGCGCCGCCATCGGCCGCACTTCCCCCACCACCGATTCCGAATCCAGCAAAGTCGCAGCATCATGAGTGACAGTGTTCTGAAAGTCGTTCCCGCCCCGGACGCCAAGAGCGCCCCGGAGACCCCGCCCGGCATCGCCGCGGGAGCGCCGACGCAGGCCGCTGCGCCGAACAGGCGCAACCTGCGCCGAACCTTGCTGATCGTATTGCCGCTCGCGGCGGCGCTGATCGGCGGCGCGATCTATCTCATGGGCGGCCGCTACGTCTCGACCGACAACGCCTATGTCGGCGCGCAGAAAGTGCTGATCACGCCGGACATCTCCGGCAAGGTGATGAAGGTCGCCGTGCGCGAAGGCCAGCATGTGAAGGCCGGCGACGAACTGCTCTCGCTCGACAGCGTGCCGTTCGAACTGGCGCTGGCGCAGGCCAAAGCCAAGCTCGCCACCGCGCGCAGCGATTACGACAAGACCAAGGCCAATCTCGCCTCGCTCATCAAGCTGTCCGACCTTGCCGAACGGAACGTCGAACTCAAGCAGCGCGACCTCGAGCGCAAGCAGAAGCTGGTCGCCTCGCAGGCCGGTTCGGCGGCGGACGTCGATGCGTCGGCGGCCGCGGTGGTGGCGGCGCAGTTGCAGGCGCAATATGCCGAGCAGCAGCGCGACACGACCCTGGCCTCGTTGCTGGGTGACGCCAATCTGCCGCTGGAGAAGTTCCCGGCCTATACCGAGGCGAAAGCGGCGGCCGACAATGCCGAGCGCGATCTGGCGCACACCACCTTGCGCGCGCCGATCGACGGCACCGCGACCCAGGTGGACAACATCCAGCTCGGCCGCTTCGTCGCCGCCGGCGCGCCGATCTTCAGCGTGATCGACGACGCCAATCCGTGGGTCGATGCCAATCCGAAGGAAACCGACATCACCTATCTGCGGCTCGGCCAGAAGGCGACGCTCAGCGTCGACAGCTTTCCGGACCGCACCTTTACCGGCACCGTGATCGCGGTGAGCCCCGGCACCGGTTCGCAGTTCTCGATCCTGCCGGCGCAGAACGCCACCGGCAACTGGGTCAAGGTCGTCCAGCGCGTGCCGGTGCGGATCGCCTTCGACAAGAACCAGGACCTCAGCCGTCTGCGCACCGGCATGAGCACCACCATCGATATCGACACGCATCACAGCCGCATCCCGTTCATGTCGAGCGCGGAGGCCTCGAACTGACAAACGCAAGCGGGTGCCCGCTCGGCCCCGCGAAAGCGGGGACCTAGTGTCACGAGAAATGCCTGCGCGCTCGAGCTGGATTCCCGCTTTCGCGGGAATGAACGGAAACTGGATCAGCGCCTGAAGCGAAGGCGAAAGTCGTAATAAAATGAGCGCCCACACCAAACCATTGCCGAGCGGCGCACGCCGCCTGCTGATCACGGTCTGCGCCATGACCGCGACCATCATGCAGGCGCTCGACACCACGATCGCCAACGTCGCGCTGCCCTACATGCAGGGCTCGCTGTCGGCCTCGCTCGACCAGGTCAACTGGGTGCTCACCTCCTACATCGTCGCCGCGGCGATCATGACCGCGCCGGTCGGCTGGCTGGCCGATCGCTTCGGCCGCAAGCGCGTGTTCATCGCCTGCGTCGCCGGTTTCACCGTCGCGTCGCTGCTCTGCGCGCTGGCGCAGAACATCGAGCAGATGGTGCTGTTCCGCCTGCTGCAGGGCATGGCCGGCGCGGCGCTGGTGCCGCTGTCGCAGGCCGTGATGCTCGATTCCTATTCGCCGCAGGAGCGCAGCCAGGCCATGGCGATGTGGGGCATCGGCGTGATGCTCGGCCCGATCATGGGCCCGACCCTGGGCGCGTGGCTGACCGACAATTATTCGTGGCACTGGGTGTTCCTGATCAACCTGCCGATCGGCGTGCTGACCGTGATCGGCATGATGTTTTTCATGGAAGACACCGACAAGCAGAACCACCTTCGCTTCGACTGGTTCGGCTTCGCCGCGCTCGCCATCGGCATCGGCTCGCTGCAGCTGCTGCTCGACCGCGGCGAACAGGTCGGCTGGTTCGAGGCGCGCGAAATCTGGGTCGAAACCATCATCTCGGCGGCGGGCTTCTACTACTTCTTCGCCCATTCGCTGACGACCGACCGCGCCTTCGTGAACTTCGACATGTTCAAGGACCGCAACTTCCTGTCCGGCGTCATGTTCATGGTGGTAATCGGCGTGGTGCTGTTCGGCACCATGGCGCTGGTGACACCGTTCATGCAGAACCTGCTCGGCTATCCGATCCAGACCGCCGGCCTCCTGCTCGGCTCGCGCGGCGTCGGCACGCTGTTCACCATGATGGTGGCGCCGCGGCTGATGCGCCTGACCGAAACGCGCAATCTCATCTTCCTCGGGCTGCTCATCACCGCCGGCACGCTTTACGAGATGACGGGCTGGTCGCTCGACACCCAGCAGCACACGATCGTCATCACCAGCATCATCCAGGGCGTCGGGCTCGGCCTGCTGTTCGTGCCGATCACCTCGGTGGCGTTCCTGACGCTGCCGGGCCACATGCGCAACGGCGCCGCCGCCATCACGACCCTGGTCCGCAACATCGGCTCGTCGATCGGCATCTCGATGGTGATCGCCAACCTGACCAGCAAGACGACCTATATGCACGAGCGGCTCGGCGCCAACATCACGCCGTTCAACAGCAATCTGCAATTTCCCGATGTCACCGGCGCGATCAACCTCAACACCGACGCCGGCAAGGCGATGCTGGACGGCCTGATCACGCAGCAGGCCAACATGATCGCCTATCTCAACGACTTCAAGCTGCTGATGTTCTTGACCATCGCGGCGATGCCGCTGGTGCTGATGATCGGCTCGACGCGCAAGGCCAATCAGGGCGCCAGGAAGGAAGACGAAGTCATTCACGCGATGGACTAGGCCGCGGCGCGCGCGGCCATCTACTTCCCGCCAAACTCCTTGCGGATCGTCTCATTGTGCGAACCGAGCGCGGGGATATCGCCGTAGTGCCGCTCCTCGCCGACGAAGCGCGCGCCCGGCGCCGGCGTCGAGGCCGGACCGCTCGGCGTATTGACGGTCACGCGGCGCAAATGCGGATGCGTGGACAGCAGCGCGGAATCATTGACGCGCGCGAAGGCGATGTCCGCGGCCGCCAGTTTCTTCATCAAGGGCTCGACATCCTCGGCGCCGAACACCGCCGCGACCGCCGCATCGGTCTCGGCGCGGTTGGCCTGACGCTGCGGATTGGTGGCAAAGCGCGCGTCGTCGCCGAGCGCGGCATTGCCGAGCACCTTGTCGGCCAGCACGCGCCATTCGCGATCGTTCTGAATCGAGATCAGGATATCGGCGCCGTCGCGCGTGCGGAACACGCCGTAGGGCGCGATGGTCGGGTGATTGAGGCCGACGCGCCGGAAGGGATTGCCCCATTCCTGATTGAGCAAGGGAATGGTCATCCACTCCGCCATGGCGTCGAACATCGACACCGAGATGGTGGCGCCCTCGCCGGTGCGGCCGCGGCGGATGAGCGCTTCGAGGATCGCCTCATAGGCGCTCAACCCGGCCGCGATATCGACCACCGAGACGCCGACGCGCGCCGGCGCTTCGGGGCCGCCGGTCACCGACGACAGGCCGGACTCGGCCTGGATCAACAAATCATAGGCCTTGCGCTGCGCGAACGGACCGCTCTCGCCGTAGCCCGAGATCGATGCGCAGATCAGCTTCGGATAATCCTTGCGCAGGCGCTCGAAGGAGAAGCCGAGCTTGCCGAGCGCGCCGGGCTTGAGGTTCTGCACGAAGACATCGGCCTTCGCCAGCATGGCCTCGAGCAGGGCCTTGTCCTCGTCCCTGGTGAGGTCGCAGACCACGGACTCCTTGCCGCGGTTGAGCCAGACCAGATGCGCGCTCTCGCCATGAACGATGTAATCGTAATGCCGCGCGAAGTCGCCTTCCGGGCGCTCGACCTTGATGACGCGCGCGCCGGCATCGGCGAGGCGGCACGTGCATTGCGGCGCGGCCACCGCCTGTTCGACCGAGACGACCAGGATGCCTTCAAGCGGGAGGGACATGGGAAACTTCCATTTCAATGTCGTCCCGGGCGAGCGACAGCGAGACCCGGGACCCATACTCCGTGTCCCATCGATAGGCTACGGCGTTTGGGTCCCCGCCTTCGCGGGGACGACGGAAGATACTAATACGACCTCGGCAGACCGAGCACGTGCTCGGCCAGATACGACAGAATGAGATTGGTCGAAATCGGCGCCACCTGATAGAGGCGCGTTTCGCGGAATTTGCGCTCGACGTCATACTCCTCGGCGAAGCCGAAGCCGCCATGCGTCTGCACGCACATGTCGGCGGCGGCCCATGACGCATCGGCGGCGAGCAGCTTGGCCATATTGGCCTCGGCGCCGAGATCCTCGCCGGCTTCGTATTTGCGGCAGGCCTCATGCACCATCAGCTCGGCGGCCCGCATCTGCGCATAGGCGCGCGCGATCGGGAACTGCACGCCCTGATTCTGGCCGATCGGCCGGCCGAACAGCACGCGCTCCTTGGCGTAATCGGCCGCCTTCCTGATGAACCATTTGGCGTCGCCGATGCATTCCGACGCGATCAGGATGCGCTCGGTGTTCATGCCCGAGAGAATGTAACGGAAGCCCTTGCCTTCCTCGCCGATGAGATTTTCTGCCGGCACGCGGAGGTCGTCGAAGAACACTTCCGTGGTGGCGTGATTCATCACGGTGCGGATCGGCTTGATGGTCAGCGTCCCGGCTTCGAGCGCCTTGCGCATATCGACCAGGAACACCGACAGGCCGTCGGTGCGCTTCTTCACCTCTTCCTTCGGCGTCGTGCGCGCCAGCAGCAGCATCAGGTCGGAATGCTCGGCGCGCGAGGTCCAGATCTTCTGGCCGTTGATGACGTATTCGTCGCCGCCGCGCCGCGCCACGGTGCGCAGCGACAATGTATCGGTGCCGGAGGTCGGCTCGGTGACGCCGAAAGCCTGCAGGCGCAATTCGCCGGTGGCGATCTTGGGCAGATAGCGCTCCTTCTGCGCCGGCGAGCCGTGCCGCAGAATGGTGCCCATCGTGTACATCTGCGCGTGGCAGGCCGCGCCATTGCCGCCGGCCGCATGGATCTCTTCCATGATCGCGGCCGCCGCCGACACCGGCAGGCCGCTGCCGCCAAACTCTTCCGGGATCAGCGCGGCGAGATACCCCGCCTCGGTGAGGGCCTTGACGAACGCCGTCGGGTAGGCGCGGTCGCGATCGAGTTCGCGCCAGTATTCGCCGGGGAACCTGTCGCACAGCGCGCGCACGGACTCGCGAATGTCGGCATAGTTCTCTTGCGGTCCAGTCATGCGCTTCCTCTACTGAGCTATTTCCGCCCGCCCGTTATTGATGGCGAGGACATCCCGTTCCTTAACACGGGCGCGAAACGTGACAACAGCGCCGGCTTTGCCGCTATCCTGCCAGATCTCGGTGCGGATGGTTTCGCCGGGAAACACCGGCGCGGAGAAGCGCACCGACATGACCTTTAGCCGCTCGGGGTTGTAGCCGCAGACCGACTTGAGCAGGGCGTGTCCGGCGACGCCCATGGTGGCGAGGCCGTGCAGGATCGGCCGCGGGAAACCGGCCGCGCGCGCGAAAGCCGGCTCGGCGTGAAGCGGATTTTCGTCGCCCGACAGCCGGTAGAGCAGCGCCATCTCCGGACGCGTCGGCAAATCGCAGACGATATCCGGCGCGCGATCGGGAATGGGATGCGCCGCGGGCGTGTCGCGCCGCGCGCCGCCCGACGTCGCGGCGAAGCCGCCATCGGCGCGGCAGAACGTGGTCTGCTTCAGCGTGGCGAGCAGCGTGCCGGTCGCCTTGTCGATCAGGCTGCGCTCATGAAACAGCAGTGCGCCTTTGCCCTCGCCCTTGTCAACGACATCCACGACATGCTCGCGGCCGATCACCGTGCCTTGCGGCGGGATCGGCGCATGCAGGACGATCGCCTCCTCGCCGTGAACGATGTGGCTCCAGGTCAGGCCGAATTCGGGGCGCAGCATCCACCTGTAGTCGAAGGCGGGCACCACCGCGAAAGTCGGCAGCACCTTGATGTTCTTCTCGTAGACGAAGGCGAGTTCGTCCTCATTGGTCGGGTCGTAACCGAGGCCGACGCCGAGCGCATAAAGGATGCAATCCTTCGGACCATAGGTTCGCTCGATGGGTGGCAACTGCGCGGCGAGAAGGGCTTCGACGTTGAGGGGCATATGACTCAGTACGCTCTTTCTTTACCTCTCCCCGCATAGCTCGCCGGACGGCGAGCGTCCGCCCGCCTATGCGGGGAGAGGTCGATTGTCTGAGTGCAACGAAGACAATCGGGTGAGGGGCCGTTGGAGCGCGAGTTTAGCGCCCCCTCACCCGGCTTGCATCGCGTAATCGCGATACAAGCCACCCTCTCCCCGCCAGCGGGGAGAGGGCAGAAGATCAGCCCCAGACTTCCTTCGAGATATCGAGGATCATCTTGAACTTGGCCCACTGTTCGTCCTCGGCCAGCGTATTGCCTTCCTCGGTCGAGGCGAAGCCGCACTGCGGCGACAGCGCGAGCTGGTCGAGCGCGACGAACCTGGTCGCCTCCTCGATGCGCTTCTTGATGTCTTCCTTCTTCTCGAGCGTGCCGGACTTCGAGGTGACAAGACCGAGCACCACGACCTTGTTGCCCTTGGGCAGGAAGCGCAGCGGCTCGAAACCGCCGGCGCGGTCGGTGTCGTATTCGAGGAAGTAGCCGTCGTAGTTGCACTTCTCGAGCAGGTTCTGCGCCACCGGCTCGTAGCCGCCCGACGAGATGAAGGTCGAGCGGAAGTTGCCGCGGCAGACATGCGTGGTGATGACCATGTCGGCCGGCTTGGCTTCCAGCGCCTTGTTGATCATCCTGGTGTAGCTGTCCTGCAGATGATCGACATCGAGGCCGCGGTCGCGCGCCTTCTTCAGTTCGTCCTGCGAGCACAGATAGGCCCAGGCGGTGTCGTCGAACTGCAGGTAGCGGCAGCCGGCGTCGTAGAACGCCTTCACAGCTTTCTGATAGGCGATGGCGAGGTCGTCGAAAATCGCGTCGCGATTCGCATAGACGCTGGTCTTGACCGCATCCGGCTCGAGACGGAAGTGCATCACGCTCGGCGCCGGAATGGTCATCTTCGGCGTGCGGCTGGTGTGCGCCTTGAGGAACTTGAAGTGCTCGAGCATCGGGTGACTGGCGGAGAAGCCGATCTTGCCGGTGATGTTCAGCACCTGCATCTTGGTCTGAACGCCCTGGAACTGGATGCCGTGATCGGACGGAACGACGTCAACGCCGTCGAGCATGCCGAAGAAGTCGTAATGCCACCAGGCGCGGCGGAATTCGCCGTCGGTGACGGGCTGGAGGCCGAGTTCTTCCTGCTTCTTGATGATCTTGATGATTTCGGCGTCTTCGATCGCCTTGAGCTGCGCGTCGGTGATCTCGCCCTTTTCGTGCTTGGTCCGCGCCTCATGGATCGCGGTGGTGCGCAGGATGGAGCCGACCTGATCGGCGCGGAACGGCGGTTTGCTTCTCTGGGACATTCACTTCCTCCAAAAATCGCCGTGGGATTTATCCCCGCCCGCGGCGTCAATTCGGGGGTGCCTTAGCACGATGAGTGGGCAGCGTCAGCCGCGGCGGAACTCTTCTTTGGTCATACGAGAGCGCCGCCACGGATGAGGACGACGCCCGGTACCAGGCTGCGCGTGCCCTGATCGCCGAGCGCGAGCTGCAGATTGCGTTGCGCCAGCCGCGCATGCTCGCGCATCAGCGATTCGGCGCGCATGCCTTCGCGATCCTCGATGGCGCGGACCACGCAGTGGTGGTGGTCCTGCGCGATGGTGAGAATGTGTCTCGCCTCGGGAAGCATGGCCTGCACCATGACGAAGCCCGACGGCGAGGCGAAGGGCAGGTTCGACACGCGCTCGATCTGGCGCCTGACCACCGGGCTGTCGGCGGCCTCCGCCAGCAGCGCATGAAAGCGGCCGTTGAGATCGACGTATTCGGAGAAATGATCGACGCTCAGTTCCGGCAAGGCGGCGATGTCATCAATCTGCCGCAACGCGTTCTTCATATCGCGGATAAGACCGCCGGGCACGCCGCGCTCGGCGGCAATGCGCGCGGCAAAACCCTCGACCATGCCGCGCAGATCGATGGCGTCGTAGACGTCGCGCTCGGTGAAGGCCTTGATGGCGAAACCGCCGGACGGGATCGCTTCGAGGAAGCCCTCGTCCTCCAGGCGGACCAGCGCCATGCGGATCGGCGTACGCGACATGCCGAGCCGATCGACCAGCGACAGCTCCGACACCCGGTCTCCCGGCTTGAGACCGCCGGACAGGATCAGGTCGCGCAGCGCAAGCTGGGCCTTGACGGTCTGGGAGGAGGCGCGGTCGGGCTCAGCGGGTGGGGTGGGCACCGGTGGGCTCCTTTTTTTCTGCCCAATCCTTGAGGACGCTCGGAAGCCTGTTGTATACGAGGAATAGACCAAATGCCAAATCCGGCCTCATTCCGGGATCGATTTTGGCGCAAATTTCTGGTTTTACGCAAGCGACACCGACCGGCTGTATACGGCCTTGCGGTTTTCCGGCCCGGAAAGACGTTCGGCCGGACGCTCGCAGTCAATGAAACACAACACGTGGGAGTGAGACGAGATGGCGAAAAATCTGGAAGAAAAGATCAAGGAGAGCGGCGACATCGTGTCGATGATGCGGAATTCGCAGATCGGCGCCTATGTCTACCCGGTCGTCGCTCCCGAGTTCACCAACTGGCGTGACGAGCAGGGCGCGTGGCGCCACAGCTGCGTGCTGTTCGATCAGTCGCACCACATGGTCAACCTGTTCGTCGAAGGCCCGGACACCGTCAAGCTCCTGTCCTACCTGTCGACCAACTCGTTCAAGAATTTCAATGTCGACCAGGCCAAGCAGTTCGCGCCCGTGACGCCTTACGGCCATGTCATCGGCGACGGCATCCTGTTCTATCTCGCCGAAAACAGCATGGTCTATGTCGGCCGCAACCCCGCCGCCAACTGGATCGAATTCCACGCCAAGACCGGCGGCTACGACGTCAAGACCACCTATGATGACCGTTCGCCGTCGCGCCCCATGGGCAAGCCGGTGACCCGCAGCTTCTATCGCTATCAGATCCAGGGCCCGAAGGCCCAGGACGTGATCAAGAAGCTGAACGGCGGCACGATGCCGGACATCAAGTTCTTCAAGATGGGCTACATCACCATCGCCGGCCAGAAGGTTCGCGCCCTGCGTCACGGCATGGCCGGCGCACCGGGCCTCGAGGTCTGGGGGCCCTACGATCAGGTCGATGTGATCAAGAACGCGATCATGGAAGCCGGCAAGGAATTCGGCATCGTTGCCGTCGGCGCCCGCGCCTATGCGACCAACACGCTGGAATCCGGCTGGATCCCCTCGCCCGTGCCGGCGATCTACACCGGCGACAAGCTCAAGGCCTATCGCGAGTGGCTGCCGATCACGAGCTACGAGGCCAATGCGGCGCTCGGCGGCAGCTTCGTCTCGAAGAACATCGAGGACTACTACACCTCGCCTTACGAGCTCGGCTACAACACCTTCACCAAGTTCGACCACGATTTCATCGGTTCGGACGCGCTGCAGGCGATGGAAGGCAAGAACAAGCGCAAGAAGGTGACCTTCGCCTGGGAGAACAAGGACGTCGAGCGCATCTGGGCTTCGCAGCTCGCGCCCGAAGGCCAGAACTACAAGTTCATCGACCTGCCGCTGTCGAACTACGCCTCGTCGTCCTATGACGCGGTGATGAACCGCGGCAAGCTGGCCGGCGCCTCGATGTTCTCGGGCTATTCCTACAACGAGCGCAAGATGCTGTCGCTCGGCTGGGTCGAGGAAGAGTTCTCCAAGCCGGGCACCGAACTGACTTTGGTGTGGGGCGAAGAGAACGGCGGCACCAAGAAGACCACCGTCGAGCGCCACAAGCAGACCGAGGTCAAGGTCATCGTCTCGCCGACGCCGTATTCGGCCGTGGTGCGCCAAGGCTACGAAGGCAAGTGGCGTCACCAGGCGGCTGAATAAGGTCTGCAGAGGAAAGCAAGAACATCGCAGCATGGCGACTAAGCTCGCCATGCTGCCGAATCTTTAACTCTCGGCGGATTTTTTTGGACGCAGGGACAATTGGGCTTGGTTTGCGGCATACATCCCCGCACTCCAAGCGCTGTAAACAAGACAGTCGTCGGCTAGAAAAAACTCGCCGCCCAAGACCTCAGCTCGCTCGTCAACAAGACGCTTCTTCATCGCGTCCTCACCAGCAATAGCTACCTGTGTATTTAAGTATGGCGCCTGCTCGGGCATTGGCTCAGGTCGCACCACTACCCATTTGAACTGCCCACGAGGATACGCGCTTTGGATTTGGTCGCGGCGCGCCATCGGACTTTTAGAGAAACCGACCTTAATGACCGACTTTCCCTCGACAGCCGCTAGCGGTCTACCTAAATAAGCCGCTATATCTCCCGTCAGTTCAAGTATATAAAGATGCTTGGGACCGTCAGTTTCTCCCACCCAGTAGGGCCCCGAAGAAGCGGGCACTGCGCGACTTGGAACAAGGGCCGCATCAAGCGTGCTGATCGTTGGATTTATTGGCTCCGACTGACCGTAAACTGGCACTTCATAAACGTCCAATTGCAACAAGCGCTCAGCTTCTTCGCGCGACATTTGAACGCCGCTTGAGCCAATAAATTCTGGATGCGCACTTCCGTACGTAGACGGGAAGATGGCTTCTACAGGTTGCCAGTCCTCAGTAATTACCCGCCAAGCACGCGTCACCTTTACTGCATAAAGCCACTTTCCTCTCGATTGAGGGTCATTCTCCTTCTCCGCCCAGCGATCTCCTGAAATAAATTCTCTTGCATGGCCGGTCTGGTGCGAGACCTCGAGAACTCCGACAACTTTGCCTCGCATTTCCTCTGGGCCTTTGCCCTTGGTCACGTAGATTGCTGTAATATCTCCCGGCTTTGAAAGCTTCAAATATCTGTTGCGTTTTCCCTCATCCGCGAAGCCAATACACCCCCATTCACTTGGAGCAAATCCCCAAAACGAAGTGAGCCAGGCATTGCGGCTGTTTGGTAACGTATCCTTGTCGGGCATCAGTTCAGGCACACGCAGCCAATCGAAACTAAATACCTGCTGCTGAGCCTGCTCGATATCAATTTGACCGAGAACACCACGGATGTATGTCATTGCATCTTCGGCTGGATAGCGTTCGCCTTTCTTTACCAGGATCGTCGTGAGTGGCGGCAATCCGCGATCATGCAAGTGGAGAAGGATCGTCTCAAGATTCTTCCCGAGGCCACGACCATGAGGATGGTTCCAGCCAATTGCCTCTCCGACTTGTTGATACGTCACCCGCGATTTCCGCAGCGCCTTCGCCACTATAAAGCGAGCGATTTCGAGTTGAAGGCTGTCCATTATGTGCATGCCCAAAAAATGCTTTCCTTCTCCGGACAGGAGAACGAAAACACCTCTAGCCAATAATATACCACGCTAAATTATAGTTATAGCACGCTACAATCTACTTCTTGGCCGGTTAGGCCGCCGCGATTTCCTTCTCCGCCATCGCCGTGCCGTACTCGGCGGTGGCGACGAGGTTGCCGAAGGTGAAATAGTGCGGCTGCACATCGCCGACGGTCGCCTGCGCGGCATCGAGCGCGTGAATGATGCGGTCGGGACCGACATTGCCGATCAGCGCGCTGGCGGCGCCGGACATCAGGCCCTTGAGCGAGGTGCCGACGCCGCAGCGCTTGGCAAAGCGCAACAGGGCCGGCACGCTGGTCGGGCCGACCATGCCGACACTCACCGGCTGGGTGATGCCGGTGGCGCGCAATTTCTTGAGCCAGGCGACGATTTCGTCCGGCGAGAACGAGAACTGGCTGACGAGGCGCACGCCCAGACCTTGCGCCACAGCGGCGGCGATCTTTTCATCGAGCGAGGCCACCAGCCGGTCCAGCGGAATCACAGGATGGCCCTCCGGATAGGCGCCAATGCCGACATGCTCGATGCCGGCCTCGGGCAATTTGCCCTTCTGGATCACGGCCAGCGCATCGGCGAAGGGGCCGACCGGATCGATGTCACCGCCGATCACCAGCAGGCGGCGCACATCCGCCTCGGCCTGAAGGCGCGCGAGTCGCTCCCGCAGGAATTCGACGCTCGGCAACCGCCGCGCCGCGATATGCACCACCGGCTCGAGCCCGGCGCGGCGCGCATGGGCGGCGGCGGCGACCAGTTCGTCGTCGGTCTGCGTCGGCACCGCGGTGATGTAGATCTCGGCGCCTTTCGGCACCGCCGCGGCGACGGCATCGATCTCGGCCGGCTTCGGCCGCGTCGTTTCGATCGAGAAGCGCCGCGCGATGGTGGCCGGCGATGCTTTCATGAGCATGTTCACTGGAAAGCCCGTTTCGTTGGAAAGACGCCGCGCTACTGGCGGCGTCTCGAGATGACGAAGGATTCGTCGAAGAACCAAAGGCCGCCGCGCTGCTGCAGCACCTCGCGCGTGGCGTCGACATAGCGACGGTCCGAATTGATGTCCGACAGGCGATCGTCCTCCACCTGTGCGACATAGACCGCGGCGTTCCATGCGGCCAGCAAGGTCGAGGTGCCGATCGACGACGACACTTCGGACGGCAGCGTGTGCATGTCGTAGCGGAACAGCGAACGCTGGTCGGAATAGACGTTGAAGTTCAGATCGCGCCCCGCCGAGCCGAGCTCCTGCTTGGTCTCCTTGAGGAGATCGTGGCGGCTGTGCATGAACGGATTGTCGTCGGGCCAGACCTTGTGGACGATCTCCATGCCGGGATCGTTGCCGTAGGACTGGATGGTGATCATGCGGCCGCCGGGACCGAGCGCACGGGCGAGTGGCGCCAAGACGCGCTTGGCCTTGAACTCCAGCGAGGCGCGGGCGCGATAAGGCTGCGAGGCGATGACCAGATCGTAGTCGGCATGCGAGCCGCCCGGCTTCGGGATCACCTGATCGAGCATGAAGCGGTGATCGTTGCGGTACAGCACCAGCACGACCGGGCGCTCGTAAACCGGATTGCCGCTGGTCGGCGACACCTTGGCTTTCCAGGATTCGGCGAGGAACGGCTCCAGCGCGGTGATCTGCTCCTCGAAGGAATGCGCGGTGTTGCCGTCGAGCGCGACTTCCTTCCACACCATCGAGGTCGCGGCCGACAGCGACTTGGCGGCGAGCCACGGCGCGTCGGCGTAAGCGAGGTTGGTGAGGACGACGACGGTCGAGGGATGCTCCATGAAGCGGTCGGGCATCTTTTGCAGCGCGAGGCGCACGTCCTCGAGGCTGATTTCCTTGCCGACGATCTGGAACGGCATGGTCGGGAATTTGTGATGCATCGAGCGCATCACCCGCGTCAGCACCGTGCCGTCGCCGACGCCGGCGTCGAACACGCGCACCGCCGGCGGCCGCGGATGGATGTTGTCGAGTTCGAGCGAGACGCGCTGCGCGACCTCCCACTTCTCGGAGCAGGTGTTCACGAACAGCAGATACTTCTGGCGATTGTCGAAGAAGCGGAAATTGCGCTGCGGATCGTCGTTGTCGACTTGAGCGGAGGCCATTGGCGGCGCCTGCATTTTAATGACGGGAAGCGATTGCGCGGACGGGCCATCGATGGCCAGACGCCGACGACGCGCGGTGCTGCCGTCGCTGCCATGCGCCATGAAGGAGCGAATGCGATCGAGCGTGTCGGTGGTGATGCGGCCGCCATTGCGCAGGCGGCTGGCGAGCTTGCCGTCATTGACGGCCCTGCGGCCGAACGTGGATTCCGCCAGCCCGCGCTGGCGGCAGAATTCGGCGATCTCCTGGAGGATGACCTCGTTCATCGGCGTTTCCCTTCAAACGGCGAGCCCGGTGCCGGGCGCGGAAGACCGCTTGTCCCTTGTCGTTTCAGCGCCCTGGGACGTCGGTTCTGACGTCATGGCTGACGCGGCTCTGGCGGCCGCTGGGCCTAGCCAAACAAAGAGAGGGACGCGGCGTCAACGAAAAAATCGATACAAAAAAGTTGGGCAGATGAGTTGGGCAGACTTATCGCAGCAAAATTTCTATTTTATTACAACAGCTTATTCGATTTACTTGCGCCCGCAACTTTTTTGGCACCGATTTCCGCCCACTGCCCACCTCCCGGACCGGCTTTTGTTGGGCATCTTTTTCTTGTTGGCTGACCTGCAAAAAAAAAAGCGGGCGCCGGAGCGCCCGCCTTTCCAAGCCCGCGGCCCTTGCCGCCTGTCGATCAGACTTCGAAGAACACGGTTTCGCTGTCGCCCTGCATGTGGACGTTGAAGCGATAGACCGGCGGCTCGCCCGCTTCCTTGTGGGCAATCAGGGTGCCGCGGCGCTCGGCGGGCACCAGATTGAGCACCGGATCGGCGGCATTGGCCGGCTCGTCGGAGAAATACAGCCGCGTATAGACCTGCCGCAGCATGCCGCGCGAGAAGATAGCGACCACGATATGCGGCGCCTGCTCCTTGCCGCCGGGGCCCGGCACCGCGCCCGGCTTGATCGTGTCGAACACGAACAGGCCGGCCTTGTCGGTCGCCGAGCGACCGAAGCCCTTGAACTGGCTGTTGGGCAGCGCGCGGCTGTCCTGCGCGCTGGCGTAACGGCCCTGAGCATCGGCCTGCCAGATCTCGATCATGCAATCGTTGATCGGCGCGTTGTCGGCGTCGAACACGGTGCCGACGACGCGGATGCGCGTGCCGGACGCGTCCGGGGTGACGAGGTTCGACTCGACGGAGTTCTTCCACGAATAGTGGCCGTTCGGATCCCACTCGCAGCGCCCCACCGGCGTGAGGCCATAGGCGAAGAACGGACCGACGGTCTGTGACGGCGTGATTTCGGACATGGTGCTCTTTTCCCGCCTGTCTCAGTGATGATCGTCGTTGTCGAGCGGGGTCGCCTCGCGGCCGCGCAGCACGATGTCGAATTTGAATGCCAGCGCCCAGTCCGGCACGGTGTTCTCGAGATCGAACGACGCCACCATGCGGTTGCGCGCCTTCTCGTCGGTCACCGAATTGAAGATCGGATCGAACGGGAACAGATAGTCGCCCGGGAAATACATCTGCGTGACGAGGCGCGACACGAAGGAGTGGCCGAACACCGAGAAGTGGATGTGGTTGGGGCGCCAGGCGTTGTGGTGATTGCCCCACGGATAGGCGCCGGGCTTCACGGTGATGAACTTGTAGTAGCCGTTGTCGTCGGTGACGGTGCGGCCCGCGCCGGTGAAGTTCGGATCGAGCGGCGCCGGATGCTGATCGACATTGTGCACGTAACGGCCGCAGGCATTGGCCTGCCACAGCTCGATCAGCGCGCTCTTCACCGGACGGCGGTCTTCGTCGAGCACCTGACCGTGAACGACGATGCGCTCGCCGAGCGGCTCGCCGGCGTGCTGCCTGGTGAGATCGTTGTCGCCTTCCTGCACCGCGTTATGGCCGTAAACCGGGCCGGTCAATTCCGACAGGGTATGCGGAATGATCATCAGCGGCCGGGTCGGCGAACGCTTGACCGTGCTCTTGTAGTTCGGCGTGAGATGCTTCGGAAAGTTCTCGAGGCTTTTGGTCGGATAGATCAGCGCCACCTTGGTTATCCCCTCTCGATTAAACGCGCTCGATCGCCAGGGACACTCCCTGGCCGACACCGACACACATGGTTGCGAGCGCGAGCTTTCCAGCCTTTTCCTCCAGAGCATGCGTCGCCGTCAATGCCAGACGCGCGCCTGACATGCCGAGCGGATGGCCCAAAGCGATGGCGCCGCCATGCGGATTGACGTGTTCGGCGTCGTCGGGAAGTCCCAACTGACGCATGACAGCGAGCGATTGCGAGGCGAAGGCTTCGTTCAGCTCTATAATATCGTAGTCGCCGATCTTGTGGCCGAGCCGCGCCATCAGCTTCTGGGTCGACGGCACGGGGCCGATGCCCATCACGCGCGGCGGGACGGCGGCCGATGCCATGCCGAGAACGCGGGCGCGCGGTGTCAAACCGTGAGCCTTTACCGCCTCCGCGGAGGCCAGGATCAGCGCCGCGGCGCCGTCATTGACGCCGGAAGCGTTGCCGGCCGTCACCGTGCCGGGGTTGCGGAATGGCGTCTTGAGCTTGGCGAGCTGCTCGAGCGTGGTTTCCGGACGCGGATGCTCGTCCGCGTCGATCTTCACCACGTCGCCTTTGCGGCCGGCGATCTCGACCGGCACGATTTCCCTGGCGAAAAAGCCCGCGGCGATGGCCTTGCCGGCCTTCTGCTGCGAGCGCCAGGCGAAGGCGTCCTGGTCGGCGCGCGACACCTGATAATCCTCGGCGACGTTCTCGCCGGTCTCCGGCATGGAATCGACGCCGTATTGCGCTTTCATCAGCGGATTGATGAAGCGCCAGCCGATGGTGGTGTCATATATCTCGGCCGAGCGCGAAAAGGCTTCGGTGGCCTTGCCCTGCACGAAGGGTGCGCGCGTCATCGACTCGACGCCGCCGGCGATGGCGAATTCCATTTCGCCGGCGCGGATGGCGCGCGCAACGTCGCCGACCGCGTTAAGTCCGGAGGCGCAGAGGCGGTTGACCGTCACGCCCGGCACCGAGGCCGGCAGACCGGCGAGCAGCGCCGCCATGCGTGCGACGTTTCTGTTGTCCTCGCCGGCCTGATTGGCGCAGCCGAACACGACCTCTTCGACCTTCTCCCAATCCACTTTCGGATTGCGCGCCATCAGCGCCTTGATCGGAATGGCGGCAAGATCGTCGGCGCGAACCTTGGCGAGCGAACCGGCATAGCGGCCGATCGGCGTACGAACGGCGTCGCAAATGAAAACGTCACGGATCTTGTCGGTCATTTGAATTTCCTTGCACGGCCTTCTTGCGCCAATGAGATCGCGTCGGGTTTCAGGCGGCCCCGTATTTACGGTTGGTCCGGGACAGGGTCAAATGGCACCTCTTGACGAGATGTGGGAGCGCAGGCCGTTGACCGCCATCCTGAGCGACAAGCCGATCTTCACGATCGACGCCGAACTGGCCGGCATTCTCGATCTGGGCGCCACGCCCTACGGCCATCGCCGTATCATCGATATCCTCGGCGGAACCGTGCGCGGCCACAAACTCAATGGACGCGTGCTGCCCGGCGGCGCCGACTGGCAATTCATCCGCGCCGACGGCGCCGCCGATATCCAGGCGCGCTACACCATCGAAAGCGAGGCCGGCGCCCGCATTCTGGTGTCGAGTGAGGGCCTGCGGCATGGACCAAAAGAGGTGCTGGACCGGGTCATGCGCGGCGAGACGGTCGATCCGGCGCTTTATTACTTCCGGACGGTGATGCGCTTCGAGACGTCGGACCCGGCCGTAGCCTGGATGAACCGCATCCTCGCCATCGCCCGCGGCCAGCGCGAAGCCCGCGCCGTGAGGCTCGATGTTTTCGAGGTTCTGTAGCGCCAGGCCGCTCGGCATTATTCATCTCGCAGATGCGAAGGGAGTAATTCCCTAGCGCGGGCATATTGTTGTCCTGGACAACAATATTGACCGGAGCGCCGTCCCCTGCCAGCATTGCGGGTGCGGCGGCCGACCAACGATGCCAACCGCATTACCCTTCGGGAGGGACCCCATGCTGAAAGCGATCAAGCTCGCCGCCATGGCTGGCGTGTTGGCTGCAACTCCGGCGCTGGCCGAGCAGAACGGCACTCTGCGCATCGGCGTCATGAACGACATGTCGAGCGTCTACTCGGACTTCCAGGGCCCGGGCTCCGTGCTCGGCGCGCAAATGGCGGTCGAGGAATTCAACAAGACTTCGAAGCGCAAAGCCGAAGTGATCTCCGCCGATCACCAGAACAAGCCGGACATCGGCGCCGGCATCGCGCGCCGCTGGTTCGACACCGAAGGCGTCGACATGGTCATCGACCTGCCGAATTCGGCCGTTGCGCTCGCGGTGTCCGACATCGGCCGCGAAAAGAACAAGGTCGTGATCGGCTCCGGCGCCGGCACCGCATTGCTCACCGGCGCCAAGTGCTCGCCGAACTTCGTGCACTGGACCTACGACACCTGGGCCTTCGGCCACGGCACCGCCAAGGGCGTGCTGGAACAGGGCGCCAAGACCTTCTTCTTCATCACCGCGGACTACGCCTTCGGCCACGACCTCGAGAAGCAGGCCTCGGACGAGATCAACGCCTCGGGCGGCAAGATCGCCGGCGCCATCCGCCTGCCGCTAGGCACCAACGATTTCTCCTCGGCGCTGCTGCAGGCGCAGGCCTCCAAGGCCGACGTGATCCTGCTTGCCAATGCCGGCGGCGACACCGTCAACACCATCAAGCAGGCCGCCGACTTCAAGATCAGCGAAAAGCAGAAAGTCGTCGCGCTGATCTTCGACCTGCAGAGCGTGCCGGCGATCGGCCTCGGCACCGCGCAAGGTCTGCAGGCGATCAACGCCTGGTACTGGGACCAGAGCGACGGCGCCCGCGACTTCGCCAAGCGCTACGCCGAGCGTCACAGCAAAAAGATGTACCCGAACCACATGCAGGCCGGCGTCTATTCGGCTACGCTCGCCTACCTCAAGGCGGTCGACAAGGTCAGCTCGCCGGCCGACGGCAAGGCCGTGGTCGATGCCATGAAGGCAACGCCCGCCGACGAGCCGGTCTACGGCAAGGTCGAGATCCGTCCGGACGGCCGCGCCATTCACCCGCTCGTTCTGCTGCAGGTGAAGACGCCCGCCGAGTCCAAGAGCGACTGGGACGTGTTCAAGATTGTCGGCACGGTCCCGACCGACAAGGCCTTCCGCCCGCTCAATGAAGGCGGCTGCCCGCTGGTCAAAGCCAACTGATCGGCAAATCCGGGCGCAAGCCCATCGCTACCGATCCGCCGCTGCCGCACCCCGGCAGCGGCGACATCGCAATCAAGGAGCCCTTCGTGAACTCCAGCCGCGTTTCGTTCGCCGACCTGCCGCCATCGCTCACCGCCGAGCGGCAAGGCCCGATTGCGATTCTCAAACTCAACCGCCCGCACAAGCGCAACGCGATCGACGACGGCACCGTCATCGGCATCGACGCGTTCTTCTCGGCGCTGCCCGGTGACATTCGCGCTGTCGTCCTCGCCGGCGAGGGCGAGCATTTCTGCGCCGGCCTCGATCTGTCGGAACTGCAGGAGCGCAATATCCACGAAGGCATTGTCCACTCCGCGCTGTGGCACCGCGCCTTCGAGAAAATACAATTCGGCAAAGTGCCGGTGGTCGCCGTGCTGCACGGCGCCGTGGTCGGCGGCGGCCTCGAGCTTGCCTCCTCCGCCCATATCCGCGTCGCCGAACGCTCGACCTATTACGGCCTGCCCGAAGGCAGCCGCGGCATCTATGTCGGCGGCGGCGGTTCGGTGCGCGTGCCGCGCCTGATCGGCGTCGCCCGCATGATGGACATGATGCTGACCGGCCGCACCTATTCGGCGGAAGACGGCATCGCAATGGGCCTTGCGACCTATCTGACCGAGCCGGGCCAAGGCCTCGCCAAGGGCATCGAACTGGCGCAGCGCATCGCCACCAACACGCCGATGACGAATTTCGCCATAACCCACGCGCTGCCGCGCATTGCCGAGGCTGCGCCCGCGACCGGCTTCGCCATGGAGTCGCTGATCTCGTCGATCGCGCAAGCCGATCCGGAAGCAAAGAACCGCCTGACGGCCTTCCTTGAAGGCCGCGCCGGCAAAGTGAAGCGCCCCGATTAGGGTTCAAGCGATGCAGGTGACACAGCCTCTTGCCTCCGCGAAGCCGAATACGCCGCTGCGCGCCGTCAATCTCGGCGCGCTCGACGCGGTCGTCGATCGGCGGCCGGACGGCACGATGTACATCCGCAGCCGACAGGCGCTGGAGGATTATCACGACACCATCGGCCAGCCGCTCGAGCATTGGGCGAAGGTCGCGCCTGACCGCGTCTATCTCGCCCAGCGCGATGCCGACGGAAACTGGCGCAAGCTCACTTACGCGCAGACGCTCGACAAGGTGAAGCGTATCGGCGCGGCCTTGCTGCGCCGCGGGTTGTCGAAGGACCGGCCGATCGTCATCCTCTCGGGCAACGACATCGAGCACGCGCTGCTCGGGCTCGCCGCCATGATGGTCGGCATTCCCTATGCGCCGATCTCGCCGGCCTACTCGCTGATGTCGAGCGACTTCGGCAAGCTGCGCATGATCGTCGAGCTGTTGACGCCGGGTATGGTGTTCGCCGCCGACAGCATGGCTTTCGGCAAGGCGCTTTACGCCACCATTCCCGACGACATCGAATTGGTGGTCACGCGCAATCCGCTCGGCGACCGGCCGACCACGTTGTTCGCCGATCTGATCGGCGACGAGGACACACGCGGCGTCGATGCAGCCCACGCGCAGGTCAGCCCCGACACCATCGCCAAATTCCTGTTCACGTCGGGCTCGACGGGCACGCCGAAAGGCGTGATCAACACCCACCGCATGCTGCTGTCGAACCAGGCGATGCTGCGCGGCAGCCTCGCCTTCGTGAAGGACGAGCCGCCGGTCATCGTCGACTGGCTGCCGTGGAGCCACACCTTCGGCTCCAACCACAACTTCAATCTCGTGCTGGTGAACGGCGGCTCGTTCTATATCGACGACGGCAATCCGACCCCGCCCGGCGCGCCGAAAACCGCGCGCAATCTGCGCGAAATCGCGCCGACCATCTATTTCAACGTCCCCAAGGGCTTCGAGGCGCTGATCGCGCATTTCCGCGCCGACGAGACGCTGCGCCGCAACTTCTTCAGCCGGCTGAACGTGCTGTTCTATGCCGGCGCGGGTTTGAACCAGGCCACCTACGACGAGATGAACGACATCGCGGTCGAGACGACCGGCGAGCGCGTCATCTTCATCTCCTCGCTCGGCTCGACCGAAACCGCGCCGGCGGCGCTCGCCTGCACCTTCGACTTCGGCCGCCCCGGCAATATCGGCCTGCCCTGCCGCGGCGTCGAACTCAAGCTGGTGCCGAACGAAGGCAAGCTGGAAGCACGGCTGCGCGGCCCGCATATCACGCCGGGCTACTGGCGGCAGGACAACCACACGCAAGCCGCCTTCGACGACGAAGGCTTCTACAAGCTGGGCGACGCGCTAAAATTCGCGGACCCGAACGATCCCGACAAGGGCCTGCTGTTCGACGGGCGCATCGCCGAGGACTACAAGCTCTCGACCGGCACGTGGGTCAGCGTCGGCCCGCTGCGCGGCAAGTTCATCGATCACTTCGCGCCCTATGTGCGCGACGTCGTGCTGGCCGGCGCCGACCGCGACTTCATCGGCGCGCTGGTGTTTCCGGATATCGAGGCCTGCCGCAAGCTCGCCGGGCTCGGCCTTAATGCGACGCCGGCCGACATCGTCGTCGCGCCGACCGTGCGTCTCTTGTTCGCCGAGCGTCTGTTCACCCTGGCGGCGGAAGCCAAGGGCTCGTCGACGCGCGTCGAGCGCCTGATCCTGATGGCGGAGCCGCCGTCGCTGGACAAGGGCGAAGCCACCGACAAGGGTTCGATCAACCAGCGCGCCGTGCTCGGCACGCGCGCGGTGCTGGTCGAGGAGCTTTATGCCGAAACGCCATCGGCGAACGTGATCCGGAGCGACAGTTGAGCATGACCATCTCCGCTCCTTCCTCGGCGAAGACCCGCGCGGTGCGGCTCGGACCGCGAGCCGTCGATATCGAACGCCGCGCCGACGGCGCGATGATCCTGCGTTCGCAGCAACCCCTCGGCCCCTATCCGAGGAAATTGACCGAGCGCCTCGAGTACTGGGCCAGGCATGCGCCGGATCGCGTCTTCATGGCGCAGCGCGACGGCAAGGGAAGCGACACCTGGCGCACCATCACCTATGCGCAGGCGCTCGATCATGCCCGTCGCATCGGCACCGCGCTGCTCCAATACAATCTCTCCGCCGAGCGGCCGATCGTCATCCTCTCCGGCAACGATCTCGAACACGCCATGCTCGGCCTTGCCGCGGTCTATGCCGGCGTCGCCTATGCGCCGATCTCGCCGGCCTATTCGCTGGTGTCCCAGGACTTCGCGCGGCTGAAATCCATCTTCGACCTGATCACGCCCGGCCTCGTCTTTGCCGCCGACGGCAAGGCCTTCGCCCGCGCCATCAACGATATCGTGCCGAAGGACGTGCCGGTGGTGGTCACGCGCAATCCGATCGCAGGCCGCACGACACTCTTCTCCGAGCTGTCGGCCGAACCGACCGCCGCGGTCGATGCCGCGAACGACAAGGTCGGGCCCGACACCATCGCCAAATTCCTGTTCACGTCCGGCTCCACCGGCACGCCGAAATGCGTGATCAATACCCAGCGCATGTGGTGCGCCAACCAGGTCATGCTGAAGCAGGGCCTCGCCTATTTTGAGGACGAGCCGCCGGTGATCCTCGACTGGGCGCCGTGGCATCACACCGCCGGCGGCAATCACGATGTCGGCCTCGTTCTTTATAACGGCGGCACCTTCTATATAGACGAGGGCAAGCCGATGCCCGGCGCCATCGACGAGACCGTGCGCAATCTGCGCGACATCGCCTCGACCTGGTACTTCACCGTGCCGAAAGGTTACGAGGCGCTGCTGCCCTATTTGCGCGCCGATGCCGAGCTGCGCCGCAAGTTCTTCTCGAAGGTGAAGGTGCTGTGGTTCGCCGGCGCCGGCCTGGCCCAGCATGTGTTCGACGAGATCAACCAGCTCGCGGTCGAGACCTGCGGCGAGCGCGTGCAGTTCCTCACCGGCTTCGGCTCGACCGAAACCGCGCCTTGCGCGCTGGTGCGCACGTTCCATCATCCAAACTCGACCAATATGGGCCTGCCCGCCGCCGGGCTCGAACTCAAGCTGGTTCCGAACGAGGGCAAGCTGGAAGCGCGCGTGCGCGGGCCCAACATCACGCCGGGCTACTGGCGTCAGCCGGAATACACAAAGAACGCCTTCGACGAGGAAGGCTTCTACAAACTCGGCGACACCTTCAAATTCGCCGATCCGGACGATCCGACGCAGGGCCTGTTGTTCGACGGCCGCATCGCCGAGGACTTCAAGCTGTCGTCCGGCACCTGGGTCAATGTCGGCCCGTTGCGCGCGCAGTTCATCGACGCCTTCAAGCCTTTCGTGCGCGACGTCGTGTTCGCCGGTCTCGATCGCGATTTCCTCACCGCGCTGGTGTTTCCGGATGTCGAGGCCTGCCGCAAGATCCTGCACCGCGCGCCGGACACGCCGGCAGACCAGATCGTGCAGCATTACGACGTGCAGCAGCACTTCGCCGACATGCTGGCGAAAATGGCCGCCGCCTCGACCGGCTCGTCGAACCGCGTCCAGCGCATCATGCTGATGACCGAGCCGCCGTCGATGGACCTCGGTGAAATGACCGACAAGGGTTCGATCAACCAGCGCACCGTGCTGAAGAATCGCGCCGCGCTGGTCGAGGAACTCTATGCCGACGCGGTGTCGCCGCGCGTGATCCGACTTTGAGGGAGTGAGCAAGTGACCGACAAACCCGCTGGCATCGGCGCCACCTATGACGACGCCTGGCTGATCGACGGCGCGCGCACGCCCTTCGTCGATTACAATGGCGCGCTGGCGCCGATCTCGCCGATCGATCTCGGCATCAAGGCGGCGCGCGAGGCGATCAAGAAATCCGGCGTGCCCGCCAGGGATGTCGGCACCGTAATCGCCGGCAGCATGGCTCAAGCGAGTTTCGACGCCTACATGCTGCCGCGCCATGTCGGGCTTTACGCCGGGGTGCCGCAGGAGGTGCCGGCGCATCTGGTGCAGCGCGTCTGCGGCACCGGCATCGAAGTGATCGCGCAGGCCTCCGACTCGACCTCGCTCAAGCGCGCCAATCTAGCTCTCTGCGTCGGCGCCGAGTCGATGAGCCGCAACCCGGTCGCCTCCTATACCAGCCGCAACGGCTTCCGCATGGGCCAGGTCGAGTTCAAGGACTTCCTGTGGGAGGCGCTGCTCGATCCGGGCGTCAACTGCACCATGGGCGACACCGCTGAGAACCTCGCCAAGCAGTATCAGATCACCCGCGCCGAAGTGGACGCCTATGCGTCGCGCTCGTTCGAGCGCGCCATGAAGGCCGCCGACTTCCGCGCCGGTGAGATCGCGCCGGTGACGACCGAGAAGTTCGAAGTCGAGGGCATGAATGCCCGCGGCATTCGCGTGAAGGAAGACGTCACCGCCGACACGCATGTGCGCCACTCCTCCGTCGAGCAACTCGCCAAGATCAAGCCGGCTTTCGGCGGCGTGCAGACCGGCGGCAATTCGTCGGCCATCGTCGATGGCGCGGCCGCCGTGCTGGTGTCGTCCAAGGCCTATGCCGAGAAGAACGGCAAGAAACCACTGGCCCGCATCATCGCCAGCGCGGCGGTCGGCGTACCGCCGGAAATCATGGGCATCGGCCCGGTGCCGGCGATCAAGGCGGTGGTCGAACGCGCCGGCCTCAAGCTCGAGGATATCGGCCGCTTCGAGATCAACGAGGCCTTCGGCGCCCAGGTAATGGCCTGCGCCCGCGCGCTCGGCCTCGACGAGGACAGGCTCAACGTCAATGGCGGCGCCATCGCGATCGGCCACCCGCTCGGCGCCACCGGTATCCGCCTGACCCTGACCTTGGCGCGCGAACTCAAGCGCTCCGGCCTGCGTTATGGTATCTCATCGGCCTGCATCGGCGGCGGCCAGGGCATCGCGCTGCTGATCGAGAATACCGAGGCGGCATAGTCGCTCACCGATCATGCGAGCAAAGGGATAAGAAATGGACATCAAGGGACAGGGCGCGATCGTCACTGGCGGCGCTTCGGGGCTCGGCGCCGCGACCGCGCGCGTGCTGGCCAAAGCCGGCGCCAAGGTGGCCGTGTTCGATCTGAATGAGAAGGCGGCCAATGACGTCGCCAACGAGATCGGCGGCATCGCCTTCGGTTGCGACGTGACGCTCGATAAAGGCGCCGCCGCCGCGATCAACGCCGCCGCCACGGTCCATGGCCCCACGCGCGTGCTGGTCAACTGCGCCGGCATCGGTCCCGCCAAACGCATTGTCGGCAAGGACGGCCCGATGCCGCTCGAGGATTTCGAACGCGTCATCAAGGTCAACCTGATCGGCTCTTTCAACATGATGCGGCTGGTCGCGGCGGGCATGCAGGCGGCCGCGCCGCTGCCGGGCGGCGAGCGCGGCGTCATCATCTCGACGGCGTCGGTGGCGGCCTTCGAAGGCCAGATCGGCCAGTCGGCCTATGCCTCGTCGAAAGGCGCCGTGGCGGCGCTGACGCTGCCGGCCGCGCGCGAACTCGCGCAGTTCGGCATCCGCGTCTGCGCTATTGCGCCCGGCATTTTCATGACGCCGATGCTCAAGGGCCTGCCGCAGGAAACTCAGGATTCGCTCGGCGCCTCGGTACCGTTCCCCAAGCGGCTCGGCGAGCCGGAGGAATACGCCAGGCTGGCGCTGCACATCGTCGAGAACGGCTATCTCAACGGGGAAGTGATCCGCATCGACGGCGCATTGCGCATGGCGCCTCGCTAAGCGACGTATCGAAGATGTCGGATGCCGATCGTATCGTCGATCTCTACGAGCGCAAGGCGCATGACTGGGCCGCTGACCGGCGGCGGCAGCCGCATTTCTTCGAGCAAGGCTGGCTCGATCGTTTTCTGAGCCTCGCCGCGAAAGACGGCGACATGCTCGATATCGGCTGCGGGTTCGGCCGGCCCATTGCGGCCTATCTGATCGCGCAGGGCCGCGGCGTCACCGGCGTCGATTCATCGTCCCGCATGATTGATCTGTGTCGGCGCGACTTTCCCGATCAGGACTGGCGCGTCGCCGACATGCGGACGCTCGACCTCGGCCGCCGCTTCGGCGGCGTCCTCGCCTGGGACTCGTTCTTCCATCTGACTTATGACGATCAGCGCCGCATGTTCCCGCTCTTCGCCGCGCATGCCTTACCGGGCGCGCCGCTGATGTTCACCAGCGGTCCCACGCACGGCGAAGCCATCGGCGAATTGCACGGCGAGCCGCTCTATCACGCCAGCCTCGCCCCGGACGAGTATCGGGCGCTGCTCGCCGCCCATGGTTTTGCCGTGGTCGATGCCCGCATGAACGACCCCGATTGCGGCGGCCACTGCATCTGGCTGGCGCGGCGCGCCGAAGACCGCTAGGAATCCGCCATGGCCTACACCAACACGCGCACCATCCGGATCGCATGGGGCGACTGCGACCCCGCCGGGATCATTTTCTATCCCAACTATTTCCGCATCTTCGACCATTCGATCGAGATGCTGTTCGAGTCGGCGCTCGGCATCACCAAGTATGAGATGTTCGACAAGCTCGAATTCGCGGGCTGGCCGCTGCTGAAGACGCGTTCCCGGTTCCTCAAGCCGACCCGCTTCGGCGACGACTGCCTCGTCGCCAGCACCATCACCTTCGGCCGCACCTCGTTCGAGGTGAACCACACGATCACGCTCAAGGGCGAGACCTGCGTCGAGGCCAACGAGAAGCGGGTCTGGACCGTGCGGGACGCGGGTGGGCAGCTCAAGTCCCATCCCATTCCCGATGCCGTGCTCGCCAGGTTCGCTTGACGCAGTTCCCTTTCTTTCACCTCTCCCGTGGGGAGAGGTCGGCACGCGCCAGCGTGCCGGGTGAGGGGTTACTGAATATCGGACTCACTTGCCCCCTCACCCCAGCCCTCTCCCCAAAGGGGAGAGGGGGCAGACCGAGATTGCCTCACGACTTATCTTCAACGCATAGGCCGCAACCGGCGGCGTGCGTTGTCAGCACCGCCTTGCTCGCGTAGAACGCTGGCCAACCCGACAAATAATATTCCGCAATCCGAAAGCCGGCTTGCGGGCAACGGAAGGAAGCCCATGCGTATCGACGCCTATACCCATTTCCTGCCGAGCCGGATGTTCAAGGCGCTGATCGACAGTGGCTATCCCGACATCGGCAAGCGCATGCGCGAAGTGCCGTGCATTCACGACCTCGATATTCGCAAGAAGGTCGTCGACTCGTTCCCGGACTATGCGCAGATCCTGTCGCACGGCATGCCGCCGCTCGAAGCCTTCGCCAAGGGCGACGGCGCCAAGGTCGAAGAGTATGCGCGGCTGATCAATGACGAGTTCGTCGAGATCATCGACAAGAACCGCGATCACTTTCCCGGCTGGGTGGCGCAGGGCGCGCTCGGCGCCCCCGACGCCGGCGTTGCCGAAGCGCGGCGCGCCATCAAGAACGGCGCGCTCGGCGTGCAGATCTACACCAATGTCGCCGGCGTGCCGCTCGACGATCCGAAGTTCGAGCCGTTCTTTGCCGAGATGGAGAAGCTCGACAAGCCGATCTGGCTGCATCCGGCGCGCGGCGCCAACATCCCCGACTACCCGACCGAGAAGACCTCGAAGTATGAAATCTGGTGGGCCTTCGGATGGTCCTACGAGACCGCGGCCGCGATGGCGCGACTCGTCTTCTCCAAGCTGATGGACAAATATCCGAACCTCAAGATCATCACCCACCACTTCGGCGGCATCGTGCCGATGCTGGAAGGCCGCATCGGCCCCGGCTGGGATCAGCTCGGCTCGCGCACCTCGGGCGAGGATCTCGGCAAGCTGCTCGGCGAGCTCAAGCACCGCCCGCTCGATTACTTCAAGCACAAATTCTATGCCGACACCGCAACCTTCTCGTCGCGCGCCGGTATCGATATCGGCCTGTCGTTCTTCGACCACGACAAGATCGTCTTCGCCTCCGACTGTCCGTTCGATCCCGAGAAGGGAACGATGTACACGCGCGACGCCATCAAGTTCATCGACGAGGTCGAATTGCCGCAGGCGACGAAGGAAGCCATCTGGCACGGCAATCTCGAGCGCATCACCGGCACCAAACTGGTGAAGTAACTTCAGGTGTGCGGTGAGCAAGCCGCTAACTCAGCCTGCCCCCTCTCCCCGTTGGGGAGAGGGTTGGGGTGAGGGGGCAGTTGAGCCCGATAGTTTGTAACCCCTCACCCGGATCGCTTCGCGATCCGACCTCTCCCAATGGGAGAGGTGAAGGTCCGAGCGTGTTCCGATGAAGTACCTCGTATGACCAGCCGCAAACCCGTCGTCATTGCCGGCGCCGGCCCGACCGGCCTGATGTGCGCGCTCGCCTTGCGCGCGCAGGACATTCCCGTCGTGCTGCTGGAGGCCGAGGAGGCGCTGACGCACGATTTGCGCGCCGGCTCGTTCCATCCGCCGACGCTCGAGATGATGGCGCCCTACGGCATCACCGAGCGGATGCATGAAGAAGGCATCAAGGTCCGCCACTGGCAGGTCCGCAACCGGCCCGGCGATCTGGTCGCACAGTTCGATCTCGGCCTGCTGTCGGACATCACGCCCTATCCGTATCGCCTGCATCTCGAACAGCACCGCCTGACGCCGATCCAGCTCGATCTGCTCAAGCAGGAAGGCGGCGCCGAGATTCATTTCGGCCACGCCGTCACCGGCTATACGCAAAACGACGACGGCGTCACGGTCGAGACCAGCGGCCCGTCCGGCGACCGCCGCTTCGAGGCATCATGGCTGATCGGCGCCGACGGCGGCCGCAGCGTCGTGCGCAAGGGTCTCGCCATTGACTTCGAGGGTTTCACCTGGCCGGAACTGTTCGTCGTCGTCTCGACGCCCTACGACTTCGGCCAGCACGGCTTCGCCTATAATTGCTACATCGCCGATCCCGTCGAATGGGGCGCGCTGTTCAAGGTGCCGGACGCCGGCCCGCCGGGGCTGTGGCGGCTCGCCTATCCGGTCAACCCCGAGGAAAGCGACGAGGTGCTGCTGTCGCCCGCGCGCGTCGAGGCGGCGTTGCAGAAGCTGGTGCCGAAACAGGGCGCCTACGACATTCTCTACAAAAGCACCTACCGGGTGCATCAGCGCGTCACCTCCTCGTTCCGCGTCGGCCGCGTGCTGCTGGCCGGCGACGCCGCGCATCTCAACAATCCGCTCGGCGGCTTCGGCCTCAACAGCGGCATCCACGACGCCGTCAACCTGTGCGACAAGCTCGGCGCGCATTGGCGCGGCGACGGCGGCGAGGACGTGCTCGACCTCTATTCGCGGCAGCGCCGCTTCGCCACCATCGAGCAGGTGCAGACCATGTCGATCCGCAACAAGCGGATGATGGAGGAGCGCGACCCCGCCGTTCAGCGCCAGCATCTTGAGGACATGATCGCGGTGGCGAACGATCCGGCGCGGGCGCGGGCGCATCTGCTCAATACGTCGATGATCCTGGGCCTGAAGCGCGCGAATGAGATGATTTAGCGGGGAAACAAGGCGCCCCGGGGCTTAAATGGCCCGTCCAACTGGGCTATTTTGCCCCGATGTCCCAGCCCCAGCCCATCGGCCTTTCCGAACCCGAGACGCCGCCCGACGTGGCCGCGCCGGAAAAGCTGTCTCCCATGCTGGAGCAGTACATCGAGATCAAGGCCAACAATCCGGGCTCGCTGCTGTTCTACCGGATGGGCGATTTCTACGAACTGTTCTTCGAGGACGCCGAGGTGGCGAGCCGCGCGCTCGGCATCGTGCTGACCAAGCGCGGCAAGCATCAGGGCCAGGACATCCCGATGTGCGGCGTGCCGATCCATCGCTCCGACGAATATCTGCACCGGCTGATCGCGCTCGGCCACCGCGTCGCGGTGTGCGAGCAGCTCGAGGATCCCGCCGAGGCCAAGAAACGCGGCTCAAAGAGCGTCGTCAAGCGCGACGTCGTGCGTCTCGTCACGCCCGGCACGCTCACCGAAGACACCTTGCTCGACGCGCGGCGCAACAACTACCTGCTCGCCATCGCGCGAGCGCGGCTGTCCTCGGTCGGCAGCGAAGCGCGCTTCGGCCTCGCCTGGATCGACATGTCGACCGGCGAATTCCGCATCACCGAATGCGACCGCATCATGCTGGCGGCGGAAATCGCGCGGCTCGAGCCCGGCGAAATCCTCATCTCCGATACGCTCAACACCGACATCGAGCTGATCCCGCTGTGGCGCGAACTGCCGGCGGTGACGCCGCTCGGCCGCGACGTCTTCGACAGCGCCACCGCGGAGCGCCGCCTCACTTCCTTTTTCGCGGTCGCCACCAGCGACGGCTTCGGCGCGCTGACCCGGCTGGAGATTACCGCGGCGGCCGCCGCCGTCACCTATATCGAGCGCACGCAGATCGGCCAGCGCCCGCCTTTGTCGCCGCCGCTGCGCGAAGCCGTCGCCTCCACCATGGCGATCGACCAGGCGACGCGCGGCAATCTCGAACTGATGCGCACGCTCGCCGGCGAGCGGCGCGGCTCGCTGCTCGACTGCATCGACCGCACCGTGACCTCGGCCGGCTCGCGCCTTCTGGCGCAGCGCCTGTCGGCGCCGCTGACCGACGTCAACGCCATCGCCAGGCGCCTCGACGCCGTGGCGTGCTTCGTCGGCGATGTCGCGGCGCGCGCCGAGACGCGCTCGCGGCTTGCCGCCGCGCCCGATCTGGCCCGCGCACTCACCCGCATCGCGCTGGAGCGCGGCGGCCCGCGCGACCTCGCGGCTATCAGAGACGGCATCGCCGCGGCGCATGAACTCGCCCGCGCGCTTGCCACCATCAAGGATGCGCCGGACGAAATCGCCGAGGCGCTCGGCCTGTGCCGCAAGGTCGATGCCGCGCTGGCCGATGAACTCGCCCGCGCGCTCGGCGACGACCTGCCGCTGATCAAGCGAGACGGCGGTTTCGTGCGCGAAGGCTACGCCGCCGCGCTCGACGACAACCGCGCGCTGCGCGATGAATCGCGCCGGGTCATCGCCGCGCTGCAGGCGCGCTATGCCGACGACACCGGCGTCAAGGCCCTCAAGATCAAGCACAACAATGTGCTCGGCTATTTCGTCGAAGTCACCGCACAGAACGCCGACAGGATGATGCAGCCGCCGCTGAACGCGACCTTCATCCATCGGCAGACGCTCGCCGGCCAGGTGCGTTTCACCTCGACCGAACTCGGCGAACTCGAAGCGAAAATCGCCAACGCCGCCGATCGCGCACTCGGCCTCGAACTCGAGATTTTCGACAAGCTCTGCGCCGCCGTCATCGCGCAAGGCAACGCCATCAAGCAATGCGCCGAGGCGCTGGCGCGGCTCGATGTCGCCTCCAGCCTCGCCGCGCTCGCCGCCGAGTGCAATTACGCGCGGCCGCAGGTCGATGACAGCCTCACCTTCGTCATCGAAAGTGGCCGCCATCCGGTGGTCGAGCAGGCCCTCTCGCGCGACGGCACGCCCTTCGTCGCCAATGACAGCGACCTGTCGCCGCCGGCCTCCACCCTGCCCTCCCCCGCAAGCGCCGGAGGAATTGGGAGCGGGGACGCCGGCGGCCGCATCTGGTTGATCACCGGCCCGAACATGGCCGGCAAATCGACCTTCCTGCGGCAGAACGCATTGATCGCCATCCTCGCGCAGATGGGCTCCTTCGTGCCGGCCAAGGCCGCGCATATTGGCGTCGTCGATCGCCTGTTCTCGCGCGTCGGCGCCGCCGACGATCTGGCGCGCGGCCGCTCGACCTTCATGGTCGAGATGGTCGAGACCGCCGCCATTCTCAATCAGGCCGGCAATCGCGCGCTCGTCATTCTCGACGAGATCGGCCGCGGCACCGCGACCTTCGACGGCCTGTCGATTGCCTGGGCGACCATCGAGCATCTGCACGACGTCAACACCTGCCGCTCGCTGTTCGCGACGCACTATCACGAGCTCACCGCGCTGTCGGCGCGGCTGGCCCGCGCTCACAACGTCACCATGAAGGTGAAGGAGTGGAAGGGCGACGTTGTGTTCCTGCATGAAGTCGTCGCCGGCGCCGCCGACCGTTCCTACGGCATTCAGGTCGCCAAGCTCGCCGGGCTCCCGGCGAGCGTGATCGAGCGGGCCAAGGTGGTGCTGGCCAAGCTCGAACAGGAAGACCGCGCCGCGCCGAAAGGCTTCGAGGACCTGCCCCTGTTCGCGGCCAATTATCAGCCGCCGGCGGCGCCGGCCGAACCGGCGCATGAGCGAGTCATTGCCGCCATCGCGGCGATTAACCCCGACGAGCTGTCGCCGCGCGAGGCGATGGAGGCGCTGTATCAGTTGAAGGCGAAGCTGAAAGAGGCGGAGAAGAAGTAGCTGTCATGCCCCGCGCATAACCGTCCAAAGGACGGCGTTCTTTCAGAACGCCTATGGCGGGGCATCCAGCAATTTCCGAAGTGCTGGATCGTCCGCTTTCGCGGACGATGACAGTTACCGCTTCCGGTTCTTCCAAACCCACAGCAGCCCGTTCCACGCCACGCCGATAATCAGGCCGATCAGATAGGCCCACCATACGCCGATGGGCTCGGCGAGCATGTGCACGGCGAACAGGCCGAGCGTCAGGCCGATGAGCGGCACCTGCAGATGCGCGGCGACGCTCGCCGCCGCCGCGCCGCCGGCGCGCGTATAAAGAATGATGAAGAACGAGCTCATCGCCACCGGGAAGAACGCGAAGACGCCGGAGAAGTAGGAGCCGATCGACGAGCTCAGGCCCGTCACGGTGATGACCACCAGCGTCACGATGACGGCCCGCCACACAAGATCGCGCTTGGTAAGGGTGACGCGCGCTCTCGCTTTCACGTCGCCGAGATAATGCGAGGCGATATAGATCGTGACCGGAAAGACGATGGCGTTGGCGAGCAGCGCCGTCGAGGCCGTCCACGGCACAAGCCGCGACAGGAAGGCGCCGGCGAGCCACACCAGCAGCGCGCCGCCGAGACTGGAGACCAGCCGGTAACGCGGCGCCAGCATGGCGAAGGTCAGCGCGAAGATCGGCCCGACCGCGTTCGCGACGATACTGCCGATGGCGCTCTGCGCGATGAAATGCGCATCGTGCTCGATGGCGAGAATGATCATGGCCGCGCCACCGGCGGTCGGCAGCGCCGCGATCAGTGCACCGATGAACGGCCCGGAGCGCTCCACCACCACCGAGGCGATCACGACGATGCTCGCCGTCATCACGATCTTCAGCGCGAGGCCGAACCAGAACAACGGCGTGACCATGGCTGCGGTCATGCGGTTTTGACCCTGCGGATGAAGAAGATGATCACATTGACCGCGACCGATACGGCCAAAGTGAGAACCAGCGCCCAGACCGAACCGAGCGGCACGGCCGCCAGATGCAATGTCAGCATGGCAAGACCAAAGCCGCCAAGGCCGACCGCCGAGTGAGCCAGCACCGTCGCCGTTGCGCGTCCGCCAACGCGGGAGTGCAGGATGATGGCGATGCTGGTGAGCACGATGGGAAACACAGCGAGATTGCCGCTCGCGGCAGGGCCGATATGGTAGCTCAGCGTCACCACGACGCCGACCAGGACCGCCACCATCCCGGCGCGCAGGAAATAGTCGTACCAGTAGGTGCGCATGCGCGGGAAGTGAATGTGCGGCAGCCTCGATTGCACGACGATCGCAACGATGACGCCGGCGATGTTGAGGCCGATCGTGGCCCAGAGCCCGACTTGCAGTTGGTTGCCGAGCAGCCAGATCGACAGCCCCCACACCACGAAGGCGCCGGCAAGACTCTCGATCAGCGAGCGCCTTTGCGCCAGCAGGCAATAGGTGAGGGAGAAGGCGATATTGACCGCGTTCGACAGCATGCTGCCGAGCGCGCTGGCGCCGATGAAAGCGGCGTCATGGTCGATGGCGAGGAAAATATAGATCGGCCCGGCGCTGATCGGCAGCGTCGCCACCAGCCCACCGATCAAGGGCCCGGCCCGCTCCGCTGTCACTGTCGCCGCGATGAGAAACGCGGCGGTCACGGCCATGCGAACGACCAGGGTCAGCGCGAAATAGAGATCGGGAGACATGCAGCGCGCTCTCTTAAGCTGCCGTGGTGTCGTCCCGGGCGAACGAAGTGAGGCCCGGGACCCATACGCCGTGCGCTATCGAGGAACCTGTGAATATGGGCCCCGCTTTCGCGGGGCGACAATCTCAGGTACGCGCCATCGTCACATCGACCTGCGGGCCACTCTTGATGGTTTGGTAAACCACGCAATAGCGCTCGGTGAGCTTGAGAAGCTGATCGAGCTTTTCCTGCGGCGCGTCGGTGTCGAGATCGAAGCGCAGCCGGATCTGCGCAAAGCCGACCGGCGCATCCTTGGCGACGCCGAGCGTGCCGCGGAAATCGAGATCGCCCTCGGCCGAGACCTTGCCCGACTTGAGCGGAATCTCGAGCGCCGTCGCCACCGCCTTCACCGTGACGCCGGCGCAGGCGACCAGCGCCTCCAACAGCATGTCGCCCGAACACAGCTCCATGCCGGAGCCGCCCGTGGCCGGATGCAGGCCGGCGACCGCGAGCGCGCGGCCGGTCTCCACCTTGCAGGCGATGCTGGTGTCGTCGAGCGTGCCCTTGGCCTTGAGCGTGATCATCGCCGAGCCGGCGTCGCTCTTGTACTTTTCCTTGATCGGCGCCTGCATGGCGCGCAGTTCATTGGCATCCATAATCGTAATTTCCTTAGGCGTTTGTCAGCACGACGCGGCCAATCACCTTGCCGGCCTTGAGATCATCGAGCGCCTGCTGAACCTCATCGAGCGGCCGCTCGCGGATCGGCACCGGCGGCGCGCCGGTGCGGCTGACCAGTTCGAGTAGCTCCTTCATCTCCGGCAGCGAGCCGACATAGGAGCCCTGGATGGTCATGGCGCGCATCGGGAAGAACGGAGTCGAGATGGTGATATCGCCGCCGAACAGGCCGACGATGACGATCTTGCCGCCCTTGGCGATGAGACCATCGATCGACAGCTTCACCGTATCCGACGAACCGACGAAGTCGATGACCGCCCAGGCGCCACCCTTGGTGGCGTCGATAATCTGCTTGGCCGCATCCGGTGCGCGGCCGTCGATCGCCGCCACGGCGCCGGCTTTCAGCGCGGCTTCGCGCTTGACCGGATCGATGTCGACCATGATGACGCTCTTGCCGCCCATCGCCTTGTGCAGCGCAATGGCCATCAGTCCGAGGCCGCCGGCGCCCATGATCACAACCGGCTCCTCCTTGAGCGTGTCGCTGACCTTCTTCAGCGCGCTGAAGGCGGTCACGCCCGAACAGGCGAGCGGCGCGGCCTGCACCGGCGTGAGATTGCCGATGTCGAACAGGTGGCGCGGATGCGGCACGACCAGATGGCTGGCATAGCCGCCATCGGAGAACACGCCGAGATTCTTCGGCGTCTTGCAGAGGTTTTCCTCACCGCGCCGGCAGACGATGCACTCGCCGCAGCCGATCCATGGATTGGCGAGCCTGATTTCGCCGACCTTGACGCCCTTGGCGTCGGGGCCGACGGCGACGACCTCGCCGACATTTTCATGGCCCATGGTGAGCGGCAGCTTGATGCCGCGCTCGAGGAGTTGCATGCGCTTGCCGCCGCCGAGTTCGTAATAGCCGTCCCAGATATGGAGATCGCTGTGGCAGACGCCGGACGCCTTGATCTTGAGGAGCACCTCGGTGCCCTTCGGTTCAGGGGTCGGCTTTTCGTTAAGCTGGAGGGGCTGCCCACAGGTGCAGACCTGGAACATACGCATGTCGTTTCTCTCCCGAATTTCAATTTGGCCCGGGACCATAGCCTATGATCCCCAAAAGTGGGACCCGGTTTTCGGACAAGCTCATGTGCCGGAAAAGAGGGCGCGGATCACCACCACATGCCCGCGCCGGCGGGGGCCTCGTCGGCCTTGTCCCGGCTGTTCCGCGCCAGTGAACGATCGAGCGCAGCAAGGACCTGTTTTTTCGCGGTCTCGAAACGGACCGACTGCCGGTCGCGCGGCCGCGGCAGACCGGTGACGATTTCCTCGAAGAGGCGGCCCGGGCGCGGCTTCATGACGTAGATGCGGTCGGCGAGCACCACGGCCTCTTCGACGTCGTGCGTAACCAGGATCAGCGTCGGCCGCAGGTCCGCCCACAGGTCGAGCAAATGCTCCTGCAGGTCGGCCCGGGTGAAAGCGTCCAGCGCCGAGAAAGGCTCGTCGAGCAGCAGCACTTCGGGGCGCGGCACCAGCGCCCGCGCGATGGCGACGCGCTGCGCTTGGCCGCCGGACAGTTCGCGCGGCCAGGCCCGCGCCTTCTCGGCGAGACCGACGCGGCGCAACGCTTCGCCGATGCGCGCGACGCGCTCGGCTTTCGGCAGGTGCTCGAGGCCGAAGCCGATATTGTCGGCGACGCTGAGCCACGGCAGCAGCCGCGGCTCCTGAAACACGATGCCGATCTTCTCATGCGGTGCGGTGACGGTGGCGCCGTCGAGCACGACGCGGCCGCGGCTCGGCGTATCGAGTCCGGCGATGGCGCGCAGCATGGTCGACTTGCCGCAACCGGAGCCGCCGACGATGGCGACGATCTCGCCGGGCTCCACGGCGAAGCTCACGCCTTCGAGCGCGTGCGCGCCGTTCGGATAGGTCTTGCCGACGCCTTCGAGCTGCAACATCGCCTCAAGCCTCCGTATGGCGGGCGCGGTCTTCCCAGCGCAGCAGCGGCGCGGTGAGACCCACGATCAGCCAGTCGGTGAGCTTGCCGAGCACGGCGAAGGCGACGATGGCGGCGACGATCTGCGCCGGCTTGCCGAGTTGCTGGCCATCGACCAGCAGGAAGCCGAGGCCCTCGGAGGCGCCCATGAATTCGGCGGCGACGACGAACATCCAGCCGAGGCCCAAACCGGAGCGCAGCGCCACGACATAGGACGGCAGTACGGCGGGCAGCAGGATGCGCCGGATCATCCCCGCGCCGGACAGGCGGAAGGCGCGCCCGACCTCGACGATCTTGCGATCGACCGAGACCACCGCGCCCATGACGCCGAGATAGACCGGGAAGAACACGCCGACCGCGATCAGCGTGACCTTGGAAGCCTCGAAAATGCCGAGCCACAGGATGAACAGCGGCACCCAGGCGATCGAAGGAATGGCGCGCAGCGCCTGCAAGGTCGGGTCGAGCAGCCGCCGCGTCAGCGACGAATAGCCGGTGACGGCGCCAAGCACGGTGCCGGCGGCAACGCCGAGACCGAAGCCGGCGGCAACGCGGGCGACGGTGGCGGCGGCATGACGCTGCAGTTCGCCTGCCCTCGCCAGCTCCATGAAGGTCGCGTAGATGACCGAGGGCGGCGGCACCAGACGACCATTGGACAGGCCGAAGCGCACGGCCAATTCCCAGCCGACCGCCAGCACCACCGGGACGATCAGGCCCAGGACCGGTTTGGCGTAGCGGGTCCAGGCCGCGCGTTGCGCCGGAGCGGCCTCGATGTCATCGGCTGCGATGCTCATGCCCCCAACAGACATAGGACCACCCCAAAAGGCAACAGGCTCGGCAGGGCTATATCGGCACACTCCGCTCGTTCCCGCGGAGGCGGGGACCCAGAGGCGTCAGGCTCAAGCCGAAAAGATTGGCCCCCCGCTTTTGCGGGGGTGAGCGGAGAAAGGGTTGGCCGAGAGGTTGCAGCCTCCCGGCCGAGAGCAATCAGTTCGTGCCGGCGGCGACGTACTGATCGTCGATCAGGTCGTCGACGGTCTTCTTGACGTCGACATCGGCCTTGATGACGCCGGCCTTCTGCAGCGCGAGGCCAGCCTCGAGGATCGACTCGCGCTGCGGCGCGCCGATCTTCGAATGGGTGAGCTCGGTGCGCTCCTTGAGCTGCTTGTCGACGACTTCGCCGGGCAGCTTGGTGACGGCGATGAAGTCGGCCTTCACCTCGTCATAGTGCGACAGCGAATACTTGCGGGCTTCCTCGTAAACCGCGAGCACGCGCTTGACGAGATCCGGGTGATCCTTGGCGAAGTCCTCGCGGACGTTGAGGATGCCCCAGGTATTGGCCGCGGCGTTGCGATAGAACAGCTTGGCGCCGTCCTCGACTTCCGCCTGCGCCATCATCGGATCGAGACCGGCCCAGGCATCGACGTCGCCGCGGATCAGCGCGGTCTTGCCGTCGGCGTGCTGCAACAGCACCGGCGTGATGTCCTTGTCGGTCAGCCCCGCGCCCAGCAGCGCGCGAACGAGGAAGATGTGCGGATCGGTGCCGCGCGTCACCGCGACGCGCTTGCCCTTGAGATCCTCGATCTTGGCGATCTTGCTATCCTTGCCGGTGACCAGCGCGGTCCACTCCGGGCGCGAATAGACATAGATCGACTTGATCGGGTTGCCGTTGATCTTGGCGACCAAAGCCGCCGAACCGGCGGTCGAACCGAAATCGATCGAACCGGCATTGAGGAATTCCAGCGCCTTGTTGGAGCCGGCCGACTGCACCCAGCGAATGGAAATGCCGTCCTTGGCGAATTCCTTCTCGAGCAGGCCCTTGTTCTTGAGCAGGATCGAAACCGGATTATAGGTCGCCCAATCGACCCGCAATTCCTTCGGCTTGTCGGCCGCCTGCGCGACCGCCGCCGGGACGAGACCCGCGACGAGGCCGAGCGCGATCAGTGAACGCCGTGAAAACGAAACCATCTATTGCTCCCCAGGAACGGCGGAACGCCACGCTCCGCAGAATTTTTATTCTTTAGGACGGCATAAATCCGGCGTCAAAAGCATATTTTTAGCGCCAATAAGGTTGCAATTAGAAAACTATGCCAATTATCGGCATATGAAAGGACCGGTACTATCTTGAAGCGGCGGCGGTGACTTCCGGCGCGCCCTCCGCTATCCGGATGACCCCATGGCCTCCCTTGCCCTTGAGCGCGATTCGTCCAAGCCCGCGGCGTCCACGGCGCGCCATGGCGGCGACCTGATCGACAGCCGCGTCATCATCGCCGACCTCGAAGAATTGGCCGCCGCCAAGCGCGGCAACGACATCGAACTGCGCGCCGCCATGGCGCAGCGCCTCAAGGCGGCGCTGAACGAAGGCCACGACAAGGCCGAGCGCCTGCTGCTGAAGGATCGCCACGGCCGGCGCTGCGCCGAGCGCATCTGCCGAATGGAAGACGAGATCATCGGCATTCTCTACGACTTCGTCCGCAAGCATCTTTATCCGTCGGAAAATCCGTCCGAGACCGAACACATGGCGATCGTCGCCACCGGCGGCTATGGCCGCGGCTTTCAGGCGCCGAATTCGGACATCGATCTGCTCTTCCTGCTGCCTTACAAGCAGACCGCCTGGGGCGAGCAGGTCGCCGAGGCGATCCTCTATGCGCTGTGGGACACCGGGCTGAAGGTCGGCCACGCCACCCGCTCGGTGGACGAATGTATCCGCCAGGCCAAGGCGGACATGACCATCCGCACGGCGCTGCTCGAATCCCGCTTCCTGCTCGGCGACCGCAAGCTGTTCGACGAACTGGTGACGCGCTTCGACACCGACGTGGTGCGCAACACCGCGCCGCAATTCGTCGCCGCCAAGCTCGCCGAACGCGAGGAGCGCCACCGCCGCAGCGGCCAGTCGCGCTATCTCGTCGAGCCGAACGTCAAGGACGGCAAAGGCGGCCTGCGCGACCTGCACACCTTGTTCTGGATCGCGAAATACGTTTATCGCGTGCGCGAGCCGGAAGAGCTGGTGAAGCTCGATGTGTTTGACCGCCAGGAATACGCGCTGTTCCGGCGCTGCGAGGATTTTCTGCTGTCGGTGCGCTGTCATCTGCACTTCCTGACCGGGCGCGCCGAGGAAAGGCTGTCGTTCGACGTGCAGCGCGAGATCGCGGTACGGCTCGGCTATACCGAGCACCCCGGCATGCAGGATGTCGAACGCTTCATGAAGCACTACTTCCTCGTCGCCAAGGATGTCGGCGACCTGACGGCGATCCTGTCGGCCGAACTCGAGGACAGCCACGCCAAGGGCGCGCCGGTGCTCAGCCGCGTGATGTCCAAGCTGCGGCCGGTCAAGCGCAAGCAACTTGGCGACTCCGGCGACTTCATCGCCGAGAACAACCGCATCCATTGCGTCAACGCCAATGTGTTCAAGCGCGATCCGGTCAACCTGATCCGCATTTTCCACCTGGCGCAGAAGCACAATCTCGCCCTGCATCCTGACGCGATGCATGCGATGACGCGCTCGCTCAAGCTGATCGACGGCAAGCTGCGCGACGACGAGGAAGCCAACAGGCTGTTCCTCGAAATTCTGACGTCGAAGCGGGATCCCGAGACCGTCCTGCGCCGCATGAACGAAACCGGCGTGCTCGGCCGCTTCGTTCCCGCCTTCGGCAAGGTGGTGGCGATGATGCAGTTCAATATGTATCACCACTATACGGTGGACGAGCATCTGCTCCGCTGCATCGGCGTGCTGTCCGAAATGGAAGAAGGCGGGGCCGCCGACGCGCCGCTCGCCACCGAGCTGATTCACAAGATCAAGCCGGCGAGCCGCACGCTGCTCTACGTGGCGATGTTTCTGCACGACATCGCCAAAGGCCGCCCGGAGGATCATTCGATCGCGGGCGCGCGAATTGCGCGCCGGCTGTGCCCGCGCCTCGGCCTGTCCGCCGCGGACACCGCGACCGTGGCCTGGCTGATCGAACAGCACCTCGTGATGTCGACCGTGGCGCAATCGCGCGATCTGTCGGACCGCAAGACCATCGAGAACTTCGCCGCGGTGGTGCAGTCGGTGGAGCGGCTCAAGCTGCTGACCATTCTCACCATCGCCGACATCAAGGCCGTCGGCCCCGGCGTCTGGAACGGCTGGAAGGCGCAGCTCGTGCGCACGCTGTATTTCGAAACCGAACCGGCGCTGACCGGCGGCTTCTCCGAGGTCAACCGTGCGCAGCGCGTCGCCGCGGCGCAGGCCGAATTCCGCCATGCCATGCAGGCCAGACAGTGGCCGACGGAGAAGGTCGAGGCGCATATCGCCCGCCTCTACCCCGCCTACTGGCTCAAGGTCGATCTCGAACACAAGATCGAGCACGCCGACCTGCTGCGCGGCGTGGAAGACTCCGGCAAGAGCCTCGCCACCGCGATCCGCTTCGACACCGCGCGCGGCGTCACCGAGCTGACGGTGCTGGCGCCGGACCATCCGTGGCTGCTGTCGATCATCGCCGGCGCCTGCGCCATGGCCGGCGGCAATATCGTCGACGCGCAGATCTTCACCACCACCGACGGCCAGGCGCTCGACACCATTTCGCTGTCGCGCGAGTTCGAGCGCGAGGAAGACGAGCAACGCCGCGCCGATCGCATCGCGACGTCCATCGAGAAAGCCCTGCGCGGCGAACTGCGCCTGCCCGAAGTGGTCGCCCGGCGCGCGCCGCCGAAGGGGCGCATCAAGGCGTTCTCGGTCGAGCCCGGCGTGGACATCAACAACCAGTGGTCCCACCGCTACACGATGGTGGAGATCGTCGGTCTCGACCGGCCCGGCCTGCTGTACGAACTGACCGCGACCTTGTCGAAGCTGAACCTCAACATTGCTTCGGCGCATGTCGCGACCTTCGGCGAGCGCGTCGTCGACGTATTCTATGTGACCGATCTGATGGGCGCGCAGATCACCTCGCCGACGCGGCAGGCGGCCATCAAGCGCGCCTTGATCGCGCTGTTCGCCAGACCGGACGCCCGGCCCGGCAAGGGCGCGGCGTGATACGTGGCCTGACCAGGCACAGCCGCCTCGGGTCGAACGGCGGATCCGAAGCCGCTGGCATGCTCCGTCGCCCGGCTCTTCGTATCGCGGGGATCGCCGCCACCCTGTTCGCGGCGTTGCCGGTCGCTGGAGCTGCCTCGCCGCCGCCCGATACGCGGGTTGTCATTCAGTACGTCATCTCGATGATCGGTGTTCCGGTCGGCCGCATCACATGGGCCGTCGAACTGGGGCCGAACAGCTACCAGACCACCGCGAGCGGCAAGGCAAGCCGCGCCGTCAGCATTCTGGTCAACGGCGAGGGCCGCGTCTCCGTGCTGGGCACCTTCGCCGCCGATCGCGCCGCGCCGAGCTTCTTCTCCTCCAACGTCATCGACGACGGCGACACCACCGGGCTGCAGATGACGTTCGACAGCGGCAGCGTCAAAACCTTGCGCATCGACGACCCTCCGGATCACGCTATCCGCATCCCGGTGACGGAAGAGCACAAGCGCAACGTCACCGATCCGCTCAGCGCCATGCTCATCCCGGCCACCGTGGAAAGCCCGCCGCTGTCGCCGGGCCAGTGCAATCGCAGCCTGTCGATTTTCGACGGCCAGCGCCGCTTCGACCTGATGCTCAGCTATAAGCGCATGGACAGGCTCAAGCTCGAGCGCGGCTATAACGGGCCCGCGCTGGTCTGCGCCGTGGTGCTGCATCCGATCGCCGGTTATCGCACCGACAGCCTGCTGGTGAAGTATGTCGGCGGCCGGCAGGGTCTCGAAATCTGGTTCATGCCGATCGAAGGCACGCCGATCGTTCTGCCCGGCCTGCTCAAGATGCCGACCGGCGTCGGCACGCTGGAGATCGAAGGCCAGCGCCTCGAGCGCACCGTTCTCAAGCCCCCAATACCCGCCCCGCCCGCGGAGCCCGGCCCCGTGCGATAGCGAAAATACCGCGATTGCAGAGCGCTAGATGGTTAACCGGCGCTTGCCCGGCATCTGCCGAAAACACTGAAAATCCTCGGTTTTTTACGGCCCCTTAAATCGCCGGCCCTAGGCTTTCGCCGGGGATCGGCGCCTTTCAGGGGTGCCGGTGTTTTGTCGAGTTTGGGTTTGCGTGGATGGCGTCAGGACGGGGACAATCGGGCGGGCGGCGCGAACCGGTGTTCGATCATGCGCCGGAAGTGCGCGTGACGCCAGGCGACGGCAGCCCGCGGCCGCGCAAGTCCGCCTCGAAAAAGAAGAAGAGGGCGAAGGCGCGCGGAGGCAAGCGCTCGCTCATCGGCCGCGTTGCCTACTGGTCGCTGATCGCTTGCATCTGGGTGTGCATCGGCCTGACCGCCGTTGTCGGCTATGTCGGCGCGCATCTGCCACCGATCCAGTCACTGGAAATCCCGAAACGGCCGCCGACCATCCGCATGCTTGATACAGCCGGCAACGAGTTCGCCCGCCGCGGCGACATGGCCGGCGAGGTGCTCGCGCTCAAGGACATGCCGCCGCATGTGCCGAGGGCCTTCATCGCCATCGAGGACCGGCGCTTCTACGATCATTACGGCATCGACCCATTGGGCATCGGCCGCGCCGTCGTCGCCAATGTCATGCATCGCGGCGTCGCCCAGGGCGGCTCGACGCTGACGCAGCAGCTCGCCAAGAACCTGTTCCTGACGCAGGAGCGCACGCTCACACGCAAGCTGCAGGAGGCGATGCTGGCGCTGTGGCTGGAGCGCAAGTTCTCCAAGGCGCAGATCCTCGAACTCTATCTCAACCGCGTTTACTTCGGCGCCGGCGCCTACGGCATCGAACAGGCCTCGCAGCGCTACTTCAGCAAGCCCGCGAAACAACTCTCGATCGGCGAAGCCGCCCTGCTCGCCGGTCTCGTCAAGTCGCCATCGCGGCTGGCGCCGACGCGGGATTATAATGCCGCCGAACGGCGCGCCCGCATTGTTCTGGCGTCGATGAGCGAGCTCGGCTTCATCACGCCGGCGAGCGAGAAACTCGCCATCGCCAAGCCGCCGCGCATCGTGGCGCAGGTCAACAGCGTCTCGAGCAACTACGTTGCCGACTGGATCATGGATGCCGTCAACGACACCCTCGGCCATATCGAGGAGGATATCGTCGTCCAGACCACGATCGATTCCGGCATGCAGGCGAGCGCGGAAAAGGCGCTGGCCGACGAATTCGCCAAGGCATCCAAGGTCGGCGCCACCCAGGCGGCGCTGGTGTCGATGACGCCGAATGGCGCGGTACGCGCGCTGATCGGCGGCCGCAATTACGCCGACAGCCAGTTCAATCGCGCGGTCGCCGCCAAACGCCAACCGGGCTCGGCGTTCAAGCCATTCGTCTATCTCACGGCGCTGGAGCGCGGCCTGACGCCGGATACGGTCCGCGTCGACGGCCCGATCAAGATCAAGGGCTGGGCGCCGGAGAACTACAGCCACGAATATTTCGGGCCGGTGACGCTGACCCGGGCGCTGGCCCTGTCGCTGAATACCGTGTCGGTGCGTCTCACCATGGAGGTGACGCCGATGGCGGTGATCCGCACCGCGCACCGCCTCGGCATTGCCTCGAAGCTCGAGCCGAACGCGTCGATCTCGCTCGGCACCTCGGAAGTCTCGCCGCTCGAACTCACCGGCGCCTATGCCGTCTTCGCCAATGGCGGCAACGCCGTGACGCCCTATGTCATCGAGCGCATCAGCACCGTCGAGGGCAAGGTGCTGCATTTCCGCAATCAGCAGGCGCTCGGCCGCATCGTCGATGCCCGCACCGCGGGCATGATGAACCAGATGATGCAGGAGACGCTGACCGTCGGCACCGCCCACAAGGCCGATCTCGGCGGCTGGCCCGCCGCCGGCAAGACCGGCACCAGCCAGGATTTCCGCGACGCCTGGTTCGTCGGCTATACCGCGCAGCTCGTCACCAGTGTGTGGCTCGGCAATGACGACAACACGCCGATGAAGAAGGTCACCGGCGGCGGACTGCCGGTCGAGATCTGGAGCCGGTACATGCGCGACGCGCATCGCGGCGTGCCGATGGTCAACCTGCCGAGCGTGCCGTCGAGCGGCTTCTTCGACAATCTGTTCGGCAGCAGCGGCAACCGCCCGGCGCCGGCGCCGCAGCGGCCGGAGCCGCCCGCCTCCGTGCCGATGGCCAGCAACGAACAGCGCCAAACCGGCGGCGCGGGCCTCGACGGCTGGCTGCTCGACAATCTGTTCGGCAGCCGGCGCTGACCTACACGTCGTGAACGGCGGCGTGGCTTTTGCGAATGCCGCGCGTCGCCAGCCAGATGGCCAATGTCGCGGTGCCCATGATCGCCACCGCCGCGGCGAGCGGCATGGCGCCGCGGTCGAGCGTCAGGCCGACCAGCGCGCCGCACAGCGCCGCCACGGCCTGCTGAATGAAGCCGAACAGCGATGACGCCGCGCCGGCGCGGTCGGGAAACGGCGTCATGGCGCCGGCGATCGACTGCGGCAGGACCATGCCGAGGCCGGCAAGATAGACCGTCATCGGCAGCACGACGGCGAGCGACGACGTTACGCCGATGTAGAGCGCCAGGAAGAAGATTGCACCGCCGACCGTGGCCAGCACCGCGCCGATGCCGATGACGGTGTCGATGCCGAGGCGAATGACGATACGCGCGCCGATATTCGAGCCGATGAGAAAGCCGGCCGAGCCCAGCGCGAAGACGAAGCCGAACTCGAAGGCCGTCAGTTTGTAGACGTTCTGCAGCAGGAAGGCCGAGCCGGCGAGCCAGGCGAGCAGGCCGGAATAGATCGCGGTGCACATCGCCAGATAGGCGCGATAGGCGCGGTTGCGCAGGATGACGCGATAGGACTGCCAGATCGATGCGACGGACACGCGTTCGGCGGCGCGCGCTTTGAGCGTTTCCGGCAGCCACACATAGGTCGCGAGCGCCACGACGGCGCCGAGCACGCCCAACACGCCGAACACCCCCCGCCATCCAAATGCCGCCTGCGCCATGCCGCCGAACATCGGCGCCAGCACCGGCGCCAGCGCCATCACCGACGAGATGATCGACATCTCGCGCGCAGCCTGGCGGCCTGAATACAGGTCGCGCACCACCGCCCGCGACAGCACCACGCCGCCCGCGCCGCCGAAGGCCTGCAGGACCCGCGCGCCGATCAGCATCTCGACCGACGTCGACATGGCGCACAGCACGGTCGCGATCAGGAAGATGCCCATCGACAGCAGCAGCACCGACTTGCGGCCATGCCGGTCGGAAAACGGCCCATAGGCAATCTGGCCCGCGGCGAAGCCGAACAGGAACAGCGAGATCGTGAACTGCACTTCCGACGGCGACGCATGCAACTGCGTCGCGATCTCCGGCATCGACGGCAGATAGAAATCGGTCGAGAGCGGACCGGACGCGGCGAGCGCGGCGAGCAACAGCGTCAGCGCGAGAGTGCCGGGAACGAGCATTTGACTACCGGGATGTCCTGAGGCGGGCGCGGCGGAACCTAGCCGCCATTGCCATAGCGATGCAAATCCGCGCCGTTGGCGTCGAGCCAGCTCTTGGCGCGGCGAAAATCGGGGCAGATGCGCTCGACCTGCCGCCAGAAGGCGCGGCTGTGATTCATCTCGACGAGATGCGCGGCTTCGTGCGCGGCGAGGTAATCGAGCACGAAAGGCGGCGTCAGGATCAGCCGCCACGAATAGGACAGCACGCCGGTCGTCGAGCACGAGCCCCAGCGGCTCGACTGATCGCGGATCGAGACGCGCCTGAGCGTAACGCCGAGCGCGCCGGCCGCGCGGCGGCTGGCGATGTCGAGATCGCGCCGCGCTTCCTTCCTGAGATAGTCGTGAACGCGGCGCGCGACATGCGGGGTTTCGCCGGCGACACACAGCAAAGCCGTTTCGCCCTCAGCCTCAATCCATACGGTGCCGCGGGTCTGCGGCCGATGCGCAATGCGGTGCGGCACGCCGCGCAGTGGCAACACCGCGCCGTCGGCGAAAGGAACCGGACGGGGCAGTTTCGCCAGCCGCGTGGCGATCCAGGCGGCGTTGCGCTCGGCGAAATCGCGGGCCTGTCTGAGCGTGCCGCGCGGCGGCAAGGTCAGCACCACGTCGCGGGTCGCCGACAGCACGCGCAAGGTATAGCGCCGTGCCTGCGCATTCCGGCGCAGCGACACTTCGAACGTCTCGCCGCCAAAGGAAACGGCGATGACCGACGGTTCGCTGGCGCGGCGTGAGAAAAGCGCGCGGAAAGGAAGCGACATGGAAGCCGAAGCCCGATGGCAGATTCGCGACGACCTTACTGTGCCACAAACGGCACGGCGGATCAGCCCCGATCAGACGGCCCGCTTCTTGCCGCCGCCATGGCCGCCATTGTGCGACAGCATGAAGTCGGCAATGCGCGGCTGGATCTCGGAGCGGAAACGCGAACCGTTGAACACGCCGTAGTGTCCGACGCCCGGCTGCACGTAATGCACCTTGTCCTCGCCCGGAATGTTCGGGCACAGCGCATGCGTGGCTTCGGTCTGGCCGAGACCGGAAATATCGTCGTGCTCACCTTCAACCGTCATCAGTGCGACGCGACGAATCTTGCTCGGGTCGACCGGCATGCCACGGTGGGTCATCTCGCCCTTGGGCAGCGCATGCTTGATGAAGACGGTCTCGACGGTCTGGAGATAGAACTCGGCCGACAGGTCCATGACCGCGAGATATTCGTCGTAGAACTCGCGATGCTTCTGCACCGAGTCGCCGTCGCCCTTCACCAGATGGGTGAACAGCGAGCGATGCGCCTCGAGGTGACGGTCGAGATTCATGCTCATGAATCCGGAAAGCTGCAGAAAGCCCGGATAGACATCGCGCATGAAGCCGGGATGCGGGAACGGCACCTTGGTGATGACATTGCGCCGGAACCAGTCGATATCCTTGCTCTGCGCAAGCTGGTTCACCGCCGTCGGCTTGACGCGTGTATCGATCGGCCCACCCATCAACGTCATGCTGTGCGGCACGTAAGGGTCGTCATTGCCTTCCATCACCGCGACCGCCGCCAGCACCGGCACCGCGGGCTGACAGACGGCCACGACATGACAGTCGCCCTGCAGCATGTGGCACATCGAAATCACGTAATCGATGTAATCGTCGAGATCGAACCGGCCTTCGGCAAGCGGCACGTTGCGCGCATTGCGCCATTCGGTGATGTAGACCTCATGATTGGGCAGGAAGGCCTCCACCGTGCCGCGCAGCAGCGTGGAGTAGTGGCCTGAAAGAGGCGCGACGATCAGAACCTTGGGCTGCGGCCGGCGCGGCGCATGTTCGAACGCGCGCTCGAAATGCAGCAGCCGGCAGAACGGCCGCTCCCACACCGCCTTGATGTTGACCGGGGCGCGCGCACCGCCGACCAGCGTTTCGTCGATGCCCCATTCCGGTTTGCCGTAGATGCGCGTTGTACGTTCGAACAGCTCCGCGGCGGCGGCCATCGACTTGCCGTAGGTCGTGTGCGCGAGCGGATTGCCGGGATTGCGGAAGAAAAGCCGGGTCGCATCGGCCATGCGGCGCGAGGGATCGAGCGCGGCGTGGCCCATTTCGTAGAGCCAGTAGAGCGGAGCGGAAAGCGCGCCGCCGTTGCCGGACGGCATTGCTGCCGCTCCGTCGAATTCACCTATGGGCATCAGGTCGGGTTCCGGCTCTTCGTTCACCGCGGCACACTGTCGGTTTTGACGCACCGCGTCAACATAACGCACAAGTATGAGATTCGGGTTTACGCGCTAAATAACATAATAATTACATATATTTAACGCTATTCGCCGGTCTGCATCAGCGAGCCGTTGACCCTCGCGCTCTCCAGCAGGCGGATGAAGGCGTAAGCGGCCGCAGCAAACAAGGCCACGTTGAAGGCGAAGGCTTCGATCATCAGGTCGGAACGGAATACCTGATCGATCAGCAGCGCCCGCATGCCCTCGAAGACATAGGTGGGCGGCAGGCTCCACGCAACGTATTGCAGCCAGTCCGGCAGCACCGACACCGGATAATAAACGCAGGTCAGCGGCAGAAACAGGAACATGATGGTCCACGCCATGCTTTCCGCGCCCATGCCGTTTCTCAGCAGCAGACCGGCAACGAATATGCCGATCGCCCAACTCGTCAGGATGAGATTGACGAAGAACGCCGCCAGCGCCAGCCCGAGGCCCCATAGGTTGAAGCCGAAGAAGGCCATGGCCATGAAGGTCACCGGGATCATGCCGATCGCCAGGCGGATCAGGCTCATGATCATCAGCGCAGCAACGAATTCGGTCGAGCGCAGCGGCGACATCATCAGGTTACCGAGATTGCGCGCCCACATCTCCTCGAGAAACGAAATCGAGAAGCCCAGCTGCCCGCGAAAAAGGATATCCCACAGCAGCACGGCGCCGATAAAGGTGCCCGCCGCGCCGGCGGCGAAGCCGGCGTTCTTGGACACATACATCTGCAGGAAACCCCACATCAGCATCTGCACCGCCGGCCAGTACACGAGGTCGAGCAGCCGCGGCCACGACGAGACCAGCAGATACCAGTAGCGGCGGACCATCGCGCCGACACGGTAGGGGGAGAAGGTGATTGGGGCGGCGGAGGGATTGCTATTCATTGCCGCGCTCGAGTTTGTCGTCCCCGCGAAAGCGGGGACCCATACGCCGTGAGCTATCCATAGTCCGGTGACTATGGGTCCCGGGCCTCACTCGCAAGCGCTCGTTCGCCCGGGACGACAGACGGTTATTCATCCCACCGTCTCCCGCTTCTCACCGCGCCCGCGGGCGACGTCGAGAAACACCTCTTCGAGATTCTCGCGGCCGTAGCGCGACAGCAAATTCTGCGGCGTGTCATCGTCCTCGACGCGACCGCGCTTCATGATGATGACGCGATCGCACAGCCGCTCGACTTCATTCATGTTGTGTGAGGCGAGCAGGATGGTGGCGCCGGTTTCGGCGCGATACCTTTCCAGATGGCCGCGCACCCAGTCCGCGGTGTCGGGATCGAGCGAGGCCGTCGGCTCATCGAGAAGCAGCACGTCCGGCCGGTTGAGCAGCGACTTGGCCAGCGACACGCGCGTCTTCTGGCCCGCCGAGAGTTTGCCGGTCGGGCGGTCGACGAATTCGGTGAGATCCAGCTCGGACGCCAAAGCAGCAATCCGCGCCTTCATGTCAGCGACACCGTAAAGCTGAGCGAACACGGTGAGGTTCTGTCGCACCGTGAGCCGCATCGGCATGTCGACGTAAGGGCTCTCGAAATTCATGCGGTGCAAAACGCGGTATCGCTCCGCCGGCATGGTCGCACCCAGCACCCGGACGGTCCCTGACGTCGGGGTGACGAGGCCCATGATGGTGGCGATGGTCGTGGTCTTGCCGGCGCCGTTGCCGCCGAGCAGGCCCGTCACCGATCCTGGCGCGATGTGGAAGGTGATGCCGTCCACCGCCGTGGCGGCCTTGTAGCGCTTGACGAGGTTATCGACGGCGATCGCCGCCGGGGTGGTTGTATCCATAGGGAATTCCCGGACATTCACGCCAGATGTGACCTTCCGCCGCCCCGGACGCAAGGGCCAACACGAACCGGCAATTTCGCCTGGTTTGGGCTAAGGTTGCCCTCATGCCTCCCGCCCTTGAACTCGCCCAACACCATCCCCGCCGCAATGTGCGCCTCGACACCCTGGTGCGTCTGCGCTGGCTTGCCGTCATCGGGCAGACCACCGCCGTCCTGGTCGTCTACTTCGTCCTCGAATTTCCGCTGCCGCTGTGGACCTGTCTTGCCGCCATTGCGCTCTCGGCCTGGCTCAACGTCGCGCTGCGGCTGCGCTTCCACCTCACGCAGCGTCTCGAGCCGGACCGCGCCGCCTGGCTGCTTGCCTTCGACGTCGCCGAACTCGCGGTGCTCCTCTATCTCACCGGCGGCTTGCAGAACCCCTTCGCCTTCCTGTTCCTCGGGCCGGTGCTGCTGTCCGCGACCGCGCTGCCACCACGCTTCACGGTGATGATCGGCGTCTTCGCCATCGCCTGCGCGACGCTGCTGGTGTTCGTGCACTATCCGCTGCCGTGGGATGACGCCGATCCTCTGCGGCTGCCGCCGATCTACATGGCCGGCGTCTGGCTCTCGATCCTGCTCGCCATCGGCTTCATCGGCGTCTATGCGTGGCAGATCACCGAGGAATCGCGGCAACTCGCCGACGCGCTGTCGGCGACGGAACTGGTGATGCTCCGCGAGCAGCATCTGTCGCAGCTCGACGGTCTCGCCGCCGCCGCAGCGCACGAACTCGGCACGCCGCTCTCCACCATCTCGGTCATCGCCAAGGAACTCGAGAACGCCATTCCGGCCGACGCGCCTCACGGCGACGACGTCCGGCTGCTGCGCAGCCAGGCGTCGCGCTGCCGCGAGATCTTGTCGAAGATCACCGAACTGTCTTCGACCGGCGCGCCGTTCGATCGCACGCCGGTGACCTCGCTGATCGAAGAGGTGGTCGCGCCACATCGCGATTTCGACGTCACCATCGCCGTAAGCGCGCCGTCCGAACGAGAGTCGGAACCGGTCGGCGCGCGCAATCCGGCGATTGTCTATGGCCTCGGCAACCTCCTCGAGAACGCCGTCGATTTCGCCCGTGAGCGGGTTGATGTCGTCACGCAATGGGACGATGCCACGCTCGAGATCACCATCACGGACGACGGCCCGGGTTTTGCGTCGGACGTGCTGGCGCGCATCGGCGAGCCATATGTGACGACTCGCCGCAGGAAGCCGGACGGCAAGGACGACCAGCCCGTCGGACTGGGGCTCGGCTTCTTCATCGCCAAGACGCTGCTGGAACGCTCCGGCGCGACGATCACTTTTGCCAACCAGTTGACCCCGAAGCACGGCGCAATCATCAAATTGCGCTGGCACAGAGCCGATTTCGAGCGCACCGCCGGCCTCACCGCGACTTGATTTCGCCATATAAAACCTATGTATTACAAGCATAGAATGTGATGGAGGAAATTGACCGCATGGATCTCGCCGCCGCCGAAACGATTGAAGCACCGCTGCCGCTCGACAACATTGCCGATCGCTCGGTTCTCATCGTCGAAGACGACAAGTCGTTCCTGCAGCGCCTCGCCAAGGCGCTGGAGCAGCGCGGCTTCGAGGTCACGACCGCCGAGTCGGTGTCCGATGGCCTGATGCAGGTCGATCGCTCCGCGCCGGCTTTCGCCGTGGTCGACATGCGTCTGGGCGACGGCAACGGCCTCGACGTCATCTCCGCGCTCAAGAAGCAGCGGCCCGAAGCGCGCGGCATCATCCTCACCGGCTACGGCAACATCGCCACCGCCGTGACCGCGGTGAAGCTCGGCGCCGTCGATTATCTCGCCAAACCCGTCGACGCCGACGACGTGCTCGCCGCGCTGCTCGCGCATGAGAGCCCGAAGATCGAGCCGCCGGAAAATCCGATGTCCGCCGACCGCGTGCGCTGGGAGCACATCCAGCGCATCTACGAACTGTGCGGCCGCAACGTTTCGGAAACCGCGCGCCGGCTCAACATGCACCGCCGTACACTGCAGCGGATTTTGGCGAAGCGCGCGCCGCGATAAGTCTGCTGCTCTTGCAAAGTTAAAATGGCCGGGCTTGTCCCGGCCATTTTCTTTTGCGGCTAGATCATTTCGGCGTAAGGCCCATTCGGGTCGATGAGCGATTGCAGCCGCAGTGCGGCGGCGCGCGCGATCAGCAACAGCATCGATTTGCGCGTCGCGGCGGCGAGTTTGTGCTCGGGCGCTTCGCAATAAAATGCCGCGCCGAAGGCATCGGCCACGATCAGGCCGGTGTCGGGCGGGAAGATCTCGCACGGCACATCCTGCGCGGTGGCGAAGAACAGCCGGTCGCAGTGCGCGCGATAATCCTGCCATTTCTGATCGGCGCGGAAATCGGCGACCGACGATTTGATCTCGACGATCCAGACCTCGCCGTTGGCGCTCACCGCCGTCAGATCGGCACGGCGGCCGGAGGGCAGCGGCAGTTCGCTGACGACGCAGAAGCCGTGCGCATAGAGCAGCCGCGCGGTGCCGCGCGCCACGGCGAGCGCCGTTTCCGACTGCCGGCCGTCCACCGGCAGGGACACAGGTTTGATGAGAGCGGACATGGAGCAACTGTAGCCCATTGGAGCCATGCCCGCACGTCCCTTGAACGACGCCATTCGATACGCCAGTGTCCGCGCGGAACCGGGAGAGACCGCGATGGCCATCGATTACGAGAAAGAATACGACAACCGCGCCCGCGTGCCGGAACATCCGCAGATTTTCGCGCGCTGGGACGCCGAAGCCGCGGCCTATCGCGACGCCGCCAGGGGCGCGCAGATCGGCCTCAAATACGGGCCGTCGGCGCGGCAGACCATCGATTTCTTTCCGTCCGGCGAGGCGGATGCGCCGCTCGCCATGTTCATTCATGGTGGCTGGTGGCGCGCATTGTCGCCGGTAACGTTCAGCCAGATGGCCAAGGGGCTCAACGAGAACGGCATCGACGTCGCGGTGGCCGGCTACGATCTGTGCCCGACCGTCTCGATTGCCACGATCACCGAGCAGATGCGCGCCGCGTGTCTGATGTTGTGGCGCATGCACTCGAAGCGCATCACCGTTTACGGCCATTCGGCGGGCGGACACCTGACCGCCTGCATGATCGCGACAGACTGGAAGAGCATCGAACCGTCCGCTCCCGCCGATCTTGTACCCGCCGGCTACGCGATTTCCGGCGTATTCGATCTGTCGCCGCTGACGCAGGTGTCGTTCAACAAGGACCTCAAACTCGACGACGCCGAAGCGCGCCGCGTATCGCCGCTGCTTTGGAAGGTGCCGCAGGGCGCGATGCTCGATGCGGCGGTCGGCGGCATCGAATCGGACGAGTTTCTGCGGCAGAGCAGGACCATCGCCGAGGAATGGGGCCGGCGCGGCGCCAAAACCCGTTATGTGCCGATCGACGGCGCCAACCATTTCACGGTGCTCGATCCGCTCACCGACGCGCATAGCCCGATGACCGGACGTATCGCCGAGATGGCGCGGCACACCGCTTCGCTGGCCTGATCAGAACCAGTACTCCCACGCGAAATAGACCGTCAGCAGCGCGCCGACCGCGGTGACGGCGATGCGCATGACGTGACGCGGCGCGGTTTTGGCGAGCGCGGCACCGATCTGGCCGCCGATGATCGTGCCGGCCATCATCACCAGGGCCGGCAACCAGATCACCGCGCCCTTGGCGATGAAGACCACCGCGGCGGCGCCGGTGTTGAGGCTGGTGACGAGATTCTTCGCGACATTGGCCGAGCGATAATCGCCGCGGGTGGCAATCGACATCACGGCGAGGATCAGCACGCCGACGCCGGCGCCGAAATAGCCGCCGTAGAACGACACCGGCAGCAGCATTTTCAGATTGGTGACGCTGAAGTCGATGGAGCGGCCCCTCGCCTCGGCGCGCGCGCGCAGCCAGTTGCCGATCGGCCCGGCGAAGGCGAACAGCACGGTGGCGAAGCCGAGCAGCGGCGGCACCAGAAAGGCGAACACGCGCTGCGGCGTCGCCAGCAGCAGCAGCGCGCCGAGCGCCGCGCCGACACACGAGGCGACGATCATGCCGGCGAATGCGCGATCGAGGGGCGGCAGCTGGCGGCGGTCGGACAACGCGGCGAAAAACGAGCCGGGAAACGACGCCACCATGTTGCAGCACACGGCGGTGTGGGGCGGCAGGCCGGTCGCGATCAGCGCCGGATAGGTGATGACCGCGGCGCCGCCGACCAGCGACGTCAGCACACCGCCGCCGATGCCGGCGAGAAAGAGCATGAGCGCGGTGGCGAGGGTCATTTCACTTCACCTGTCCCGGCCGAGCAAAGCCAGCGCGGCGCACCGCAAATGCGCTGCGCCGCGTCCGGGACAAGAGCCTTTTAGAAAAACGCCTGGATGCCGGTCTGGGCGCGGCCGAGGATCAGCGCGTGAACGTCATGCGTGCCCTCGTAGGTGTTGACCGTCTCGAGGTTCGCGGCGTGACGCATCACGTGATACTCGCTCGAGATGCCGTTGCCGCCGTGCATGTCACGGGCGACGCGCGCGATATCCAGCGCCTTGCCGCAGTTGTTGCGCTTCATCAGCGAGATCGACGGCGGCGCGGCGCGGCCGGCCTCGATCATGCGGCCGAGGCGCAGCGCGCCCGACAGACCGAGCGCGATCTCGGTCTGCATGTCGGCGAGCTTCTTCTGCACGAGCTGCGTCGCCGCCAGCGGGCGATTGAACTGCTTGCGGTCGAGCGTGTACTGGCGCGCGGCGTGCCAGCAGAATTCGGCAGCGCCCATGACGCCCCAGGCGATGCCGTAGCGCGCATTGTTGAGACAGCCGAACGGGCCCGAGAGTCCTTGCGCATTCGGCAACAGGTTCTCTTCCGGCACGACGCAATCGGCGAGCACGATCTCGCCGGTGGTCGAAGCGCGCAGCGAGAGCTTGCCTTCGATCTTCGGCGTCGAGAAACCCTTCGTGCCGCGCTCGACGATGAAACCGCGGATGACGCCATCGAGCTTGGCCCAGACCACCGCGATGTCGGCGAAGGGCGCGTTGGAAATCCAGGTCTTGGCGCCGTTGAGCTTGTAGCCGCCGGACACCTTCTCGGCGCGCGTCACCATCGAGCCCGGATCGGAGCCGTGGTCCGGCTCGGTGAGGCCGAAGCAGCCGACGAACTCGCCGGTGGCGAGCTTGGGCAGATATTTGCGGCGCTGCTCTTCCGAACCGTAGGCGTAGATCGGATACATCACGAGCGAGGACTGCACCGACATGGTCGAGCGATAGCCCGAGTCGACGCGCTCGATCTCGCGGGCGATCAGGCCGTAGGCGACATAGCCAAGGCCGGCGCCGCCGTATTCCTCGGGGATGGTGGGGCCGAGCAGGCCGAGCTTGCCCATCGCCGGCAGGTTGTTCGGGTCATGCGTCTCGTTGAGATAGGCCTCGGTGACCTTCGGCATCAGGTAGTCTTCGGCGAAGCCTTTGGCGGTGTCGCGCACCATGCGCTCTTCCTCGGTGAGGTCGAACTCGATGCCAAGCGGATCCTCCCACTGGAAGTCGCGGTCCTTCAGAATCTGCGGCTTGTAGGGGCGCTTCTCGGCGGGCTGCGACATGGAAACTCCTTCAGGAACGGGCCGGGACGGGACGATTGCCGTCGTCATTATAGGCGCATTCGATGGCGGGCAAGAGCGCCGAAGACGGTTGCAGGGAGCGCTCCGATTGCGGCGGACATGCGCCAGCGCCCCTGTTCTCGAAGGCCCGGGACGGCCTGCCTTCCTCGTCTGCCCCTCGGAAAAGCCGAGGGGATGGAGCGCCGCGAGGCGCCCAACAGATGCACCTTGCGGTGCCGGCCCTCCTTGCGATCGGAGAGGCCTGCGCCCCGCGGCGCTCCATCGCGGTGTCATTTACGGCGTCGGGCCGCGCTTCTGGCGGCTGATCCGTTCGAGTGTGAACGGGTAGCGCTCACCATCAGCAAGCTCCTTGCAGCCGGTCTTATTGCCGGCGGGCGGAGCCCCGTCGCCGCCCGAGCGCCCGGGGTGCGTAATCCCCGTGCCCGCGGGCACCGCATCCTGCTCCCACTGAAACGACGCCTCATGACAGCGCCCTCGGCTGGAGCCGGACGAATGAAGGCTATCCTATCGTAGGAATAACAGTCAAGGACTATTTTCTATCGTCGTTCCGGGACATCGCGAAGCGATGGGCCCGGAATGACGGAGAGAGCCGGGCCGACAGTGGGCCTCAGCCGCCGTTTTCGACCGAGCCGCCGGCGTCGCGCAGCGCCGCCGGCTGCGGCATGGCGATGACGTTGTAGCCTGAGTCGACGAAATGGATCTCGCCGGTCACGCCGGTCGACAGGTCCGAGCACAGATAGAGACCCGAACCGCCGAGATCTTCCAGTGTCACGCCGCGTCCGAGCGGCGAGTATTTCTGCTGGAAGGCGAACATGTAGCGCGCATCGCCGATGCCGGCGCCGGCGAGCGTGCGGATCGGCCCCGCCGAGATGGCGTTGACGCGGATCTTCTGGTGGCCGAAATCGACGGCGAGATAGCGCACCGAGGATTCCAGCGCCGCCTTGGCCAGCCCCATGACGTTGTAATTGGGCATGGCGCGATCGCCGCCATTATAGGTCAGCGTCACCATGGCGCCGCCATTCGGCATCAGCTCCGCCGCGCGCTTGGCGCTCTCGGCGAAGGAGAAGCACGAGATCACCATGGTGCGCACGAAGTTCTCGCGCGTGTTGTCGGCGAAGCGGCCCTTGAGTTCGTTCTTGTCGGAGAAGCCGACGGCGTGAACGAAGAAGTCGATGGTGCCCCACTTCTCCTTGATCGTCGCCCACAGCTTGTCGACCGAGGCGATGTCCTCGACGTCGCAAGGCAGGATGATATCAGAGTTGGTCTGCTCGGCGAGCGGCTTGACCCGCTTGAGGAGCGCGTCGCCCTGATAGGTGTAGGCGATCTGCGCGCCGTGCTGATGCAGCGTCTTCGCGATGCCCCAGGCGATCGAGTGGTCGTTGGCGACCCCCATGATCAGCCCGCGCTTACCTTCCATCAAACCCGGCATTGGTCTCAGCCCTTAGTCGTTGTTGGCGTCATTCCGGGGCGCGAGCCATAAGCGCGTTTACAACGCGCTTTGGCGAGCGAGCCCGGAATCCATACACGCAGCACTGGGGATATGGATTCCGGGTCCGGCACCTCGTGCCGTCCCGGAATGACAGGAGTTGTTACGCATCCACGTGCTTGAACACCAGCGTGCCGTTGGTGCCGCCGAAGCCGAACGAGTTCGACATCGCGGCGCGGATCTGCACGTTGTCCTTGCGCTCGCGCAGGATCGGCATGTCGGCGAAATCGGGATCGAGATCCTTGATGTTGGCGCTCTCGCACATGAAGCCGTTCTGCATCATCAGCAGCGTGTAGATCGCTTCCTGAACGCCGGCGGCCCCCAGCGAGTGGCCCGACAGCGACTTCGTCGCGGAGATCGGCGGGCACTTGTCGCCGAACACGGCGCGCAGGCCCTCGATCTCCTTGGCGTCGCCGACCGGCGTCGCCGTGGCGTGCGGGTTGATGTAATCGATCGGCACCTTGCAGGTTTCCAGCGCCAGCTTCATGCAGCGCTGCGCACCTTCGCCCGACGGCGCCACCATGTCGTAGCCGTCCGAGGTCGCGCCGTAGCCGGCGACTTCGGCGTAGATCTTGGCGCCGCGGGCCTTGGCATGCTCGAGCTCCTCGAGCACCAGAACGCCGGCGCCGCCGGCGATGACGAAGCCGTCGCGGGATACGTCATAAGCGCGCGAGGCGGTCTGCGGCGTGTCGTTGTACTTCGACGACATCGCGCCCATGGCGTCGAACAGGTTCGACATGGTCCAGCTCAGATCTTCCGAGCCGCCGGCGAACATCACGTCCTGCTTGCCCCACTGAATCATTTCGGCGGCGTTGCCGACGCAATGCGTCGAGGTCGCGCAGGCGGACGAGATCGAATAGTTCACGCCCTTGAGCTTGAACCAGGTGGCGAGCGTCGCCGACGGCGACGACGACATGGCCTTCGGCACGGCGAAGGGGCCGATGCGCTTGGGCGAGCCGTTCTTGCGGGTGATGTCGGCGGCCTCGACGATGGTTTCGGTCGACGGACCGCCCGCGCCCATGATGATGCCGGTGCGCGGATTGACGATGTCTTTTTCCTCGAGACCGGAATCGCGGATCGCCTGATCCATGGCGACATGGTTCCAGGCCGAGGCCTGGCTGAGGAAACGCATGGCGCGGCGATCGACCATGCCCGACGGATCGAGCGTCGGCTTGCCGTAGACCTGGCATTTGAAGCCGTGCTCGGCGAATTCGGTGGCGAATGTGATGCCGGACTTGGCCTCACGCAGGCTGGCGAGAACTTCCTGCGTATTGTTGCCAATGGATGAGACGATCCCCATCCCGGTGACGACTACCCGTCGCATCATCGTTTCCCTTCACGAAATGTCGGCGATTGGCTCACAGATTGGCCGCCGGCGGCAAAACCGCAAGAGCGAAACCACCCGCGCGCCGAAATCGAGAAATAGCCCGGCTCAGGCGCCAGCCGGCTGCGCGTCGCCCTGGTTGAACAGCGCGACCTTCAGGTCGCTGGCCTTGTAGATCACCTTGCCGTCGGCCGCCAACCAGCCATCGGCGATGCCGAGCTTCAGCTTGGAGCGCATGACGCGTTTGAAATCGACGCCGTAAACGACCTTTTTGACGCTCGGCAGCACCTGGTCGCTGAACTTGATCTCGCCGGTGGCGATGGCGCGGCCGCGGCCGGGTTCACCCAGCCAGCCGAGGAAAAAACCGACCATCTGCCAGAGGGCGTCGAGGCCGAGGCAGCCGGGCATCACCGGGTCGCCCTTGAAATGGCACTGGAAGAACCAGAGGTCCGGCTTCACGTCGAGTTCCGCGCGCACCATGCCCTTGCCGAATTCGCCGCCGGTTTCCGAGATTTCGGTGATGCGGTCGAACATCAGCATCGGGGGCAGCGGGAGCTGGGCATTGCCGGGGCCGAACAGTTCGCCGCGGCCGCAGGCCAGCAGGTCCTCATAGCCAAAACTGCTCCGGCGCTCGGTCATCATGCAAAGTTCCCAGTCTGGTGGCCGCCCCCGGCCGATGCCGAAGGCATAGCGAAGAAAGCCGTAAATTCAATGGCGAAGGGGTACCACACCGGCCTGAGGGGGGCAAAGGCGGCCGTAGAGTGGCAAGCCGGTCGTTAAGCCCTTAACCGGCGCGGCAAAATGGCGTTCTCCGGGATATACCGGAGTTGCGCCTTTTCGCCCCCTCCGATATGTTGCAGATGAAACAGGTTTCGCGCCGGCTGTCCGGGCGCCTGTTCCCTCGCAACGTGGCGCCAGGCCTTCGGATCGCTATATTCCGGCCAAGCATCCCCCTCGTATGCGAATGATTGTCAGAAGCGTAATCAGTGGAAGAGCTTGGCCAAGCATGACCGAAACCCGGACCACGATGTTGCCGATCAGCAAAGCGGACGCCGCCGAAGCCCACGACCGTGCGGCCTTCACCGGCTGCCCCTGGCACGACGTCAAGTCGATGCTGCGTGATGTCGGCCTGCGCCCGACCCGCCAGCGCATGGCGCTCGGCTGGATCCTGTTCGGCAAGGGCGACCGCCACCTGACCGCCGAAGCGCTGTACGAGGAAGCGACCCGCGCCAAGGTGCCGGTGTCGCTGGCCACCGTTTACAACACGCTGCACCAGTTCACCGAAGTCGGCCTGCTGCGCCAGGTGCCGGTGGACGGCACCAAGGCCTATTTCGACACCAACGCCTCCTCGCATCACCACTTCTTCGTCGAAGGCGAGGACGAGCTGCTCGACATTCCGGCCAGCGACGTGATCGTCGGCAAGACGCCGGAAGCGCCGGAAGGCTACGAGATCGCGCGTGTCGATGTGGTCGTGCGGCTGCGCCGCAAGGTCTAGAGCTTATCGCTCACCGCGAATTCACCAACGGGCGCGCGCAAGCGGCGCCCGTTTTCTTTTGGGCTATCGTCGGCGCGACCCTGCCACGGCCATTGGCGGCATTCGTGTTCGCGCGCCGCGTCGTCGAGGCCGACGTCGCGCAGCAGATGCGGCGGCAGATCGCGCAAGTGCCGCCGCGTGCGGCAACGATGGTACCAGAGCACAAGCGTCGTCAGGATCGATGGTCGTGTCATGACGGCGACCATGCGCGCGCCACGCGGCGGAACGTTACGGTCACGGCCGAAGTATCGCGCGCGCAAAGTGGCTAGGATGCACGGGCCAACAACACGGAGCCGGCCATGGCGAGCCAGGGCGCATTCACGGAAATAGCCAGTCTGGCGGGCGATCCGGCGCGCGCCGGCATGCTGCATGCGCTGATGGACGGGCGCGCGCTGACGGCAAGCGAACTCGCACAGGCCGCGCATGTCACGCCGCAGACGGCGTCCGGGCATCTGACGAAGCTTGCCGCCGGCGGCTTGATCGCGGTCGAGAAGCAGGGCCGCCACCGCTATCACCGCCTCGCCTCGCCGGCGGTGGCGCGCATGCTCGAGAGCATCATGCAGGTCGCGGCGGATGCGCGGCCGCGCGTCATCGTCACCGGCCCGCGCGACAAGGCGCTGCGCGCGGCGCGCACCTGTTACGATCATCTCGCCGGTCATCTCGGCGTCGCGCTCGCCGATGCGATGATCGCCAACCGGCAGATCGAATTGACGGCGGACGCCGGCATCGTCACGGCGGAAGGCGCGAGCCTGTTCGAGCGGCTCGGCATCGCGCTCGAGACGCGCAAGCCCGAGCGATCGAAACGCATCCTGTGCCGGCCGTGCCTCGACTGGAGCGAGCGGCGCCCGCATATCGGCGGCGCATTGGGCGCGGCGTTGTGCGCGCATTGTCTGACGGCCGGATGGATCCGCCGCGTCGAAGGCTCGCGCGCCGTCAGCGTGACGACAAAAGGGCGGCAGCGGTTCCGCGAATATTTCGCTATCGAGTTGTGAGAACGACGCACCCGACACCGTTCATTCCCGCGAAAGCGGGAATCCAGAAAGCTCAGAACTGGGTCCCCGCTTTCGCGGGGACGAGCGGAGTAAATTTAGTCGATCTTCTCGTGCGGATAGGCGCCCCAGATGCGCTCCTGCACGATGAAACCGGAGAAGCTGCGCCCGACGATCTCGCACCAGTTGCCGTCGCAGGATTTGATCTGGGCCAGCACGCCGGACTGCAACTGCGCCATCACCCCGGATTCGAGGCTCGGCCGCTGATAGATCGGCACCAGTTCCTCGTTGCGCGACGGCACCACGACGCCGCTGCGCCGGCCGGACAGCAGCGAGTGGTAAACCCAGCCCTCGGCGCCTTCCCAGTCGCGGATGCGGCGCCAGTTCTCGAATTCGGCGGTGATTTCGACCGGCATGCCGGCGCGGGTATAGACCCACCGCACGTCCTGGTCCTTGTTGGGGCCGGCGCGGACATTCGTCCGGTCCGACTTGAGGCTGACGAAACGCGGCATCGGCAGGCCGCTGACCGGCCCGGCGGGTACGTCGGTGGCCGCCCGCGCGCCGGCGCCGAGGCACAGGGCCGCGATCAGGGCGGCGGCGAGGCCGCGGCCAGCCTTTACGGCCACACGCCGCCGGGCGCTTTGTGTTGTCTCGGCCATCTGGTAGGAAACGGAAGGAATTTGAAGCCTCGCAGTCACGGAGCGGCAGTCTGTGCCAGCGCGGTTAATGAGCCCTGAACATCCCGTTTTTCGACCCCGTCCATCGAAGTTCCGAAGCCAATGGTGAAACCGAAGAAGCCCGTCGTCGTCGTCACCCGCACCCTGCCCGAAGCGATCGAGCTGCGGATGCGGGAATTGTTCGACGTCCGCCTCAACGCCGGCGACAAGCCGATGAGCGCGGCCGAACTCGCCGAAGCGGTCAAGACCGCCGACGTGCTGGTGCCGACCGTGACCGACAAGATCGACGCGGCGCTGCTGTCCAAGGCCGGCGAGCAGTTGCGGCTGATCGCCAATTTCGGCAACGGCGTCGACAATATCGACGTCGCCACCGCGGTTCAGCGCGGCATCACGGTCACCAACACGCCGGGCGTGCTGACCGAAGACACCGCCGACATGACCATGGCGCTGATCCTCGCGGTGCCGCGGCGGCTCACCGAAGGCGCGCAGGTTCTCACCTCCGACAAGGACTGGAACGGCTGGTCGCCGACCTGGATGCTGGGTCACCGCATCTGGGGCAAGCGCCTCGGCATCATCGGCATGGGCCGCATCGGCCAGGCGGTGGCGCGGCGCGCCCGCGCCTTCGGCCTGCAGGTGCACTATCACAACCGCCGCAAGGTGGCGCCGAAGATCGAGGAAGAGCTCGACGCGACCTACTGGGAGAGCCTCGACCAGATGCTCGCGCGCATGGACATCGTGTCGGTGAACTGCCCGCACACGCCGGCGACGTTCCATCTGCTGTCGGCGCGGCGGCTCAAGATGCTGCGGCCCGAGGCCTATGTCGTCAACACCGCGCGCGGCGAAGTCATCGACGAGAACGCGCTGGCGCGCATGCTGGAAGCCGGCGAGATCGCCGGCGCCGGCCTCGACGTGTTCGAGCACGAGCCCGCGGTGAACCCGAAGCTCGTCAAGCTCGCCAAGGCCGGCAAGGTGACGCTGCTGCCGCACATGGGCTCGGCGACGCTCGAGGGCCGCGTCGACATGGGCGAGAAGGTCATCATCAACATCAAGACCTTCATGGACGGCCATCGGCCGCCGGACAGAGTCCTGCCGAGCATGTTGTGAGACCGAGGCCGGCGACCTTTTCTTCTTGAAGACGGCCCTGCGCAGGCGCGGGCCTGGTGCGCCGGATCGGGTGCTGCCGTCAGTGTTGTAAGTGCGGAAGCGCGGCTTGTAGCCCGGATGTAGCGCAGCGAAATCCGGGAGCTGCCGCCCCGCATTGCGCTTCGCTCCATGCGGGCTACGGACGAGGGGCTACGGGCGGCGCGCGAACCGCCTCATCACTCCCGCTGCGTGCGGCGGCGTTCGGGCTGTTCGTTTTCCCCGCGCATCATGCGCTTGAAATACATGCCGCGATGGCCGCATTTCGGACATGGCACGGAGAACTCGACAGCGACGCTGCCGGGCTTGTCGATATAGATCGGCGAATGACACTTGAGACAGTCGATGACGCCGCGATCGCGCGGACTGTTCTGGCTCTGCTGCATTTGCGACATGACACCGAACTCGATCCAACCGGTTCCGGGTATCTAAAAGCTCGACCGGATTTGAGTTCAGTTTGACCGAAAAATGCTGGGCCGCCGTTAAGCGGACAGCAACGGACGCGTTAACGGATGTTATCTATAAGCTTTACTCAGCGGACATGCGCCAGCCGAGTTAATTCGATTCACTATTCGCCGGAAGACGCCGTAACCGCCGCGTAATTACCACTGAGCGGATTGTCCTTGTCCCACGAGTAGTCCAGCGTTTCGAAGCGCATGGAACGCGCGTCGATCATCAGCAGCCTGCCGACGAGACCTTCGCCGAAGCCGACAATCTCGCGAATGACCTCGAGCGCCATCATCGAACCGAGAATGCCGGGCAGCGCGCCGAGGATGCCGGCTTCCGAACAGGCCGGCACCGTGCCCGGCGGCGGCGGTTCGGGGAATAAACAACGATATGTCGGATTGGGCACGCCATCGCCGCGCCGCTCATGCGCGCGAATGGTGGTGAGCGAGGCGTCGAACACACCGAGCGCGGCGGTGACGAGCGGCTTCTTCGCGGCATAGCAGGTGTCGGACACCAGATAGCGCGTTTCGAAATTGTCGGAGCCGTCGGCGACGATGTCGTAGCTCCCGATGAGCGGCAGCGCGTTGCCGGCGTTGAGACGTTCGTTATGCACCTCGACCTTCACGTGCGGATTGAGGCGCGCCAGCGCGTCGCGCGCGCGCTCGGCCTTCGATGCGCCGACGTCGCCGGTGCCGAAAATGACCTGACGCTGCAGGTTGGACAAAGCCACGTCGTCGTCATCGACAATGCCGATGGTGCCGACGCCGGCGGCGGCGAGATACAGCAGCAGCGGCGCGCCGAGCCCACCGGCGCCGACCACCAGCACCTTAGCGGCCTTCAGCTTCGCCTGGCCGGGGCCGCCCACCTCGCGCATGACGATGTGGCGGGCATAGCGTTCGAGTTCGTCGCGGCTGAGGGGGGGAAGGGCTGTCATTTGCCGTCAATTTAACACTCAACCGCGGCAAAACGAGCCGGTTAATGCAATTTCCGCCCGGCGGTTGCGCCACCTCCCTGTTGGGCTAAGGTGGCCCGATTGGTTAGCATTGAGTAAACGGTATGCGTTTCGGCCCCCTTTTGGCGGTGACGGCGACGCTGGCGCTTGGTTTTGGCGCCGGTGGCGCGGCCGCGCAGCCGGGCGGTCCCGATGCAGCGCCCTACCCCGTTGAAGACGCCGCGCCGGCTCACGCCGACAAGCCCGCTCATAACAAGCCGGCCAGATCGGCAGAAAAGCCCGCGCAAAAGCCGGCCGACAAGCAGGCCGCCGCGACGACGCCGGCCAGTCCCTTGCCGCAGCCCAAGCCTGACGCATTGAAGCCTGTTGCTGCTGTCGCGCCGGAGACAAAGCCTCAGGACGCCAAAGCTCCTGACGCAAAGGCCCCTGAGGCAAAGGCTCCCGACCCGAAGACATCCGAAACAAAAACGCCGGAGGCGAAGGCGCCCGACAAGACCGACGCGCCGATGGCCATCGCCATGCCGCGGCCGCGCCCCGAGGTTCTGAAAACTCCGGCGGCCGCCGAGCTCGTGGCCATTGCGCCGGGCCCGGACGCCGCGGCGTTGCCGGAGGCCAAGCCGGTCAATCCGGCGACGGAAGCCGGCAATGACGGCGACACGCTTTACGGCAACGCCTCCGACGAGCGCCTGCTGATCCAGGCGGCGCTGTTGTGGTCGGGCGATTTCACCGGCGCCGCCGAGAACGGCGACGATCCGCTCGCCGTCGCCATCAAGAATTTCCAGAAGCGCAAGAACTACAAGGTCACCGGCACGCTGACCGATCGCGAGCGCAGCGAGCTGGTCGGGGCGGCGAAGAATTATCAGGACGAGTTCGGCTGGAGCGTGGTCGTCGATCCGGCGACCGGCATCCGCATCGGCCTGCCGACCAAGATGGTGCCGCTGGCGCGCGAGGCCAGACGCGGCACGCACTGGTCGTCGCGCTACGGCGACGTGCAGGTCGAGACGTTTCGCCATGTCGAGCCGTCGCTGAAGCTGTCGGCGCTGTTCGAGCGCGAAAAGCAGGAGCCGGCGACGCGCAAGATCGAATACAGCATCCTGCGCGACGACAGCTTTTTCATCAGCGGCCTGCAGGGCCTGAAGAAATTTTCCGTGCGCGCGCAGATCCGCAACGGCGAAGTGCGCGGCTTCACCATGCTCTACGATCAGGCGATGGAAGGCATCGTCGCGCCGGTGATGGTGGCGATGGCGTCCGCCTTCTCGCCGTTTCCGCAGCGCGCCGCGCCGTTCGCGACATTGGCAAAGTCGGTCGAATACGGCAGCGGGCTCGTCGTCAGCGCGCAGGGACACATCGTCGCCGATGCGCGGCTGACGCAAGGCTGTCAGGTGATCGTCGCCGGCGGCTTCGGCGACGCCGAGCGCATCGGCGAGGACAAGGGACTGGCGCTGCTGCGCGTCTATGGCGCGCGCAACATGACGCCGCTGGCGCTGCCGCGTCATTCCGCGCCCGCGGCCAAGGGCGATGTGACCATCGCCGGCATTCCCGACCCGAAAGAGAGCGGCGGCCTCGGCAAGCTCACCGAGATCAAGGCGAAGCTGAACGGCGGCAATGCGCTCGAGCTGCGCGACCCGGTGCCGATGGCGGGCTTCTCGGGCGCGGCGGCGATCGACGCGAGCGGACACCTGATCGGCGTCACCGAAATGCGCAACACCGTGCTGGCCAGCATCGCGCCCGCGGCGCCGCCGGTGCGCCTCATCCGCGCCGATCAGATCCGCGGCCTCCTCGACGCGCACAAGGTGGCGCAACCGGCCACCTCGACCGCCGACCCGCGCGAGGCGGTGGCAAGGGTTATTTGTGTCCGCAAATAGCCGCTTTCTTTCTTCCCCTCTCCCCTTGAGGGAGAGGGTGCCCGAGCGATAGCGAGGGCGGGAGAGGGGTCGGCGCGCAATGGAAGCAACCCCTCTCCCGGCTCACATTTCGCTTCGCTCAATGTTCGCCACCCTCTTCCTCAAGGGGAGAGGGGAAGTGAGGACGCCGCAGCGCGTCCGGGGCAGGAGAATCGTGACTCTGTCAGTTACTTGTTCTTCCACTGCGGCTTGCGCTTCTCGATGAAGGCCTTCATGCCCTCCTTCTGGTCTTCCGTCGCGAACAGCGCATGGAAGATGCGGCGCTCGAAGCGCAGGCCTTCGGCGAGCGACGTCTCGAAAGCGGTATCGACCGACTCCTTGGCCGCCAGCACCGACGGCAGCGACATGCCGGCAATGGTCTCGGCCGCCTTCATCGCCTCGTCCATCAACTGCGCCGCCGGCACGACGCGGGCGACGAGGCCGGAGCGCTCGGCTTCGGCGGCGTCCATCATGCGCCCGGTGAGAACGAGGTCCATCGCCTTGGCCTTGCCGATGGCGCGCGTCAGGCGCTGCGTGCCGCCGATGCCGGGAATGACGCCGAGCTTGATCTCGGGCTGGCCGAACTTGGCGGTGTCGGCGGCGATGATGATATCGCACAGCATGGCAAGTTCGCAGCCGCCGCCGAGCGCGAAGCCGGCGACCGCGGCGACCACAGGCTTGCGCGTCTTGGTCGGCGCATGCCAGTCGGCGGCGAAATTGCCGAGATAGGCGTCGATGAACGACTTCTCCGCCATCTCCTTGATGTCGGCGCCGGCGGCGAAGGCCTTGTCGCTGCCGGTGATCAGCAGACAGCCGATGGCGTCGTTGTTCTGGAAGTCGACGACCGCCTGCGTCAGTTCGCCCATCAGCGCGCGGTTGAGCGCATTGAGCGCAGTGGGGCGGTTCAGCGTGATGACGCCGACGCGGCCCTTGGTGTCGACGATGATGTTTCCGTATGCCATTGACTGCTCCCGGCGTTGCGCTGTGGCGTTAGCTCATTTCTGGCAAATTTTTCCTACTTTTGACAACCCGGGCAATAGAAGGTCGAGCGGCCGTTCTGGACAATGCGCTTCACCGTCCCCTTGCCGTCCGGGCACTTCTGCCCTTCGCGGTCGTAGACCAGAAAATTGTGCTGGAAATCGCCGAGCGAGCCGTCGGCGCGGCGGTGATCGCGCAGCGACGAGCCGCCGGCCTTGATGGCGTCGTTGAGCACCGCCTTGATGGCGACGACCAGCGCAACCGCGCGCTCGTTCGGCCTGCCATGACGATCGGCGATGGTGGCGGCGATGCGCTTGGGCGACAAATGCGCGCGGTACAGCGCCTCGCAGACATAGATATTGCCGAGGCCAGCAACGACGCGCTGGTCGAGCAGCGCCGCCTTGAGCGATGTCTTCTTCCCGGCGCAGGCAGCGGCGAGCATGGCCGCGTCGAATTCATTGCCAAGCGGCTCGGGGCCGATGCTTTTCAAGAGCGGTTCGGAATCGAGCTTGACGCGCGCAACCAGCTTCATCGAGCCGAAGCGGCGCGGATCGTTGAACGTCACCGTCTCGCCATTCGACAGGTGAAAGACGACGTGGTCGTGCGCCACGCTCTTGGACTTCTCGTGATGGTAAATGCCCGGCCGCGATTCATGCCCGACGCGGAACGAGCCCGACATGCCCAGATGCATGATGAGCACGTCGCCCGAGGACAGGTCGGCGGTGAGATATTTGGCGCGTCGGCCGAGGCCCTCGACGGTCTGGCCCTCGATGCGCTTTTCGAAGTCCCTGGCGATCGGCCAGCGCAGGCCGCGGTGCCGCACCTCGACCTTGTCGATGCGCGCACCCTCCATGGCGGGGGCAAGGCCCCTGCGTACCGTCTCGACTTCGGGCAATTCGGGCATGGTCAAACTCGTCATTCCGGGACGCGAGCAAAGCTCGCGGACCCGGAATCCAGATGCGAGCAGAGTGGCCGTGGCTGGATTCCGGGTTCGCGGCCTTCGGCCGCGCCCCGGAATGACCGGATAGATTGATAGCGCCTTGCCGTCTGCCGCGCTATGGTCCTGCCCGCAAAGGATTATTGGCTGATGACCAAGGCTGACGAAACGCATTTCGGCTACCGCGACGTGCCCCTGACCGAGAAGCAGGGGCTGGTCGATGACGTGTTCCATTCGGTGGCCCGGCGCTACGACCTGATGAACGACCTGATGTCCGGCGGTCTCCACCGGCCGTGGAAGGATGCGCTGGTCACGGCGGTCAATCCTCCCAAGGGCGACAAAGAATTCGCGCTGCTCGATCTCGCCGGCGGCACCGGCGACGTCGCCTTCCGCACGGTCGAGGCCGGCGGCACCGGCACCCGCGTCACGGTGTGCGACATCAATGCCGAGATGCTCGCCGTGGGCCGCGAGCGCGCCGAGAAGCGCGGCCTCGACGGCCAGGTCACCTTCGAGCAGGGCAATGCCGAGGAGCTGCCCTACGCCGACAAGAGCTTTGATTGCGTCACCATCGCCTTCGGCATCCGCAACGTGCCGCGCATCGACAAGGCGCTCAAGGAAGCGCATCGCGTGCTGAAGTATGGCGGCCGCTTCCTGTGCCTGGAATTCTCGTCGGTCGATGTGCCGGGGCTCGACAAGATCTATGAGCTGTATTCGTTCAAGGTGATCCCGCGCGTCGGCGAGCGCGTCACCGGCGACCGCGAGGCCTACCAGTATCTCGTGGAATCGATCCGCAAGTTTCCCAAGCCCAAGGCCTTCGCGCAGATGATCACCGACGCCGGCTTCCGCCGCGTCTCGTTCACGCCGATGACCGGCGGCGTCGTGGCGATGCATTCGGGCTGGAAATTGTGATCGCCGGCATTTCCCACCTCATCCGCCTGTCGCGCGCCGGCTACGTGTTCGCGCGCGAGGGCGTGTTCGGCCTGGTCGATACGCGGCCGCTGCCGATGCCGGCGCGCACCGGCATTACGCTGGCGCGGCTGATCGAGCGGCGCGGCGCGCGCAGCGGCGAAAGCCGGCTGGCGGCGGCGCTGCGGCGGCTCGGGCCCACTTACGTCAAGCTCGGCCAGTTCCTGGCGACGCGGCCCGACGTGGTCGGCACCGTGATCGCGCGCGATCTGGAATCGCTGCAGGACAAGATGCCGGCGTTTCCGCAAGCGGAGGCGGAAGCCGTGGTCACGGAGGCGCTGGAACGGCCGGTCGCCAGCGCCTATGCGAGCTTCGGGCCGTCCGTCGCGGCGGCATCGATCGCGCAGGTGCACCGCGCCGAAGTCGATGTCGATGGCGTGCGCAAGACCGTTGCGGTGAAGATCCTGCGGCCCGGCGTGGAGCGGCGCTTCCGCGTCGATCTCGACGCCTTCTATTTCGCCGCGCGCAACGCCGAAGCGCTGTCGCCGGAAGCGCAGCGTCTGCGTTTCGTCGAAGTCGTCAACACGCTCGACCGCTCGGTGCGGCTGGAAATGGATTTCCGCCTCGAGGCCGCGGCCTTGTCGGAGATGGCGGAGAACACCAAGGACGATCCGGAGTTCCGCGTGCCCGGCATCGACTGGGACCGCACCGCGCGCGAAGTGCTGACCATGGAATGGGTCGGCGGCACCAAGCTCAACGACCGCGCCGGGCTGGAAGCCAAGGGCTTCGACCTGCCGGCGCTCGGCCGCATCGTGATCCAGAGCTTCCTGCGCCATGCTTTGCGTGACGGCTTCTTCCATGCCGACATGCATCCGGGCAATCTGTTCGTCGATGACGAGGGCCGGCTGGTCGCAGTCGATTTCGGCATCATGGGCCGGCTCGGGCCGAAGGAACGCCGCTTCCTCGCCGAGATCCTGTTCGGCTTCATCACCCGCGATTACATGCGCGTCGCGCAGGTGCATTTCGACGCCGGCTATGTGCCGCGGCATCATTCGGTGGAGGCTTTCGCGCAGGCGATCCGCGCCATCGGCGAGCCGATCCACAACCGCACCGCCGAAGACATCTCGATGGCCAAGCTGCTGACCTTGCTGTTCGAGGTCACCGGCATCTTCGACATGCAGACGCGGCCGGAGCTGATCCTGCTGCAGAAGACCATGGTGGTGGTCGAGGGCGTGGCGCGGACGTTCGATCCGAAGCTCGACATGTGGAAGACGGCCGATCCGGTGGTGCGCGAATGGATCGCGCGCAATCTCGGCCCCATCGGCAAACTGGAAGACGCCGCGGGCGGGGTCGGCGAGCTCGGCCGCTTCGCCGCGCAGGTGCCATCGCTGCTGATGCGCGCCGGCACGATGCTCGAGCAGGTCGATGCCATGACGCGCAACGGCCTGGTGCTGGCGCCGGAGACGGTGGCGGCGATCGGCAAGGCTGAAGCGCGCCGCAACCGCGCGAGCACGGCGGCGCTGTGGGTCATCGCCGCGCTGCTCGGCGTGATTTTGTGGATGCTGGTTTAACGTTCGGAGCGCTGCAAGGTCGTTCCAAGAGCGTTCTCCAGCCTCCGCTCACCCCCGCGAAGGCGGGGGTCCAGACTTTCTTACAGCGATGACGCTTAGTCTGGGTCCCCGCTTCCGCGGGGACGAGCGGAGTATAGAGGCGCCCTTACATCTCTTTGATAATTCCGGGCTCGTGCGCTGCGCGCACGCCCCGGAATGACAATCGCTACTTCTCCACGAACGACTTGAAGCCGCCATAGACCATGCGCTTGCCGTCGAACGGCATTTTCTTCGTGTCGTTCATGTACGGCGTCATGCGCTTGTCCTTCATCACCTTGCGGAGGATGGAGTCGCGCGCCTTGCGGGACTTGTAGGTGATCCACGAGAAGACGACGACCTCGCCCTTCTTGAGCTTCACGGCCTGCGGGAACGACGTCAGCTTGCCGGGCTTGACGTCGTCGGCCACGGCTTCGACGTAGGACAGCGCGCCGTAGCCCATCCAGACCTTGGCGGCGACGGTCGCCATTTTCTTGTAAGCCGCCAGATTCTTCTTCGGCAGCGCGAGCAGAAATCCATCGACGTAAGTCATTGTGCGTTTCCTCGTTGCTTTTCCGGTCGAGCTTCTATTTGCCTTCGTAAGCCTTCTTCACCGCCGCCAGGTCGAACTTCTTCATTTTCATGAAGGCGTCCATCGCCCGCGCCGCGCCGGCGCGATCGGGACCGGCCAGAATGTCCCCCATGAAGGCGGGAAACACCTGCCAGGACAGGCCGTATTTATCCTTCAGCCAGCCGCACGGGCCTTCCTCGCCGCCGTCGACGGTCAGCGCATTCCAGTAGTAGTCGATCTCCTCCTGCGTCTCGCAGGGCACCTGCAGCGAGATGGCTTCGTTGAACTTGAACTGCGGCCCGGCATTGAGCGCCGTGAACGCCATACCCTCGAGCTCGAACTCCACCGTCAACACCGAATCCGCCGCCTTGCCGTGGGTCTCCTGCCCGGCATTCGGATAATAGGCCGTGCGGCCCATCTTCGAATTCCTGAACACCGAGCAATAGAACTTCGCCGCTTCCTCGGCCTGCTTGTCGAACCAGAGACAGGTGGCCAGCTTGTGTTTGGCGTGAGCCATTCATCATTCTCCATTTCATTCCGGTTTGTCGCGCGACCTGACGCCGCACGGAGGGCAAATCGTCAGGCTGCGTCGCGGAAATCGCCGAGCTGCGCGTCAAGCGCGCGCTTGAAGGCCGGCCTGGCGGTGCAGCGCTCGAGGTAAGCCCACAGTCGCGCGTCGCTTTTGACCAGGTCGGAATAATTGAGAATGCGCAGCACGGTCGACATCATCAAATCGCCCGCGGTGAAACGATCGCCGTCGAGATAGGGCTTGCCGCCGAGGGCCTTCGACAGACCGCCAAGGCGGCGCTGCACGAACTCGGTGGCGCCGGGCCGGCGCAGTTTGGCCCACTCCTCCTTGGCGTAAAAGATATCGATCAACGCCAGGTTCAGGATGGAGGGCTCGACCGAATTGAGCGCGGCGATAAGCCATTGCACGGCGCGTGCCCGCGCCTTCTCGTCGCGCGGCAGCAGCGCTTCGGTTCGCTCACCGAGGTGGAGCACGATGGCGCCCGTCTCGAACAGTGCGAACCCATCGTCCTCGAAAATCGGCACCTGCCCGAACGGCTGCAGCGCGCGGTACTCTTCCTTGTCCTGATCGCCCTGTTCGAGAAGGCGCGTCCGGTACGGAAGACCGGCCTCCTCCAGCGCCCAGCGCACGCGCAGGTCGCGGACCTGGCCGCGTGCGAAATCGGGCACCCAGCGGAAAGCGGATACGGTGATCATGGGCATGGTCCTCCATGCGCGTGACGGCCTGAGCGGTCCGTCCGCTGAACTGAACCTGTGGCGCCGGTGTCAGCGGCCGTAATCGAGTTTCGGATACCAGTCGGGCTTGCGGCCTTCCGGCGTGCAGTCGAGCACGGTCCACAGCGGCATCAGGTCCGGCGCCCCGCGCGGGTCCTGGCCGGGATCGGCGGTGGAATCGTCCATCTCGCCGCTCCAGAAATGACGCAGCGTACCATCGCGACGCGTGAAAACGTGCAGCCCCGGCCATTCCTCGCCGTTCGGACCGACGGCGTTGAAATCGCGGCTGAACTCGCCGGAGGTGTCGGAATAGAGTTTGAGGTCGCGCCAGCCGCGCTCGCTCTTGAAGTGCTTGAGGCGCTCGATCGGCGAGCGCGCCGTTACCGCGAGCGCCACGTTCTGCATGATGTCGCGCGCCTCGCCTTCGAATGACGCCAGCAACGAGGTGCACATCGGGCATGGCCGCTCGCGCTGCGGGCCGAACATGTAGGTGTAGACGACGAGCGACTGCTTGTCGCCGAACATGCCGTCGAGATCGGTCGGACCGCTTTCGCCGGCGAAACTGTAGTTCTTCACCTCGGCGCCGGGCGGCAAAGCGCGGCGCATTTGCGCGACGCGCTCGATGTGACGGCGCAGTTCGATCTCTTCGGCGAGCAGCGCGGTGCGCGCCTTGCGATAGTCCGCGCTTTCGCCCTTGATGCGGACCGAATTGTTCTCGGCCAGGGTGCGGGCCGAGGGCAGCGTTTTATTGATATCGAGCATCCGAGTCCTCCTTGTTGCCCCCCGGCCTTGAGTCACTGCCCTACGGCGCGGTGACCACCATCCACGCGACGCCGAACTTGTCGGCGACCATGCCGAAGCTGGAGGCGAAGAAGGTTTTCATCAGCGGTTGCATCACGGTGCCGCCTTCGCTCAAGGCGTCGAACATCCGTTTGGCTTCGGCATCGTCCTTGGTCGAGAGCGCCAGCGAGATGCCCTTGAAATCCGTCTTGCCGCTGGTCATGCCGTCGGTCGCCATGACGACGCTATCGCCGACCTTGAAGCTCGAGTGCATGATCTTGTTCGCCGGCGGCATCGGGCCGCCGCAGCCTTCATCGGACATGCCGCCATCGGCCGGCGCGTCGCTGAAGCGCATCATGACCTCGACCTGCGCGCCAACCGCCTTCTTGTAGAATTCCAGCGCTTCCTCGCAGCGGCCTTCGAAGCTCAAATAAGGCTGAACCTGCATGTCGTTTCCTTCCTAGTGCGATGAGCGTTCATCGCTGTGCATTGGCGGGCCGCCCTGTGCGGCTTTCCTTGACATATACGTTGATATCAACATATTATCCGGTATGTCAATACGTCAAGACAAGAAGCCGGATTTGGCGCGCGCCGGCGCGGCCGAAGCGTTGCCGGCGATGGGCTTCGACAAGACCATCGAGGTGCGCGATGCCTGCCTGTGCCTGCATGTACAGCGTGCCGCGCGGGCGCTGGCGCGGCGCTTCGACGAGGTGCTGCGGCCTCTCGATCTGACCAGCGGGCAGTTTTCGCTGCTGACGTCGCTCAATCGCCCGGAACCGCCGACCATCGGCAGCGTCGCGGAACTGCTGGCCATGGACCGCACCACGCTCACCGCGAATCTGAAGCCGCTGGAACGGCGCGGCCTGATTACCATCGCCGTCGACAAGGACGACAGGCGCAGCCGCCGCCTCGGCATCACGCCGGAGGGCCGCGCACTGCTGGCGCAGGCCTATCCGATCTGGCGCGAGGCCCACACCACGCTCGAGTTCAGGATCGCGAACGGGAGCGCTGACGATTTGCGCAAGGCGCTGATGGCGCTTCTGTAGCCTTAGGCCGGCATGCGCGGCTTCACATCCATCGGCACCCAGTCGAAGAACGGCTCGGCTTCCTTGAGCGCACGCAAGTATGATGGCCGCCGCACCAGCCGCTCATAGTAAGCCTTGAGCTTCGGTGTTGCGTCGGTGATCGGCACGACGAGGCTGGCATAGAACAGCGCCGGCGACGCGGCGCAGTCGGCCAGCGAATAATCGTCGCCGAGGATCCAGGTATCGCTGGCGCCGAGCTTGCTCTCGACGATCGCGTAGGACTTTTCCAGCGCCTCCTTCGCCTTGGCGACGCCGTGAGGGTCGCGCGCCTCCGCGGGACGCAGATTGTCGTCGACCAGCTTGCCCTGCTTCTCCATCACGTAGAGATCGAAGAAACGATCCCACATCCGCGCCTGCCAGGCGGCATCGGCATCCGCCGGGATCAGGCGCTTTTGCGCATAGTAGGTGTCGAGATAGTCGATGATGACGCTCGATTCGGCGATGGCGTGGCCGCGCTTCTCGTCCTTGAGGACCGGAAATTTGCCGACCGGCCAAAGCGCCCGCATTTCCGCGCTGGAAACGGGGTCCATCAGGTTCACCACCACCGGCTCGAACGGAATGTCGTTCTCGTAGAGCGCGATTATCGCCTTGTGGCAGTAGGACGACAGCGGGTGATAGTAGAGCTTCAGGGTCATCATTCTAACTCCGCGCCATGGTGGCGACATAGCCCGCGAGCCGCGCCGTGGTTTCCTGCAGGCCCTTGTCGGCGCCGTATTCCTTGATGACGAAGTCGCGCATTTCGGCAGTCGGGAAGACGCCGTGCCAGACGATGCGGGTGCGGCCCTGGCCGATATCCTCGAAGGTCACCGTCTGGGCGAAGCTTACCGGCTCGAGATCCTCCTCGCCGCCGCCGTGGTGATAGGCGATGCGTTTGTTGGCCTCGATCGCGTCGAAGGTAACGCGGTTCTGGTAATCGCGGCCGTCCGGCCCGTGCATGACGAAGCGCCAGACGCCGCCCGGCCTGAACTCGAAATGCGAGGTCGTGGTGGTGAAGCCGTTCGGCCCCCACCATTGCGCCAGATGCGTCGGGTCGGTGAAGGCCGCGAACACCAGCGCGACCGGCGCGTCGAACTCGCGCGTGCCCTTGATGGCAACGGGATCGCTGAGATCGAGATCAGTCTTTACGGCCATGGCTTGCTCCTTGACGCTTCACCGAACGGGATTTCTTTGGCGGCGCGGCGCCCTGCTGCGCCTTCATCACCTCGAGATAGCTCTCGAGCTTGTCCATGCTCTGGCCCCACAGCTTGCGATATTCCTCGAGCCAGTGATCGACGCCGATGAGGCCGGCCGTGTCGATCTTGCACGGCCGCATCTGCGCGTCGCGGCCGCGGCTGATGAGGCCGGCATGCTCCAGCACCTTCAGGTGCCGCGAGATGGCGGGCAGGCTGATGGCGAAGGGCTCGGCCAGCTTCTGCACCGAGGTTTCGCCAAGCGCGAGGCGCGCCAGAATGGCGCGGCGCGTCGGATCGGCCAGCGCGGCGAAGGTGGCGTTGAGACGGTCGGTGTCGAGCATCGTATTTAGCCAAATAGTTAAATAACCGATCTGTTAAATATAGGACGGCTGGCCGTTGTCAACCTTCCAGACTATGATCTCGATATGATTGCATTGGTATCAATGCAATCATAATGGAATATACCTTTGATCTGATGGAGTTTTTCCATGGCGTCGCTGACCGTCCGGCAGCTCGACGAGGCGCTCAAGCAGCAGCTCCGGCTGCGCGCGGCGCGCAATGGCCGCTCGGTCGAGGACGAGGTGCGCAGCATTTTGCGCGAGGCCGCCGGCGAAACCGAGGCGCCCGCGCAGCCCGCCGCGCCTGCCGCGAGCGCGGCCGCCACCAGCCAGGCGCGCGTACTGCTGATCATCGGCGGCGGCATCGCCGCCTACAAATCGCTCGACCTCATCCGCCGGCTCAAGGAGCGCGGCTACGCAGTGCGCTGCATCCTCACGCAGGCGGCAGCAGAGTTCGTCACGCCGCTCGCCGCCGGCGCGCTGGCCGGCGGCCGCGTCTATACCGACCTGTTCAATCCCGACCACGAATTCGATGTCGGCCATATTCGCCTCGCGCGCGAAACCGATCTTGTCGTCGTCGCGCCGGCCACCGCCGACCTGATGGCGAAGATGGCGCAAGGTCTCGTGGGCGATCTCGCCACCGCCGTGCTGCTGGCGACGCGGGCGAAGATACTGCTCGCGCCGGCGATGAACCCGGCGATGTGGTCGCACAAGGCGACGCAGCGCAATCTGTCGCAACTGAAAGCCGACGGCGTCGCGCTGATCGGCCCCAATGCCGGCGAGATGGCGGAGCGCGGCGAGCACGGCAAAGGCCGCATGGCCGAGCCGCTCGAAATCGCCGGCGCCGTCGATCGTCTGCTCAAGGCCGAAACGACGCTGCAACCGCTCAAAGGCAAACGCATCCTTATCACCGCCGGCCCGACGCATGAGCCGATCGATCCGGTGCGCTACATCGCCAACCGCTCCTCCGGTAAACAGGGTTACGCCATCGCCGCCGCAGCGGCGGAAGCCGGCGCTTCGGTAACGCTCATCAGCGGCCCGGTGACCTTGCGCAAGCCGGACGGCGTCAATGTCATTGAGGTCGAAAGCGCGCGCGACATGCTGGGCGCCGTGGAGACGGCGCTGCCCGTGGATATTGCCATTTTCGCCGCCGCGGTGGCGGACTGGCGCGTCGCCAATGCCGGCGAGCAGAAGATCAAGAAGCAGGCGGGCGCAGCCGTGCCGCAACTGTCGCTGACGGAAAACCCGGATATTCTCTCCACCATCGCGCACCGCAGCAAGGACCGGCCGCCGCTGGTCATCGGCTTCGCGGCGGAAACCGAAAACGTTATCGCCAATGCCAAAGCCAAGCTCGCCAGAAAAGGCTGCGACTGGATACTGGCCAATGACGTCTCGCCGGCGACCGGCATCATGGGCGGCGACAGCAACACCATCCATCTCGTCACCAAAGACGGCGTTGACGACTGGCCGCCGCAGAGCAAGGAAGAAGCCGCCGCGATGCTGATCGCCAAAATCGCCGCCACCATCGGGAAGGACAGACCTTGAACGTCGAACTCCGCATCATGCAGTTGCCGCACGGCGAAGGCCTGCCGCCGCCCGCCTATCAGAGCGCGCTCGCCGCCGGCTTCGATCTGACCGCCGCCGTGCCTGAAGATGCGCCGCTCACCATCGGGCCTGGCGCGCGTGCGCTGGTGCCGACCGGACTCGCTTTCGCTTTGCCGGAAGGATTCGAGGCGCAGGTGCGGCCGCGCTCCGGTCTCGCTGTGAAGCAGGGCCTCACCGTTCTCAACTCGCCCGGCACCATCGACGCCGATTATCGCGGCGAGGTGCAAGTGCTGCTCGTCAATCTTGGCGCCGATTCGGTCGTCGTCAGCCGCGGCATGCGAATCGCGCAGTGCGTGATCGCAACCGTCACGCGCGCAACATTTGTAAAAGCCGCGGTTCTCGATCAGACCGTGCGGGGTTCGGGCGGATTCGGCTCAACTGGAAGTTGACGACAAATTTTTGCCGCTTTGCGCTGGACGTCACCGTAACTGTAATCTATTACCTCGGGGGTATTAGCTTCCGTGGTGCCCTGACAATGCCGCTCGTTTCCCGCAAAGGCGTTCTGGCCATTGCCGCCGTAATCGATGTGGCCATTAATTCCGAGAGCCGCCCGGTCTCGGCCAAAGCGCTTGCCGCCCGCCACAAGCTGCCGCCCCGCCATCTTGAACCGGTTCTGCAGGCTCTCGTTCGCGACGGCATTCTGCGCGGTATCCGCGGCCCCCATGGCGGCTACGAACTCGCCCGCGAGCACCGCTACATCACCGCCGAGGACATCCTGCGCGCCGCCTCCACCACCGATGAGGCCGAGGATCCGTCCGCGCCGCCGTCCGGCCTGGTGAACGATATCGTGCAACCGGCGCTGGCCGAAGCCGAGCGTTCCTTCTCGGCGGCGCTCGGCCGCATCAATATCGACGACATGACCCGGCGCGCGCGCCAGAAGGCGTAATCGCCGCCGTCGCCGAAAACGTCGCCACTCCTTGCTCCGTTCCCCATATGGACTCTTTCGGCGCGACTCGCCGCAAGGGTAAAGTCCAATGATTCGCGAGCGATAGGTCGATCGCATCCGCATGCTCCGGCGCGCCTGTCATAGGCCGGAGAATGTCGTATCCGATGCATCGCCTGCCACGTCGCTCGACACGATTCTTGGGGCCATTGGGAATGCCGGCAGCACACCGGACGACGAACACGCGCTCTCGTCCGAAGCAATACGGATTCCTGGGATCCGTATCGCGCGTGGCGCTTGCCGCCGCCGCATGGACCGCGAGCGGCACCTTCGCGCTCGCCCAGCCAGCCATCGAACAGGCCGGCAGCTCGTTCGGCCGTCATGACTTCGCGACGCTGACCATCATCGGCGGTCTCGTCGGCTTCTCGGTTCTCGCCACCATCGCGCTGGCGCGCACGCGCTATGGCAACCGCCGCACCGTCGTGTCGCGCGACGAAGCCATGGCCATGCAGGCCGAGATCGACCGGCTCAGGCAATTGCTGCTGTCCGAACCGCAAGTGCTCGTGACCTGGCCGGCCGCTTCGGACGAACCGGACATTATCGGCGACACGTCCATCGTCGGCTCCGGCACGCCGCGCGTGCTCGCGTTCGGCACCTGGCTCGAGCCGGGCGCGGCGCAGCACCTCGAGGACGCGGTCACGCGTCTGCGCGGCGACGGCCGCGGCTTCACCATGACGCTGACAACGCAAGCCGGCCGGCCGCTGGAGGCCGAAGGCCGTGCGCTCGGCGGCCGCGCCATTCTCCGCCTGCGCGATGTCAGCGGCATCGAAAGCGAACTCGTGGAAATCTCCACGCGCCACGATCGCCTAGCCGGCGATCTCGAGACGCTGAAGACGATGCTCGAGACGATGCCCGCCCCGGCCTGGGCTCGCGATGCCGCCGGCCGTCTCATCTTCGCCAACAGCGCCTATGCCCGCGCGGTCGAGGCCAACGACGCGGCCGACGCCGTGGCGCGCGAGCTCGAACTGCTGGAGCGCACCGCGCGCGCCGAAATCGCGCGCCTGCGCGCCGACGGCGAGTGCTTCACGCGGCGTCTGCCGGCCGTGGTCGCGGGCGAGCGCCGCATTTTCGATGTCGTCGATGCGCCGACCGCGACGGGTTCCGCCGGCATGGCGGTGGACCGCACCGAAGCCGAGGCCATGCGCACCGAGCTTCAGCGCATGACCGAGGCGCATCGCCGCGTGCTCGATCAGCTCGCCACCGGCGTCGCCATCTTCAACGCCGACCGCAAGCTCGCCTTCTACAACACCGCCTTCCGCGTGCTGTTCGATCTCGATCCGGCGCTGCTGGAGCAGGCGCCGACCGACACCGCGGTGCTCGACACCTTGCGCAGCGCCCGCAAGCTGCCGGAAGAGCAGGACTTCAAGCAGTGGAAGCAGCAGCTCTACGAAGCCTATCGCGCCGTCGAGCCGAAAGAGCATATGTGGCACCTGCCCGACAACCGCACCTTGCGCGTCGTCACCACGCCCAATCCGGAAGGCGGCGTCACTTATCTCTATGACGACGTCACCGAGCGGCTGGAAATGCGCCGGCGCTTCGAGGCGCTGATCAAGGTGCAGAGCGAGACGCTCGACCACCTCGGCGAGGCGGTCGCCGTGTTCGGCTCCGACGGCCGCGTGCGCCTGCACAATCCGGCATTCCAGAGCATGTGGAAGCTGACGCCCGAGGCGCTCGACACCCATCCGCATGTCGAGGCCGTCACCGCCTGGACGCAGGCCCTGCACGACGACGGCTCGGTATGGCGCTCGCTGCGCAGCGCCGTGACCGGCATCGACAACCGCGAACCAGTCGCCGCCACCATCGAACGCCGCGACGGCATGATGATCAACATGGCGACCATGCCGCTGCCGGACGGCGCCACGCTGGTCACCTTCCAGGACGTCACCGACACGGTGAATGTCGAGCGCGCGCTGCGCGAACGCAATGAGGCGCTGGTCGCCGCCGACTCGATCAAGATCGAGTTCGTGCATCACGTGTCCTACGAACTGCGCTCGCCGCTGACCAACATCATCGGCTTCGCCAATCTTCTCGGCGATTCGGCCTTCGGCCCGCTGACCGGCAAGCAGCGCGAATATCTCGGCTACATCACCACCTCGACCAACGCCCTGCTGGCTATCATCAACAACATCCTCGATCTCGCCACCATCGATGCCGGCGCCATGACGCTGAACCTGGCGCAGGTCGATATCCGCGCCAGCATGTTCGAAGCGGCCGAAGGCGTGCAGGATCGCCTGATCCCGAACCACATTACGCTCGACATCACCGCCGACGCCGGCATCGGCAGTTTCACCGCCGACGCCAAGCGGTTGAGGCAGGTGCTGTTCAATCTGTTGTCGAACGCCGTCGGCTTCTCGCCGCCGCACGCCGCGGTGACACTCACCGCCAGGCGCGACGGCGAGACCGTGATATTCGCGGTCAGCGATCGCGGCCCCGGTATCGAGCCGGACCGGCAGGACAAGGTGTTCGACCTGTTCGAAACCGACGCCAACGGCTCCGGCCATCGCGGCACCGGGCTGGGGCTGTCGCTGGTGCGCTCCTTCGTCGAGCTGCACGGCGGCACGGTGACCATCGATTCCACGGTGGGCGAGGGCACCACGGTAACGTGCGTCTTCCCGGCCGAGCAGCAGAGCCGCCCGGTCGAGACCGCTCCGGCCCGGATCACGCCGGCAAAACGCAGCGCGGCCTGAGACACAAAAGAAAGACCCCTGCAGCGAACTGCAGGGGCCTTCTCACGCATTCACGCATGCGCTTACGCGAACGCGACACTTACCCGGGAGGGTAATTAGCGGACGTAACGGCCGCGGCGCGGTTCCGGCTGATAGCCGACATACTCGCCATTGACGCAGGCATCCTTGTTCGCGCCGAACAGCGCGTGGAAGCCGCGGCACGGCTGCAGCGCGCTGTCGATCAACGCGACGGTACCCACGCCGGCAACGCCGCCCATGGTCGCGGCGCCGGCCGCAGTTGTGGGCAGCGCACTTCCGGCGATGGTTGGAGTCGCCCCGAACCAGCCATTGTAGAGACCGAAGCCGACGACAGCGCCGGTGGCGACGCCCACGGCCGGTACGGCCAACGGATAGTACCCATCGCCCCGGCCCGGGGCTTCAACGGCGCCGGCAACGCCCGGAAGCGCCACGGCAGCCGCGGTCACGGCCGCAACGGAAAGACCTGCAATCAACTTACGCATGAGACATTCTCCATCTTCTTCGTTCGAAACCCCTCGCGGTCGAGAACGTGTTATTTAGGCAGTCGTTCCTGATCGGCACCCCTGATCGCAGCAATTCCGCGAGGATTCCGCATACGTGGCGGAATGGTGTCGCACCGGGCCCAATCGGGGCATGAAGGTGGCGGAGACCTGCTGGCGGCTTCCGGCTCGCTGCGCCTATAAAGAATGACCGCCCGCTGGATGATTCGATGCCGCCGTCTTCGCCTGCCGCCTACAGCTTTTCCCTCGCGCTTCACGACGAGCAGGCAACGCGCCGGCTCGCCGCCGACATCGCCAATCTCGTCGAGCCCGGCGATGTCATCACCCTGCTCGGCGATCTGGGCGCCGGCAAATCGGCTTTCGCGCGCGCCTTCATCCGCCACGTCGCCGGCGACGACGACGCCGAGGTGCCGAGCCCGACCTTCACGTTGATGCAAAGCTATGAGCTGCCGCGTTTCGCGCTGGTGCATGCCGACCTCTACCGGCTCTCGGGACCGGACGAACTCACCGAACTCGGCTTCGACGATGAAGCCGCCAGCAAGGTGATGCTGATCGAGTGGCCGGAGCGCGCGCGCGGTCATCTGCCGGAAGATCGCATCAATGTCGCGCTGATGCTCGATGCCAGTCAGGGCGACACCTTCAGACATTGCAAGGTGACCGGCCTCGGCAAGCTCGCCGCGCGTGTCGAGCGCATCGCCGCCGTGCGCCGCTTCCTCGACGACAAGGGCTTCGCCAACGCCACGCGCACGCGCATGCAGGGCGACGCCTCGAGCCGCATGTATGAGCGGCTGACGCGCGAGGGCGAAAGCTTCATCCTGATGAATTCGCCGCGCCGCCCCGACGGGCCGCCGGTCGAGGACGGCAAGCCCTACAGCGCCATCGCGCATCTCGCCGAGGATGTGACGCCTTTCATCGCCATGGCGCGCGCCCTGAGCGAAGCCGGGTTTTCCGCGCCCGCCATCATCGCGGCCGACCGCGCCGCCGGCCTGCTCATTCTGGAAGATCTCGGCCTCGAGACGGTGGTCGAGGGCGAGCCGCCGACGCCGATTGCCGAACGTTACGGCATCGCCACCGATCTGCTCGCGGCCCTGCATCGCAAGCCGAAGCCGAACGATTTGCCGGTCGAGCCCGGCGTGTCCCATCGCGTGCCGCGCTTCGACATGAACGCGATGCTGATCGAGGTGTCGCTGCTGTTCGACTGGTACCTGCCGCACCGGGGCGTCGCGGCGGACAGCGGACGCCGCGCGGAGTATCGCGTGCTGTGGCGCGGCATGCTGCAGCCGGCGCTGGACGCGCCGACGACCTGGGTGCTGCGCGACTATCATTCGCCGAACCTGATCTGGCTGCCGCAGCGCGACGGCATCCGCCGTATCGGCCTGCTCGATTTTCAGGATGCGGTGATGGGCCCGGCCGCCTACGACGTCGCCTCGCTGTTGCAGGACGCCCGCGTCGATGTGCCGGAAGACCTCGAGGTGCAGTTGCTCATCCGCTACCTGCGCGGCCGCGAGGATGAACCCGGCTTCGAGCGCGAGCGCTTCATCCACCTCTACGCGCTGATGGCGGCGCAGCGCGCTTCCAAGATTCTCGGCATCTTCGCCCGGCTCGACAAGCGCGACGGCAAGCCGCAATATTTGCGTCATCTGCCGCGCGTATGGACCTATCTGCAGCGCGCGCTGGCGCATCCGGCGCTGGCGCCGCTCGCCGACTGGTATGGCGCCAACATTCCCGCCCCGGACATGACAGACACATGAGCATCGACACGCCGCACAGCGCCATGGTGCTGGCCGCCGGCTTCGGCCAGCGCATGCGGCCTTTGACCGCGACCATGCCGAAGCCGCTCGTGAAGGTCGCCGGCAAGCCGCTGCTCGATCATGTGCTCGACCGGTTGAAAGATGCCGGCGTTCGGCAGGCGATCGTCAACGTGCATTATCTCGGCGACCAGATCATCGCGCATACGGCGGCGCGCACGGCGCCGAAGATCGTTATCTCCGACGAACGCGGCGAGCTGCTCGACACCGGCGGCGGCGTGGTCAAGGCCATGCCTTTGCTCGGCGGCGCGCCATTCTTCCACATCAATTCCGACACCATCTGGATCGACGGCGTGCAGCCGAACCTGACGCGGCTCGCCGAGCACTTCGACGCCGCGGCGATGGATGCGCTGCTCCTGCTGGCGCCGACCGCCGGCAGCATCGGCTATGACGGCCGCGGCGACTTCACCATGGCGCCGGACGGCCGCCTGGCCTGGCCGGAAGAGCGGACGGTCGCGCCCTTCGTCTTTGCCGGGGCCGCGATCCTGACGCCGCGTCTGTTCGAGGCCGCGCCGCAGGGCGCCTTCTCGCTGACCAAATTGTTCGACGAGGCGATCGATGCCGGCCGGCTCTACGGCCTACGCCTCGAAGGCCTGTGGATGCATGTCGGCACGCCCGACGCCATTGCGCTGGCCGAACAGGCGATCGCGGAGAGCACGGGGTAGGATTGAACGTTGCCCGTCATTCCGGGACGCGCGTGCGACGCGCGGGCCCGGAATCCAGCCACATCTTCCGAATCTGTCTCTGGATTCCGGGTTCGCGACTTCGTCGCGCCCCGGAATGACGTGCGGTCTGGCCATTGCTTCGTATAAAATCGCCCGCATGAAGCCCAACCTCTTCACCATCCCCGCGTCGGCGCCGTTTCTCGAGGTGCTGATCGACGCGCTGCTCGCCGGGCGGCTGGTGAAAGGCTATCCGGTCTCGCGCGATCCGCTCGAAATCGCCCGCGCCACGCTCTATCTGCCGACGCAGCGCGCCTGCCGAGTCGCCCGCGACGTGTTCCTCGACCGCCTTGACTTGGAGGCCGCGATCCTGCCGCGCATCGTGCCGCTCGGCGGCATCGACGAGGACGACATTGCCTTCGCCGAAGCCGCCAAGGCCGAACTGCCCGAACAGGCGCTGGCCATTCCCGAAGCGATGAGCGGCCTGTCGCGGCTGCTGCCGCTGTCGGCGCTGATCCTGAAATGGGCGACCACCATCGCGCCGAAGGATCGCGGACACGTGCCGCTGGTCGCCAGCAATCCCGTCACAGCGTTCCGCCTGGCGCAGGATCTGGCGCGGCTGATGGACGACATGACGACGCGGCAGGTGCCGTGGGACGCGCTCGACGACTTGGTGCCGGACGAGCACGACAAATACTGGGACCTGACGCTCGGCTTCCTCAAATTCATCCGCGCGCAATGGCCGGCGATTCTCGCCGGCGGCAATCGCATCGAACCGGCCGAGCGCCGCGACCTGCTGATCAAGGCCGAGACCGAGCGCCTCGCCAATGCCAGCGACCCGATCATCGCCGCCGGCTCCACGGGCTCGATTCCGGCGACCGCCATCTTGCTCGACACCATCGCGAAGCTGCCGCATGGCGCCGTGGTGCTGCCCGGCCTCGACACCGATCTCGACGACAAAAGCTGGGAGGCGATCCTCAGCGACAACGACGCCGCGCATGGACACCCGCAATTCGCACTGGCCTCGCTGATCAGGCGCATTGGCGTTGTGCGCTCCGATATCGCCGCGCTCGCCGCGTCGTCGCCGCATGGGCGCGAGCGCGTCACCTCGGAAGCCTTGCGTCCCGCGCTGGCGAGCCAGCTCTGGCAGGCGCTGCCGGGCGACACTGAATTTGCCGCGCGCGCCGATGCCGCGATCGGCAACGTGGCGGTTGTCGAAACCGCCAATGCCGAGGAAGAAGCGCTGGCCATTGCCGTCACCTTGCGCGAGGCGATGGAGACCGCGAAAAAGACCGCCGCTCTGGTGACGCCGGACGTCGCGCTCGGCCGCCGCGTCGCCGCGCTGCTGGCGCGCTGGAACGTGCCGGTCGATGACTCGCGCGGCCAGTCGCTGGCCGATCTGCCGGAAGGCGTGTTCGCGCGGCTGGTGGCGGACGTCGTGCGCCACAAATTTGCGCCGATCCCGCTGCTCGCTTTGCTCAAGCATCCGTCAAGCCCGTTCGACGCTCATGCGGTGAGCGTGCTGGAGCGCGCTGTGCTGCGCGGCACCCGGCCGACCGAAGGCACCAAGGGACTTGCCGGCGCACTCGCCGATATCCGCGCCCAGATCGCGCTTGGCCGCGCCGGCAAGGCGTCCGGCCTGCATCGCTCCGATCCGCGGCTCGCACTCAGCGATGCCGATCTCGATGCGGCGGCGGCCTTGATCGACACGCTCCAGCGCCACATGGCGCCGCTCGAGCCACGGGCTGCCGCGCAGCCGATCGGCGTTTTCGCCGCCAATCATGCCGAGGCGCTGACCGCGCTCGGCGGCATGACGCGCGAACTGCAAGAGATATTCGACCAACTGACCGTCGCCGAAGCCCTTGACGTTTCCACTTCAGATTACGCCGAGCTGTTTCATCTGGCGATTGCCGACCGCACCATTCATCGTGCGCCGGCGGACACGCGCATCCGCATCTTCGGCCTGCTCGAGGCGCGCCTGCAGCATGTTGATCGCCTGGTGCTCGGCGGCCTCGTCGAAGCCGTGTGGCCGCCGGAAGCGAAAGCCGATGCCTGGCTGTCGCGGCCGATGCGGCGGCAGCTTGGCCTCGATCTGCCGGAGCGGCGCATCGGCCTGTCGGCGCATGACTTCGCGCAGGCGCTCGGCGCGCGCGAGGTGATCCTGTCGCGGCCGGCAAAACTCGGCGGCGCGCCGACGGTGGCCTCGCGCTTCGTGCAGCGGCTCGCCGCCGTGCTTGGCGAGGCGCGCTGGAAGGCCGCACGCGAGCGCGGCGCGCAGTACGTCGCGCTGGCGCGCACGCTCGACGAGGCCGTGACCATTACGCCGGCGCAGCGCCCGGCGCCGAAGCCGCCCTTCGAGGCGCGGCCGCGCCGCCTCAGCGTCACCGAAGTCGAGGACCTGCTGCGCGATCCCTATACGATCTACGTCCGGCATGTGCTGAAGCTGCAGCCGCTCGACGATATCGACGCGCCGATCGACGCCGCCGCGCGCGGCACCTTCATTCACGACTCGATTGCCGAATTCGACATCGCCCATAAAGATGGGCCACTGCCGTCCGATGCGCTCTCGGCTTTGCTCGCCATCGGCAGGAGCCACTTCGCGCCGCTGGAGAATTTCCCGGAGGCCAAGGCGTTCTGGTGGCCGCGTTTCGAGCTCATTGCCGCGTGGTTCGTCGGCTTCGACGCCAGGCGCCGCGCCGGCGCGCAGTCGCTGTCGATCGAAGTCGGCGGCCGCATCGACATTCCATTCGGCAATGAGACGTTCACCCTCACCGTGCGCGCCGACCGCATCGAATGCCTCGCTGACGGGCGCTACGCCATTATCGACTACAAGACCGGCGCGCCGCCATCCGACAATCAGGTCGGCGCCGGCCTGTCGCCACAGCTCACGCTGGAAGCCGCGATCGTGAAGGACGGCGGCTTCAAGGACATCCCGGCCGGCGGCTCGGTCGCCGAACTGCTCTATGTGCGGCTGAGCGGCGGCGTCGAAGCCGGCGAAGAGCGCCCGGTCAAGTTCAAGGACAGCACGCCGGACATGAAGGCCGATGAGGCGCTGGCCGAGCTGACCAACGTGCTGGCGCAGTTCGCCGACCCTAACAGCCCTTATCTCTCGCTGCGCCATCCGATGTGGAAGAACCACTACGGCACTTACGACCACCTCGCCCGCATCAAGGAATGGTCGCTGACCGGCGGTCTCGACGAGGAGGCCGGCGCATGAGCAAGCCGCTCACCTCCTTGCTTTGTCCCGGGCGCAGCGCAGCACCCTCATCAGCGCGTTTACGCGCGTCTTCGACGCGCTATGGTGGTGCGCTGCAGAACCGAGACCGCCGCAATCTGGAACGGTCCCGGCTCTGCGGTGCGGCACTTCGCGCCGCACCGCGTCCGGGACAGTTGGGGGACGAATGAGCAAGCCGCTCACCATTCCGCCCGACGTTATCGCGCTGCAGACCTCGGCATCCGATCCGGCGCAATCGGCGTGGGTGTCGGCCAATGCCGGCTCCGGCAAGACGCATGTGCTGGCGCAGCGCGTCACGCGGTTGCTTCTCAACGGTACCGATCCGGCGCGCATTCTCTGCATCACCTTCACCAAGGCCGCCGCCGCGAATATGGCGAATAAGGTGTTCAAGGATTTGCGCGAGTGGACCGCGCTTAATGACATCCAGCTCGACGACGCAATTCGCAAGACTGGTGTCAAGACAATAACCCCGCAATTGCGCCTGCGCGCCCGGCAACTGTTCGCGCTGGCGCTCGATACGCCCGGCGGGCTCAAGGTGCAGACCATCCACGCCTTCTGCACCCAGCTGCTGCATCTGTTTCCGTTCGAGGCCAATGTGCCGGCGCGCTTCGAGGTGCTGGACGAAGCCACCGAACATCAGCTTCTGCACGATCTCACCATGAAGGTGCTGCTTGAGGCGGCGCAGAATCCGGACACGCCGCTCGGCCGCGCGCTCAAGCAGGCCGTGCTCGCTGCCGCCGACCAGACCTTTCAGGACATGGTGCGCAGCGCCATCCGCGCGCGCGACGCGCTCACGCGCTGGATCGCGGGCGCCGGCGGCATCGACGGCGCGGCGGCGCAACTATCGCAAACGCTCGGCCTCCAGCCCGGCGACACCGCGGAGGCGGCGGACGCAGCCATGTTCGCGGAGAGCCTGTTCATCCAGACCGAATGGCCGTCCGTCGCCGCGGCGCTGGAGACCGGCGGCAAGACCGACAAGGAACACGGCGGCCGCTTCCGCGCGCTGGCCGCGCTCGACGCCGTCGCGCGCATCGAAACCTATCTCGACATCTTCTGCACCAGCACGCGCGACAAGACGCGCGAGCGCATCGCCACCAGCGGCGTGCAAAAGGCGCATCCCGACCTGTGCGAACGCCTGATGCGCGAGCGCGACCGCGTCTGGGCGCTGCTGACGAAGAAGCGCGCCGTCGAAGCCCGCGACCGCAGCATGGCGCTGTTCGCTATTGCTCATGCCGTGATCGGCGGCTTCGAGAAGGAAAAGAACAGGCGCGGACTGCTGGACTACGACGACCTCATCGACAAGACACTGGAATTGCTTACCGAGCAAAGCGCCGCCTGGGTGCATTACAAGCTCGACAGCGGCATTCATCATGTGCTGATCGACGAGGCGCAGGACACGAGCCCCAAGCAATGGGCCATCGTGAAAGCCCTCGTGTCCGAATTCTTCGCCGGCAAGGGCGCGCATGAGCGCACGCGCACCATCTTTGCCGTCGGCGACGAGAAGCAGTCGATCTTCTCGTTTCAGGGCGCGGAGCCGAAGCAATTTGCTGACAGCCGCGACTATTTCAAACGGCTGCATGACAGCGCCGAACTCAGGTTTCAAGGAATTGCGTTCAAAGCCTCTTTCCGCTCCGGCGCCAATGTGCTCGGCGCGGTCGATACCGTGTTCAAAAGCGAGGCCGCGCATGCGGGTCTCAGCGCCGATAATGTCGGTCCCATCCATGAGTCATTGCCCGACAAGGCGCCGGGCCTCGTCGAGCTGTGGGATCTCACCGAGGCCGACCTGATCGAGAAGAAGCCGGCCTGGCAGGCGCCGTTCGACCTGCAGACGGCGCGCAGCGCGCCGGCCAAGCTCGCCGAGCGCATCGCCAGCACCATCGCGGCGTGGCGGCGGCAAGGCGTGTCGCCCAAGGACGTACTCATTCTGGTGCGCCAGCGCGGGCCTTTGTTCGAAGCCGTCATTCGCGCCCTCAAGCAGGCCAACATTCCGGTCGCCGGCGCCGACCGTCTCGTCCTCACCGAGCATATCGCGGTGATGGACCTGATGGTGCTGGCCGACGCACTGCTGCTGCCGGAGGACGATCTGGCGCTCGCCACCATCCTCAAGAGCCCGCTGTTCGGCCTCACCGACGTCACGCTTGAACAACTCGCCTATGATCGCGGTGGCAACAGCCTTCATGCGACACTGCGCGCGCAGCGGTCGGAGCTGGCCACGCAATTCGATCTGCTGCGCGGCAAGGCGCGCGAACTTTCGCCCTTCGCCTTCTATGCGTGGCTGCTCGGCGCTCATGACGGCCGCAAACAATTCCTGGCGCGGCTCGGCCACGAGGCGTCCGACGCGCTCGACGAATTCCTCAATCTCGCGCTCGATTACGAAGCGCGCGAGACGCCGACCTTGCAGGGCTTCGTCGCCTGGCTGCGCGCCGCCGAAGCGGAAGTGAAGCGCGACATGGAAATGGAGCGCGACGAAGTGCGCGTCATGACCGTGCACGGGGCCAAGGGCCTCGAGGCGCGATTCGTCATTCTCGCCGATACGACGACGAAGCCGGAAGGCGCCATTCCGCCGAAACTGCTGACGCTCGTGCCGGACAGAGCGGTGCCCGGCGCGGCGTCGCCGCTTGTTTGGTCGGGTCGCAAGGCCAATGACAGCGCCGCCATGGCGGCGGCGCGCGAGGCGAAACTACGCGAGGCGACCGACGAGTATCGGCGCCTGCTCTATGTGGCGATGACGCGCGCCGCCGAGCGGCTGGTCGTTTGCGGCATCAAGGGCGACCGCAAGATCCCGGATGGCTGCTGGTATCAATTGGTCGAGAATGCCTTGGGCGAGATCGCGGTGCGCGAAGCGGCCGACGACACGATCGGCGATGGCGACGGCACCGTGCGGCGCTTCCGCAAGACCGATCCTCACGCGGCAGAGGAAGCCGGCGCGGAACCGCGCACGTCTTCACCGGACGAGCCCGAGCCCACCGTCGTCGTCCCTGACTGGCTCAGACACGACGCGCCGCGCGACACGACACCCCGCGTCATCACGCCGTCGGGCTTTGACGAGAGCGCGCGGCCGCCGCTGCCGGTGAACGGACAGAACAAGGCGCAGGACATGGCGATGCTGCGCGGTTCGCTCACCCACCGGCTGCTGCAGTCGCTGCCCGGCATTCCGCCCGAGCGGCGGCTCAAGGCGGCGCAGGATTACGTCGTTCGCGAGGGCGAGAAGCTCGCCGCCGCCGACCACGCGCCGCTGATCGCCGACGTCATGCGCGTGCTCGACGATGCCCGCTTCGGCGCCCTGTTCGGCCCCGGCAGCCGCGCCGAGGTGCCGATCGTCGGCCTCATCGAGATCGACGGCGAAACCCGGCGGGTCAACGGCCAGATCGACCGCCTCGTCGTCACGCCCGACTGGGTGCTGATCGCGGACTACAAGACGAATCGTCCCGCGCCGCGGTCCCTGCCGGAGGTGCCGCCCCAATACATCCGGCAATTGGCGCTGTACCGGGCGGTGCTCGCCAAATTATACCCGCAAAAAGCCGTACGCTGCGCCCTGATCTGGACCGAAGTCCCTGATCTGATGGAGTTTTCCGGCGAGGCGCTGACCCATGCTTTGGTGCCGGTCACGACCCCGCGATAGCGCCTTGACGCTCCGGGGGCCCGTCCATACGTTCCGGGCCTCGCAATTTTGCGGCTCGATTCCAGGGCCGCCAGTCACAGGTAAAGGGGCTCATCATGGCCGTCGGCAAGACTACGGATGCAAGCTTCGACACGGACGTTCTCAAGTCGTCCGAGCCGGTGGTCGTGGATTTCTGGGCGGAATGGTGCGGCCCGTGCCGCATGATCGCCCCGGCGCTCGAGGAGATTTCCGGCGCAATCGGCGACAAGGTGAAGATCGTCAAGCTGAACGTCGACGAGAACCCGAACATCGCCGCCAAGTACGGCATCATGTCGATCCCGACCTTGCTGCTGTTCAAGAACGGCGAGATCGCCGATCGCCAGGTCGGCGCCGCGCCGAAGCAGAAGCTGCAGCAGTGGATCACCGCCGCGGTCTGATCCGCGCGCAAGGTTCAAGGTTAAAGCGGCCGGGTGATCCCCGGCCGCTTTTGTTTCCGTCATTCCGGGGCGCGACGAAGTCGCAAACCCGGAATCCATAACCCCGGCGCTGCGGACTATGGATTCCGGGCCCGATGCTACGCGTCGTCCCGGAATGACGAGTCAGATTGGCTCCGTGCCGTTCTCGCGCAGCACCTCGCCCGCGAGATAAAGCGAGCCGGTAATGAGAATGCGCGGCGGTGCATCGAAATCGAGTTTACGCACCGTCTCCAGCGCTTCCGCAACGCTGCCGCGGGCCAGCGCCGGCAAGCCGACGCCCTTGGCCGCCTCGGCGACATCGGCCGCGCTCAGGCCCTTGTCGGCGCCGGGGACCGGCACCGTGATCATGTGGCGCGCCAGCCCGGTGAAATTGCGCAGGAAGCCCGCCGCGTCCTTGGTCGCCAGCATGCCGACGATCATCACCAGCGGCCGCGACACACGTTCCTCGATATCGGCCAGCGCCGCTGCGATGGTGCGACCGCCATCGGGATTGTGCCCGCCGTCGAGCCATAGCTCGGCACCCGGCGGAATGAGATCGACCAGATGGCCGGCGCTCAGGCGCTGCAGCCGCGCCGGCCAGTCGGCTTTGGCGATGCCGTTCTCGAAGGCCGGCGGCGCAATTTTCAGCGACGACACGGTGCGCAAGGCCGCGATCGCCAACCCGGCATTCTCGAACTGATGGCGGCCGAACAGTTTCGGCGCCGGCAGATCGAGCAGACCGTTGTCGTCCTGGTATACGAGGCGTCCGCGTTCTTCGGTCGCGGTCCAGTTCTCGCCGGCAATGCGGATCGGCGCCTTCATGCGCGCGGCCTGCCGCTCGATCACGGCGAGCGCATCGCGCTGCTGCGCGGCGACCACCACGGGCACGTTCGGCTTGATGATGCCGGCCTTCTCGGAGGCGATCTTCTCCAAAGTGTCGCCGAGGAAGTCGAGATGATCGAGCGACACCGGCGTGATAACGCTGACCAGCGGCTTGTCGATGACATTGGTGGCATCCAGCCGGCCGCCGAGACCGACCTCGAGCAGAAGCACATCGGCCGGGTTACGCGAAAACAGCAGCATGCCGGCGGCGGTGGTGATCTCGAACACCGTGATCGGCGCATCGCCATTGGCGCGCTCGCATTCCTCCAGCGCCGCCGACAGTTCGACATCGCCCACCAGCGCGCCCTCGCCGCCTTTTTGGCCGAGGCGGAAGCGCTCGTTGAAATGCACCAGATGCGGCGAGGTATAGACATGCACCGATAACCCGGCCGCTTCGAGAATGGCGCGCAGGAAGGCGATGGTCGATCCCTTGCCATTGGTGCCGGCGACATGAATGACCGGCGGCAGTTTGCGCTCCGGATGGCCAAGCGCGGCCAGCAACCGTTCCAGCCGCTCGAGCGACAGGTCGATACGCTTGGGATGCAGCGCGGTCAGCCGCGCGAGGATGAGATCGACGGGGTTCATTTGATCATTGTAGCGCGCGCATGCGCATCTTATCTCCGCTCACCCCCGCGAAAGCGGGGGTCCAGAGCGATATAGCATAGACTATGAAAGATAAACTGGATCCCCGCTTTCGCGGGGATGAGCGGAGTATGTGGTCGCGCCCGAGTTAAATTAAAGGCCTCACGCCGCCGGCAGTTGTTTGTCTGCCGGAACGTAGGCCGGCTGCTTGGTCAGCAGGCGGCAGAGATTGGCGAGCGTCGCGCGCAACTGATGACGATGGACGACCATGTCGACCATGCCGTGCTCGGCGAGATATTCCGAGCGCTGGAAGCCGGCCGGCAGCTTTTCGCGAATGGTCTGCTCGATGACGCGCGGGCCGGCGAAGCCGATCAGCGCGCCGGGCTCGGCGACATGCACGTCACCCAACATGGCATAGGATGCCGTGACCCCGCCGGTGGTCGGGTTGGTGAGCACGACGATGTAGGGCTTCCTGGCCTCGCGCAGCAACTGCACTGCGACCGTGGTGCGCGGCAACTGCATCAGCGACAGGATGCCTTCCTGCATGCGCGCGCCGCCCGACGCCGCGAACATGATGAACGGCGTCTCCCGCTTGATCGCGGTTTCCAGCCCCGCAATGATCGCCTCGCCGGCGGCCATGCCGAGCGAGCCGCCCATGAAATCGAAGTCCTGAACGCCGATGGTCACCATCTGGCCTTCGAGGCGGCCGAGACCGACCTTCACCGCGTCCTGATAACCGGTCTTGGTGCGCGCATCCTTGAGGCGGTCGGCATAGCGGCGCTCGTCGCGGAATTTGAGCGGATCGACCTGCACCTCGGGCAGCGCGATGTCTTCATATTCGCCGCCGTCGAACATGCCCGCCAGGCGCTTCGGCGCCGAGATGCGCATGTGATAGCCGGACGCGGGAATGACGAACTGGTTCTGCTCGACGTCCTTGTAGAACACGAGCTGGCCGGTTTCCGGGCATTTGATCCAGAGATTGTCCGGCGTCTCGCGGCGCAGGAAGCTGCGGATCTTCGGCCGTACGACGTTGTTGATCCAGTTCATGTTCGCTCCGACGGTCATGCCCGTCCGTACGGGCTGCCGATAGATGAGAATCCGATTCCTAAGCCGCCACTATGAACGAATTATGGTGCGGCTACTCCGGCGCCACTTTACCCGTCGCGCGCACGCCCCTGGCAATGTCGGCGACCAGATCGGCCACCGCCTTGACCGTCGCCGGCCCGCCTTTGCCGGTGTCGTCGAGGGTCTTTTTCAGCGCGTCGATCAGCGCCGAGCCAACCACGACGCCGTCGGCGCCGGCCGCGATGGCGCGGGCGCTTTCCGCATTCTTGACGCCGAAGCCGACGGCGACCGGCAGCTTCGTGTGCTTCTTGATCCGCTGCACCGCCGCCGAAACCTTGGTAGCATCCGGCGCGGCCGAGCCGGTGATGCCGGTGATCGACACGTAATAGACAAAGCCCGAGGTGTTGTTGAGCACCGCCGGCAGGCGCTTGTCGTCGGTGGTCGGCGTCGCGAGACGGATGAAATTGAGCCCCGCCTTCAGCGCCGGCAGGCACAGCTCCTCGTCTTCTTCCGGCGGCAGATCGACGACGATGAGGCCATCGACGCCACCCTCTTTCGCATCGACGAGAAACCTGTCGACGCCGTAGATGTAGATCGGATTGTAATAACCCATCAGCACGATCGGCGTGGCGCTGTCGTCCTTGCGGAAGTCGCGCACCATTGCCAGCGTCTTCTTCAGCGTCTGCCCCGCTTTCAGCGCGCGCACGCCGGCCGCCTGAATCGACGGGCCGTCGGCCATCGGATCGGTGAACGGCATGCCGAGCTCGATCACATCGGCGCCGGCCTTCGGCAGCGCCTTGATGATCGCCATCGACGTTGCGTGGTCCGGATCGCCGGACATCACGAACGTCACGAGCGCGGCGCGGCCTTCGCTCTTGAGGTCGGCGAAACGTTTTTCGATGCGGGTTGTCATTGTCCCTCTCCGTCATTCCGGGGCGCGCTGAAAGCGCGAACCCGGAATCCAGAAACATTCTCGGCGTACGTTGCTGGATTCCGGATCGACCTGCTGCGCAGGTCGTCCGGAATGACTACTGGCCAAGTCATTTCTTGTGCGCCTCCAGCCAGGCCTGCACGCTGGCGAGATCCTTGTCGCCGCGGCCGGACAGGTTGACCACCATCAGGTGATCCTTCGGCAGCTTCGGCGCCAGATCGAACACGCGGGCCAGCGCATGCGCCGGCTCCAGTGCCGGAATGATGCCCTCGAGCTGAGAGCACAATTGGAACGCCGCCACCGCTTCCTCGTCGGTCGCCGAAAGGAACTTCACGCGGCCCATTTCACCCAGCCAAGCATGTTCGGGGCCGATGCCGGGATAATCGAGGCCGGCGGAAATTGAATGCGCCTCGGTGATCTGGCCGTCGTCGTCCATCAGCAAATACGTGCGGTTGCCATGCAGCACGCCGGGGCGGCCGCCGGTGACGGAAGCCGCGTGCTGGCCGGACGGAATGCCATGGCCGGCCGCCTCGACGCCGTAGATCTCGACCGAGCGGTCGTCGAGGAAGGGATGGAAAAGCCCCATGGCATTGGAGCCGCCGCCAATGCAGGCAATGAGCGAATCCGGCAGGCGGCCTTCGAGCTCCTGCATTTGCGCGCGCGTCTCGTCGCCGATGATGCACTGAAAGTCGCGCACCATCGCCGGATAGGGATGCGGGCCGGCCACCGTGCCGATGCAATAGAACGTATCGCTGACATTGGTGACCCAGTCGCGCAGCGCTTCGTTCATCGCGTCCTTGAGCGTGCTCGAGCCGGAGGTGACGGGGCGCACTTCGGCGCCCAGCATCTTCATGCGCAGCACATTGGGCTGCTGCCGCTCAACGTCCACCGCCCCCATATAAACGATGCAGGGCAGGCCGAACTTGGCGCACAGGGTCGCGGTCGCGACGCCATGCATGCCGGCGCCGGTCTCGGCGATGATGCGCTTCTTCCCCATGCGCTGCGCCAGCATGATCTGGCCGGTGACGTTGTTCACCTTGTGCGCGCCGGTGTGGTTGAGGTCTTCGCGCTTGAAATAGATCTTCGCGCCGCCAAATTTTTTCGTCAGCCGCTCGGCGAAATAAAGAGGCGACGGCCGGCCGACATAATGCGCGAGATAAGAGTCCATCTCCTTCTTGAACGAAGGATCGGCCTTGGCCTCGTTATAGGCCTTCTCCAGATCGAGGATCAGCGGCATCAAGGTCTCGGCGACGAAGCGGCCACCAAAGATGCCGAAGTGGCCGCGCTCGTCGGGCCCGGTGCGGAAGGAGTTGGGTTGCTGCTGTACGGTCATCCTAACCTCACTGTCATTCCAGGTCGCCGCGAAGCGGCGAACCCGGAATCCAGAAACACGCGCTGAATTTCGATCTGGATTCCGGATCGGCTTGCTGCGCAAGCCGTCCGGAATGACGGCAAATTGAAACTCATGCGCTCACCTTTTCCAGCGCGGCGTCGGCCGCGCGCGCCGCGCGAATGAAGGCGCGGATCTTGTCCGGGTCTTTCTCGCCGGGCGCCCGCTCGACACCGGACGACACATCGACGCCCGGCGCGCGCGTGATGCGCAGGGCCTCGGCGACGTTGCCGGCATCGAGCCCGCCCGACAGCATATAGGGTACGCCGGTCTTGAGCCCGGCCAGCAAGGTCCAGTCGAAGGTTTTGCCGAGGCCGCCGGGCCGGGTCGCATCCTGCGGCGCGCGGGCATCGAACAGCAGCCGGTCGGCCACCTTGGAATATTCGAGGATCGGCGACAGGTCGGCGCGGGTCGCGATCGGCAGCGCCTTCATCACCGGCAGGCCGAAGCGGGAGCGCACCACGGCGACGCGCTCCGGCGTCTCGTTGCCGTGGAGCTGCAGCATGTCCGGCTTGAGGGCGGCGACGATGGCGGCGATGGCGTCGTTGGACGCATCGACCGTCAGCGCCACCTTCTGGACGCGGCCCTGCGCGCGGGCGCCGAGCAGGCGCGCCGCCTCGATACCGAGCGAGCGCGGGCTCGGCGGAAAAAACACGAAGCCGGCCTGATCGGCGCCGGATTCGATCGCCACATCAAGGGTTTCGGGGGTGCGCAGGCCGCAGATTTTGATCGTCAGTGCCATCTCGGAGCGGGTTCTATAGCGTTTTCAGGCGAAGTGGAAACCGGTTCGCGTGACGAAAACGCGTCAAAAAGGAACCCCTTATTACCGTGGCGTCCAAGGCTTGGCGTTACTCAGGCGGTCCCCGGAGGGGCCAGCGCAGGAGCCTCGGCCCGCCGGGTTTCCAGGGCTTTGGCACCTTCGCGGGCTGCCGCCTCGGCGGCAGCGGCACGCTGGGTCTCGGTGACCAGCCGCTCGCGCGTGGCGGAGAGTTCCTGCAGCAGCCGGCGGTTCTCGCTGTCGAGCCGGCGCGCCACCCGCCGCCATTTGGACTGGCGCAGCCAGGCCGCCGCGCCGCCGACGATGACGCCGAGAACCACCAGAATGAAGATCAGGACGAACAGCGGCACGGTAGCCGCATAGGCCGGATTCGCCGTCGAGAACGGATCGAACGCCACCGTCACGGCATGCCGGTTCGCCACCGCGAAAGCGATGATGACGGCCGCGAGGGGCACGACGATGACGAGAGTGGCAATCTTGCGGAGCATGGGGAACCTCGTGTCCCGGACGCGGTGCGGCGCGAAGTGCCGCGCCGCAGAGCCGGGACCCATCATGAGTCAATCGGCAGACTAGCACCTGGGTCCCGGGTCTGCAGCGCAATACTGCGCGTTGCGCTGCGCCCGGGACACGAGCCTAGAGCCAGTCGGTCAAATCATTCCAGTTCGGATTGTCTTTTTCGATGAGCTGGATTTTCCAGTCTCGCCGCCAGCGCTTGAGCGAACGCTCCCGCGCCCGGGCTTCGAGGATGGAGGAATAGCCCTCGACATATACGAGCCGATCGACCCGGTATTGCCTTGTAAAGCCGGGTACAGCCCCCGATTTATGCTCGCCGACACGGCGGCTCAGATCATTGGTGACGCCGACATACAGCGTGCCATTCCTCTTGCTGGCCAGCATGTAGACGAAATACGGCTCTGCCACAGCGCCACCTTCATGCGGAAGACGGCAGTTGCTTGGCTGGGTCTCGAATCGGCGATCACTTCAATTCGCCTGTCCGGGACGCGACCAGCCCTCAATCCACGTCGTCGTCGGGAATGTCCGCGCCGCCCTCGCCTTTATTGAGGCGCTCGCGCATCTCCTTGCCGGTCTTGAAGAACGGCACCGACTTCTGCTCGACCGAGACATGAGCGCCGGTGCGCGGGTTGCGGCCGGTGCGGGCCGGGCGATGTTTCACCGAAAAGGCGCCAAAACCGCGCAATTCGACGCGGTCGCCCTGCGCCATGGCGCCGGTGATCTCGTTGAGGATCGCGTTGACGATGTTCTCGACGTCGCGCTGGTAGAGGTGGGGATTCTGGGCCGCGATGCGTTGCACCAGCTCCGATTTGATCATGGACGCCGCCTCTGCCTTACTTTGTCAATTGGCGCTCGAAGGGTGCCAAAGCGCTAAGAGCCCGTCAAGATTGAGTCTTTCGACCGCAGCGGCGCCGGACCAGGCCTGCACCTGCTCGCCGAGGCTTTTCAGCCCGACCTGCTGAAAGCCATAGGCGGCGACATGCAGAAACGAAAGCTCGCGGAACCGCGGCTCCAGCGAGAAATCCCGGACCGGGGTCGTAGCCGGAATTTTCTTTTCCTTTTCCAGCCAGGCCAGAGCGGTTTTTTCGTTGCCGAGCTGATCCACCAGCTTGAGTGGCACGCCCTGCCGGCCCGTGAAGACGCGGCCGTCGGCGACTTTGGAGAGTTCGGCGTCGTCGAGCTTGCGGCGATCCTTCACCAGCCCTTTGAACCACGCATAGGAGTCGAGCACGATCGCCTCGATGGCGGCTCGCGCCTCCGGGCTGGTCGGTTCGAAGCCGTTCGGCGCGGCCTTCAGCGGAGAGGATTTTACCTCCTCGACCTTGATGCCGAGGGTCTTCAGGACTTCGGTGAAGTTGGGATACTGGAACAGCACGCCGATCGAGCCGACCAGCGAGGTGTCGTGGGCGATGATGTGGTCGGAGGCCAGCGCGGCGATATAGGCGCCCGAGGCGGCGAGGCCGTCGACCACCACCACGATCGGCTTCTGCGACTGCAAGGTGCGCAGCGCGTCGTAAAGCTGCTCGGAGCCGGCGGTGGTGCCGCCGGGCGAATCGAGATGGACGATGACGGCCTTGGCGCGCGACTTGCCGAGCCGCTCCAGCGCATCGACGCGGTCCTGATTGCCGCGGATCAGCCCCTGAATCTTGATGCGGGCGATCGAGTCGTCACCCGGCTTGATGCCGCTGCCCGGCATCATCATCACGGCTCCGATGCCGACCGCGACGAGCACGATCAGCAGCGCGGCGACGCGCCAGAAGGTCAGTTTGCGCCGCAGCCGGCGGCGATCGACGATGGCATCGGCATCGAGCGACATTTGAAATCTCCCGCTTCATCGTCATTCCGGGACGCGAGCCATAAGCGCGTCAACGCGCGTCTTCGACGCGCTATGGCGAGCGGGCCTGCGGCCGCGCCCCGGAATGACCAGAGAATTTAACCGGCTTCCGTGCTTTTGGCACGCTTACGCCAAAACAAAAACCCCGGAGCTTTCGCTCCGGGGTTCTGGCCATTCCGCCTTTACAAGGCGGAAACCTTATTCGGCCTTTTCGTCGCGCTGCTTGAGCGCGGCGCCGAGAATGTCGCCGAGCGACGCACCCGAATCGGCCGAACCGTACTGCGCCATGGCTTCCTTCTCCTCGGCGACTTCGAGCGCCTTGATGGAGATGGCGAGCTTGTGGGTCTTGCGGTCGAACTGGGTGACGCGGGCGTCAACCTTCTGACCGACCGAGAAGCGCTCCGGACGCTGATCGGCGCGCTCGCGCGCGAGATCGGCACGGCGGATAAACGCGGTGAGATCGGTATCGACGATCTTCACGTCGATGCCGCCGTCGTTGATCGCGGTGACTTCGCAGGTCACGACCGAGCCCTTCTTCATCTCGCCGGCCGTGCCCGACGACATCGGATCGCCGCCGAGCTGCTTGATGCCGAGCGAGATGCGCTCCTTCTCGACATCGACGTCGAGAACCTGCGCCTTGACCATGTCGCCCTTGTTGTACTCGTCGATCACCTGCTCGCCCGGACGCTTCCAGTCCAGATCCGAGAGGTGGACCATGCCGTCAACGTCACCGTCGAGGCCGAGGAACAGGCCGAACTCGGTCTTGTTCTTGACTTCGCCTTCGACGATCGAGCCCGGCGGGTGCGTTTCGACGAACACTTCCCACGGATTGCGCATGGTCTGCTTGAGACCGAGCGAAATGCGGCGCTTGACCGGATCGACTTCGAGGATTTGCACTTCGACTTCCTGCGAGGTCGAGACGATCTTGCCGGGGTGAACGTTCTTCTTCGTCCAGGACATTTCCGAGACGTGGATGAGGCCTTCGATGCCCGGCTCCAGCTCGACGAACGCGCCGTAGTCGGTGATGTTGGTCACGCGACCCTTGAACTTGGCCTGGATCGGGTACTTGGCCTCGATGCCCTGCCACGGATCGTCCAGCAACTGCTTCATGCCGAGCGAGATGCGGTGCGTCTCGTGGTTGATCTTGATGATCTTGACCTTCACCTGCTGGCCGATGTTGAGCACTTCGGTCGGGTGATTGACTCTCCGCCACGCGATATCGGTGACGTGCAGCAGGCCGTCGATACCGCCGAGATCAACGAACGCACCGTAATCGGTGATGTTCTTGACCACGCCGTCGATGACCTGACCCTCTTCGAGGTTCTGCACCAGCTCCTGGCGCTGTTCGGCGCGGGTCTCTTCGAGGACGGTACGGCGCGACACGACGATGTTGCCGCGGCGGCGATCCATCTTGAGGATCTGGAACTGCTGCGCGTTGTTCATCAGCGGGGTGACGTCGCGGATCGGACGAATGTCCACCTGCGAGCGCGGCAGGAACGCCACGGCGCCGTCGAGGTCGACGGTGAAACCGCCCTTGACCTGATTGAAGATGACGCCCGACACCTTCTCGTTGTTGTTGAAGCTCTTCTCGAGCTTGCCCCAGCTTTCCTCGCGGCGCGCCTTGTCGCGCGACAGCACGGCTTCACCCAGCGCATTTTCCACGCGCTCCAGATAGACCTCGACCTCGTCGCCGACCTTCAGCTCGGCGGTGCGGCCCGGCGCGGCGAACTCGCGCAGCGCGACGCGGCCTTCGGTCTTGGCGCCGACGTCGATGACGGCCATGTCCTTTTCGATACCGACGATCTTGCCGGTAACGACGGTCCCTTCCTGGGGGCTGCCCTGGTTGAAGGACTCTTCGAGCATCGCGGCGAAATCTTCACGCGTGGGTGCAGCAGCAGTAGCGGTGGCCATGTAGTCTCCTGTTTGCCTGCGCCGGTGTTTGAAAATGGCGTTCCGCCCGGACGGGCCGAATGTCTGGCACGACGTTCGGCGACTATCCGCGCGAAGACGGACAGCCGGCGCTCATGCCGTACGGTCGGAACGATGGATCGATGTTCGGAGCGCGCTTAACGCTGAAACACGAGCGGGGCTTTTGTCCTCCAACAGCGAGGGGCGATTTGGTGTCGCGCCTCGGCCCGCTCGGGTTGCTTCAACGCCTGATTTGAAGCGGCCCGGATGCGCGCGGATATAGCGAAGGCGGGCGCAGCCGGCAAGTCCTAAGCGCTTCAAAAGCTTGAGAAATCGACTCCAGGCACGGCGCGGCCGGCAAGCGCCCGCTGTCCGTAAACACCATGATTTCAGGGGTTTAGCCCCGGCGGCGGGCCTCGACGATGGCGATCGCCGCGGCGACCGCCTCCTCAACGCCCATGGCCGTGGTGTCGAGCAGCACGGCATCGTCGGCCTGCTTCAAAGGCGAGGCGGCGCGCGAGGAGTCCCGCTCGTCGCGCTTGCGGATGTCCGCCAGCACCGTGGCGTCGTCGATCGTCTTGCCGCCGGCGCGATATTCATTGCCGCGGCGCGCCGCCCGTACTTCAGGGCTCGCGGTGACGAAGATCTTCACGTCGGCATCGGGACAGATCACGGTGCCGATGTCGCGGCCGTCGAGCACCGCGCCGGGCTTTTGCGCGGCGAAGGCGCGCTGATAATCGACGAGCGCCGCGCGCACTTCCGGGATGGCCGAGACGTGCGAGGCGGCCTCGCCGGCTTCGGCGCTCTTCAGCGCCGCTTCATCGAAACGCGTGAGGTCGAGCGACTGCGCGGCGGCGATGGCGGCTGCTTTGTCGTCCGGCACCTTGCCGGCATTGAGCACGCTCTTGCCGACCGCGCGATAGAGCAGACCGGTGTCGAGATGGCGCAAGCCGTAATGGCCGGCGATGCGTTTGCCGATGGTGCCCTTGCCGGACGCCGCCGGTCCGTCGATGGCGATGATCACGACAGATCCGCGCTCAAATTCGCGCCCAGGCCCTTCATCAGATCGACGAAGGCCGGGAAGCTGGTGGCGATGAACGCCGAATCGTCAATGCGCACGGGCTCTTTCGATGCGAGGCCCATCATCAGCGCCGACATGGCGATGCGGTGATCCATGTGCGTGTTGACGTTGCCGCCGCCGGTCACGCCGCCGCCGCCGTGGACGATCAGGTCGTCGTCCTCGATCTCGACCTTGACACCGTTGACGCGCAGCATGTCGGCGGTCGCCTCGAGCCGGTCGCTTTCCTTGACCCGCAATTCCTTGAGGCCGCGCATGCGCGTCGTGCCTTCGGCGAAAGCCGCGGCCACCGCGAGGATGAGGTATTCGTCGATCATCGACGGCGCCCGCGCCGCCGGTACCTCGACACCCTTGAGCGTGGAATAGCTCACGCGCAAGTCCGCCACCTCCTCGCCGCCCTCATCGCGCTTGTTCTCTTCCGCGATCCTGGCGCCCATTTCGCGCAAGGTGGTAAACAGTCCGGTGCGCAACGGGTTGAGCATCACGCCGTCGAGGATCACCTCGGAGCCGGGCACGATCAGCGCACCGACCAGCGGGAACGCCGCCGAGGACGGGTCGGCCGGGACGGCAATGGCCGCCGGCTCCAATTCGGGCTGTCCCTGCAACACGATGCGGCGGCCGTGGTCGCCATGCGGCTTGGACGCGATCCTGGCGCCGAAGTGCTTGAGCATCTTCTCGGTGTGATCGCGCGAGGCCTCCGTCTCGATGACAATCGTTTCGCCCGGAGCCGCGAGGCCGGCGAGCAGCACCGCCGACTTGATCTGGGCCGAGGCCACCGGAGTCTCATATTCGAGCGGCAGCGGGTCGGTCGCGCCCTTGAGGGTCAGCGGCAGACGGCCGCCGTCGGCCTGATCGAGCACCCGGGCGCCCATTTTCACCAGCGGATCGACGATTCGGCGCATCGGGCGCTTCCGCAACGAGGCGTCGCCATCGAAAACCGCCGTGATCGGGCAGCCGGCCACGGCCCCCATCACCAGCCGGCAGCCCGTGCCGGAATTGCCGAAATCGAGCGGCGCGGCGGGCTCGGCAAAGCCGCCGACGCCGACGCCATGGATACTCCAGTTCCCCCCACCCAGGCTCTCGACCCGGGCGCCCAGTGCGCGCATGGCGCTGGCGGTATTCAGGACGTCCTCGCCTTCGAGCAGCCCGGAAATCCTGGTTTCCCCTACCGTCATGGCACCCAGAATCAGCGCCCGGTGCGAGATGGACTTGTCGCCGGGCACCCGGATGCGGCCGGTCAGGGGGCCGCCACGCCGGGCGGTCAGGGGGGTGAGGAGAGCCTCGCTCAAGTGACTGGTATCCTTCGAAACGGGTCGGACGGCGGAGTGGAAGCCGGGTCCTCGTATCACGGCGATCCGCGGGGCGTCATCCTTCCACGGCCTGCCCGATTCCAGCCTGTTTCCCGCTATTGACAGGGCGCTCGCAACTAGCCAAGTGAAGCGCCAATCCGACCCATGAATTTCAACGGCATTTCTTAGGACGCTCTAACGTGGCCAAACCTGAACTCGGCACCAAGCGCATCTGCCCGGATACCGGTCGTAAATTTTACGACATGGGCAAGTCGCCGGTGATTTCGCCCTATACGGGCAAGATCGTTCCCATCGTCGCGCCGCCGCAGTCGCGCGGACGCCCGGAGGCGGCTCGCCCCGCCCAGGCGCAGGAGGCCGAGGTCGTCGCTCCGGAGACCGCAGACGCCGAATTCGTCTCGCTGGAGGACGCCGACAACGAACAGAAGGGCAAGCCCAAGAAGAAGGGCGAAATCGCCGCCGACGACGATGAAATCGAAGGCGACGACGAAGGTCTTGACGATGATGCCTTCATCCAGGAAGAGGAAGAAGGCGATGACGACGTCACCGATATCATCGGCGACGGCATCGAGAAGGATGAGGAACAGTAAGGCCGGTCCAACAGGACCCTTTGCTTTTTCTTTCGTTTCCGACTAGTCATCTCCACCCGTTACGGGGCCATAGCTCAGCTGGGAGAGCGCCTGCATGGCATGCAGGAGGTCGGCGGTTCGATCCCGCCTGGCTCCACCAATTCCCCGGACGCCGCGCAGTTGCGAAAGCCGTCCGGTTCCATCTCCAACCAATTCACGAGAAGATGCGCCGCGCGGCAGCGTGACGCGCCTTTGGCATTAGGCTACCATTTCCCATCAGTCGTCTGGGCATGAACGCAGAGGGGCGTTCCCCGGACTGTCGAGAGGGGCCTATGCCACACATCCGTACACTGTCCGCGCTCGCCATCACGGCGACGCTGTTTGCCACGCCTTTGTCCGCCAAGACGCTGGTGTATTGCTCGGAAGGAAGCCCGGAAAACTTCTATCCCGGCATCCAGACCACCGGCACGTCGTTCGACGCCAACAGCCAGATCTACAGCCGTGTCGTCGATTTCGAACGCGGCACCACCAAGGTGGTCCCCGGTCTCGCCGAGAAGTGGGACATTTCCGCTGACGGCACCGTCTACACCTTCCATCTGCGCAAGGGCGTGAAGTGGCACTCCAACGCCAACTTCAAACCGACGCGCGACCTGAACGCCGACGACATCCTTTTCATGTTCGAGCGGCAGTGGAAGGATTCGCACCCGTATTTCAAGGTCACGAGCTCGAACCATTCCTACTTCAACGACATGGGCCTGCCGAAGCTGCTCAAGTCGGTGGAGAAGGTCGATGACTACACCGTCAAGGTGACGCTGACCGCACCGGAAGCGCCGTTCCTGTCCGACCTCGCCATGGAATATGCCGGCGTGCAGTCGAAGGAATATGCCGACGCGATGCTGAAAGCCGGCACGCCGGAGAAGGTCGATCAGGAACCGATCGGTTCGGGCCCGTTCTATCTGGTGCAGTACCAGAAGGATGCCATCATCCGTTACAAGGCGTTCCCGCAGTTCTGGGGCGGCAAGGCCAAGATCGACGATCTTATCTTCTCGATCACGCCGGATGCTTCGGTGCGCTGGGCCAAGCTGCAGAAGGGCGAATGCCATGTCATGCCCTATCCGAACCCGGCCGACCTCGAAGCCATCCGCAAGGATGCCAACGTCACCATCCTCGAGCAGCCCGGCCTGAACATCGGCTATCTCGCCTACAACACCACCAAGAAGCCTTTCGACGACGTGCGCGTGCGCAAGGCCATGAACATGGCCATGAACAAGAAGGCCATCGTCGAAGCGGTGTTCCTGTCGAGCGGCGTGCCGGCGACCAACCCGATCCCGCCAACCATGTGGTCGTACAACAACGCCGTGAAGGACGATCCCTACGATCCGGAAGCGGCCAAGAAGCTGCTCGCGGAAGCAGGCTTCCCCAACGGCTTCGAGACCGATCTGTGGGCCATGCCGGTGCAGCGTCCGTATAATCCGAACGCCAAGCGCATCGCCGAACTGATGCAGGCCGATCTCGCCAAGGTCGGCATCAAGGCCGAGATCAAGAGCTTCGAATGGGGCGAGTACCGCAAGCGCGCGCAGGCGGGCGAGCACCAGACGGCGCAACTCGGCTGGACCGGCGACAACGGCGATCCGGACAACTTCCTCAACACCCTGCTCGGCTGCTCTTCGGCCAAGGGCAACGGTTCGAACATCGCCAAGTTCTGCTACCAGCCGTTCGAAGACCTGGTGCTCAAGGCCAAGTCGATCAGCGATCAGGCCGAGCGCACCAAGCTCTACGAGCAGGCGCAGGTGATCTTCAAGGAACAGGCGCCGTGGTTCACCATCGCGCACTCGGTGCAGCTCAAGCCGGTGCGCAAGGAAGTGGTGGACTTCAAGCTGTCGCCCTTCGGGCGTCACACCTTCTACGGCGTCGATCTGAAGTAAGCGGAAGACGGGGCGGACCTTTTCCGGTCCGCCCCGTTTCCATTTCCATGCTCCGGTTCCTTTTCACACGCGTCAGCCTGGTGATCCCGACCTTCATCGGCATCACCTTGCTGGTCTTCGTCCTCATTCGGCTCATCCCCGGCGACCCCATCGAGACGATGGCGGGCGAACGCGGCATCGACGCCAAAGAGCATGCCCGCCTCGTGCACGAGTATGGTTTCGATCAGCCGGTCATCGTGCAGTACGGCTATTACATCCTGCGGGTCGTGCAGGGCGATCTCGGCCGCTCGATCGTCTCGCACAAGCCGGTGATCGAGGAATTCCTCGCGCTGTTTCCGGCGACGATCGAATTGTCGTTGTGCGCCATCGCCTTCGCGCTCCTGATCGGAATTCCCGCCGGCATCCTCGCCGCCGTGAAGCGCAATTCGATCTTCGATCAGGGCATCATGGGCCTGTCCCTGACCGGCTATTCGATGCCGATCTTCTGGTGGGGCCTGCTGCTGATCCTTCTATTCTCGGTGCAGCTCGGCTGGACGCCCGTGTCCGGACGGATCGCGGTTCTGTACTTCGTCGAGGCGAAAACCGGCTTCCTGCTCATCGACACCTTGCTGGCCGGCGAATTCGACGCCTTCCGCTCGGCGGTGTCGCACCTGATCCTGCCGGCTATCGTGCTCGGCACCGTGCCGCTCGCCGTCATCGCCCGCATGACCCGCTCGGCGATGCTCGAAGTGCTGGGCGAAGACTACATCCGGACCGCCCGCGCCAAGGGCCTGTCCAACTTCCGCGTCGTCACCGTGCACGCCTTCCGCAACGCGCTGATCCCGATCGTCACGGTGATCGGGCTCCAGGTCGGCGTGCTGTTCACCGGCGCGATCCTCACCGAAACGATCTTTTCCTGGCCGGGCGTCGGCTCGTGGCTGATCAACGCCATCGCCCGCCGCGACTACCCGGTGCTGCAAGGCGGCACGCTGCTCATCGGCTCGATCATCATGTCGATCAACCTTCTGGTCGACATGACCTATGGCTTGATCAACCCGCGCATCAGGCACCAGCGATGACCGTTGAAGCCACCCCCGCTCCCACCGCGCCCCGCGCCTCCGCCGGCCCGCCGCATCCGTTCATGGAGTTCGTCTCCTATTTCAGCGCCAACCGCGGCGCCGTGATCGGGCTCGGCGTCATCGGCGTCCTGGCGATCCTCGGTCTGTTCGCCGAGTTCCTCGCGCCGTTCTCGCCGACCCAGACCAACAGCCAGGTCTTCCTCAAGCCGCCCGTCTGGCAGGCGGGCGGCGTCGCCGGCCACTGGCTCGGCACCGACGCCATCGGCCGCGACATGCTTTCGCGCCTGATCTACGGCGCGCGGCTGTCGCTGCTGATCGGCTTTGCCGTGGTGGCGCTGTCGGTGACGGCCGGCACCATTCTCGGCCTGATCGCCGGGTTTTTCCGCGGCATCGTCGAGATCGTCATCATGCGCATGATGGACATCCTGCTGACGCTGCCGACCTTGCTGCTCGCCATCATCATCGTCGCCATTCTCGGCCCCGGCATCGTCAACGCGCTGATCGCGGTCGCCATCGTGCTGCTGCCGCACTACGTGCGCATCGTGCGCGCCACGGTGATCGCCGAAACCGCGAAGGACTACGTCACCGCCGCGCGGCTGACCGGCGCCAGCAATCTGCGCCTCATCGTCAAGGAAATCCTGCCGAACTGCGCCGCCCCGCTGATCGTGCAGGCGACGCTCGGCATCTCCACCGCCATCCTCGACGCCGCCGCGCTCGGCTTCATCGGCCTCGGCGCGCAACCGCCGACGCCGGAATGGGGCACCATGCTCGCCGACGCCCGCGAATTCGTGCTGCGCGCCTGGTGGGTCGTCACTTTCCCCGGCATCATGATCCTGATCACCGTGCTCGCCTTCAACCTGCTCGGCGACGGCTTGCGCGATGCCCTCGATCCGAAGCTGAAGCGGTGACGGTCATGGCCACCCAGCATCAGCTCGCAATCGAGATCGAAAATCTGACGGTCGAGTTTCCGTCGTCGCAGGGCATGCTGCGCGCGGTCGATGGCCTCTCGCTCAAGGTCGAGCAGGGCGAGGTGCTCGGCATCGTTGGCGAATCCGGTTCGGGCAAGAGCGTCGCCATGCTCGCGGCGATGGGGTTGGTGCCCTATCCCGGCATCGTGCGCGCCGACAAACTGAAGGTCGAAGGCCAGGACATTCTCTCCTTGAGCGACAAGCAGCGCCGCAGGATCGTCGGCAACGATATGTCGATGATCTTCCAGGAACCGGCGACCAGCCTGAACCCCTGCTACACCGTCGGCTTCCAGATCATGGAAACCTTGCGGCTGCACGAGAAGATGGATCGCAAGGCCGCGCACAGGCGTTCGATCGAACTGCTGGAGCAGGTCGGCATTCCGGCGCCGGAGAAGCGGCTTGAGGCCTATCCGCATCAGTTGTCCGGCGGCATGAACCAGCGCGTGATGATCGCGATGGCGATCGCCTGCAATCCGAAGCTTCTGATCGCCGACGAGCCGACCACGGCGCTCGACGTCACCATTCAGGCGCAAATTCTCGATCTGCTGATGAGCCTGCAGCGCGAGCGCGGCATGGCGCTCATCCTCATCACCCACAATATGGGCGTGGTGTCGGAAACGGCGCAGCGTGTCGCCGTGATGTATTCCGGCCAGGTGATGGAGCAGAACGCCACCGAGCGCCTGTTCGCCGACCCGCAGCATCCCTACACGGCCGCGCTGATGGCCGCGCGCCCGGAGAACCGCATCGGCGAGCGCCTCGCCACCATTCCCGGCACCGTACCAAGCCTGTACGAGCGGCCCTCCGGCTGCCTGTTCGCGCCGCGCTGTCAGTATGCGACGCCGCGCTGTTTCGCCGACCGGCCGGACCTGCGCGACTGGAATGGCGGCGCGGTGCGCTGTCACTATCCGCTCGGCGATCCCGAGCGCGATGCGAAGATCGCGGCCGATCGGGCCAGAGTCACGGCGGGAGCCGCCGCATGAGCGCGCTCGTCGTCGCCAGGGATCTGGTGCAGATCTACAAGACCAAGACCGGCGCTTTCTCGCCGCCGCAGGAATTGCGCGCTGTCGGCGGCGTGTCGTTCGAAATCGAGGCGGGCAAGACTTTGGCGGTGGTCGGCGAATCCGGCTGCGGAAAATCGACGCTCGCGCGCATGGTGACGATGATCGAGAAGCCGACCTTCGGCGAACTTACCATCGACGGCAGCAATGCGCTCGACGCGCCGGCCGATGTGCGCCAGCATTTGCGCCGCGCCGTGCAGTTCGTGTTCCAGAACCCCTACGGCTCGCTCAATCCGCGCCGCAAGATCGGCGCCATTCTCGAAGAGCCGCTGATCATCAACACCAAACTCGGCGCCAAAGAGCGCGGCGAGAAAGTGACCGACATGCTGCGGCGGGTCGGCCTCGGCCCCGATCACGCGCGCCGCTACCCGCACATGTTCTCCGGCGGCCAGCGCCAGCGCATCGCCATTGCCCGCGCGCTGATGCTCAATCCGAAGATCGTGGTCGCCGACGAGCCGGTGTCGGCGCTCGATGTGTCGGTGCAGGCGCAGGTGCTGAACCTGATGACCGACCTGCAGAAGCAGTTCGGCCTCGCCTACATGTTCATCTCGCACGACCTCGCGGTGGTGCAGTTCATCGCCCATGACGTGCTGGTGATGTATCTCGGCATCGCCGTCGAGCATGGCCCCAAGGACGCGATCTTCGACAAGCCGCTGCACCCCTATACGCGCGCGCTGATCGCGGCGACGCCCTCGCTCGGCGGCAAACGGCCGGAGCGTCATGTCGTCAAGGGCGAGGTGCCCTCGCCGCTCGATACGCCGAAGGGCTGCGTGTTCGCCGCGCGCTGTCCCTACGTTACGGACCTGTGCCGCGCCGAGCGCCCGCCGCTGCGGCCGATAGCGGGACGGCTCGTCGCCTGTCACTATGCCGAGCAGTTTCTGAACGGCTGACGGCAAGGACATCCCCGGTAAGGCAATGGACGGCAAGATCGCGCTCGAAGAACATTTCGCCATTGAAGAGACCCTCGGAGAACCGCACCCCTTCGCCCCGGTGTGGCCGGAGTTGTCGCGGCGGCTGCTCAACGCCGACACTTGTCTCGTCGACATGGACGCGAACGGCATCGAGATGATGGTGATGTCGCTGAACGCGCCGGCGGTACAGGGCATCCCGAATACCGCGACGGCGATCGGCGTCGCGCGCAAGGCCAATGACCGCCTCGCCGAGGTCATCGCCCGGCACCCGACGCGCTTTGCCGGCTTCGCCGCCCTGCCGATGCAGGACCCGGACGCCGCCGCCGCGGAGCTGACCCGCTGCGTCAGGGAACTCGGTTTCGTCGGCGCGCTGGTGAACGGCTTTTCACAGGTCGGCAGCGCGGATAACGCCACCTATTACGACGGGCCCGCATACCGGCCGTTCTGGCGCACGGTCGAAGCGCTCGATGTGCCGTTCTACCTGCACCCGCGCAATCCGCTGCCCGCCCATGCGCCGCAGTATCAGGGCCATGCCTGGATGCTGGGGCCGAACTGGGCCTTCGGCGCCGAGACCGCGATCCACGCCCTGCGCCTGATCGGCTCAGGCCTGTTCGACGACCATCCGGGGCTCAAGATCATCCTCGGCCATCTCGGCGAGGCCATCCCGGCACTGCTCTGGCGCATCGACAACCGCAATGGCTGGATGAACCTGCCGCATCGCTACGCCGCGAAACAAAGCGTCGGCGATTACTTCCGCCGCCATTTCTACATCACCACCGCCGGCAATTTTCATGACCCGGCGCTGGCCAATGTCATGGCCGAAGTCGCCCTCGACCATGTGCTGTTCTCGGTGGACTGGCCGTTCGAGGATATCGGCCAGGGCAGCCGCTGGTTCGACGCAGCGCCGCTATCCGACGCGCAGCGCGCGCAGATCGGGCGCGACAATGCGATCAGGCTGCTGAAGCTGAAGATCTAGTTCTCCAACTTACTTTTTCTTGCGGTCGTCCTTGGCCATCGCGGTCTTGCCCCAGACCGGCATGTCGGCGCCATTGCCCCAGGCATAAGGCCGATAGAACGAGTGCAGACCGAAGCGCACCAACTTCTTCATCTCGCGATTCCAGATCGGATTGACGTAAGCCGCGTGGTAGTGCGTCGACTTGGCGACTTCCTGCACGTAAATCTGACCATCCAGCGTCTGCTTGGCGATGCGGTTGGCGCGCGCCCAGTGGCCGCGCTCGGTGATGGTCTTGCGCTTGCCGTCGCAGGCGAAAGTGAACTGGCACGACAGGTGACGATGCGCGTTCTGATAGACCACGGAGCACACATCCTTGGGATAGAACGGCGAGAACACGCGGTTCATCACCACCTGCGCCACGGCCATCTGGCCGCGCACCGGCTCGCTGCGCGCTTCCCAATAGATCGCGTTGGCGAGGCATCGCTCGGCCTTGGCGTATTCCTTGGCGTCGAGATTGAGCCGCTGCGCCGGTGACGGCGGCGGCACGCCCGGCGCCGGCGTCGGCAGCGGCACCATGTTCAGCGGCGGCAAGGAGACGGTTGTTGCTTCCGGTTGCACCGGCGGCATCGGCATGACGCCGGCGTTGAGGCTGGCGAGTCGCACCGGCGGCGCATCGTCATGATCGTAGGCCGGCACCATGGCATTCGCCTGCGATGCAGGAGTGCTGGCGTAATCCTCCCTCGCCATCGCGGCGGGCTGCGGCGCAGCCGGGCCCACCGGCGTCAGGGACGTCATCGTGACCATGCTGCCGCGCAATTCGGAGGCCGGCTGCAACATCGCCATCTCGACGGCGTCGATGTGCTTCACATCGGCCAGGGCGGCGACCGCCGCGCTGTTGGTCTTCGGCGCGGCAGCGCGCGGCTTCACAATGTCAGACTTCACGACATCGGCCTTTGCGGCAGCAGGCTTCACCGGCTCGGGGCTGTTGAGCGCGAGGCGCTGCCGCTCGGCCGCGACGGGCGTGAGCTTCGCGGGATCGTTCAGCGTTGCCGCCGGGCGCAACTGCGCCACCGGCCTCGGCTCGGCGACATCGCGCGGAATGGCGACCACCACGGACGAGCGATCGTTGTAGATTGCGATCTGACGAATGCCGCCGAGAATGCGATCGGGCAGCTCATCGTAATGCAGGCGACTGTCATGGATGAGCGCCGAGATGTTCGTCAGCGCGCTGGCGTTGACGAGATCGAGCGCCGCGATGCCGATGGCGCCGACGGCCAACACGATGCTGACGGTCTTGGCCCGGCCGAACAGCCGCTCCTCGAGCGTGGGACCCGAAGCTTCGTCATCGATGCTGCGCGCTAACACGGTTACGCTCCGCTACATGCCGAATAAACAAACCGGCGAACGAAGCGATCTTATCGGGACGCAAACGAACTGGCGCGACTGTTAGGAGAATTTTAGCCAAATACGGCAAACAGGCGTGATTAATTTAACCAAACTGACGCGGCCGATTTAACCGAAATTCGTTAAATCGAAATGCGGCCGCCGTAGCGATTAATAAACAGTGACGCCGTGTGCTGTTTTAAAACAAACAAGTCATCGCACGTCGCGACGCTGTCACTTGCGTGCATCGCGCGCCGAGCGGCTCAATGAGAGCAGGCAGCCGGGGACCGCTTGCGCGGGCCTGCCGGCGCGGGCGCACGGGGAAATCGCGAAAAACGGCGGCCGGCGCCGCCCCGGCCGCCGGACCGTTGGAAGCGGCGGAATAGGCCCATCCGCCCCGAAAAACGCTCCGGCCGCCCGGAAAACGGACCCCGGCGCCGAAATTTCCCCGTTCTTGAACCTTTAACCGGGTCTGCCCATATTAGCTGCAGTCAGGGCGGCGAAGGCCTCCCTGGCGCGAGTGCCGCCCCCGGAGGGATTTCCGGGTGCGGAAAAAGGGGTGCCCGAAAGGGGCCTCACTGCAAAGTCGCTTCACAGCGAGGACTTTGGAAACATGTCTCGAGTGCCGTCACTTTCCAGCCCGTTCCTGCTTGGCTTCGATGAAATCGAGCGCGTGCTCGACCGCGTTGCCAAGGGGGCCGATGGCTACCCGCCCTACAACATCGAGCGTCTGCCGCGCGAGGAGAGCAATCCCGAGCGTTTGCGCATTACGCTGGCTGTTGCGGGCTTCACCCGCGACCAGCTCGACGTGTCCGTCGAAGAGAACCAGTTGGTCATCCGCGGGCGGCAGCAGGACGACAAGTCCCGTCAGTATCTCCACCGCGGCATTGCGGCGCGCCAGTTCCAGCGCACCTTCGTGCTGGCCGACGGCATGGAGGTGATGGGCGCCGACCTGAAGCACGGGTTGCTGTCGGTCGATTTGATCCGGCCGCAGCCGGAACGGATCGTCCGGTCGATCGCGATCAACGATCTGGAGCAATGACGGAACTTTGAAGCAACGAAACAGGACTCGACCGCGTTAAGCGTTCAATGGGAAAGGATCGAGGGCCATGGCTAACAATATGACCGAAACAAAGCTGGCTGACACCGCAAACGAGGCTGCCATCACGCAGGATGCGCTGGCGCATCTGGGCGATGGGCGGCTGGCCTATGTGAAGCCGATTCGCTCGGAAGATGTCGCCAACATGTTCCCGCAGGCGCCGCAAATCGCCCCCGGCCTGACCTTGTTCGCGCTGCATGCCGCGGACGGCACGCCGATCATGCTGACCGATACGCGCGAGAGCGCGCTCGCCAGCGCCTGGAGCAACGAGCTCGAAGCCGTCAGCGTGCACTGACCTGTTTCCCCTCTCCCCGCATAGCGGGAAGAGGGAAGAAGAACTTAAGCCGCGCTGCTCTGCGGCATGGCCAGCACGGCATAGAGCGCGTCGGTGTCGCTCGACTCGCGCAGTTTGCGGGCCGTATTGGGATCGCGCAGCATCCGGGCCACGCGCGCCAGCGCCTTGAGATGATCGGCACCCGCCGCTTCCGGCGCCAGCAGCAAAAAGATCAGATCGACCGGCTGCGAATCGAGCGCCTCGAAATCGATCGGGCGCTCGAGTCGCGCGAACATGCCGAACAGACGGCCAAGCTTGGGCATCTTGCCATGCGGGATGGCAATGCCGTTGCCGACGGCGGTCGAGCCGAGCTTCTCACGCTGCAACAGGATCTCGAAGATCGCACGCTCGCTCTGCCCGGTCAGCTCGGCCGCGCGCGCGGCCAGCTCCTGAAGCGCCTGCTTCTTGCCGTTGACCTTGAGGGCCGGGATGATCGCGGCCGGCGCGACTATATCGGTAAGCGTCATGGTCATGTCCGGATAACGGAAATGTCGGCGAGCGTGGGTTCGGTTTGTCGGAGGGGTGAAGGCGGCGGACCATAGGAGCGGCAATGAGCGCCGTCAATGGCAGGCAAGCCATTGAAATACCCGCGAATTATCAGATTGTATGACACATCAGCCGCCGCGGCGGGCCTGATTGTCCTTTCGCCGCCGCTTGTAGCGGCGCAGCCTTTTCTCGATATGGTTCGCCGCGTCATCGGCACTTCCGTAGGCATCGGCCGCACTGCCCTGCGCTTCGAGCAGGGCGCCCGAGTCCAGATGCAAGACGCATTCCGTTTTGAAACCGAAACCGTCGCGGCCCACCGTGGCGTGGCCGGAATAACCCCCCCGGAAATACTTCGCGGTCGCTTCCTCGACCCTGTCCGTTATGCGCTGCTGCAGCGACGTGCCGATGCTGATGTTCTTCCCCGAGACGCGTAAAGGCATAGACATGGCCTCCTTGTCTTTGGTCTTGCTGGGTCGTCTGGACGTAGCGAAGTCTTGATCTTCTTTTCGGTCCTGATCCTCTTTTTGCCTCCCATTGACCGGTGCCGGTGGTGCTCCCGGCGGGCTCTCAATCATATCATGTGGGAATCGTTCCGCAGGTCAATGCCCGTTCGCTCAACTTTCGGCGGGCGCGCAATGTTAACCTCTTCGCTCATCGGCGGCTCGCGCCGGGCGGCGATCACGCACTCGCCGCCAGTTTCTCGCGCCGCCGTTGCACCGACGACGGAATACGCATGGCTTCGCGGTACTTGGCGACCGTGCGGCGCGCAATATCGACGCCGGCGCCGCGCAGCTTTTCGACAATCGTGTCGTCGGACAAAACGTCACTGGGACATTCTGCGTCAATCAGGCTGCGGATACGATGACGAACCGCTTCCGCCGAATGCGCTTCGCCGCCATCGGCGGATGCGATCGACGACGTGAAGAAATATTTCAGTTCGAAGATGCCGCGGCTGGTCGCCATGTATTTGTTGGCGGTCACGCGCGACACCGTGGATTCGTGCATGCCGATGGCGTCGGCGACGGTCTTGAGATTGAGCGGCCGCAAATGCTGAACGCCTTTGGCGAAAAAGCCGTCCTGCTGGCGCACGATTTCGCTGGACACCTTGAGGATGGTCTTGGCGCGCTGATCGAGCGCGCGCACCAGCCAGGTCGCTGTCTGCAGACAATCGGCGAGATAAGCCTTGTCCTTGTCGTTACGCGCCGTCTTCGACACCTGCGTATGATATTTCTGGGCGATGAGCACTTTCGGCAACGTGTCCGAATTGAGCTCCACCTGCCATGAACCGTCGGGCGCCGCGCGCACGAAGACGTCGGGCACGATCGGCTGCACCAGTGTTGAACCGAAGGCGAGACCGGGTTTGGGATTGAGGCTTCGGATCTCGGCGATCATGTCGACAAGATCCTCGTCATCGACGCCGCAGATGCGGCGCAGCGCCGCGAGGTCGCGTTTGGCCAGCAAAGGCAGGTTCTCGACCAGCTTCTGCATCGCCGGATCGAAACGATCGCGCTCCTTGAGTTGCAGCGCCAGACATTCGGTGAGATTGCGCGCGCAAATTCCCGGCGGATCGAGCGTCTGCAGCACCGACAGCACCGCCTCGACTTCTCCGACCGGACAACCGAGCTTCTCGGCAACGGAGCCCAGATCGCCGGCGAGGTAACCGGTCTCGTCCACCATATCGATCAGGTACTGACCGATCATGCGTTGCTTGTGATCGCCGATGGCGAGCGCCATCTGCTCGGCGAGATGGTCGCCGAGCGTCAGGTCCGCGGCGACGAAAGCTTCCAGGTTGTAGTCGCCATCGTCGGCGCCGCCGCCGCCCGAGCCGGACCATTCGGAATAGGCCGGGGGCGGCGCTTCGGCCGGCGCGGATTTCTCGCCGCCGTCATCGGGAAACACGTTCTCGAGCTCGGTCCCGAGGCCCTGCTCCATCGAGGAGCGGCTGGTTTCCAGATCGGCGCCGATCCAGTCCTGCGGGCCTTCCAGGCCGGATTCACGCCCGGCCTCCGGAGCGCCGTCGTAGCCGCCCTCGCCATGGCTGTCGTTGAAGTCGCCGGCATCCTCGCCGCCGCGATCCGCAGCCTCGGCCGGACCGTCCTCGGCGCTGCCACGCTCGAGCAACGGGTTCTTTTCGAGCTCGTTCTCGACATAGGCCTGAAGATCGAGACTCGAGAGCTGCAGCAGCTTGATGGCTTGCATCAGCTGCGGCGTCATCACCAGAGCTTGCGTCTGACGGAACTCGAGTCGTTGCGACAACGCCATCTATGGGGTTTCCCGGCGGAAACTGGTCCGATTCTTGCTTGTGACGCTATACCACTTTAGCAGCGCAGGGAAGCCGGGATTCCGCGCTGCGGCATTGCCTCATTATTGGGCGCTAGCGGTGGGCCGGGCCGCCAATCACATCCTGAACTCTTCGCCGAGATACAGGCGGCGGACGTCGGGATTGTTCACGATATCCTCAGGCCGCCCCTCCATCAGCACTTCGCCCGAATAGATGATGTAGGCGCGGTCGGTGAGGCCGAGGGTCTCGCGGACATTGTGATCGGTAATCAGGACGCCGATGCCGCGATTCGTGAGATGGCGCACCAGTTGCTGGATGTCGCCGACGGCAATCGGGTCGATGCCGGCGAAGGGCTCGTCGAGCAGCATGTAGCTCGGCCGCGTCGCCAGCGCGCGGGCGATTTCGACGCGGCGGCGTTCGCCGCCCGACAGGGCGATGGTCGGCGTCTTGCGCAGCCGTGTGATGTTGAACTCCTCGAGCAGCGCCTTGAGATCGGCATCGCGGCGGCGGCGATCGGGCTCCACCACTTCGAGCACGGCGCGGATGTTCTCTTCGACATTGAGGCCGCGGAAGATCGACGCTTCCTGCGGCAGGTAACCGACGCCGAGGCGGGCGCGCTGATACATCGGCAGCGGCGTCACGTCATAGCCGTCGAGCTCGATGCGGCCGCGATCGGCCTTGATGAGGCCTGTGATCATATAGAACACGGTGGTCTTGCCGGCGCCGTTGGGGCCGAGCAGCCCGACCGCTTCGCCGCGGCGGACATAGAGCGTGACGCCCTTGACCACCATGCGGCTGCCGAAGCTTTTCTCGACGCTGTGCGCGGCCAGATAGTGCCGCGCGGCCTGGCGCGCGCCGCTGCGCTGCGGCTGTTGTTGCGGCTGTTGTTGCGGCTGCTGTTGCTGCGCCTGAGGGCGAGCCTGCTGCGGCGCCGGCTGACCGGGCTGCTGTGGCTGCCGCACCGCAGGCGCATTCGCCGGCGGCGCAGGCCGCCGCGCGGGCTGGCGGCGGCGAAACAGGGAAATGATATTCACCCGGCGACCCCGCGGTGCGTGAGAAGGCCGGCGCGCTGGAAGCCGGCCGATAACGACGTCTGCTGGCCTGAGCCTAGCTGATTCCCGGCCGCGGGCGCGGCCCGGTCAGCCCGATTCAAGGCATGCGGCGTACCGGTTGCGGGCAACGGGGTCAATCGTGGCCGTCTCAATTGGGCGGCCGCAATTGCAGCGGTCCTTGCGACGGCTTGGGCGCTTCACGGGGCGATGCCGGCCCGGGCGCGGCGCCCGAGGCACCATCGCCACCCGGCAGGAAAAGTCCCTGCACGCGGCCGCGGCTGTTCCTGCCGGACTCGACGCGCGACACACCGCTGGTCATGTCCACCACCAGCCTGTCGCCGCGCAGCACGTTCTTGCCTTGCGTCATGACGACATTGCCGTTGAGCGTCACCGTATTGGTCTTCATGTCGAAGATACCGGTCTCGCCGGTCGCGGTCTGATCCTTCTGCGTCACGATGACGTCGCCGCGCGCTTCAAGCCGCTTGATCTTCTGACTGCCGCCCGGACCGGCGGTCGCGGCCGGCATCGGCTTGCCGCCCGACGCGGAAGCCGACTGGGCGCCGCCCTCCTGCTCGTAGAACACGACCAGATCGCGGCTTCGCATCGCGGTGTCGCCCTGCTTCACCCGCACATCGCCCGAGAAGGTCGCGACCTTCTCCTTGTCGCGGACCTCGAGCGTATTGGATTCGATGTGCACCGGCTCGTCGCGATTCTGCGAGAAGCCCTGCAGCGCGTTGGGCGGGCCCTTGTTCTGCTGCGCCTGCCCTTGTCCCTGTCCTTGCGCCTGGGCGGCCGTCATGGCGAACACCAGCGTCGGCACGGCAAGAACGGCAATAGCGGCGTAACGAGACAACATCATCGCGCTGGGATCTTTTCTTTGGGCAACGGCTGGCCGTTGAGCATCACCGTCATGTTGACGCCGTTCTCGAAGCGGATGACGTCGCCTGACTCGGTGATCTCGAGACGCTTGGCATTGAGGATGCCCTGCAGCATCTCGAGCACGACCGGCTTCTCGGACACGACGTTGCCGGTGCGCGTATCGACCAGAGCCTCGGTCAGACGGCCTTTGTAACCGGTGTCGGACGACAGAACGATCTGCTGCTCGAGCTTGAGCGTTTCCTTCTTGGTGTCGTAGAGACCGGTCGCGGCCGTCATCTTCATCGTGCTCTTGTCTTCCATCTGCACCTTGGCGTCGATGTTGCGCAGCTCGACGAAGTCCGGCTTGGTGAGATCCTGCGCGGCCGCCTCGGCGACGAATTCATAAGCGCGCTGATCCTTGGTGAAGCCCGACAGGCGCGGCTTCTCCATCGTGATCTTGGTGCCGGAGACGACGAGGTTATCGAGGTTGATCGGCAGCGCCTTCAGCATCCGCGCCGGGTTGAAATAGGAAACGAGAAATCCGCCGACCAGAACGGCGACGATCGATACCGGAATGGCGACGCGCAGCAGCCGCACCAGCCGGCTGTGGGCGCGCGCATTGCGGAACGCACGATCGCTCTGCGACTGGCTTCGCACCCAGTGCGCGCGCGCCGTCTCGAGATCGACCTTGGCTGCGATGACCCGGTTCATGCTGGGAAGCGGTCCGCGCTCCTTGTTTGATCCGTCAGAGAAATCCTGCCCCGATGGCGCCGCACGCTGCCGCGAGATTATGGCCCCTGCGCGGCGGAACGTAGCAATTCGAACGCTGGAACGCCCGCAAAAACCGGGGCTTTCAGCCCGGCTTGACCGAATGCGAGAAGATATCTTCGTCTTCCCAGCCGGCCAGATCGAGCCTCACGCGTTCGGGCAGGAAGTCGAAGCAGGCCTGCGCCAGCGCCGTGCGCCCTTCGCGCGCCAGCATGACGTCGAGCTTGTCGCGCAGCGCATGCAGATACAGCACGTCGCTCGCGGCATAGGTCACCTGGGCATCGGAGAGTTCCGGCGCGCCCCAGTCGGACGATTGCTGCTGCTTGGACAGATCGACGCCAATGAGTTCGCGCGTGAGATCCTTCAGGCCGTGCCGGTCGGTGTAGGTGCGCGTCAGCCGCGACGCGATCTTGGTGCAATAGACCGGCTGCGCCATGACGCCGAAGGCATTGAACATCACGCCGATGTCGAAACGGCCGTAGTGGAAGATCTTGAGGATCGACGGATCGGCGAGCAGCTTCTCGATGTTCGGCGCGTTCTTCTGGCCGGGGGCGATCTGCACCACGTCGGCGGAACCGTCGCCGGGCGAGAGCTGCACCACGCAGAGCCGGTCGCGATTGATGGCGAGCCCCAGCGTCTCGGTATCGATGGCGACGGCGCCCTTGTAGGCGTCGAGGCTGGGCAGATCGCCACGGTGCAGTCGGACGGTCATTCGCAAATCCGGTTGTTCAGGCGCGGCGCGCAGGGGGCAGCCCGCCGAATCGCTATCCTACGCCGCCAGAAACGACGAAAGGGGCGCATTTTCAAGCGCCTCAAGGCGCAAAATGACCGAAAATGCCTTTAGCCATGGTGCCCAGGAAAGGAACGCGCCCCAGCCAAGGCAAGATGCTGTAACTGTTAGGGTTTTAGACCGTCTCTTGCCGCGCTGTGTACCACTGCCGTGACCTAATGCAAACCAAAATACGTGGGCTGTTCTGACGAGTGGAAGCAAGACCGATGTGATTGACGGCGCTGAACCCAACTGCGAGCCTGACGAAGGGTCGTCCCTCCTGCCAATCGTAGACAGTCTACGTTCGGCAATCATCTCCAAAGGGACCGTAAGAATGCCGCTCAGCTACGAAAACCAAGCGAACGCCACAGAAGGCTTCGTCGTCTTCAACACCGTCGATCCCGCTAGCCTCATCACCTCCGCGCCTGCCGGATGGTCAACCGTCGCGACGTGGTGGGCGGTCGAAGAGCGCCCCGCGCTAGGGCTAATGGCGGACCCTTTCGCAACGCTTCGAGAAGAAGACGCCAAGCTGCAAAGCCTCATCGCTGCTCGGGATGTTCCTGAGGTCTTGGTAAGGGCTTGCCCGGCCTTGGCCGCGCTTGGCGTTGAGTACGAGCGGGCGTATCCCGAAGTGCTTTTGGCGCGGCGCTATCCGGCGGCCCCTTAGGATCGAGGAGGCGGGCGGCGGTTGCGCGCTGCCGTCCGCACCCTTCGGTGCATTAGGGCCCACTCTAACATAGGACCATCTAGCCCTGGCGCTGACTACGTGCCCCGTGACGTTTCCCTATTATGACTCGCGCTAGGTCCTCTGCGGGGCTCGCTGATGCGTTCGGCAAGCTTCCGCGAGGCCCGGTCCCCGACACCCTCAAAAATCCGCTGAGCGGACTCGAGAATGGCCCTCTGAGGGTGCTGGAATTAGGGTGCACTCTTACACAGAACCATCTTTCGCGGACGGTGCAACCGCCGTTGCGAGATAAGGGACCACCCTAACAAGAACCATCCCCTTGAAGGCCCCGTGACGGGTCGCTCCCGCCGTTCTGGACGGGCCCTCTTGGGGATACCCACCCACGCATACCCAGAGACATGCACGCTATTATAGCTGACCCGACATCCTCGGGGCTGAACGCCCCGTGCTACCCGACCAAGCCCGTTGTAGAAGTAGTCAAGTTACGTAGAGAAGAGCCTTCCTTACATGTTTTGACTACCCCGGCTGGTCCGCTCGCCGCCGCGACCACTCACAGTCTCCGCGCTTTCTTCGACGCCAAGAACCACCGCCCATCTCCCGAGATGTGGAACGCACTTACGGCGGTCGCCAACACGTTGGAGGCGATGGCCGATGGCCGCGCCGCTCCCGCCGTCCACCTTGCCAGCCTCGATCCGGGTATCGGGAAGACACAGGCCGTCTCGCACTTCACCCGTGCGCTGTTGCAATCCGACGCCCATGAAGGCGTGTCGCTGTTGGTCTGCGCTGGCCGCAAGCGACAGATTGAGGACTTCATCCGCGACGCTGGTCTCAGCAACGCCGACTTCGCCGTCTTCACCTCCGACACTGCGCTGAACAAGCTCGGCACCGGCGATCCCCGGAGCGCTCGTGTGCTCTTCACGACGCACAGCATGGTTGAGAGCCGCTGCGAAGGTCGTCCGTTCCCGGACGTGGGTGAGTTCCACTATCGCGGTCGTCCACGGGACGTGCGGGTCTGGGACGAAGCAATCGTTCCGGGCCGCGCCATGACGCTGTCGCGCGACGACGTGTCGTTGCTCCTGAAGCCGCTTCGTGGTCCGCACCCGGCGCTCGCCGCTGCCCTCGACCGAATGAACAGCGAGCTAGAAGGCGTCGCCGACGGTTCGTCGTTCCTCGTCCCCGACCTTGTCGCCGTTCACGGCGTCGACATGACCACAGCGCTGAATGCGACCGGTGCCGACGAGCGGCCTGAGCGTCGCGAGGCCATTAGCTCCCTTTGGTTCCTGTTCGGTCGCGTCGTGACGGTCCGGCGTGATGGCAAATACGGCACCACAATCCTCGACTACAAAGAGACACTGCCCGCCGGTCTCACGCCACTGCTCGTTCTTGACGCGTCGTCTCGCGAGCAGGTGCGCGCTACGTATCGCCTATGGGCTGACCACCGGGGCGGGGTCGTCCGCCTCCCCGAAGCGCCGAAGAACTACAGCCCGCTTACAATCCATCTCTGGAGGCGGGGTGGAGGCAAGGCCGCGTTCCGGGGAAGGGATCGCGATGACCTCGCGGACGGCATCGCGAACACCGTCAACGCCAAGCCTGATGAGCCGTGGCTTGTCGTCTTCCACAAGGGCACCGACACCGAGACGGCGGTGCGCAGCCGCCTCGACAAGGTCCGCACGGGCGATGTTCACTTCCTCAACTGGGGTGCTCACGAGGCGACGAACGACTTCGCGCATATCCCCAACGTGATCCTTGCCGGGACGCTGTTTTTCCCGCCGTCGTATTACGAGGCGCTCGGCCGCGCTGCCGCTGGCAAGCCCTCAGCTGCCGGCGACATGCCCGCGCAAGACATCAAGGATGTCGAGCTAGGCGAGCACCGTCACGTCATCCTGCAAGCCCTCTGCCGGGGCGCTGTCCGCAAGTGCAATGGCGCGTCCTGCCCAAAGGTCGACGCATACATTATCGCCAGCAGCAGGTCGGGCATCGGGGAGCAACTTCCGGTGATCTTTCCGGGCGTCAACGTAGTGCCGTGGCGGCCCGTACAGCGGGCCCTCAAGGGTAAGGCAGGGGACGCTACGCGCTTCATCATCGACACCCTCGCGGACGGAGCACAGTCGGTGCCGTTCTCGGCGGTGCGGCAACACATCGGCGTCGGCAACGCCGCCAACTTCAATCGCAGCATCCGTCACCACGCTGAGTTCGCCGAGGTCATCGCGGAACAAGGCATTGTGGAATGGCCGCCACAGCGTCCGATTGGCTTCGCACGCGCCTACGCCATGTACTTCGGCAACGAGAACTAAGGATCATGCAAACTAAGACATCACAGAGCCAGGTATCAGCCCGGCTCGATCTCGACATCGTTCTTCCCGAGATGCTCGCCCGCGTCCGCGCTGGCGAGTTCGTCTCGCTGACAGAGATCGCCTCCGCCTATGGAGTCGACAAGGCCACTGCGTGCCGTTGGAAGGCACGGCTATTGAACTCCGGCTTGGTTGCCCCGACCGCGTGGCGGCTCTCGCTGCTGCACGCTCGCGTCCGCCGGGAGATGCTGGCGTGAGCGGCGTACTGGGCGAAGGCGTCGTCACTCCCGCGACGCTTGCCGTCGGTGAGGTGCGGTCTCTGATCGTCGGCGGTGAAGACATCGTTGCCGTGGGATCGGAGCCGTCGGGTCTTGCGGTTGTAATGTGCGCCGCTGACTGGGCGTTGCTACAGCGGTTCAGACTCACGCGCTTGCGGATGGGCCGTTACGGCGTCCGCGCTGTCGATGGGCCGCGTACCCGGCTGGTGGTCCGCTTCATCACCGGCATCGATTGCAGTCCCGACCGCGCCGTCATCTTTCGCAACGGCAACCACCTCGATCTGCGCCGCTCCAATGTGATCGTCATGTCACGCGGCACCCTAGTGAACGCCCGGCGGCGTAACGCCGTGCCATGCGACATCTCCCGGTTCGCAAACGGGCGCAAACGTCCGTGGAACTTCGTCAGTGCGATGGAGAAGGTTAGAGCGGCGCTCGATGGCTGACACGCTGTCGCATCCGCCCGACATGCACGAACCGTCGCGCGTTCGCGCGGCATTCGTCCAATCCGTCCGGCTCTCCGTGACGCGTCCGTCGCGTCACCCCCTGCCGCCGATTGCTGCAACGGATCTTTCCAAGACTTCAACTTCGTCCAATCACACAGAGATCACAGGCGCCTATGATTGCTAAGAACTACGAGACACACGAGCCTGCCGACCTTCACGCTGTTCACGACATAAGCCCCGCCGCCCGCGCGGTGCGCATTACGGATGAGCCTTACAAGGACCATAAAGGGCGCGATGTGCGTGCCGTGAATTTCCACGTTGGCGAGAGCATGACGATGGGCATGGTGCGCAATCACGACAAGCTGATATTGCTCTATGTCGGCGCGAACGACGGTGACGGTCGCACGAAGTACCAGAACACGCGGCGCGGTTACGGCTACGCGCTCGTGCAGCGGGCGATCAAATACGCCGCTGACAATAATCTGCGCTTCTTCGTCAACCAGTTCGTGCCCGACCAAGTGCAGCCGTTGTTCCAAAAGCTCCAGAGGAAGGGCTACGATGTCCGCATCCCCGCTCATTGGCGCGCCTCGGCGTCAGTCGAGATCGGTACAACGGATGCCTCGTTCGGGCCGTTCGAAGTGGAATGGTAAGCACCGACGGAAGGCAGGCCGCTGAGAGTAGGTCCCGGATAGTTGGTGGAGAAATCTGAGCCGGGCCTCCACCACATAACTGTCAGCGGTTTCCCCCGTCGCCGCCAGCAGCCCAATAGCGAGCATGCCCCCGGTCGTTGCCAGTCCGAACAATGTCCGCGCAAAGAGCAAGTCACGAGCGGCACGCCGCAACCCCACGACTTCGACCGGCGAAGTGATCAAGAGGGGCGGGGAGGACTCGGCCAACTTAAAAACAGAAAGGGCCAGCGGATTGCGCCGCTAGCCCCTTGTGTCGGTTGAAGACGAACAGACCTCTCAGTCCTTCGCGATCTTCCGGTAAAGCTTCCAGCCAGCGTAAGCCAACCGGAATAGACGATAGAAGCGGAGCCAAGTGCTCCAAGGTACCGCATCCATCACTTCGTTTAGCACCAACTTATCGGCTTCGTGCTGCCCTTGCTCCCGCAAGACGAGGTCGTACAGGTGCATCAGTTCGGGCAACCAGAGTGCCGCGTATCGACCTGCCGCAAGGAGGCGGTAGGCTTGCAACAACCACTTACGAGGTTGATGCGATTGCTTGCTCTTTCTCATCGGAGGTCTCCAACCGATCTGGCTGAGAAGACATCCGGCGATAGGTGGCCGCCATCTGACTGAGCGCGTGCTTGCCGGACGCTTCCAAGCGGAAGACACGTCTGCGACGACCACCGCGCACGGGCTCAGGTCTTGTGTCCTGAGACGAGACCATTCCCTTGTCTTCCATTCGCTCCAGCGTGATGAAGACTTGAGCCAGAGAGACACGTCGCTGCAGAACATCTGTCAGGCGACGAGTTATCTCGGCAGGGAACGCCATCGGCCCCAGGTGAGAGACGGAGAGAAGAACCGCGTGTTCGAACGGGTGGAGAGTTCGAACGTGCAGCTCATTGCCCTCCGTCACTCGTTCCGTTTCCGAAAATCCATGCATCCATCCTTTCCTTGATGAAGCTGTGCGGACCATTCCGCTCAGCTGCTTGCTCCTCGAACGGCAGACCGACCCCACGTCGGCCAACCTCGAGTCGGTACTTATATAGTGATAACGTTAGCGCTCGTCAACATCCCCTTGACAGCACAGTCGCTTTATTACATTTGTGTCAATGTTCGTTGATTGAAATGTAATGGAACGGCAGTAATGGCCGAAGGGGTTTACGTCGCCTACTACCGGGTTTCGACCGCGAAGCAGGGCCGCTCCGGGCTCGGGCTGGAGGCGCAACGGGACGCCGTCGCCGCGTTCCTCAATGGCGGCAGTTGGAGCCTCGCCCAAGAGTTCACGGAGGTGGAAAGCGGAAAGCGCAGCGACCGCCCGGAGTTGGCGAACGCCCTACAGGCATGCCGCGTCTACGGAGCGAAGCTGGTCATCGCAAAGCTGGACCGGCTCTCGCGCGACGCGCACTTCCTGCTGGGCCTTGAGAAAGCTGGCGTCGACTTCGTCGCGGCTGACATGCCAATGGCGAACCGCTTGACCGTCGGGATCATGGCCATGGTCGCTGACGAAGAGCGGCGGATGATCTCAGCGCGGACTAAGGCGGCGCTGGCAGCGGCGAAGCGGCGCGGCGTGACGCTCGGCGGTGACCGAGGCAGTCGGCTCAGCCGTAAGGCGCGAGATGCCGGGCACGCGACGATGGCGAAGCGAGCGGACGAAAGAGCCGCCGATCTAGGGCCGGTGTTGCGTGAGCTTCATTCGGCGGGCGTCACGTCGTTGGCAGCAATGGCGAGGGCGCTCACGGCCCGGCGGATACCCACCTCGCGCGGCAAAACCGGGTGGACGGCGGTGCAGGTTCAGCGGGTCCTAGTTCGAGCAGGGCTGCGCGTTTGAGCGGGTAAACCTACCGGGCCTTGGCTATCGGTGTTTTTCTAACGAGGCGGATTAGCCCACCCTCCCGGCAAAGGCCGGGTATATTCGTCCAAACCCCTCAAGGAGCTTGTCGCGAGCTTCATCAAGCTCGCGGCACGTCGCGGGTTGGAGCATGAACACCGGGCAGCGCTGATCGCCGCATGTGCAGTGTCTAATGCTCCCGTCCCTCAGCCTCGCAATGAAGAGGCGGCGCAAACCATCAACCGCTTGAACAATGCTGGAGGCCGCCGCTCGAACTTGGGGGTCTCGAAGCGAATGCACCGTGGGAATACGGCGTATCTCGTCGCCCTCTCTGGTCCGCCAGACGCCTGTGTTGAGGGCCCTGACCGTATCTTCAATGGCTAGCTGGAAATCCGGCAGCGAACTCTCTTGGCGGAACGGAGTGCGGAAGGCAGGGCGATCAAAGACGGCCGCCATAATCGCAAGTGCAGCGTCGTCGGAGATGCCGGGGTACTCATCGGCAAGCGCTTGAAGCGACCCGACATCGGAAGGGAAGTGCTCACCCGCGCAGAACCTGCGGAGCAAGTCTTCTCCCGAAAGCCTGAGGTGTTCTTCAAAGTCTGCGCCGGACCACACCTCAAAGTGATCTACCCCGAGCGCCTTCACTGCCAGACCTAGTGCGTCACGCTTCTTAGCTGACACTTTGCCGCGACAAATAAACCGGAAAGCATCCGGCGGTGGCGCTGTCGCGAGCGCCTTGCGAACATCATCGATGACCTTGGCTACCGTAAGGTCGTCGCGGTTTGCACATTGAACAACAGTGCGGCGCGGCGGCGCGTCACCGGAAGTCGCCGTTCCGATGATGTCCCGTCCTGCGTCGGACCCGCCCTCGCCATACCACGCCACATCGCTCCAGCCGGAGCGCACATGGTAAGCAAACGCCAACCGCTCAAAGTCACGGCCGTCGAAATCTTCAAAGTGCACAGGGCGAACCGCGCTATTTGGACCCATGACGCACGCTCCCTAACAACTACTTTGCGCATTAGCTTCCGCCTTCCTAATCGCCTCTTCTTGTCGGGACTTCAACCTATCAAGCTCGGCACTAACTAACGCAACCCGAACCGGATCACGTCTTAATCCGTCTCCACATCGGTATTTGCCCGTAAGCGCGGCGCGACGTAGCGCGATGGCCTTGGGCAAGGCCATTCGATGGTTGTGCGGCACCATCGAAAACAGAACGCCAGTTCGCCCATCGGGCATAACCGTCGGGGTCTCAGTCAATGGCGGCACGCCCTTGCGCAAGCTCGCAGAGCGCTTGCGGAACGCAGCCAGAGTGCTTTGAACTCTCGCCCCAGAGGCGAAGTATAAATTCTGAGTGGCTTCAAAGCACTGGGCCAAGTTCAGACCAACGACATCATCAACCTTGGTGAGCGGCACAACATTATCGGAGCGCTTCGTGACATTGTATACCTCGGGGTCACTAAGAAGCAGAAGGGAACGAGGCGACAGCGGCATCAGGATAAGAAGACCGCGCGATGCAAAGCCAATATTTGCTCCGTAAGGCGCGGCGGTCGCTGGAAGATTATTGCATCGAGCAACCGGATGGTCACTGGTTAGGAAATCCTCAGCTGTTCTATTGACAAACAACGAAACATCAAGATCGCTGATAAGCGGATACATAGACAGATGCTGAGCAATAGCGTCCAAGATCGCGTCGGGCATCGTAATGCGAACTTTGTCCAGATACGCAAGCAGATCGTGTTTCCGTTCCTTTTCAAAGTGCTTACGCATAATAGCCCTACCGAACTCGTCGGCTAAATGATCTTGATGGGCGACAACAGCCTCGGTGCGCCCCGCCTGAAACATTATCATGCTCAAAAGCGAGTGATGATCGTTACTGAGAGGCCCCGGAACGTAATCTTCTTCAAGTATCCGGGTGACCAACCTCTTGTGTTGCCCTTCCAAGTCTCCAAACATCTGCTCAAAAACTGGGTTCTTCGTATAGAAATAGTCGCGAGAGCACTGGCTTTTGATTGGAGCGGTCTCAACAATGAGACCCGACTTCAAATTAAACAGGCCGACCTGCTTCTCGCTGACCGACTTGAAACGCTTCAAGTAGCTTTGCGGAACAAAATGATTGTTCTTGCGCTTCGGCTCGCCGGGCATCCCACGAACTCCTGCGGAAGAGCATAACCGCGAGAGTCGCAGCGGGGCAATGACTTCAACGGCCTGCTCAGATCAGTAGCGCGGCAGCTTAACGATCTCTTCGTAGAGCCCCTCGGGCTCGCCATAGACTTGCTCGTCGATACCCTCGCCCGCATGCCCTGTGATCATTCGACGCTTCTCGGGATCGAGCCCGTGCTTGCGGGCCTGCGTGATGAAGCGATGACGCCACGCATGGTTTGGGGCCAAGCCTTCGACTGCGACTACACCGCTGACAAACTCGCGCACTCGGTTCTTGACCGCGCGAAGCCTACCAGAGACCTCGGCAGGCTTCTTCGCATTGAGAAACAGATATCCCTTCTGCGCGAGCACGTACCCCACAAAGCCAAGTTCGATAAGGTGCGGGTGAAGCGGCACCTCGCGCTGCTCTCGGTTCTTCACTGTGCCCGCCTCTGGCGTAATCCTGATCACCCAGTGGTTGCCCTTTTGTTGCACGTCGTCGCGACGAAGCTGAACAAGCTCGCCAATTCGGGCCCCCGTGTACGCCGCAAGCCAAGGTGTCCACCGCTTCGCCGCTGCGGTTTTATCAAGCTCCCGCTTCGTCGGGCTGTATGCCAGCGCGGCGGCCAATACGGTCTTGGCCTCTTGGTCGGTATAGCCGGGCGAGCGGCTGCGCTTCTTCTTTCCAACCTTTACGGAGATGCCCTCTGCCGGATTGGCGGACGCGCGGTGATTGCGCTTCGCCCACCCAAAGAGTGATTTGAGTGCCACGAGGTCGCCGTCGTTGACCGTCTTGGGGCTTATGCCGTCTGCGAGGCGCTTGTCCTTGTAAGCCACCACATTGTGCGGAGTGACACGTCCAGCGTCGTCGTGGCCGACGAAGGCGATGAAGCCATTGATGACGGCTCGATAGCCGTTGATGGTCGAAGGAGCCCGGTCTGTGGCCTTTGCCTCTTTGGTCCACGCCTCCAGCAGATCGCTGATCTTTTGCCCCCCGGCTACCGATGCCGCATTCGGCAACGACGCTCGCTCTGCCGCAGTGTCTGGGCCGTAATCGTTGTTTGCGCGGCGACGCATGAGCTTGGCGGTATCGCGCCAGACGTCCCGAAGCGCGAACAGAAGCCTGTCGCGGCTGTCGGCATCCACCGCCATCGCGTGCCGCTGGAGAAGCTCATCGACAAACGGAGCCATCTCACGGCGGGTCGCATTCTCGTCCCATCGCTCGGCGGCTTCACCGAGAACCTGCCAGATCGGAGCGGGGCCGGGTTCGTCTTCCCATTTCGCCTTCGCACGCTCATAGGCATCGCCAGCGAGGGCGCTGACTTGGCGTCTACTTAGATGCTGCGGGCCTTCGCGAAGAGACTTCCAGACCGCCTCAAGGTGGGCCTGCGCCTTCGCGAGCCGTGCCCTGCCTTCGACCGGATCGTGAGTGCGCATAGACGCCTTTACGACGCCCGCTGAGCCGACCTTCACGACCGCCTCGCCGTTCCCGACGGGAACGCGCAAGGTCATCCCCGTGGCCTTCCCAAGCACGTCTGCGGGCACTCGCTGCCGCAGATACTTCACATCCGAACCGTCGCGCCGCACGAGCGAGGGCATCCTCCAAATCATTGTGCACCACCTCTGTGTACCAGCGAGGCGGCTTCAAACCCAAGGAATTAGGAAAGCAGCGGCGAAACAAGGGTTTCGCGAGATGATGGTGCCCAGGAAAGGACTCGAACCTTCACGACCTTTCGGTCACTGGCACCTGAAGCCAGCGCGTCTACCAATTCCGCCACCTGGGCAGGGGCCGGGGTCTAGTAAGGACCATGATCCGGCTTGTCAATTGACGGTTTCGGTGGCGCCTGCCGCTTTCGCGCGGCTCCCTTGCCGGGACACCCTCAACGCAGGCTTGAAGCCAACCCCAGCCGGCCTATAAAGGCTGAAAGCAAGGCCGATTTCCTCTTATCCCGACGCGAGCGCCGCCATGACCGCCCATAGCAATAACGAGACCCTGGTCACCGTGTATGGCGGCTCGGGCTTCCTCGGGCGGCATCTGGTGCGGGCGCTGGCCAAGCGCGATTACCGAATCCGCGTCGCGGTGCGCCGCCCGGAACTCGCCTTCCACCTGCAGCCGCTCGGCAAGGTCGGGCAGATTCACGCCGTGCAGGCCAATATCCGCGACGCCCGCTCGGTTGAGGCCGCGGCGCGCGATGCGTCGGTGCTGATCAACCTCGTCGGCATCCTGCAGGAAAGCGGCCGCCAGCGCTTCGACGCGGTTCACAGCCGCGGCGCCGAGCGGGTGGCGCTCGCCGCGAAGGCGCAGGGCGCCCGCGTGATCCACGTCTCCGCGATCGGCGCCGACGAGAATTCGAACGTCGGCTATGCGCGCTCCAAGGGCGCGGCCGAGCGCCTCGTGCGCGAGGCGCAGCCCGGCGCCATCGTCATGCGGCCGTCGATCCAGTTCGGCCCGGAAGACGATTTCTTCAACCGCTTCGCCGCGATGGCGCGCATGTCGCCGGCGCTGCCGCTGATCGGCGGCGGCAAGACGCGCTTTCAACCGGTGTTCGTCGGCGACGTCGCAGCCGCGATTGCCGATGCGGTCGATGGCCGCCTCGATGCCGGCGCGACCTATGAGCTCGGCGGCCCGAACGTCTACACGTTCAGGGAGCTGATGCAGTACATCCTCGCGACGATCGAGCGCCGCCGCCTGTTGCTGCCGCTGCCGTTCTTCGCCGCGGGCGCCGCGGCGCGCCTTCTGCAGTTCGCGCCCTCGCCGCTGACCCTGACGCCGGGCCAGGTCGAGATGCTGCGCACCGACAACGTCGTGTCCGACGCCGCCATCGCCGAGAGGCGCATATTGGCCGGCATCGGCATCTCGCCGGAGCCGGTCGAGGCGATCGTGCCGTCCTATCTGTGGCGCTTCCGCAAGACCGGCCAGTTCAAGAGCCACGCCGCCTGACCTTCTGACGCGATCCCCTCCACCAAGCCGGACGCAGAGCCGGCGGGATCGCGACGCGACACCATACGGGGAGTGAAATGCCGGTCATCACCAATGTCGAAGACCTGCGCCAGCTTGCTAGGCGCAAGGTGCCCAAAGCGATCTTCGAATATATCGACCACGGTTCCTACGACCAGCTATCGCTCGCCAACAACCGCAACGACATCAACGCCATCCGCTTTCGCCAGCGCGTGCTGATCGACGCCGCGACGCGCGATCTGAAAACGACGATGCTCGGCGAGGAGGTGTCGATGCCGGTGGCCATCGCGCCGACCGGCCTCACCGGGCTGATGCATGGCGACGGCGAGATGCTCGCCGCCCGCGCCGCCGAAGCCGCCGGCATCCGTTTCACGCTCTCGACCATGTCGATCTGCTCGATCGAGGACGTCCGCTCGGCGATCAAGGGGCCGTTCTGGTTCCAGCTTTACGTCTTCAAGGATCGCGGCTTCAGCGAGGAAGTGGTCGAGCGCGCCAAGGCCGCCGGCTGCACCGCGCTGTTCGTCACCGTCGACCTGCCGATGCGCGGCCAGCGCCATTGCGACATCAAGAACGGCCTCACCGTGCCGCCGCGCATCACGCCGGGCAATGTGTTCGACCTTATATCGAAGCCCGGCTGGCTCGCCAGCGTGCTGATGGGCAAGCGCAAGTCGTTCGGCAATATCGACCATTACCTGAAGAAGAAAGGCGGCATCTGGGCCGCCGGCCGCTGGGGCGGCGACAATCTCGATCCGACCTTGTCGTGGAAGGACATCGCCTGGCTGCGCAAGCGCTGGCCCGGCAAGCTGGTCATCAAGGGCATTCTCGATCCCGAAGACGCCAAGCTCGCAGCCAATGAAGGGGCCGACGGCATCGTGGTGTCGAACCATGGCGGCCGTCAGCTCGACGGCACGCCAGGCACCATCACCGTGCTGCCGGACATCGCCGAAGCGGTCGGCGACAGGCTTGAAGTGTTTCTCGACAGCGGCATTCGCGGCGGGCAGGACGTGCTCAAGGCGCTCGCGCTCGGCGCCAAGGGCTGCTTCATCGGCCGCGCCTATCTCTACGGCCTCGCCGCCATGGGTGAGGAAGGCGTCGCCAAGGCGCTCGGCCTCATCCGCGAGGAGTTGCGCGTGTCGATGTCGCTCACCGGCGTCAGGGATATCGGCGGCATCAGCCGCGACATCCTTTACGACAGCTACGACGACAAGCGGCGCAATATCTGAGCGCCCCTGGTCACGCCAGATACAGCGCGAAGATGCCGGCGGTGCCGACGATGATGCGCCACCACGCGAACAGCGCGAAGGTGTGGCGCTGCACGTAGCGCAGCAGGCCCTTCACCGCGATCACGCCGAAGATGAAGGCGAAGACGAAGCCGACGGCGATGGCGGTGATATGGTCGGTGGTGAGGTCGTGCCGGCTCTTGAAGGCCTCATAGGCGAAAGCGCCGACCATGGTCGGCATCGCCAGCCAGAACGAGAACTCGGCGGCGGAGCGGCGATCGGCGCCGAACAGCATGGCGGCGACGATGGTCGAGCCCGAGCGCGACACGCCGGGGATCATGGCGAGGCACTGGCATACGCCGATGGCGAAATACATCGGCAACGAGAACTCGGTCGCCTCGTGATGGCGCGGCTGCAGGTTCATGCGATCGACGATGAGCAGCACGAAGCCGCCGACGATCAGCGAGATGCAGACGACGCGTACGTCGAACAGATGCGCCTTGATGTAGCTGCCGGCCAGCGCGCCGATCACCGCCGCCGGCAGGAAGGCGAGCAGCACGCCGATGACGAAGCGCGTCGCCTCCCAGCGCGAGAACATATTGGTCGCCAGCGACCAGAGCCGGCCGAAATAGATCGTCAGCAGCGCCAGAATGGCGCCGAGCTGGATGAGGATGACGAAGGACTTGCCGAAGGCGTCGTCATCCCAGCCGATGAAATGCTCCATCAGCAGCAGATGGCCGGTCGATGACACCGGCAGGAATTCGGTGAAGCCCTCGACAATGCCAAGGATGGCGGCCTTGATCAGATCGACAGTCGGGCCCGACAGCAGGCCGCTCACGGCGTCGAGGGACATGAGGCGTAACTCCGGAAGATGGGAAGGCGCGGGAGGGGACGACGAAACTGCGCGCTTTTGGCTTAGAAGCTGCCGCGCTGGCAATTGGAAAAAGAATGATCTGCGCCATTCTTTACGCTCAATTTGCGCGGAGGAGTTTCGTTATATAGAGCAGAGGTCCAATTGGCCGGGACGCGCTGCGTCCCTGCCCCACCCCGATTTGCCTGCCCCGGGCCCTTCATGCTGACCCTGCTGCAACAACCGCTTTGCCCGCTGTCCCGCTTTGTCCGCCTGGTCCTCGGCGAGTACGACATCGACGCGCGACTGGTGGAGGAGCGATTCTGGGAGCGGCGCGAGGAGTTCCTGGTGCTCAATCCGGCCGGCACGATTCCCGTGCTGATCACCGACGGAATCCCGCCGGTGCCCGGCGCCTCGATCATCGCCGAGTTCATCGAAGAGACCCACGAGCCGCCGGACGGCGTTAACGGTTTGTTACCGTTCGAGCCGCGCGATCGGGTGGAGGTCCGCCGGCTGGCGTCCTGGTTCAACGACAAATTCCACGCCGAGGTCTCCGGCCCCCTGGTCACCGAACGCGTGTTCAAGCGCCACATGACGCTGGAGCAAGGCGGCGGCCCGCCGGACACCGCGTCCTTGCGCGCCGCGCGTCACAATATCCGCTATCATCTGGCCTATGTCGGCTGGCTGGCGCGTTCGCGAAACTGGCTGGCCGGCGACCGCCTCAGCCTCGCCGATCTGGCGGCGGCGGCGCATCTGTCATCGGTCGATTATCTGGGCGATGTACCGTGGAACGAGGACGAGGCAGCAAAGGTCTGGTACGCGCGGGTGAAATCGCGCCCGTCGTTCCGTCCGCTGCTGTCGGAAACGCTGGCCGGCATTCCACCGGCCAAGCATTACGCCGATCTGGACTTCTGACAAACAGCGCTTCCTCTTCTTCACCTCTCCCATTGGGAGAGGTCGGATCGCGAAGCGATCCGGGTGAGGGGTTACAAACCATCGATACTCAGTACCCCCCTCACCCCGGCCCTCTCCCCAATGGGGAGAGGAAGAAGGCAGGGGCGATCAAGACGGCGCTGATCGCGAAGGCGCAGGAACGCGGCTTCGATGTCGCCGGCGTGACGCGGCCCGATGCGGCGCAGGAAACCAAAGCACGGCTCGAACGCTTTCTCGCCGACGGCGCGCATGGCGACATGGCGTGGCTGGAGACGACCGCCGAACGCCGCGGCTCGCCGCTGGCGCTGTGGCCGGATGTGCGCTCCGTCATCATGCTCGGCATGAATTACGGGCCCGACTGTAATCCGCTCGATGTTCTGCAGCAGCGCGACCGCGCCGGCATCTCTGTCTATGCCAAGGGCGACGACTATCACGACCTGATCAAGACGCGGCTCAAGGAGATCGCGCGCTGGCTGGTCGCCAATGCCGGCGGCGACGTGAAGGTGTTCGTCGACACCGCGGCGGTGATGGAAAAGCCGCTTGCCGCCAAGGCCGGCCTCGGCTGGCAGGGCAAGCATACGAACCTCGTGTCGCGCGACTATGGCTCGTGGTTGTTTCTCGGCGCGATTTTCACCACGCTCGACTTGCCGGCGGACGAAGCCGTATCTGACAGTTGCGGCTCATGCCGCGCCTGTCTCGACGCCTGCCCGACGGCTGCGTTCCCCGAACCTTATCGGCTCGATGCGCGGCGCTGCGTGTCCTATCTCACCATCGAGCACAAAGGTCCGATACCGCGCGATCTGCGCCCGCTGATGGGCAATCGCATTTACGGCTGCGACGATTGTCTCGCCGTGTGCCCGTGGAACAAGTTCGCGCAGGCCGGCCGCGAGGCCAAGCTCGCCGCCCGCGATACACTCCGCGCCCCGAAGCTCTCCGACCTCGCCCGCCTCGACGATGCGCAATTCCGCACCCTGTTCTCGAAAACGTCGATCAAGCGCACCGGCCGCGACCGCTTCGTGCGCAATGTGCTGTATGCCATTGGCAATTCGGGCGATGCGACGCTGGCGCCGGAAGCCGAACGATTGCTCGACGATGCGTCGCCGCTGGTGCGCGGCGCGGCGGTGTGGGCGCTATCGCGATTGAAACCGCGCGAGGCATTCGAGGCGATGAAGCGTGACGATGAGGATGTGAGCGTAAGAGAAGAATGGAGCGTCGCGTTGTCGTAGCCCGGATGAAGCGAAGCGAAATCCGGGACAGACCGCCCCGCATTGCGCTTCGCTCCATGCGGGCTACAAGTCAAAACTCCTTCACCGCCGCGATCAGCCGTTCCAGATCCTCGGCCCGCGACAGGCGATGGTCGCCGTCCTTGATCAAGGTCAGCACCACATCGTCGCGCGCGATGCGCGATATCAGCTCGACCGCATGCTGCCACGGCACGTCCGGGTCCTGCACGCCCTGCAGGATATGCACCGGACAGCCCGGCTCGATCATGCCGCCCATCATCAGATGCTTGCGGCCATCCTCGATCAGCGCCCTCGTGATCGGATAACCGACCGGATCGTATTCCGACGGCCGCGTCCAGAAGCCTTTGGTTTCGATCTCGCGCTTGATGTCGTCGGAGAAGGCCTTCCACATCAGCGCTTCGGTGAAGTCCACCGCCGGCGCGATCAGCACCATGCCAGCCAGTTGCGGCGCAGATCCTTTCAACTTTCGTAGTTGTGCCGCCAACAATAAAGCGATCCAGCCGCCCATCGACGAGCCGATCAGCACCTGCGGCCCCTTGGCGAACCGCGTCACCACCGCCAGGCTTTCCTCGAGCCACTGGCCGATGGTGCCGTCCTCGAAGCGGCCGCCCGATTCGCCGTGACCGGAATAATCGAAGCGCAGGCAGGCGCGGCCCTCGGCCTCCGCCCAGGCATCCAGGGCTACCGCCTTGGTGCCCTTCATGTCCGACTTGAAACCGCCGAGCCAGACCAGGCCGGGCTTGTGCTGCGCTTCGCCCGATCCTTGGGTCTTGCCCTCGCGCGCGCGCACGGCAATGGTCCTGTGAGGCGATTCGACCGCCAGATTCGTGACTGGGATTTCGCTCATACTTCCTTCGAGGGCGATTGACCGGTTGAGGGTGAAGACCGCTTGGCCATTCAGTTTTCGCCGCAACCGGCCCCGCAACGCAAGGGGCCGCAGCCTATGCCGCAGCCGCGGCAGGACCGGCCGCGCTCGCTCGCCGGGGCCACCATCCTGCAAATGGTTCCGTCGCTGCGCGATGACGCCGTCGGCCAGGCCGCGGTCGAGATCGCGCTGACGCTGCTCAAGGCCGGCGCACGCGCCATCGTCGCCGGCGGCGACGGCCCGCTGGTCGGCGAACTGCGCGCCTTCGGCGGCGAATGGCTGCCGATGACGACCGACACGATCAATCCGCTGCGCGTGAGCGGCAACACGCGGCATCTGCAACAGCTCATCGCCGGCGAACGCATCGACATCATGCACGCGCATTGCGCCGCCGCCGCGCGCAGCGCGCTGTCCGCCACCGCGCGCCAGCCGGTCTATACCGTGACGTCGTTTCCCGACCGCCTGCCGGCCAACTCATCGCTGCAGACCTTCCTGCAGCGGCCGCTGGCGCTCGGCGACCGCGTCATCGCGCCGTCGAGCTATGTGTCCCGCGCGATGATCGAGCGTTACCGGATTCCGGGCGAACGCATCACCGTGATCCCGCGCGCGGTCGATACCGAGAGATTTTCGCCGACGCTCGTCAATCCCGACCGCGTCGCCGCCATGCGGCGGGCGTGGGGCGTGCTGCCGCACATGCGTATCGTACTGGTGTCCGGACGGCTGGCGCCGTGGAACGGCCAGATGGTCATGGTCGATGCGGCGCGGCTGATGGTGGCCAACGGCAGCCGCAATATCGCCTTCGTCTTCGCCGGCGACGACCGCGCCAATCCGGCCTATCGCCACGCGCTGGCGAAACGCGCCCGCGAGCACGGCATCGACACCCTGATCCGCATCGCCGGCCATTGCCTCGACATGCCGACCGCGCTCGCGGCCGCCGATGTCGTCGTCGTGCCGTCGCTGCAGGCGCCGCTCACCGGACGCGCCGCCGCCGAAGGCCAGGCCATGGGCCGCCCCGTCGTCACCACGACCGTCGGCGCGCTGCCGGAGAATGTGCTGGCGCCCCCGCGCATGCGCGAGGACCTGCGCACCGGCTGGATCGTGCGGCCGGGTAACGCCAATGAACTGGCGCGCGCGACCGTCGCCGCGCTGGCGCTCGACGCCACCACCGCCGAGGCGCTCGGCGCCCGCGCGCGGCAGTTCGCCGAGTTCATGTTCTCGCCGTCGAGCGTCGCCGAGGCGATCCGCGGCGTCTACACCTCGCTGCTGGCGCGCGACCGCTGACGCCGGGGAACCCCGCCTGCGCTGCGGCAGGCCCGCCAGGGCCCCCTTGGCCCTTCCGGGAGGCCCGCCGTGCGCCATGGGCGGCAAAACCGGCCGGAACCCGCGTTGACTTATCGGCGCCCGATACCGATCTTTAGTCATGGACGGCTTGGCCTTTTGGACTCGAAAAGAGCCCGATGCTATAGTCGCCCATCGTTTCAACAGCAGAGGAGAGAAGTGCCATTCGTCGTCCGATGAAAGCCGCGATGCCCGCCCCGAAGGATGGTCCGCGCGTCAATGAAGAGATCCGCTCCCGCGAGGTTCAGCTGATCGATGCCACCGGTGAAAACAAAGGTGTCGTCACCACCGAAACCGCCATTGGGCTAGCCCAGGCGGCCGGGCTTGATCTCGTCGAGATCGCCCCGAATTCCACGCCGCCTGTCGCCAAGATTCTGGATTACGGCAAATACAAATTCCAGGCGCAGAAGAAGGCCGCGGAAGCCCGCAAGAAGCAGAAGGTCGTCGAGATCAAGGAGATCAAGCTCCGCCCGATGATCGACGATCACGATTACCAGGTGAAGATGCGCTCGATGCAGCGGTTCTTCGAGGAAGGCGACAAGGTCAAGATCACCTTGCGTTTCCGCGGCCGCGAAATGGCGCACCAGGAACTCGGTTACAAGCTGCTGCAGCGGGTGAAGGAAGACACCGACAAGATTTCCAAGGTCGAGTCGGAACCGCGCTTCGAAGGACGCCAAATGGTCATGCTGCTGGCGCCGCGTTAATTCAGCGGTCCTCGATCCGAATTAAAAAAAACGCGCCGGAAAACCGGCGCGTTTTTTGTTTCGATCGGAGACGGGTTATCGCTTCTCCGCTTCCCAGCGCCGTTGTTGCCCGTCCCTTGCCAGGTGCCGGAGCCGCTCGCGCCGGACAGTTTGCCGGAGCCGGTGGCGCCCTGCTCGCCGAGGCGGATACTGACCTTGACCGCGCCATTACCGGCGACAGTCCCCGAAAGGCTGACCTGCTCGCGGCCGGCATAGCTCAGCTTGCCGTCATCGACCGCTACTTCGTAGCGATAGGCCTGATCGCAGTTGCCTTTTTCGGTGATGATCACCACGGACCATTGCCCGTCATGCGGCGCCGCCCGCGCGGGCGCGACTGCGGCAAAGATCAGAGCCAGCGCGATGCCAGCGAATTTGATCGAGAATGTCACGGTCGGTCGCCCTCCAGAATCGGGGCGATTTTACACCGCATCGCTCGCAACCCTGCGGTAGCGCGCTGCGGCTGAAGCCGACCGGCCCCCAACGCCGCGCGCACCGTTTGGTTCTGCGCTGCGCGCTAAGCCGGCCGCCGCGACCGGGCCGCCTGGCGCACCGCCTGGCCGTAGCTGCCGAGCACATTGGTGCCGACCGACCACAGCTTGTTGGCACCACTGACCACTGTCACCAGTTCCTGAATCGGACGGCGCTTGGCTTCCTGCGGCGGACGCGAGACGAACAGGTTGGAGTGATACAGGCCCTCGGTTTCGAAGCCATCGGTATCGAGACCGCGCGCCTCGACCGCGGTGATTGCCTTTTCCATCTCGTCGCGGTCGGCAAAGCGGCGCTGCACGAACGTCGCGCCCTCGTAACGCTCGGTGACCAGCCCCTGCGTCGCCAGCGTCCGGTCGATGTCGTCGAACGGGAACATGCGCAGCACGAAATTGGCGGCCCAGGCCTCGCGGCCCTTGCGCGCCACCTTGGCGATGCGCTGGAACGTCTTGGACGTCACGTAGCCGACGCAGCCGGTCGAGACGATCAGATCGACCTTCTCCAGGATCGCCGCTTCCGCCGCGGTCGGGTCGCGGCTCTCCAGATCGATGGCAAGGCCGTGATCTAGGATGCCGGCATCCTCGGCATAGCGAACGGCATTCTCCGAGACATCGAGGCCGATCACCCGGACACCCGGGTGCCGTGGCCAGGACTGATAGAAGTGCCGGTCATGCTCGAGCATTTCGGCACTGCTCAGCGCCTGCAGCGACGGCGCGGTGTACCGCTGGCGCAGCGCCTCATAGTCGATGGCGAACTTCATGAGCGCGCCGTTGATGGCATAGGAGCAGCCTACATCCAGCACCGTGACCGGTTCCGCCTGGGTCTCCTGTCGGGCCCGGATCAACTGGGCGAAGATCGGCTGCGCGAGATGAGGGATGATATAGTCGAGTTGCCCAAGATACTTGAAGTAGTTCCTTGGGTCTTTTGATGTATATAGGTCGGTGAAATCGACCTTTGCTTGATTTATCTCAGAATAATTGACCGATATATTCACGTGAATACGCTCCTCTATGCGCGCGCCGCGGCGGCCCAGCCTCCGATATTGTGAATGTAAATGGAACATAACTGATCGGGCCGGTCATCGCAACTCACCAAGACTATGATTTTCCTTGCGAATTGAGAAAATTTGGGCCGGATTACTGTCACTCGGCGCCACGACCGCGGTCGCCGGCGCCGAATACTGGCAGCGCCGCGATCCTGTTGATAATCCCCGCCGCCTCTGGCATACACCGCGCTCTCGCCGACCGGCCGACAAGGGCTGCCGTGGCGGCGATACCCGCTCAATTCCGAGCACCGGCTCAAGGCTTGTTGGCCTTGGGCTGAATTTTGGCCGTGGTTCGATCCAGCGGCCTTTAGGAGAGCAAAATGCCCAAGCTGAAGACCAAATCGGGCGCCAAAAAGCGCTTCAAAATCACCGCGACCGGCAAGGTGAAATTCCAGCAGTCCGGCAAACGTCACGGCATGATCAAGCGCACGACCAAGCAGATCCGCGAACATCGCGGCACCGCTGTGCTGTTCAAGACCGACGGCGACAACATCAAGAAGTACTGGCTGCCGAACGGCTGAGCCGCTTCCTGATCGTCATCCCCTCATACGTTTGCAGATTTAGCTGAAGGAGTTTCATCATGGCCCGCGTCAAACGGGGCGTCACCGCCCACGCCAAGCACAAGAAAGTCTACAAGGCCGCCAAGGGCTTTTATGGCCGCCGCAAGAACACCATCCGCATCGCCAAGCAGGCGGTGGAGAAGGCCGGCCAGTACGCGTTCCGCGACCGCAAGCGCAAGAAGCGCACGTTCCGCGCCCTCTGGATCCAGCGCCTCAACGCCGCCGTGCGTCCGTTCGGCCTGAACTACTCGCGCTTCATCGACGGCCTCACCAAGTCCGGCCTCAATCTCGACCGCAAGGTTCTCTCGGATCTCGCGATCAATGAGCCGGCGGCCTTTGCGGCCATCGTCGAAAAGGTGAAGGCCGCGCTTCCGGCGCAGGCCGCTTAAAGTCCATCGTCGTCATGGCCGGGCATAGCCGTTCGAAGAACGGCGTTCTAGAACGCCTATGTCCCGGCCATCCACGTCTTAAGCCACGAAAACAAGTCGTGGATGCCCGCAACAAGTGCGGGCATGACGGAGTGTGGTATCTGCCGTCCTGACTGTTCAGGTTGATCCACCATGTCCGACGTCACTAAACTCGAGTCCGAACTTCTCGCCGCCATCGGCGCCGCCAGGGACGAAACGGCGCTGGAAGCCGTGCGCGTATCCGCGCTCGGCAAGAGCGGCTCGGTGTCGGCGCTCCTGAAAACGCTCGGCGCGATGACGCCGGACGAGCGCAAGGAGAAGGGCCCGGCGATCAACGGCCTGAAGGACCGCGTCGGCGCGGCCATCGCCACCGCCAAGGAAAGCCTCGCCGCCGCCGCGCTCGACGCGCGTCTCGCCTCCGAGACCGTCGACGTCACGCTGCCACTGCGCGAACCGCAGGCCGAAACCGGCCGCGTCCATCCGATCAGCCAGGTGATCGACGAGCTCACCGCGATCTTTGCCGACATGGGTTTCTCGGTCGCCGAAGGTCCGGATATCGAGACCGACGATTACAACTTCACCAAGCTGAACTTCCCCGAGGGCCACCCGGCCCGGGACATGCACGACACGTTCTATTTCCCGCCAAAGCCCGACGGTTCGCGCCTGCTGCTGCGCACGCACACATCGCCGGTGCAGGTGCGCACCATGCTCACCAAGCAGCCGCCGATCCGCGTCATCTGCCCCGGCCGCACCTATCGCAGCGATAGCGACCAGACGCACACGCCGATGTTTCATCAGGTCGAGGGCCTGGTCATCGACAAGGGCTCGCATCTCGGCCACCTCAAGTGGATTCTCGAGGAGTTCTGCAAGGCATTTTTCGAAGTCGACAGCGTCAAGATGCGTTTCCGTCCGTCGTTCTTCCCTTTCACCGAGCCGTCGATGGAAGTCGACATCCAGTGCCGGCGCGACAAGGGCGAGATTCGCTTCGGCGAAGGCAATGACTGGCTGGAGATTCTCGGCTGCGGCATGGTGCACCCGAACGTGCTGAAGAACTGCGGCCTCGATCCCGACGTCTATCAGGGCTTCGCCTGGGGTATGGGCATCGATCGCATCGCCATGCTCAAATACGGCATCAACGATCTGCGCGCCTTCTTCGAGGCCGACGTACGCTGGCTCAACCACTACGGCTTCCGCCCGCTCGACTTCCCGACCTTGGCTGGGGGATTGAGTTCGTGATTAGCCAAGTCCACTCTTCACCTCCCCGCTTGAGGGGGAGGTCGCCACGCGAAGCGTGGCGGGAGGGGGGTATGGCGTCTCCGGCTCATCGCGTTGTTTCTAAAACAAAGCGCGGTCATGCGCGGCAACTGCGTCATGAAATGACGGACGCGGAAACATGGCTATGGCATGCGTTGCGTGCTCATCGGCTTGATGGGCTGAGTTTCCGGCGGCAGACGCCAATTGGAAAATACATCGTCGACTTCGTCTGCCATAAACGACGCCTTGTCATCGAACTCGACGGCGGGCAGCACGCCGATTCGACTGCGGATGCAGAGCGCGACCGTTGGTTTGGATTAAACGGCTACCGCGTTCTTCGTTTCTGGAATTCAGACGTGCTCAAGAACCGAAATGGGGTTCTTGAGACGATCATCGCCACAGCGCGCGAAGCTACCCCCCTCCCTAACCCTCCCCCTCAAGGGGGGAGGGGATTTGCTGCGGCAAGCGGCACTTCCCCCTCCCCAACCCTCCCCCGCAAGCGGGGGAGGGAGTCGCGCCGCGTTACGGGAAAGCTCCCATGAAATTCACCCTGTCCTGGCTGAAGGATCACTTCAACACCACGGCCTCGCTCGACGAGATCGTCGAGAAGCTCACGATGATCGGGCTCGAGGTCGAGCACGTCGAGGACAAGGCCAAGGAGTACGAGCCGTTCAAGGTCGTACAAATTCTCGAGGCCGTGCAGCATCCCAACGCCGACCGCCTGCGCGTCTGCAAGGTCGATAACGGCTCGGGCACGCCGCTGCAGATCGTCTGCGGCGCGCCGAACGCGCGCGCCGGCCTCAAGACCGTGCTCGGCCTGCCCGGCACGTATATTCCGGCCAAGGACATCACACTGTCGGTCGGCAAGATTCGCGGCGTCGAATCGCAGGGCATGATGATTTCCGGCGCGGAGATCGGCTTTTCCGCCGACAGCGATGGCATCATCGAAATGCCGGCGGATGCGCCGATCGGCGAGCCGTTCGCCAAGGTGCTCGGCCTCAACGAGCCCGTGATCGAAATCAACCTGACGCCGAACCGCCCGGACTGCACGAGCGTCAACGGCATTGCGCGCGACCTCGGCGCCACCTTGATCGGCGAGTATATCGAGAACACGCCGCAGCGCGTCGCCGGCGCCTTCCGGTGCCCGGTGACGGTGACCATCGAAGACGCGGTCCTGTGCCCGGCTTTCGGCCTGCGCCTCATTCGCGGCGTCAAGAACGGCCCGTCGCCGGAATGGATGCAGAAGCGGCTCACCGCCATCGGCCTGCGTCCGATCAACGCGCTGGTCGACATCACCAATTACATCACCTTCGATCGCGGCCGGCCGCTGCATGTGTTCGACGCCAGGAAGGTGAAAGGCAACCTCACCGTGCGCCGCGCGAAGAACGGCGAGACGCTGCTCGCGCTCGACGGCCGCACCTACGAGCTCGACAGCGCCATGTGCGTGATCGCCGACGAGCGCGCCGTGGAGTCGCTCGCCGGCATCATGGGCGGCGAGGAATCGGGCTGCGACGAGAACACCACCGACGTGCTGATCGAATCGGCGCTGTGGGACGAATTCAACATCGCCCAGACCGGCCGCAAGCTCGGCATCAACACCGATGCGCGTTATCGCTTCGAGCGCGGCGTCGATCCGAATTTCATGCTGCCCGGCCTCGAATTGGCGACCGGACTGGTGATGGACCTGTGCGGCGGCGAGCCGTCCGAGGTCGTCGTCGCGGGCAGTCCGAAGGCCCGCGACGTTGTCGTCGATTATCCGATGAGCGAACTCGAGCGCCTCGCCGGCATCAAGCTGCCGGCGGTGGAAACGCGCCGCATTCTGGAGCGGCTCGGCTTCTTCGCTGCCGGCCAGGGCGACCGCCTCAAGATCGCGGTGCCGTCATGGCGGCCGGATGTGCACGGCCGCGCCGACATCGTCGAAGAACTCGTGCGCATCACCGGGGTCGATGCCGTCCCCTCCACGCCGTTCCCGCGCGGCGACGAGGCGCGCAAGCCCGTTCTCACGCCGATCCAGTTGCGCACGCGCAAGGCCAAGCGCGGCCTCGCCGCGCGCGGCCTGGTCGAGGCCGTCACATGGTCGTTTGTGCCGAAGCGCGAAGCCGAATTGTTCGGCGGCGGCGCCAGGGAGCTGGCGCTCGCCAATCCGATCGCGGCCGAATTGTCCGATATGCGGCCGAGCCTGCTGCCCGGCCTGATCGCCTCGGCGCAGAAGAATGCGGATCGCGGCTATGGCGACGTCGCGCTCTTCGAGGTCGGGCAGATCTTCAAGGGCGACAGGCCGGAAGACCAGTTCATTGCCGCGAGCGGCGTGCGCCGCGCGCTGGCGAAGCCGGAAGGCGCCGGCCGCCACTGGTCGCAAGCCGCCAGGCCGGTCGATGCTTTTGACGCCAAGGCCGACGCCCTGGCGGCGCTCGCCGCGGCGGGTGCGCCCATGGCCGCGCTGCAGGTCGTGCCCGGCGGGCCGGCATGGTTTCATCCCGGACGCTGCGGCACCATCCAGATGGGGCCGCAGAACGTCATCGGCCATTTCGGCGAGATCCATCCGCGCATTCTCACCGCGCTCAAGATCGACGGCCCGCTGGTCGGCTTCGAGGTGTTGCTCGACAACATCCCGGCGGCCAAGCCGAAGCCGACTCGCGCCAAGCCGTTGCTGGAATTGTCGCCGTTCCAGCCGGTGACCCGCGACTTCGCCTTTGTCGTCGACGCCAAGGTCAAGACCGCCGATATCGTCCGCGCCGCGCAGAACGCCGACAAGAAACTGATCGCCGGCGTGACTGTATTCGACCTCTACGAAGGCAAGGGCGTCGAGCCGGGCAAGAAGTCGGTGGCGATCGCCGTCACCATCCAGCCCGCCGACAAGACCATGACCGACGCCGAGATCGAGGCGCTGGCGCAGAAGATCGTCGCGGACGTTTCGAAGCGCACCGGCGGCGTGCTGCGGGGTTAGTTCGCCACCAGATCCGCGAACGCGAAACCATCCCGCTCCACGACCGCGCCCTTCGTCACCGCGATACGTCGCCCGAGCATCGGCCCGGCGGCGACGAAGGTATGAAACTCGCCATTCTCGCCGCAGGGATCGACGCCCTCGGGCAGATCGGCCAATAGAACCTCGTCGAATTGCCGCCCCGCGAAGGACGCATCGAGCTTGCTCAGATCGACCACCGCCAGATAGGCCTCGACACCGCCGGCGATCATCTCCCGCGCCAGCGCGGCAGTCGGCCGTTGCCACAACGGAAACACGCAGGTCATGCCGACCGACTTCATCTTCTCTTCTCGATAAGCGCGCAGATCGGCGAGAAACAGATCGCCGAAGATGACATGCGTGACGCCATCGGCCTTCGCACGCACCAGCGCCTCCGCCATTGCACGCTCATAGATTTCGTTCGGGCAGGGATAGGGAATGCGCACCGTCACCGACGGCAGCCCCGCTGCATCGAGCTGAGCCGCCAGCAATTCCTCGCGCACGCCATGCATGGACACGCGCTGGAAGCTGTCGGTGACGGTCGTCAGCGCGCCGACGATGTCGTAGTCGCCACGCCGGCGCGCTTCATGCAACGCCCAGGCGCAGTCCTTGCCACTCGACCAGGCGATGAGGGCTCTCGGTTTGTCCATGACGACTGGCTAGCACGGCGGCGCGCCTCACGCAGCAACATGGTGTGCGAAAGCTTACCGGCAGCGCCCCCGGAACGACGGAAACACCGATAAAACAGGCATTTTCTTGCCTAACGATTCCTTGCGGCGACCGCGCGACAGGGAACCGTTTCGCAATCTGTCTTGCCTAGGCTGCGCAACAACCAGACGCGAAAGCGCACCGGGGAAATGTCAGCGAGGGCGCGGGGACGCGCACAGACGTCATGGGGTGGGTCAGCAACGGCGTTGGGCATCTGATAGCCCGCTATCTCGGGAAGCCCGAAGCGGGCTATCACGAATTCACGCCCGGCCGCGCCGACGCGCTGGCCGCGGCGCTCAAGCCCGGCGACGTGCTGCTGATCGAAGGCAACAGCCACATCGCCGGCGTCATCAAGTATCTTACGCAATCCACCTGGTCGCACGCCGCGCTTTACACCGGGCCGATCGGCGACCGCGTCGCGGCCAACGGCGAGCCGCTCACTTTGGTCGAAGCCGAACTCGGCAAGGGCGTCGTCGCCGTGCCGCTGTCGAAATACGGCAACGCCCATACGCGCATCTGCCGGCCGGTCGGCCTGTCCGACGACGACCGCGTTCGGGTCTGCAACTTCGCCTGCGAGCGCATCGGCTTCGATTACGACGTCAAGAACATCCTCGATCTGGCGCGCTATTTGTTTCCGCTGCCGGTGCCGCGCCGTTTCCGGCGCCACATGCTGGCGCTCGGTTCCGGACACCCGACGCGCATCATCTGCTCGGCGCTGATCGCGCAGGCCTTCGAATACGTGCGCTACCCGATCCTGCCCCGGATCACCCGCGCCGACAGCGAAGCCGAACGCGCCGAGATCCTCGAGATCCGCCATTCTTCGCTTTACGCGCCGCGCGACTTCGATATCTCGCCCTACTTTCAGGTGGTGAAGCCGACCATCGAACGCGGCTTCGATTACAAGTCGGTGGCCTGGGCCGATTTGCAAATGGCCGACCTGCCTGTCGCCGAGGCGGTGGCGCTGGTGCCGGGCGGGGAAGAGGCGACCGAGAAGACGGCGGCTTAGTCATTTGTCGTCCCCGCGAAGGCGGGGACCCATAACCCCTTGCCGTGCCGAATCGCGAGTACGGGGGCTATGGGTCCCGGGCCTCGCTTTGCTCGCCCGGGACGACGGAGTCTATCTTGCCACACCGCCCGCATATCCCTACTTCTCTCTCCATGCTCGATGCCGCCCTCAAAGCCTTCGCCCAGATGTTCGCCCCGCCGCTGCGCGGCGTGCTGATAAAAGCCGTCGGGCTGGCGCTGCTGTTCATTGTCATCATCGGCATTGCCCTGCAGCGTCTGCTGGCGGGTCTGGCCGACTCGGGCGCCAACTGGGCCGAGCAGACGTCCGGCTTTGCCCCGCATTCGGTCTGGGCGGCGTTGGCCTGGATGCTGTCGATCATGGCCAGCCTCGGCATCATCACTGGCGCGGTGTTCCTGATGCCGCCGGTGTCCGCCCTGGTCGGCAGCTTCTTCGTCGACGACGTCGCCGACGCGGTCGAGCGCGAGCACTATCCGGCCGAGACGCCCGGCACAGCGGTGCCGCTGATGACCGGCGTGATTGAAGGCATCAAGATCGCGCTCTTGTCGCTGCTGGTTTATGTTGTGGCGCTGCCCTTCGTGCTGTTCGCCGGCTTCGGCTTTCTGATCCTTTATGTCGCGACGGCCTATCTGCTCAGCCGCGAATATTTCGAGCTCGCCGCCATGCGCTTCCGCTCGCCCGCAGAGGCGACCGCGATGCGCAAAGCGAACGCGGGCTACATCTTCATCGCCGGTCTGGTGATCGCGCTGTTCGTTTCGATCCCGATCCTCAATTTCGCGACGCCCGTCTTCGCCATGGCCTTCATGGTGCACATCCACAAGAGGCTGGCGGAACGACGTGCCGAGTTGATTGAGCCGCACCGGTAACCAAACTTGTCGTCCCCCGCGAAGGCGGGAACCCAGCACTTGCCGGATCATCCGGCTGCGCGGATGATGACGGAGTTACTACGCGGCAACAGATTTTCCAGGCCAGTTGCACAAATCCGCGACGATACATTTCTCGCACAAGGGCTTGCGCGCGATGCAGGTGTAGCGGCCGTGCAGGATCAGCCAGTGATGGGCATGGCGCTTGTACTCGGGCGGGATAACCTGCTCCAGCTTTGTCTCGACATCGTGCACCGTCTTGCCCGGCGCCATGCCGGTGCGGTTGCCGACGCGGAAGATGTGCGTATCGACCGCGATCGTGTGCTCGCCGAAGGCGGTGTTGAGAACGACATTCGCCGTCTTGCGGCCGACGCCGGGCAAGGCCTCCAGCGCTTCGCGGGTTCGCGGCACCTCGCCGCCATGCTCCGAGACGAGAATATGCGCCAGCATGGCCACGTTCTTCGCCTTGGTGCGGAACAGCCCGATGGTCTTGATCAGGTCGCGAATGCGGTCTTCGCCGAGCGCCGCCATTTTCGCCGGCGTATCGGCCAGCGCGAACAAGGCCGGCGTCGCCTTGTTGACCCCGGCGTCGGTCGCCTGCGCCGACAGCACCACGGCGACCAGCAGCGTGAAGACGTTCGAATAATGAAGCTCGGTGGTCGGCTCAGGGCTCGCCGCCTCCCAGCGCCGGAAGGCCTCCTTGATCTGCGCCGCGGTCATCGGCTTCGAGGCGCCATGCGCTGCCTTGAGGTCGGCCTGCTGCCGCTTAGGTGCCGGCTTCACCTTGGCGGCATTGCCCTTTTTGGCCTTCGCCAATGCCTTCTGCACGGAGGGCTTCCGCCCAGCCAGTTTTGGTGCACCTGAAACCTCTTTGCCGACCGATTTTTTCGCCATGATTTCCGGTATAATCGGCCCCATGACGGCGGACAATATCAGCCACGATCTGCGCGACACGCTGGAGCCGACGCTGTTTTACGCGGTGATCACGCCGCACCGTTCGCTCGGCAATCTCGGCTTTCTGGTGCTGATGATCGTTTTCGGCGTGGCGAGCTTTTTCGCCGGCGTTACCTTCCTGGCGATGGGCGCATGGCCGGTGTTCGGTTTCTTCGGCCTCGACGTGCTGCTGCTGTTCATCGCCTTCCGCATCAACTATCGCCGCGCCGCCGCCTTCGAGGAAGTGACGGTGACGCCGTCGGCGCTCACCGTTCGAAAGGTCAGCCACAATGGCCGGGCACGCGAATGGTCGCTCAATCCGCTGTGGGCGCGGCTGGAGAAGGACGAGTATGAGGAATACGGCATCTCCCGGCTGTTCCTGGTCAGCCATGGCAAACAGCTCACCATCGCCAGTTTCCTCGGCCCCGACGAAAAGGCCGGCTTTGCCGACGCGCTGACCCGCGCCCTTGGCGACGCAAAACGCGGGCCGGTGCGGACGGCGGTGTCCTGACCTCAGAAACCGGGTGGCCCGCCACCGCGCTCCGTTTTAGATGACCGGCATGAGCACAGATATTGTCACCCCCTCGGCACAGTCGGCCATCCGGAGCCGCTTTGGCGATTTCGCCGAACTGTCCACCGCGGCGGCGGATTACGACATCGTGCGCCGCGCCATCGCCCATATCCGCGGCAACTGGCGTGACCAGCCCGAGGTCGAGGCTATCGCCGATGCCGCCGGCGTCACACCGACCGAGTTGCACCATCTATTCCGCCGCTGGTGTGGCCTGCCGCCCAAAGCTTTCCTGCAGGCGCTGACCCTCGACAGCGCGCGCGAACTGCTGCGCTCCTGCGCAAGCGTTCTCGACACCGCTTATGAAGTCGGGCTGTCCGGCCCCGGCCGTCTGCATGATCTGTTCGTCACGCATGAATCGATGTCGCCCGGCGAATGGAAGACCGGAGGCGAAGGCCTCATCATCAATTACGGCTATCACCCCTCGCCTTTCGGCATGGCGCTGGTGATGCTGGCGCCGCGCGGACTCGCCGGCCTGGCTTTCGCCGATCCGGGCGAGGAGCGCGCCGCGCTCGACGACATGAAGCGGCGCTGGCCGCGCGCCACTTACGTCGAGGACTATGCCGCCACCGCGCCGACGGCGCGTCGGATCTTCGATCCCACTTTGTGGAAGGAAGACCAGCCGCTGCGCGTCGTGCTCATCGGCACCGACTTCGAGGTGCGCGTGTGGGAGAAGCTGCTCACCATTCCGCTCGGCAAGCTGACGACCTATTCCGATCTCGCCGCTTGTGCCGGCGCACCGAAAGCACCACGCGCGGTCGGCGCAGCCGTCGGCAAAAACCCGATTTCATTCGTGGTGCCGTGCCACCGGGTCATCGGCAAGAGCGGCGAACTCACCGGCTATCACTGGGGCATCACGCGCAAGCGCGCCATGCTCGGCTGGGAAGCCGGCTTCTGTTCGACCTAATATTTGTTCCGCTCACATTTCGCGTGTCATTTGTAAAATTCGTGACGCGGAACCCGGAACGACTCCTCACGATGCGACGTTTGGTTTGCGCTCCTTCGAAGGAGCGTGACATTCAGCGACTCTGGAGGAACATCATGATGAAACTTCCGATGCTGGCGGCTGCGGCCGCTCTTACGCTGGCGCCTGCCGCGGCTTTCGCGCAGGGGTCGACCGTTGGTGGTGCCGCCACCGGCGCCGTTGTTGGTGGTGTTGTTGGCGGTCCCGTCGGTGCCGTTGTTGGTGCCGGCGTTGGTGCCGGTGTCGGCAGCGCCGTCGAGCCGCCGCGCGAAGTGGTGACCTACGTCGAAGCCGAAAAAGTTCCGACCGATACCGTCGTGGTTCAGGAAGAAATCGTGGTCGGCAAGCCGGTACCGCGCACCGTGCAGCTCCGTCCGGTGCCGAACCACGCCGAGTTCCGCTACGCCTTCGTCAACAAGGAGCGCGTGATCGTCGATCAGCGCGGCAATGTCGTGAAGATTATCGACTAGGCTCTCCCCCGACCTGGTCGACAAGCAAAGGCTCCGTGTCCCCCCGCGGAGCCTTTCGCTTGTCAAGCGTCAGCCGGCCAGCTCGGCGGATGGGTGCCGAGCGGCACCGACGGTCGCGACCAGTGCGGCGGCGTCTCGCTCATCGTCGCCGGGTGCCGTACCGCCGACAGGCGGCCGAAGCCGGACGAACTCTCTTCCAGACAATCTAACACATCGCCCCGCGCCGGGTCGGGCGCTCTCGTGCCGTCAATACGGCCGAGCGAGCGCAGCCAGCGTCCGGTCTGCGCCAGCGAGACCCGCACATGCCAGGAGCCGCCGCCGGCGCGCTGGCGCTTGAGCGCGGTCATGGCGCCGTAAGCCAGTAGATAGCCCGAGGCGTGGTCGAGGACTTGCGCCGGCAACGGCTTCGGCCCGTCGATGCCGGCGGCCTTCGCCTCGGCACTATTGAAGCCGCTTGCCGTCTGCACCAGCGAGTCGAAGCCGCGCCGTCCGGCCCACGGCCCCTCATGCGAATAGGCACTCAGCGACACATAGACGATACCGGGATTGATCCGCGCGGCGTCTTCGGGTCCAAAGCCGAGCGCCGCGAGACCACCGGGCCGATAGCCCTGCACCACGATGTCAGCCTCGCGCAGCAAGGCGGTGAAGGTATCGCGGCCTTTGAAGTCATGCAGATCGATATGGGCCGAAAGCTTGCCGCGGCCGGTGTCGATGATCAGCGGCGCCACCGACGGCAGGTTCGGCGAGGTCACCAGCATGACATCGGCGCCATGCGCGGCGAGCGTCATGGTGCCGACCGGGCCGGCAATGATACGGGTCAGATCGAGCACCTTGATGCCGGCGAGCGGACGCGCGCCTTGCGGCCAAATACCTTGCGGCCAGGCACTTTCCGGCCACGCACGCGGCGCGGCATCGCCAATGCGCTCGACCGACATCAGCGGCAGGGCCGCGATCGCCTGGCCCTGCGGATGCCCGTCCCATTCATCGAATGTGCGCATCGCAGCGACGACGAGACCCGCCTTCGCCGCCGCGTCCTCAAAGTCGAACGCCTTCCAGTCCTTGAGTGCCTCGGCGACGGCGGTCTTGTCATAGGCGCAGTCAAGCAGCTTCAGGACGCCGTCGCGATGATGCGGAAAATTGGTGTGCAGCCGCACATAACGGCCATCGCCGCATGGATAGGCGCCGGCGATCTTGTCCCACAGCTCGGGCGCGGGCTTGCCGTCGATTTGAAGATATCGCTCGCTGCGCGCCGCGATCGCCGCCGCGCGCATGTCGACGCCGACGCGCTGCGCCTTGCCGGTGCGCGTCCGCCAGACTTCAGCGGCGGCCAGCGCCGAGGCGGCGACGCTGGCTTGCATCGCCGTGCCGACTGCGAAGGATGACGGCAATACCGGCTCGGCGCCGGTGAGTTCGACGCGACCCAGCGCCGCCGGATCGTGGCCGAGCCCGGTCCAGATGGCGCTGAGCACAGTGTGCGGATCGATCATGGCGGAGGCCTTTAAGCCGGGCGGCGCTCTTGCACCAGCCCGTTTGCGGGTTAGTTGACGATAGAACGGCGATCCTTCAAAACCCCCGAAATTGGCTGAAACCGGGATATTCCAATGCAGAAGCGCCGTCCTGTCATGCTGGTTGTGCTCGACGGCTGGGGCTGGCGCGAGGACGCTACCGCGAACGCCGTGCGCGAGGCGAAGACCCCGACCTTCGACCGGCTCTGGGCGTCCTGCCCGCACGGCTTCCTGCGCACGTCCGGCAACGATGTCGGCCTGCCAACCGGGCAGATGGGCAATTCCGAAGTCGGCCATCTCAACATCGGCGCAGGCCGCGTGGTGATGCAGGACCTGCCGCGCATCGACAACGCCATCGCGTCGGGCGAGATCGCCAGGGCGCCGGCCGTCACCGGCCTGATCGCGAAGCTGAAGGCGAGCGGCGGCACCTGCCATCTCGTCGGTCTCGTCTCACCCGGCGGCGTGCATTCGCACCAGAACCATGCGGTGGCACTGGCCAGAATTCTGACGGACGCCGGCATCACGGTAGCGGTGCATGCGCTCACCGACGGCCGCGATACGCCGCCGCAAGCGGCGACCGGCTATCTCAAGACCTTCACCGCTTCGCTGCCGGCATCGGCGAAGATCGCGACGGTGATCGGCCGCTATTACGCCATGGACCGCGACAAACGCTGGGACCGCGTGTCGAAGGCCTATGACGCGATCGTCTCGGGCGAAGGCGCGCGCTTTGCCGATACGCAGGCCGCCATCGCCGACGCCTATGCGAGCAAGGTCACCGACGAGTTCATCGTGCCGGCGGCGATCGGCGATTACGCCGGCATGAAGGATGGCGACGGCGTGCTGTGCTTCAACTTCCGCGCCGACCGCGTGCGCGAGATCCTCGACGCCATGCTCGACCCGGCCTTCGACGGCTTCGCGCGCAAGCGCACCGTGAAAGTCGCCGCCGCCGTCGGCATGGCGCAGTACAGCGAAAGCCTCGACAGGGTGATGGCGACGATCTTTCCGCCGCAGAGCTTTCCCAACATCCTCGGCGAGGTCGTCGCTCACGCACAGCGCACGCAGCTCCGCATGGCGGAAACGGAGAAGTATCCGCACGTCACATACTTCCTCAACGGCGGGCGCGAAGAGCCGTTCAACGGCGAAGACCGCATCATGGTGCCCTCGCCCAAGGTCGCGACCTATGACCTCCAGCCGGAAATGTCTGCGCCCGAACTGACCGACAAGGCGGTGGAGGCGATCACGTCCGGCAAATACGACATGATCGTTTTGAACTTCGCCAATGCCGATATGGTCGGCCACACCGGCAGCATTCCGGCGGCGGTCAAGGCGGTGGAAACAGTCGATACGGGGCTGGGCAGGATCGCCAAGGCCATTGAACAGATGGGCGGCGCGCTGCTGGTCACGGCCGATCACGGCAATGCCGAGATGATGGTCGATCCTGAAACCGGCGGCCCGCACACGGCGCACACGCTCAATCCGGTGCCTTTGATCCTCGTCGGTGCCGGCAACCGCATCGTCGTCAAGGAAGGCCGGCTCGCCGACATCGCGCCGACAATGCTCGAGCTGATGGGATTGCCGAAGCCGGCGGAGATGACGGGGCAATCGCTGCTGCAGGGGTAAAGCCTTAGTTCCTCATGCTGAGGAGCGTCGCGCAGCGACGCGTCTCGAAGCATGAGGCCGCCCCCATCCTTCGAGACGCCGCGCTTCGCGCGGCTCCTCAGGATGAGGGCGGAGACAATCAAAAATCCTTCAGCCCGAGCACGTCCATCATCGAATAAAACCCGGGCTTCTGCCTCGATGCCCAGCGCGCGGCATGCAACGCGCCGTTGGCGAACAGCATCCGGTCCTCGGCCTTGTGCGTGAGCTCGATACGCTCGGCAGGACCCGCAAACATCACCGTATGCTCGCCAACCACGGTGCCGCCGCGCAAGGTGGCAAAGCCGATATCGCCCGGCACGCGCGCGCCGGTGTGGCCATCGCGCGATCGTACGCCGCGCTTGTCGAGATCGACGCCGCGGCCGTCCGCCGCCGCCCGGCCGAGCATCAGCGCGGTGCCCGATGGCGCATCGACCTTCTGGTTGTGATGCATCTCGAGAATTTCGATGTCGTAGATCTGGTCCAGCGTCTTCGCCACGCGCTTCGTCAGCGCCGCCAGCAGATTGACGCCAAGGCTCATATTGCCTGACTTGACGATGATAGCGCCGCCCTTCGCCGCCTCGGCCAACTTCACATCATCGGCGGCGCTCATGCCGGTGGTGCCAATGACATGGACCTTGCCGGCGGCCGCGGCGCGGGCGGCGTATTCCAGCGAGGCAGCCGGCGCGGTGAAATCGACAATGCCGTCGGCATTGGCCAGCAGCGGGGCAATGTCGCCGGTCAGCTTGACGCCGTTCTCGCCGACGCCGGCAAGATGGCCCGCGTCCCAGCCGATCAGCGGCGAGCGCGCATCTTCCAGCGCGCCGGCCAGCGTGAAGTCCTTGGCTTCGGCAATGGCCTTGACCAGCGTGCGGCCCATGCGGCCGCCGGCTCCCGTGACGATCAAACGCATTTCAGCCATGGCTCAAGGCTCCCGGGGTGAGGCAACGGGTATAGCGGGGGGAAACCACCAAGAAAAGCCGTCGGCGTCTCCCCTCATCCTGAGGAGGCGGCGCAGCCGCCGTCTCGAAGGATGAAGGCCGTTTTTCTCGTCCTTCGAGACGCGCCGCTTGCGCGGCGCTCCTCAGGACAAGGTCACGGCTGCGGGCCGTCATAGCCCTCGATGATGATCAGCTCGGCGAGCGAATGCGCCTGCCGGATCTTCATGTTGGCCTGGTATTCCGGCGAGTTGTAGCAGGCCTTGGCGGTGGCCAGATCGGGAAACTCGATCACCACATTGCGGCTGCGGGCCGTACCCTCCGGCGCGTCGAACGGGCCGCCGCGGACGATAAAGCGGGCGTTGAACCTGGCGAAGATGGTCGGGTTCGCCAGCGAGTACGGCTTGTAGCCCTCCTCGTCGTGAACATCGACGCGCGCGATCCAGTAGCCCTTGGCCATGTCGTTTCCTCTTCCCGTTTATTGTTGCTGCTGTTGCTGTTGCGCTTTTGCCTGCGCAATTTCATCGACGATCGCTTGCGCGGCCGCCTTCGGATCGGCGGCTTCGACGATCGGCCGGCCGACGACGAGATAATCGGCGCCGGCGGCAATGGCGCGGGCTGGCGTCATGATGCGCTTCTGATCGCCCGCGGCGCTGCCGGCCGGACGAATGCCGGGCGTCACCAGCGCCATGCCGTCACCGACGATGCCGCGCAGGTTCGCCGCTTCTTCCGGCGAACAGACAAGACCGTCGATGCCGATGCTGCGGGCCTGCGCCGCGCGTTTCGCCACCAGCGGACCGACGCTCATGGCGTAACCGGCCTCCGCGAGATCGTTGTCGTCGTATGACGTAAGCACCGTCACCGCGAGGACCTTCAGCTTCGATCCGCGCGCGCCTTCGGCAGCGGCTTTCATCGTTTGCGGATAGGCGTGCACGGTGAGGAAGGTCGCACCCATATTGGCGACGCTGGCGACGCCATGCGTGATGGTGTTGCCGATGTCGTGAAGCTTGAAATCGAGAAACACCTGCTTGCCTGCCGCGATCAGCCCGGCCGCGAAAGGCAGCCCGCCGGCAAGGCCAAGCTGATAGCCGATCTTGTAGAAGCTCGCCGCCGGGCCGATCCGCGATACCATGGCTTCGGCGTCACCCACCGTCGGCACGTCCAGGGCAACAATCAGGCGGTCTATGGGATCGATCGGCAACGGCAGCTCCCTGTCGGCGCGCTAGCCCATCAGCCGCGCCATCTCGACGAGGCGCGCAAGCTGGGCATGAAACTTGTTGGCGAGATGGGTATCGGCGATGTTGCCCATTTCGTCAAAGGCGTCGTCGGCGCCGGCTACGGCGAGCTGCTCGGGGATGACGAGCGCGCCGCAGCCGATCTCGAGGATCTGCCGCAGCGCCTGCAGCGAATGCAGGCCGCCGGACGGATCCGGCGACACCGAGCCGATGGCGAAGGCGCGGTTGCGGAACGCGGCGTAGAGCGGATCGCCCTTCTCGCGCACGCGCGACACCCAGTCGATGGCGTTCTTGAGAAGCGGCGTGACCGAAGCGGAATAATCCGGACTGGCGATGAACACGCCGCGATGCGCCATCATCATGTGCTTGAGCTTGACGGCGGCGTCGGGCGGCCCGCTGCGTGCCTCGAGGTCGGGATCGTAGAGCGGCAGCGCATAATCCTGCAGCGAGATGCGAGTCACCTCGATGTCGAGCAGGGTCAACTCCTTCGCCGCCAAGGCGGCGAGCTTGGCGTTGGACGAGCCGATGCGGGTCGATCCCGCGAAGGTGAGGATTTTCGGCGTGGGCATGGCGCGTGTTTAGCACACGCGCGCGGGGCTCCGGAATCAAACGCCGCGGTAGGTCCAGACCCGCGCCGGCGGGACGTTGCGCCAGATCAGCTCCGACGGCTTGCCCGACAGGCCGTGCAAGTCCTTCGGGATCGGCGAGCCGACGGCGTAGGTGAACTGGACGAAGGGCGCTTCGGGCTTGAGCAGCGCCAGAGCGTCCGAGATGAGGCGCAGGCGCGTGCGCAGCGGCTTGGTCATCAGCGGCAGACCGGAGACGACCGCGGCGGCCGGCTCGCGCACGATGCCCTCGAGCAGGCGGCGCAGGCGATAGGCATCGCCCTGCACCACGGTGGCTTCCGGATAGCGCGTGCGCAGCAGGCGACAGAAATCGGGATCGAACTCGACGAGGACAAGCCGCTTGGGATCGATGCCGCGCTGAACCAGCGCTTCGGTCACCGGGCCGGTGCCGGGCCCCAGCTCGATCACCGGGCCGGTCGATTCCGGATCGACGCACTTGGCCATCCGGCGCGCGAGCGCTTTGCCCGAGGGCATGACCGCGCCGGTACGGAGCGGTTTTTCAAACCATGTCCGGAGAAATTGCACCTCGTCGTCGAGACGCAGGGGCTTCTTCAGAACACGGGCTACTGGACGGGGTTGCATTGGAACTGGGCACCCGGGCCGGGCGAGGAACTGCCCGATAATGTCACGTAACGGTCACGGGGTATAGGCCACCCGCGCATGGGTCTCAAGGCGTCAGGCCGAATAGCTGCCGCGATTTCCGAGCCCGTCCAGGAACGTCCGCACCCGGCTCAGGAAACCGGACGATTCAGGCTGGGTATGGTCGGAGGACAGTTTCTCGAACTCGGCCAGCAGTTCCTTCTGGCGCTTGGTTAATTTCTGCGGCGTTTCCACCGCAACTTGAACGTACAGGTCGCCGGTTTGTTTCGATCTCAGCACCGGCATGCCTTTACCGTTGACGCGGAAACGCGAGCCCGACTGGGTGCCGGCCGGTATTTTGACCTTGGCTTCGCTACCGTCGATGGCAGGCACCTCAATTTCGCTACCGAGCGCGGCCGTCACCATCGAGATCGGCACCCGGCAATGCAGGTCGGCGCCATCGCGCTGATAGAGCTCGTGAGGCTCGAGCGACAGGAAAATATAGAGGTCGCCCGGCGGACCGCCGCGCACACCGGCCTCGCCCTCGCCGGACAGGCGGATGCGGGTGCCGTCCTCGACGCCGGCCGGGATGTTGACCTGCAGCGTGCGCTCGCGCGTGACGCGGCCGGCGCCCGCGCAGGCCGCGCAGGGATCTTCGATCACCTGGCCGCGGCCGTGGCAGGTCGGGCAGGTGCGCTCCAGCGTGAAGAAACCCTGGGCGTGACGAACTTTGCCGGCGCCGCCGCAGGTGTAGCAGGTCTTCGGGGTGGTCCCGGCCTTCGCGCCGGTGCCGGAGCAGACCTCGCAGGTGACCGAGGTCGGAATCCTCACCTGCGCATTCTTGCCGGCGAAGGCTTCCTCGAGCGTGATCTCCATGTTGTAGCGCAGGTCCGAGCCGCGCTCGCGGCCCGAGCCGCCGCCGCGCCGGCCGCTCATGCCGAACAGGTCTTCGAAGATGTCGGAGAAGGTCGAGGCGAAATCGGCGCCGAAACCGTGGCCGCCGCCACCGCCCTGCTCGAAGGCGGCATGGCCGAAGCGGTCATAGGCGGCGCGCTTGTCGCCGTCCTTGAGCACCTCATAGGCTTCGTTGAGTTCGCGGAATTTGTGCTCGCAGTCCTTGTCGCCCGGATTGCGGTCCGGGTGGTGCTGCATGGCGAGCTTGCGGAACGCAGCCTTGAGCTCGACTTCGGTGCAGGTGCGCGTAACGCCGAGCACCTCGTAATAGTCGCGCTTAGACATGCCAATCCTGCCTTTGACCTACCTCCTCATCCTGAGGTGCGATCCTCCAGGATCGCTTCTCGAAGGATGAGGCCCCCGTCCGATAGGTATAAACAATTTGGCCCCCATGCTTCGAGACACGCTCGGCATGAGGGCCACTGTACGCTGCATCACGCCGACTTCTTGCCGCCCTTGTCGTCGTCGACTTCCGTGAACTCGGCGTCGACCACGTCATCGTCCTTCTTGGCGGAAGCATCGCCCTCGCCGCCACCGCCGGCCTGCGCCTGCTGGTAGATGGCTTCGCCGAGCTTCATCGAGGCCGTCGCCAGCGCGTTGGTCTTCTGCTGGATGGCTTCGGAGTCGTCGCCCTTCAAGGCTTCCTTGAGGTCGGCGATCGCGTTCTCGATGGCGCCGCGCTCGGCTTCGGCCAGCTTGGAGCCGTGTTCCGACAACGCCTTCTCGGTCGAGTGGACCAGAGCCTCGCCGTGGTTCTTGGCTTCCACCGCGGCCTTGCGCTTCTTGTCTTCCTCGGCGTGCGATTCCGCGTCCTTGACCATCTTTTCGATGTCGGCTTCGGACAAACCGCCCGAGGCCTGGATGCGGATCTGCTGCTCCTTGTTCGTCGCCTTGTCCTTGGCGGACACGTTGACGATGCCGTTGGCGTCGATATCGAAGGTCACTTCGATCTGCGGCATGCCGCGCGGCGACGGCGGAATGCCGACGAGATCGAACTGGCCGAGCATCTTGTTGTCGGCCGCCATCTCGCGCTCGCCCTGGAAGACGCGGATGGTCACCGCGTTCTGATTGTCCTCGGCGGTCGAGAAGGTCTGCGACTTCTTGGTCGGGATCGTGGTGTTGCGGTCGATGATGCGGGTGAACACGCCGCCCAGCGTTTCGATGCCGAGCGAGAGCGGGGTCACGTCGAGCAGCAGCACGTCCTTGACGTCGCCCTGAAGCACGCCGGCCTGGACGGCGGCGCCGATGGCGACGACTTCATCCGGGTTGACGCCCTTGTGCGGCTCCTTGCCGAAGAACTGCTTCACGACTTCCTGCACCTTCGGCATGCGCGTCATGCCGCCGACGAGGACCACTTCGTTGATTTCGCCCGCGGTAACGCCGGCGTCCTTGAGCGCCTTGCGGCACGGCTCGATGGTGCGCTGGATGAGCTCGTCGACCAGGGCTTCGAGCTTGGCGCGCGTCAGCTTGATTGTGAGATGCTTGGGCCCCGAAGCATCCGCCGTGATGAACGGCAGGTTGACTTCGGTCTGCGTCGTGGACGACAGCTCGATCTTGGCCTTTTCAGCGGCTTCCTTCAGGCGCTGCAGCGCGAGCTTGTCCTTGCGCAGGTCGATGCCCTGCTCCTTCTGGAACTCGGCCGCGAGATAGTTGACGAGGACCATGTCGAAGTCTTCGCCGCCCAGGAACGTATCGCCGTTCGTGGACTTCACTTCGAACACGCCGTCGCCGATCTCGAGCACCGAGATATCGAAGGTGCCGCCGCCGAGGTCGTAGACGGCGATGATGCCCTGCTTGGCCTTGTCGAGGCCATAGGCCAGCGCGGCCGCGGTCGGCTCGTTGATGATGCGGAGAACTTCAAGGCCCGCGATCTTGCCGGCGTCCTTGGTCGCCTGGCGCTGCGCGTCGTTGAAGTAGGCGGGAACGGTGATGACGGCCTGATCGACCTTCTGACCGAGGTGAGCCTCGGCGGTCTCCTTCATCTTCTGCAAAGTGAAGGCCGAGATCTGCGACGGCGAATACTGCTTGCCATCGGCTTCGACCCAGGCGTCGCCGTTCGAGGCCTTGGAAATCTTGTAGGGAACGAGCTTCTTGTCCTTCTCGACCATCGGGTCGTCGAAGCGGCGGCCGATAAGGCGCTTGACCGCGAAGATCGTTTTTTCGGGATTGGTGACCGCCTGGCGCTTGGCCGGCTGGCCGACAAGACGCTCGCCGTCGTCGGTAAAGGCGACGATCGATGGCGTCGTCCGCATGCCCTCGGCGTTCTCGATGACCTTGGGCGTTTTGCCCTCCATCACGGCGACGCAGGAGTTGGTGGTGCCGAGGTCGATTCCGATGACCTTGCCCATGTTAAACACCTCTCAATTGCGGCAGACCGGACGGGCCTCTGAAACCCTTGGATTTGCCCTTGGGTTATTTGGCGCCCGAAGGTGTGTCCGCGGCTCGCCCGCGAACCCCTGATCCAGCCCCCTGGATAAGCGATAACCGCCATTTCAGCGGCTCGAAGCTCATATAGGAGGGGCCATAGGGGCCGCAAGCGGGCCGTTCACGAAAATGCGAGCGGAACGGCCCCCCGGTTAACGCCGTAGGCGACCGCGAAAAAGCCGCGCCCGGGGCCTATCCGTTGCCGTTCCGCTCAGGCCCGGCTAGGCAACCGGGCCGGATGGCATTCGGACAGGGGCGGCTCATGGCACATCGAAAGGCAACCCGGTTGGCATATCGAACTTTCGCGGCATGGCTGGCCGGCGCTGCCCTCGTGATCTTCCTCTCCGCCCTTCCCGCCCACGCCCAGACCCGCTATCCGCCCGGGCTGCGGGTCGGCCTGAGTGTTCCTCCCGGTATGACGCCGTCGGCCCGGTTTCCGGGCTTCGAGGACACCGACCGCAAGGCGAGCATCACCATCCTCGACCTGCCGATCGCGGCGCTGGAAAGTCTGGAGCGCGCGGCCCACGCCGAATCGCAAACCGAGGTCGAGAACATCAAGCGCGAGGCCTTCCCGTTCGAGACCGGCATGGGCGTTCTGGTCAGCGGCACCAAGACCGAAAACGGCGAGAAGGTGCACAAGTGGTTTCTGATCGCCTCGTCGGCGACCGGCCCGGTCCGCGACCTGGCGACGTTGGTCAGCGTCCAGGTGCCGGACAAGGCGATCAATGTCTACACAGACAAGGTGGTGCGCGATGCGTTGCGCAGCGTCGCGTTCCGCCCGGCGCCACTGCAGGAACAGCTCGCGATGCTGCCCTTCAAGCTCGACGACCTGTCCGGCTTCCGCGTCATGTCGGTGCTGCCGGGCGGCGGCGTCATCCTGATCGACAGTGTCGAAGACGACCTCACCAGCTATCCCTATGTGATCATCGCCGTCGGCCGCGGCGCGCCGGATGCGGACAACCGCGCCCAGTTCGCCGCCGACCTTCTATCGCAGGCGCCGCTGCGCAACATGCGCATGCAAAGCTCGGAACCGCAGCGCATCTCGAATGGCGCGGGTCATGAAATCCGCGCCCAAGCCGAGAGCGTCAACGGCAAGCCGGTAAAGGTAGTCCAATGGGTGCGCTTCGGCGGCTCGGGCTTCCTGCGCGTCATCGGCGTCGCGTCGGAGGCGCAGTGGGACGGCGTGTTCAACCGCTTCCGCGCCATCCGCGACTCCGTCGAGCCGAGGGGGTGACTCCGTCATTCCGGCGCGCGGGCTTCAGCCCGCGAACCCGGAATCCAGAAACGAGCTCTGAAGATGCCGCTGGATTCCGGGTTCGCAGCTTCGCTGCGCCCCGGAATGACGAGGGCTAAAACTTGATCGTCGAGCGCAGCCCCGCCACGAACGCGTTCTTGATTGCGGCGCCATTGGGATCGTTCGGATTGGCGACATTGCCGCCGGGTCGCACGATGTATTGCAGGTCGGGCTGCAGAATCCACCACGGCGCCAACTGCGCCGCGTAGCTCAATTCGAACACGACTTCCTGACTGCGCACGATAGCATTGCCGGCGTCGATATCGGCCGCCGCCGCGTCCTTGCTGATCTTGGCGTAGGCAACGCCGAAGGTCAGCGTATCGTCCGGGCGGCCGTTGAACAGGCCTTTGAGGCCGGCGCCGCCATCGATGTAATAGGAAATCAGGTTGCGATCCGACGGCGAGAAGCCGCCGCGCATGAACAGGCTCAGCGCGCGTTCGCTCGACTGAAACACAGTCTGGTCGATGACGCCGTAGAGACCCCAATTGCCTTTGTGCAGGTACGGGCCGGTCGAGGCCGGATCGCTCAGCAGCACGCGCGAACCCGCCGCGTTGCGGCCGAAGCGCTGATCGGCGAACCGGCTGTTGGTCGAGTACCAGCCGCCGAGTTTATAAACCGCCGGCAGGCCGGCCGCGCCCTTGCTCTGATTGACCGCGTATTGCAGTTCGCTCATCCAGAGCGCGCCGCCGACCAGACCGAAGTTCAACCCGCGCTCGTTGCATTCCTGCGGCGTGACGGTGCAGGTGGTGCGGCCCGCCGGATCGCCGGCGAACACCGCGGTCAACAGCGTGACCTTGTCGGTCAATGTGGTCGCCAGCCGCACGCCTGGCGCGGCGAGCGGATAGGCCGGGCCGCCACTGGTGATGTTCGCGGCCAGCAAGCCGGCCCAGCCGAAGGTGCCGTTGATCAGGCCGCCCGCCGTCGGGCTGGTGATGAACTCGTCGTCGGCGGCGAGCTGGCCGATGCGCAGCGAAAAGCGGTCGGCGAAGCTCTGCTCGTACCAGGCCGTGAACAGGCGGGTCGTCGAGAGCGCGTCGATATTGCTCGGGTCGGCGATGGAGCCGACATTGGCCACCGCGTTCCGGCCGCCGTCGTGGATCTGATAGATCTTGAAATGGCTCTTGGCGCCGGCGAGCCCGATCAGCTTCTGCAGATCGGTATCGACCGTGAATTCGGCGCGGCCTTCATAGCTGGTGGTGCGGTTGACGCCGCCCGACATGACGCCGAGCACTTCGCCGATATAGATCAGCGTGATCTCGATGCCGTAGTTCTCTTTCAGCGCGGTGCGCTGGCCGCCCCAGTCGCCCGTCAACGTCTCGCGCTGCCAGAGCGACGGCTCCGGTTTCGCCTTGTCCGCGGCGAAGGCGCCACCCTGCGCGACCGTGAGCGCGGCGGCCGCGGCAAGCGCGGTGCACCGGAAGCGCGACGTCAAAGAATCAGCAGACATAGGACCCCCAAGCCCCGGTACCACGGCATTTCTAAACCAAATATTTTATTTGGCCAGTTCCGCGAGCTTGCGCAGCGCCGAGAAGTGCCGCTCGTGCACCGCCGGGTTGTAGAGCGACCACGGTTCGGCCGCTTTGAGATACGGCGTCGCCGCGGCGACCGTTTGTTTGTACTCGGCGTGGAGCCGGGCGGCTTCGGAGACATCGCCGGTCTGCGCGGCCATGGCAATGCGGCGCAAGGTCAGGACCATATCGCGCACGGCGGCGCGGGCTTTCAGCCGCTCGGCCAGGCCGCCCTCGGCCGAGGTGTTCCTCTGGTCGGGGAATTTCTCGGCGACCTCGCGCCACTCGGCGCCGACCGAGTCCACGGCCAGAACGACGACTTCGGTATCCCCGCCGGAATGGCGACATCGAGCACGCTGGCGAACTGCGCGAGTTCGTCGATCTCGGCCTGGACGGTGTTCTGCGTGAAGGGCTGGTCGGCATCGCCGAGCGCGTCGAGATAGGCGGCGAGATCGTCTCGCTCGGCCGGTGTCAGGCCGAGATCGAAGTGGCGGTCGAAATGCGCCACCACTTCGCCGAAGGTGTCATAGCGACCGTCATGAAAATACGGCGCGTTGAATTTGGCGTTGAGCAAGGTCTTGGTCTTGAAGAAGCCGCCCGAACCGATGTCGTGCACCTTGCGATCGACGAAGGCGGCGTTGCCGACATGGCAGGTGGCGCAGCTCATGCTCGCGTCGCGGCGGAACGGCTTGTTGAACAAGGCTTCGCCGCGCCGCGCGGCATCCGGCGCCTTGGCGGTCAGCTTGCCGTCGGACGTGATCTTCTCGTTCGGCAGAAAGCTGATCTCGTTGATGTAGGCCACGAGGCCGTCGAGCACCTGGCCCGAAGGCTCGGCGCCGGCGAATTCGTTGACGATGACGTTGCGCACGAATTCGCGCAGCGAGGCGATGCGGCCGTCATGGCCGTAGGGCGCGAGATATTTGGCGCCGCGCAGGCTCGGCGTCGTCACCGGATCGAAGATGCCGTTGTCGGCCTTGGGATTGAAGAAAGGCCCCGACGTGTCGAAGGTGCCGGGCTTCGACGAATGGCCGGGCACGAACAGCCTGGCGTTGTTGGCGCCCTGCCGATGGCACGAATTGCAGCTCATGCCGGCCTCGCGCGCCTTGCCGCCGAAAATGGCGGAGGACGAGAACAGCATGTCGCCGAGATTGAACAGATAGGAGCGCTTGCCCCCCGCCATCTCCATCGAGAACATCTCGGTGGGCTGGTTAAGCAGTTCCGCGTTCAACTCGCTGCCGACCGGCAGGGTGGCGTCCTTGCTGATCACCGGCGCGGCATCAGCCGGCGCGGCCGCGAACAGCATCGCGGCAATTGACGCCGCCAGAATGACTTGCTGCGTTCTCATGACTCGCGCCCGGGTTGGCCGATCAGTCTTTCTTCTTTTCTTCGCCCTCGTCGCCGACCTTGAACGGCTTGAGGCCGAGCTTCGGCGCCGCGGTCAGCATCAGCGCGGCAAGCTCCTCGCCGGCGAGGTGCACCTTCCTGGCGTCCATGCTCTTGATGTCGGCGACGCCGACCAGCTTCTTCAGGTTCTGCGTGCGCTCGTCGATAAGGCCGGCCAGCTTGGCGTCCTTCTTCTTGAGCGTATCGGCGAACACCGTGTTCCAGGCGTGCTCGATGCCGGCGACGTTCTCCTGCATGTCCACGATCGAGGTGGCCGCATAGGGCGACTCGCCGCCGCCGGATTTTTCCTCGCCGACTTCGTAGGCAAGGTTCGCGGTGCCCTCGAGCAGCTTCTGCGGGGTGAAGGCGAACTTCGGCGCCTTCACGCGCTGCTCGAACTTGTCCATGTTGGCGAGCATATCGGCGATCGGCTGCTCGAGACCCTCGGTCTTGTTCGCCGAGAACAGCACGGCTTCGATGGCGTGATAGCCGGTCTTGCCGTCGGGCCAGGCGTCGATGAGCTTGTCGAGATCGCCGAAATAGGACGCCGTCACCGGCTCCATGGCTTCCCAGCCCTTGCGCGACTTGATCCAGGCCGCCTGCGCCGCCTTGACGTCGCCGGCCTTGACCGCGGCCTGCAATTCCTTGGCGCCGGCAATCGCCGCGCCGATGCGCTCGACGATGTAGGGCTTATAGGCCTTGGCGCCGTCCTGCATGGTCGCGGCGGCGGCCGGAGCGGCGAGCGCGGCAACCGCGAGCAGGGCGTAACCGAGTCTCGCAAGACGCGCGGCAGCGGCGGGAACGATGGACATGGGCGATCTCCTGACCGGTGAATGGCCGGACAGTGTTCGCTGCCGCACCCGGCGTCAACGAAAAAATCATTAAATATCAATATGTTATAACGGTTCTAATCTAGCGACAACTTGCCGCAGGCGCGCCGTCAGAGAAAACAACGGCTTACGCGCCCCGGTATCACCGGGGCGCGCTCATGGCCTTCATGCTTTGTCGCAAAGACTTTGTCGCAACGAGCGGGCGTCAGCCCTCGCCGGCCGCCGGCTTCGGCTGCGCCTTGGCGACGCCGACCAGGGCCGGACGCAGCACGCGCTCGCCGATCGTGTAGCCGGACTGGATCACCTGCGCGACATGACCGGGCGGCACGTCGGCCGTCGGCACCTCGAACATGGCCTGATGCTTGTTCGGATCGAACTTCTCGCCCTGCGGCGTGAACTGCTTGACGTTGTACTTTTCGAGTGACTTGAGCAGTTCGCGCTCGGTGAGTTCGACGCCTTCGAGCACGCTCTTCACCGCCGCATCGGCAGCGTCGCGGGCTTCCTGCGTCAGCGTCGACAGCGCGCGATTGATGTTGTCGGCGACGGTGAGCACGTCGCGGGCGAAGCCGGTAATGCCGTAAGTACGCGCATCGGCGACTTCGCGCTCGGTGCGGCGGCGCAGGTTCTCCATCTCCGCCAAGGTGCGCAGCAGCTTGTCCTTGTACTCGGCGGCTTCCTTCTGCGCGGCCACGAGCGGATCGGCCTGCTGCTCTTCCGGATCGTCGGGCATCACATAGGGCTTCGGATTGGCGGGGTTCGGCGTCTGCTGAGCGGCGGCGTCCGGCTTGTCGTTCTCAGCCTTACGCTCGGTCGGGTCCGTCATCTTCACAATCCAATTTGTACAGATGGAGATTTGCCCCGGATATCAGGGCTGGCGCTTCAAAAATCAAGCTTTTCGGCCCCGAACCCGGGAAAACCCTTGCGATACGCCGCTTTAGTGACCCGAGCCGGACAGAAGCCGGCTGACCACGCGGGCCGTGTAATCGACCATCGGTATGATGCGGGCATAGTTCAGCCGCGTCGGGCCGATGACACCGATCACGCCGACAATACGCCCTGCACTATCGCGGTACGGCGCGACGATGGTCGAGGAGCCGGACAGCGAAAACAGCTTGTTTTCCGAGCCGATGAAGATGCGCACGCCGTCGCCGCCTTCGGCGCGGCCGAGCAGGTCGATGACGCCGCGCTGCGTCTCCAGCGCGTCGAACAGCGAGCGCACGCGTTCGAGATCCTCGAGCGCGTGCAGATCCTCGAGCAGATTGGCGTGGCCGCGCACGATGAGCTGGCGCTCGTCGGTGTCGCCGCCCGACCAGCTGGCGAGCCCCGCCGAGATGATCTTCTGCGTGAGTTGATCGAGTTCGGCCTGACCCTTCGCCAAGGTCGCCTCGATCTCGGCGCGCAGGTCCGACAGGGTCTTGCCGCGGATATGCGCGTTGAGAAAATTCGCCGCTTCCGTAAGCGCCGAGGTCGGCACCCCGGCGGGCACATTGAGCACGCGGTTTTCCACCTGGCCATCTTCGCCGACCAGCACGGCGAGCGCGCGCTCCGGCTCGAGCCGCACGAATTCGATGTGCTTGAGCCGCGCATTCGCCTTGGTGGTGAGAACGACGCCGGCCGAGCGCGTGAGGCCCGACAGCATCTGCGAGGCTTCGGTCAGCACCGCCTCGACCGATTTGTCGCCGCCGGCGCCCTTCACCTGCGCTTCGATGTTGCGGCGGTTCTCTTCGGTGAGGTCGCCGACCTGCATCAGCGCATCGACGAAAAAGCGCAGGCCGAGTTCGGTCGGCAACCGGCCGGCCGAGGTATGCGGCGCGAAGACGAGGCCGAGATGTTCGAGGTCCGACATCACGTTGCGCACCGAAGCCGGCGACAAGGTGATCGGCAGAATACGGGCGAGGTTCCGCGAGCCGACCGGCTCGCCGGTGGTCAGGTAGCTCTCGACGATCGAGCGGAAAATCTCGCGCGAGCGCTCATTCAGCGCGGCGAGGCTGACCTGCGAAGAACCGATCGGGACGTCGTGTGAAGCCAACGGTACGAACTCCTGGCCGGGGCACCCCAACAATGGCGCTCCAGACGGACTTGTTCAAGCGGGCCATATGGTTATGGTGTGCGCCATTCGCCAACACCCGAAAGGACCTTTTCAATGCGCCCCAGCCAGCGCCAGCCCGATGAAATGCGCGCCGTGTCGCTGGAACGAGGCGTGGTCAAATACGCCGAAGGCTCCTGTTTCGTGAAATTCGGCGAAACTCACGTCCTGGTGACTGCCAGCCTCGAGGAGCGCCTGCCGCCGTGGCTCAAGGGCCAGGGCAAGGGTTGGGTCACCGCCGAATACGGCATGCTGCCGCGCGCCACCCACAGCCGCACCCGCCGCGAGGCCGCCTCCGGCAAACAGGGCGGCCGCACCGTCGAAATCCAGCGCCTGATCGGCCGCTCGGTGCGCACCATCGTCGATCTCCAGGCGCTCGGCGAACGCCAGATCACCATCGACTGCGACGTCATCCAAGCCGACGGCGGCACCCGCACCGCTTCGATCACCGGCGCCTGGGTTGCGCTGGCCGATTGCCTCGCCTGGATGAAGACGCGCGACATGTTCAAGACCGATGCCAAGGTGCTGCGCGATCACGTCGCCGCGGTGTCATGCGGCGTGTTCCGCGGCACCGCCGTGCTCGACCTCGACTACGCCGAAGATTCCGAAGCCGACACGGATGCCAATTTCGTCATGACCGGCTCCGGCAAGATCATCGAGGTGCAGGGCACCGCCGAGAAGGAGCCGTTCAGCGAAGAGCAGTTGCTCGCGCTGCTGGCGCTGGCGCGCAAGGGCACCGGCAAGCTCATCGAACTGCAGAAGATGGCGGTGGGTTAGTGGCGCATCGCCAGCTCACCGGCGCCGTCGTCATCGCCACGCACAATCCCGGCAAGCTCGCCGAGATGCGCGACCTGCTGTCGCCTTACAACATAACGGCGACGTCGGCGGCCGAACTCAATCTTGCCGAGCCCGACGAAACCGGAAAGACCTTCGCCGCCAATGCGCGCATCAAGGCGATGGCCGCTGCGACAGCAACGGGACAACCCGCCTTCGCCGACGACTCCGGCCTGTGCGTCGATGCGCTCGGCGGCGATCCCGGCATTTATTCGGCGCGCTGGGCCGGACCGGACAAGGATTTCCGCGGCGCGATGAATCAGATTCAGACGCGGCTGGTCGAGAAAGGCGCGACGTCGCCCGCGCAACGCCGCGCGCATTTCGTCGCCGCATTGTGCATCGCCTGGCCGGACGGCCATGTCGAGGAAGTCGAAGGCCGCGTCGACGGCGTCATCGTCTGGCCACCCAAGGGAACCGCGGGCTTCGGCTACGATCCGCTGTTCCTGCCCGACGGCCACGACCGCACTTTCGGCGAGATGACCGCCGACGAAAAGCACGGCCTGCCGCCCAAAGGCATGGGCCTCTCGCACCGCGCCCGCGCCTTCGTGATGCTGGCGGAGAAGTGTTTGCGAGGTTGAGCCGTCATGGCCGGGCTTGTCCCGGCCATCCACGACTTCCGCTGTAAAGACGTGGATGCCCGGCATAAAGCCGGGCATGACGAAGAGGAAAATTCGCTAAAATTTTAAATACTTGTCCGCAGCCCAGTTGCGGTTTTGCTGGCCGCGGGGCAGCGCGCGGCCTATATTGATTCACATGTCGTTAACCAACATTTCGCCGGATACCGTCGCACCCGATCAGGACTTCGCCGTCTACGTCCACTGGCCGTTCTGCCTGTCGAAGTGCCCGTACTGCGACTTCAACAGCCATGTGCGGCATGGCGGTTACGACGAGACACGTTATCTCACCGCCATCCAGACCGAGCTTGCCAGCACCGCCGCGCGCATTGGGCCGCGCACCGTGTCGAGCGTGTTCTTCGGCGGCGGCACGCCGTCATTGATGCAGCCTTCGACCGTCGAAGGCATCATCAAGACCATCGGCCGGCATTGGACGCTCAAGAACGGCGCCGAGATTTCCCTCGAAGCCAATCCGACCAGCGTCGAGGCGACGCGCTTCCGCGGCTATCGCGCCGCCGGCGTCAACCGCGTGTCGCTCGGCGTGCAGGCGCTCGACGATCAATCGCTGAAAGAACTCGGCCGTCTACACAGCGCCGATGAAGCGCTCGCCGCCATCGCGGTGGCGCGCTCGATCTTCGATCGCTACTCGTTCGATCTCATCTATACGCGGCCGCGGCAGACGCTCGAGTCATGGGCGATCGAACTCAACCGCGCCATTGCGGAAGCCGCCGAGCATCTGTCGCTGTATCAGCTCACCATCGAGCCGGGCACGGCATTCCATGGCCTGCACAAGGCCGGCAAGCTCATCATGCCGGAAGAAGGCCTCGCCCGCGATCTGTTCGATCTGACGCAGCAGGTGTGCGGCGATGCCGGCCTGCCGGCTTACGAAGTTTCCAATCACGCGCGGCCGGGCGCCGAGTGCCGGCACAATCTCGTCTACTGGCGCGGCCACGAATATGCAGGCGTCGGCCCCGGCGCGCATGGCCGGCTGAATGTCGATGGCCGCCGCTACGCCACCGAGACCGAGCGCAAGCCGGAAGCCTGGCTCGATCTCATCGACGCCAATGGCACCGGCCTCACCGTCGATGACAAGTTGCAGCCCGGCGAAGTCGCCGATGAATTTTTGCTGATGGGGCTTCGCCTCGTCGAAGGCATCGACCCGAAGCGCTTCGCCGCGCTGTCGGGCCGCACGCTCGATCCCAGCCGCCTGGCGTTCCTGATGGATGGCGGCGCGGTCGAGACCATGAGCAATGGCCGCCTGCGCGTCACGCCCTCGGGCTTCCCGCTGCTCGATGCGGTGGTGGCGGATCTCGCGGCGTGATGTCATTCCGGAACGCGCGTCAGCGCGTATCCGGAATCCAGCGACGCTTTCAATTGTTTCCGGATTCCGGGCTCGCGCTACGCGCGCCCCGGAATGACCGTGTCTCCTAAAATCCCTTCGGCGCGGGGCTGACCGGCTGTCCGCCGCCGGGCGCGACGCGCAGCACGGCAAGGCCGCGCTCATTGGCGCCGTCGCTCTTGAAGCGGAACACGCCGTCGATGCCGGCGAAGCCCGAACCGTTGGTGAGAATCTGCTCGCTGAAGCGCTGCGGCCCCTGCGTCTTCACCAGCGCCGCGACCAGCGCCACCGCATCGTAAGCCAGCGTCGCCGTGCGCACCGGATCCTGGCCGTAGCGCGAGCGATAACGCTGCGCGAAGCTGCGGAAGCCGGAATTGTCCGGCGCCGCATACCAGCCGCCGGCAAGAGCCTGGTTCTCGAAAATGCGCGGCTCGTCCCACAGGCCGGTGCCGAGCAACTGAACGCGCTTGAGATTGACGTTGTTGGCGGAGAGCTGCTGCACCACTTGCGGCACGGCATCGGCGCCATCGGGAATGAAAATGGCGTCGGCGCGGCTTGAAGCCTGCGCGATGCGCCGTACGGCAGCGCCCATGCGCGCCGGATCGAGCGGATATTTCTCCAGCGCGACGACACGGCCGCCGCGGCGCGCCACTTCCTGCTGGAACGCGGCTTCGATCACGGCGCCATAGGCGTTGTCCGGCAACAGCGCCGCAAAGGAGCGCTTGCCGCGCGACACCGAGAAATCGACGATACGCTTGACGTCCGACTCCGGCAGGAAGCTCAGGAGATAGACGCCGCGCGCGGCGACGCTGGCGTCGGTCGAGAAGGCGATGACCGGAATGTTGCGCTGGCGCGCAACGCCGCCTACCGCGCTGACCGACTGCGCGAACAGCGGCCCGAGAATGATTTCGGCGCCTTCGGCCAGCGCCTGCTGGGCCGCGGCCTGCGCGCCCTGCGGTGTGCCGCCGTCGTCCTTCACCAGGAGCTGGATGTTCGGCTCCTTGAACTCGGCGAGCGCCATCTCGGCGGCGTTCTTCATCGAGAGCGCGGCGATGCCGGCATTGCCCTGCGCCGACAGCGGCAAGATCAGGCCGACGCGAATCTGCCCGGCGCCGATCTGTGCAGGCTGCACCGGCTCGGCGGCCGGCTGCGGCGCTTCACCGCCGAGGCGGTCCAGCGCGCCGCCCGTACAGGCGGCCATGAACAGCGACAGCGTGGCGGCCAGTGCCACCCCGCCAAATCGACGCCGTGTTGCCCCCGGTGTCTCAGTGCGCGTAACCAATAACCCCGTTCCCTCATCCCGCGACGGTTGATCGTCGAGTCGTAACCCCTATCGCCCATTTTGTCCCGCAAAAGTTAAGATGATGAAAAGCTGAGGGAATTTGGCAATTTGCCGCGCCTTTCTCCGCATGGGCCGAAGGCGGGCCAAAATCGGCGCACAACGAGCGCGCCGGAGGTCGAACGCGAGCTAAAGTGACGGCATGACGGACAAAGCGACATCGCGGCGCTACGCGCCTTTCGGCAGCGACATCGAGGCCCCAAGGCTCGAGCCAGGCCTCTATGTGGTGGCGACGCCGATCGGCAATCTTGGCGACATCAGCCTGCGCGCGCTGGCGACTTTGGCGGCCGCCGACCTGATTGCCTGCGAGGATACCCGCGTCACCCGCAAACTCACCGACCGCTACGGCGTCGCGACGCCACTTACGGCTTATCACGAGCACAATTCGGACGAGGCGCTGCCGAAGATTCTCGCGCGGCTCGACGAGGGACAGGCCGTCGCGCTGGTGTCAGACGCCGGCACGCCGCTGGTGTCGGACCCCGGCTACCGGCTGGTGCGCGCGGTCGTCGAAGCCGGCCACAACGTCACGGCGGTGCCCGGCGCATCGTCGGCGCTGGCGGCGCTGTCCTTGTCCGGTCTGCCGAACGACCGCTTTCTGTTCGAGGGCTTCCTGCCGCCCAAGCAGGCGGCGCGGCAGAAGCGCATTGCCGAACTCGCCGCGATCCCGGCGACCTTGATCGTGTTCGAGACCGGGCCGCGGCTTGGCGCATCGCTGGCCGATCTGGCCGAAGGTCTGGGCCCTCGCGAGGCGGCGGTGTGCCGCGAACTCACCAAGCTGCATGAAGAAGTTCGGCGCGCGCCGCTGCAGACGCTGGCGAAGCACTATGCCGGCGACGCCGAAACGCGCGGCGAAATCGTCATCGTCATCGCGCCGCCGCCGGAGCGACAAACCGCCAACAGCGATATCGACGCCATGCTGCGCGATGCGCTGGCGCGCGTTTCGGTGAAGGACGCCGTCGGCGAAGTCGCCTCCGCCACGGGCCGGGCGCGGCGCGACGTCTATCAGCGCGCGCTCGAGCTGAGCAAAAATCAGAGCGATTGATCATGGCGAAGGACGAGGGCCCATCGCCTCCGCTTCCGCGCAATCCCCGCGTGCCGGGTTTGCGTCCGAAAGGCCAGGTCGAGGCCGATCCGAACCGTCAGGCCGCATTCAATCGCGGCATCTCGGCCGAGAGCCTTGCCGCCGCGTGGCTGATCGGCAAGGGCTATCGCATCCTGGCGCGGCGCTTTCGCTCCGGCGCCGGCGAGATCGACATCGTCGCCGGGCGGCGGCACACCATCATCTTCGTCGAGGTGAAAGCGCGCGCTTCGCTCGACGAAGCCGCCGAGTCGGTAACGCCGCGCCAGCGCGCGCGCATCGCCACCGCCGCCGAGATCTGGCTGGCGCAGAATCCGAAAGTCGCATTCAAGGATTTGCGTTTCGACGCCATCCTGATCGCGCCCGGCAAACTGCCGCGGCATATCCAGGGCGCGTTCGAGACGTAACTTTCCCCGGACGCGGCGCAGCACGAAGCCCAGCGGAGTGGTGCGATGCAGATCCGGGGTCGTCTCAAATGAGTGCGTTACGGTCCCGGTTCAGCAGCGCGTCATTTCATGCCGCGCTGCATCCGGGACAAGTTAAGCGCTCAGCCGTTCGAAGAACTGATCGACCTGCGAGCGGATGCGGTGCGCGACCTGGCCGAGATCGTCGGCGACGGCCTTGACCGTACCGGCGCTGCTGCGGGTGTCGGCGGTCGCGGTGCCGACGAGGTTTACTTCGTTGGCGGTCTCGCTGGTGCGCTGCGCCGCCGTTTCGACGCTGCGCGCGATCTCGCTGGTGGCGGCGCCCTGCTCGGTCACCGCCGCGGCGATGGCGCTGGAGATGTTGCCGATCTCGCGGATGGTCTGCTCGATGGTGCTGATGGCGGCAATCGACGTCGTCGTCGCGCGCTGCATGCCGGCGATCTGCGCGCTGATCTCTTCGGTGGCCCGGCTGGTCTGGCCGGCCAGCGCCTTCACCTCGCCCGCGACCACGGCAAAGCCGCGGCCGGCTTCACCGGCGCGCGCCGCCTCGATGGTGGCGTTGAGCGCCAAGAGGTTGGTCTGCTCGGCGATATCGGTGATCAGCTTGACGACGTCGCCGATGCGCGCCGCCGCCTCGCCGAGCTCCTTCACCGCGAGATTGGTCTGGCCCGCTTCGCTCACCGCCTTCGATGCGATGGCATTCGACTGCGCCACCTGCCGGTCTATCTCGTTGACCGAGGCCGAAAGCTGGTCGGCGGCCGAGGCAATGTCGCGCACATTGGCGGAAGCTTCCGACGAGGCGTTTTCCGCCCGCGCGGTCTTGGCCGACGCCGCGTCGGCGGCCTGGGCAAGCTGCGTCGAAGCGGCGAGCATCTGATCGGAAATCTGCCCGAGCTCGGACAATGTCATCTCGACGTCGCTGGAGAAGCGCGAGATCTCCTGATTGATGTCACGCTGACGGGCGGCGCGGGATTCGGCGTCCTGAAGCACGGTCTGGTTCAGCTCGCGATTGTGCAGCATGGCGCGATGGAAAATCTCGATCGATCGCGCCATGGCGCCGATTTCGTCGCGGCGGTCGCTGAACGGGATCGAGGCGACCTGCGCGCCGCCGGCCACGGCCTCGGTCACGCGGGTGATCGCGGTCAGCGGCTTGATGATGCCGCGGGCAATAAACAGAAGGGCAATGGTCGCGCATGCCGCAAGCGCCGCGAACAGCGCGAGCCACCAGACGCTCTGGTCGATGTTGCCGTTGATCTGGCTGTAGACCTGGTCGGCGCGCGCGGCATAATGCTCGGACAGGGCGCTCAGGTCGGCGTTAAGCGCCTTGCGGGCGTCGCGGCTCGCCTCGCCCCATTCACGGGCCGCCTGGGCGCTGACCTCGACGGTCAACCGCGCCAGCTCGCGCCGGAAGGCGACGAACTCGGCAACGCGCTTGGAAAAGCGATCGAACAGAATGGCGTCGTCGGGACCGACGGTTTTCTTCCAGTCGGCCATCAGGGCTTCGATACGGTTCAGGAACGTGCCGAGCCCATCCACGAACTGCCGGCGCGCCGGGTCCTCGTTCGGTATATAAATTCCACGGGACTCGGCGACCACGGCATAGATCAAGCCGTTGATGCGCTCGATGTTCTGGGTGCCGGAGATCGCCGATTCGTAGTTCTCGGACAGCGCCGCGTAATGCCGGGCATTGATGACGGCGGACCCGGACAGCGCCAGCGCGGTGATGGCCATCAGGGCGAAGATCGCATAGAGCTTGGCGGCAATCGAAAGCTTGGGCAATGTCACTTGCGGCCCCGTTGAGCGCGGCATAAATCGTGGGTTCCCGCATAGTCGCCGGAATACGTTAACTTTCTGTTTTCCTTAACCTTTGGTGGCGTGTCCAAGGGCCGCCGGGAAGTCTTCCCCATGACGCTCAAAGTTGCCGTGCAGATGGATCCGATCGAACGGATCAACATCAAGGGCGATTCAACCTTCGCCCTGCTGCTCGAGGCCCAGGCCCGCGGCTACCCGCTCAGCTATTACACCCCCGACCGCATGGCCCAGGTCGGCGACCGGCTTTACGCCCGGGCCGAGCCGCTGTCGGTTCGCGACAAGGCCGGCGACCACTTCACCCTCGGCGAGGCCGAGCGCGTGCCGCTCGATTCCTTCGATGTCATCCTGCTGCGTCAGGACCCGCCCTTCGACCTGTCCTACATCACCACCACGCACATGCTGGAGCGCGTCCACCCCAAGACGCTGGTGGTCAACGACCCGGCCGAGGTGCGCAACGCGCCGGAGAAGGTGCTCGTCACGAGCTTTCCCAATTTGATGCCGCCGACCCTGATCACGCGCGACAAGGAGGAGATCAAGGCCTTCCGCGCCGAGCATCAGGACATCGTCATGAAGCCGCTCTACGGCCATGGCGGCGGCGGCGTGTTCCGCATCACCCGCGACGACCTCAATTTCGGCTCGCTCTACGACATGTTCGCGGCGACCTTCCGCGAACCATGGGTAATCCAGAAATTCCTGCCCGCGGTGAAGCAGGGCGACAAGCGCATCCTGCTGGTCAACGGCGAGTTTGCCGGCGCGGTCAATCGCGTGCCCGCCGACGACGACCTGCGCTCCAACATGGTGCGCGGCGGCTCGCCGAAAGCCACCGACCTCACGCCGCGCGAGCGCGAGATCATTGCGACGCTCAAGCCGGCTCTGGTGTCGCGCGGGCTGATCTTCGTCGGCATCGACGTGATCGGCGACTGGCTTACCGAGATCAACGTCACCTCGCCGACCGGCATTCGCGCCGTGAAGAATCTCGGCGGCCCTGACGCCGCGGCGCTGACCTGGGACGCGATCGAGGCAAAGCGTAAAAGCCGGCGCTGAGCCTCAGGCCCGCTTTTTCTGCGCTAGGTTGGCGGCCTGCGGAAAGCCGCCCTGCCATTCGCGCATCAGCTTCGTGGTCGCCTCGACGCCGACGGGCCTGCCGAAATAATAGCCCTGCCCGGTGTTGCAGCCGAGCGCCTTGAGCCAGCCGGCCTGCGCCTGGGTCTCGATGCCCTCGGCGACGGTATGCATGTGCAGCTTGCGCGACAGATCGACCAGCAATTCGACGACGAGCTGGCTCGGATGGTCGGTGATCATGCGATCGACGAACGACTTGTCGATCTTGATGCAGTCGACCGGAAACCGGATCAGATGCGTCAGCGACGCGAAGCCGGTGCCGAAATCGTCGAGCGCGACGGTGATGCCCTTCTGGCGCAGGCTCTCGATGACATGGACGACCTTGTCGTCGGTGCCATCCATGAACACGCCTTCGGTGACCTCGACGACGATACGGTCAAGCGGCACGCCTGCCGGCTCGAAGGCGGCAAGCAGGCGATGCTCGATGTCGCCACGGTGGAAGTCGGCGGTCGAGAGATTGATGCCGATATGGCGGATGTCGAAGCCTTGATCCAGCCAGCCGCGCATGTCGCGTGCGATGTGGCCAAGCATCTGGTCGGTGAGGCGGAAGGCGATGCTCGCGTCGGACAGCGCCGCCGCGAACTGCCCCGCGGACACGATGGCGCCGTTGTCCATGCGAATGCGCGCCAGCGCCTCGAAACCGTGGATCGCGCCGTCGGCGAGATTCACCAGCGGCTGATAGAACGGCAGCACGCGCCCTTCGTTGAGCGCCTCGCCGACGCTGCGGATCGTGGACATGCGGGTCGCGATCGACGTGCGCATCTCGCGCTTGAACAGCGCATAGCCGCCGCGGTTGATGCTCTTGGCGTGGTAGATGGCGAAGTCCGCGTTCTGCCGCAGCAGATCGCGATCGACGCCGTCGATGCCGTACACCACGCCGCCCATGGTGATCTGCGGCGTGAGCGTAAAGCCGCCGCAGTCGAACGGCGCCTGCATGGCCGCGATAATGCGGTCCGACATCGCCGCCAGCTCATCGTGGCTGGCGCAGCCGTCGATAAGCAATCCGAATTCGTCGCCGCCGATGCGGCTCGCGCCGTTCGGCACGCAGTCCGACAACCGCGCCGCAACTTCCTGGATCAGGGTATCGCCGACGACGTGGCCCATCGTGTCGTTGGCGATCTTGAGATCGTCGATATCGACGACGAGAAGCCCGAAGGCGGGGTCCATCGAGACGATACGATCGAACATCATGTCGTCGAAGCTGCGCCGGTTCGGCAGGCCGGTGAGCTGGTCGTAATAGGCAAGCGCGTGATTGCGCTTCTGCGTCAGCGCGTGCTCGACGGCGATGGAGCACAAATGCACGGAGGTATTGACGATCGATCGCTCGAAACCGGTCGGCCCGCGTTTTTCCGCGAAGTAGAAACCGAAAGCCGCCGCGACCTGGCCGCTGCGGGTCTTGATCGGATAGGACCAGCACGCCTTGAGGCCGTGCGGAAGAACTATGTCCCTGTAAGCCTCCCACAGCGGGTCGGTCGCGATATCATCGACTTCGACCGGCTCGCCAAGATAGGCCGCCGTTCCGCAGGAGCCGACATTCGGTCCGATTTCGATGCCGGTGATCGCCTCGGCGTAGCCGGCCGGCATGCTTGGCGACGCCACCGGCTTGAGGCGGCCGTCGCTGCTGATGCCAATGATCGTGCAGGTCGCGCCCGCCGCCAGCGCTTCGGCGCGCAGACACAGGCGTTCGGCGATCGCTTCGAAGCGCTCGCCGGCGACCATGGCCTCCAGGATTTCGGATTGCAGGGCGTGAAGCGAAATGCTGTCAGAACTGGACACGGTTTACTCGCACACATAACCACGGTGCTGAATAAACACGCCAGGGTATTAATTCTCCGAAAATATCCGCGCTAGGCTAAGCTAAGATAATGGCCCGCACGCCTTAACGCGCCGTTCACCACGCCGTCGCGACGCGGGTCGGAAATACCGCGTGACGGCGGAAGCGTAGGGTTAACTCAGGCCGCTTCCTGCTCGAAGCCTGCAATCGAGAACACGACGCGCTGACGCCCGAGCTGAACGTGCTGCAGCTCCCAGATCAATTCCTCGACGTCCTGGTTGGCGGCCTCAGCGTCCTGACGGGCGCGGCGGGCTTCCTGCAGGTCGGTTTCCATTCTGACGCGATCAATCATGGCACTCACTCCGGTTGAGCCGTGACAGGGGGGTATCTTAATCGAGTCGTTTTGTTCTGCAAATGTTCTTGTTCCTCTCCACAACTTCGGCTACACTCAAAGGTAGCAAAGAGGGGCATATGGTCCAGCGGGTGGCAACCGTGGCGTTCGAGGGCATCGAGGCCCGCGCCGTGGACGTTCAGGTGCAGGTCGCGCCGGGGCTGCCAGCCTTCAACATCGTCGGCCTGCCGGACAAGGCCGTATCCGAAGCGAAAGAGCGCGTGCGGGCCGCGCTGGTCGCGTCCGGTCTGGCGCTTCCGGCCCGGCGCATCACCGTCAATCTCGCGCCGGCCGACATGCCCAAGGAAGGCAGTCATTTCGATCTGCCGATCGCGCTCGGCCTGATGGCGGCGATCGGCGCCATTCCGCCGGACGCGCTGTCGGGCTTCACCGTCCTCGGCGAACTCGGCCTCGATGGCTCGATCGCGGCGGTGGCCGGCGTGCTGCCGGCGGCGATCGGCGCCAATGGCCGCGGCAATGGTTTGATCTGTCCGCAGGCCTGCGGCCCGGAGGCGGCATGGGCCAGCCCCGAGATCGAGATCATCGCCGCACAATCGCTGATCCAGCTCGCCAATCATTTTCGCGGCACCCAGGTGCTGACGCGGCCGACCCCGAGAATTCGCGAGCTCGACGGCGTGCCGCTCGATCTTGCCGACATCAAGGGCCAGGAGAGCGCCAAACGCGCGCTCGAGGTCGCCGCCGCCGGCGGCCATAATCTTCTGATGATCGGCCCACCCGGCGCCGGCAAGTCGATGCTGGCGGCGCGCTTGCCGTCGATCCTGCCGCCGCTGTCGCCGACCGAACTGCTCGAAGTGTCGATGATCGCTTCGGTCGCCGGCGAGATCGAAGGCGGCGCCCTCACCAACCGGCGGCCGTTCCGCGCGCCGCATCATTCGGCGTCGATGCCGGCGCTGGTCGGCGGCGGCCTCAAGGCACGGCCCGGCGAGGTGTCGCTCGCGCATAACGGCGTTCTGTTTCTCGACGAGATGCCGGAGTTTTCCGGCCAGGTGCTCGACTCGCTGCGCCAGCCGCTGGAGACCGGCGAGGTCGCGATCGCACGCGCCAATCACCGCGTTACATACCCTGCGCGTTTCATGCTGGTCGGCGCCATGAATCCCTGCCGCTGCGGCCGCGCCAACGATCCGGGCTTTGCTTGCAATCGTGCGCCGAATGTGCGCTGCGCCGCCGACTATCAGGGCCGGTTGTCCGGACCGCTGATCGACCGCATCGATTTGCACATCGAAGTGCCGGCCGTCACCGCCGCCGATCTGATCCTGCCGCCGCCGTCCGAAGGCAGCCGCGAAGTCGCCGCGCGTGTTGCCCGCGCGCGCGATCTGCAGACCGAGCGCTATGCGTCACTTGGCGCATCGCATATTCGCTGCAACGCCCAGGCCACCGGCCCCTTGCTCGAAGAGATAACGCGGACCGATGCCGGCGGCGCCAAACTGCTGCGCGAGGCCGCCGACCGCATGCAGTTGTCGGCGCGCGGTTATCACCGGGTGCTGCGGGTCGCGCGCACTCTGGCCGATCTCGACGGCGCGGCGGCGGTCGGCCGCGTGCATCTGGCCGAGGCTTTGTCCTACCGCGCGCTGGCCGACGATCTGCGGCGCGCGGCGTGACGCTTCGCGCAGCGCGGCTCAGGCCGCCCGCGCCACCGCGGCCCGCATATCCGTCTCGCGTCGCTGCGCCGGAACACCCGTCGCCGCAACCTGACCGATATTGAAGAAGTCGACGTGCCCGTCCATGGCGCGGGCCTGATTCTCGAGCGAACGCGCCGTCGAGGCGTTCTCCTCGACCAGCGCCGAGTTCTGCTGCGTCACCGTATCCATCTGCGTCAATGCCTTGTTGATCTGGTCGATGCCGGAGGCCTGTTCGGCGCTGGCGCTGGCGATGTCATCGATGATCGCAGCCACCTCCTTGATCGAGGTGACAATCTCGCCGAGCGATTGACCGGCGCGGTTGACCAGATCAACGCCGTCTTTGACCTCGGTGCTGGATCTGGTGATCAGGTCCTTGATGTCCTTGGCGGCTTGCGACGAGCGCTGCGCCAGGCTGCGCACTTCAGATGCGACGACGGCAAAGCCTCGGCCGGCTTCGCCGGCGCGGGCGGCCTCGACGGCGGCATTGAGAGCAAGCAGATTGGTCTGCCGCGCAATCTCATCGATCACGCTGATGATATCCGAAATCCGGTGCGACGAGCCCTCAATCTGAGCCATCGCGCTCACGGCGCTGGAAACAATGTCGCCGCCGCGATTGGCGACGCTCTGAGTGGTCTTGGCCTGCGCCGCGGCGCGCACCGCGTTGTCGGCGTTCGATTTGACGATCGACGATATCTGTTCCATCGACGCCGCGGTCTCTTCCAGCGTCGCCGCCTGTTCTTCGGTGCGCTGCGACAGGTCCGTCGTGCTGGCCGAGATTTCGACCGACGCGCTGGTGACGTCGCGTGCCGATCTTTTGACGGCACCGATCACCTCGTTGAGCCGGTCGATCGCCGTATTGAGATTTTCCTGGAGCTGCCTGTATTCCGGCGGCATCTTCTGGGTGATGCGTGCGGTCAAATTGCCGCTCGACAGATTGGCGAGGCTATCGCCCAGAATCTTGAGCGGGCTGACGAGCCGACGGATGATCGCAACTATGCCGGCGATAAGAAGAAGGAACAGCGCGGCATCGACTGCGGCCACCGACCAGATGGCGATCCGCCCCTGGTTCGATGCATCGGCTTCAACCTTCTCCGCAAGCGCGTTGGCCGACGTAACGATCTCGTCGATCACCGCGCGATGCGCCTGATAGAGCGCGGTCAACTCCGCGTAGGCGGCCATTGCAGCGGCGTGATCCTGCCTTTCGAGACTCGGCACCAGTCTGTCGTCGAACGCCACCCAGAACTTGCCGACATAAACGTGGGATGCTTCCGTCAACTTATCGCGGATTGCACTGTCGAGCGTCGTTCCTTGCCAGAAGCTGCGGCGGGTGTCGTAGTCCTTGCGCAGTTCCGCCATGCGCTTCTTCACGTCGACAACCGGCGTGTCGAGATGCGCCGCCTTGGTGGCCTCGAGATAGGGCTCGATGATGTAGAGCGGCGGCGGCAGAATGTCGGCCACCAGATCCTTGGCCTGGATGATCTTGTCATAAGCCGCGCCACCGATCCGCACCTTGGTCATTGAGTAAGCGCTGATCGTCACGGCGATTCCGATGCCGATGGCCATCGCGATACCGAAAGCAAGCAAGGTGCCGCCCGAATTCGTCCGGCGCCCATGGCGCGCGGCGGTATGGGAATTTGACATGAATGCAACCCGCGGTGAGAGCGCCGTGCTGGGACGGCACGGGCGCGAAGTTTCATCAACTCGTTTGGTAAACTGCCATTGAATTATTAAATATCGCCCCACCGAAACAAGGCCGATCTGTTAATTAAAATTTATCTCAAACGCCGACATCGAGGCGGTTGACATCCGGCCAAGCCGGCCCGCCGCACGACGATACCTTATGCATGCTCTTCCCGGCGTTTAACCACGCTTTCACTACAACTCGATCCGGCGGACCGAACCAATCCGGTCACCACCGAATTGCAAGACCTTGGGAAGAATAATGGGTCGTCATGACGAAAATCACTCGCCCCCCCGCGCCACGTGCACGCAATACCGCGGCGCTGATCCTCTACGGCCGCTCGGTCGTCATCACCTTGGCGGTGATTTCCGGCGGTCTTGGCTTCCTCGCCGGCATTCGCGCGATGCGCCCGGACTACGATCCGCATACCTATGCCATCGGCACCGGCGCGCTGTTTGCGGCGGCCTGCGCTGTCATCGCGTTTCTTCTCTATCGCCGCCGTCTCGCCAGGGATCATCAGCACGACCTCGAGCGGCGCATCGAGGACCTGTCCGATCAGCTTTGGGAAGCACGCGAGGCCGAGGTCCGCGCCCGCGGCCTGCTCGAGGCGCAGGGCGATCTGATCGTGCGCCGCGACGCGCACGGCCTTGTCACCTACGCCAACGAGGCGTGGTGCCGCTTCGCCGGCCGCCGTCAGTCCGACGTGCTCGGCCGGATCGTCGCGCTCACCGTCATCGAACAGACCGACCTCGCGTTGCTGGACGACGGCACCCGCGCCCAGGACCAGAAGATCGATACGCCGCTCGGCCCGCGCTGGGTTGCCTGGCGCGAGGTCACGGTTCGCACCGACGCCGGCACCGAGACGCAAAGCGTCGGCCGCGATGTCACCGATCGCATCGAAGCGCGCGATCTCGCCGAGGCCGCGAGCCGCGCCAAATCGCGCTTCCTTGCCACCGTCAGCCATGAAATTCGCACGCCGCTCAACGGCGTTATCGGCATGACCGATCTGCTGCTCGATACATCGCTGACGTCCGAGCAGATCAATTACGCGAAAGCGGCGAAGGCTTCCGGCGAGACGCTGCTGGCGCTGATCGAGGAAGTGCTCGACTTCTCGCGGATCGAGGCCGGCAGGCTCGAGCTTGCTTCGGCGCCCTTCGCCTTGTTGCCGCTCGTTGAGGAGACCATCGAACTGCTGGCGCCGAACGCGCATGGCAAGGGCATTGCCGTCAGCTCGTTCGTCGATGAGCGGCTGCCGGCGGCGGTCATGGGCGATGCCGCGCGGCTGCGTCAGGTTCTGCTCAATCTCGCCGGCAACGCGGTGAAATTCACCGAGACTGGCGGCGTCACCGTGATGGTCGAGCCCGGCATCGGCGATAACGCCGTGCGCTTCTCGATACGCGACACCGGCATCGGGCTGGCGCCCGAGGATCAAGCGCGCATCTTCCACGAATTCGAGCAGGCCGATACATCGCCGTCGCGCAAATTCGGCGGCACCGGACTGGGCCTCGCCATCTCGAAACGCATCGTCGAAGCGATGCAAGGCTCGCTTGAGGTCGATAGCGCGCCGGGTCAGGGATCCACTTTCTCGTTCACGATCGAATTGCCGGCGGCGCAGGCCGGGACCGCCGCGCCGTTCAAGGCGCCGGACCTGAGCGGTCAGAGCGCATTGATCGTGGCTTCGACCGTGATCGAGGCCGAGGTGCTGGCCCGGCGGCTCGATGCCTGGGGCATGGCGACGCAAATCGAGGTCGGCAACGCCGCCGAGGCCGCGCGCCATCTCGCCGGGGGGCGCTTCGACACGCTGATTATCGATGGGGCTTTCGCCCGCGCGATGATGGCCGAGGAGGGTAGCCTTCCGGACAGCGGAACGCGGCGTCTCGTCCTCATCGGTCCGTCCGAACGCTCCGACCTGCCGGCGCTGAAGGCCGCGGGATTCACCGGCTATCTGGTGAAACCGGTGCGCGCCGCCTCGCTGGCCGCGCGTTTTGCCGGGCCGGACTCGTTCGAGCCGGTGAAACCGGTCGAACCGGCGGAAATGGCCTTGCCGGAGATCGAATCCGCGCCCGGCGGCGGGCTCAATGTGCTGCTCGCCGAGGATAACCCGATCAATGTCATGCTGACCCGCGCGCTTCTGACGCGATTCGGCCATCGCGTCACCACGGTCGGCGACGGCGGCAGCGCCGTGCTGGCCTGGAGCGCGGCGCTCGAGAGCGGCCGGCCGTTCGACCTTGTCATGATGGACGTTCAGATGCCCGGCATGGACGGTCTCGAGGCCACCCGCCGCATTCGCGCGCGCGAGGCCGAAATTAAGGCCGCCGCAGCAGAGGCGTTCCGCCCCGTGCCTGTGATCGCGCTGACGGCCAACGCGTCCGCCGAAGACATGACTCTCGGTCATGAAGCCGGCATGGACGCCGTGCTCACCAAGCCGCTGGACCGCCGGCGTCTCCAGGAGCTATTGGACCGGATCGCCGGGCGGACGTCGATTGCGGCCTAGAGTTCACCGATCAGGCTTCCCCAAATCGTCATAATTCCGTATTCGGGGCATGGTGTATCGCTGCCACAGCGGCGCCGGGTCGCGATTCGCCAGTCTTCAATCGGGCGGATTGGTCCCTATGTACCGCCAATGACGATGAGCTCCCAAAGGGACCGTTCCATGATGCGCGACAGCGCCAGTCCGACGCGTAACCCGTTCAGCCGCCGCCGCGCCGCTCCGGCCGCTCCGGGGCTGATCTCGTCGCTGCAGGCCTATGGCGGGCTGCAGGCCTGGGCGGCGCGGGCGCATCGCCCGCTCCAGTCGCTCGGCCGGATCGGCTCGCTGGAAGTCCGCCTCGCCCAGACCGCCGCCGAAGTGCGCCAGGCCCAGAAGCTGCGCTACCGCGTCTTCTACCAGGAAGGCACCGCCATTCCGAACCCGGGCCGCCTGTTCGCGCGCCGCGACGTCGATGGCTACGACGCGATCTGCGACCACCTTCTGGTGCTCGACCATGCCGCCCGCGAGGGCGCGCCGGGCGGCCGCCCGGCCGTGGTCGGCACATACAGGCTGCTGCGTCAGTCGCTCGCCGAAGATCACGGCGGCTTCTACACCGCCGGCGAGTTCGACATCGGCGGCTTGATCGAGCGCCACCGCAATCTGCAGTTCCTCGAGCTCGGCCGCTCCTGCGTGCTGGCGCCCTATCGCAACAAGCGTACCGTCGAACTGCTCTGGCACGGCATCCACGCCTACATCACGCAGAACCGCTGCGACGTGATGATCGGTTGCGCCAGCCTCGACGGCACCGAGCCCAAGCGCCTCGCGCTGCCGCTGTCCTTCCTGCATCATTATGCCCGCGCGCCGGAGGAATGGCGCGCGCAGGCGCTGCCCGAGCGTTATGTCGAGATGAACCGCATCTCCAAGGAATCGATCGATCCGAAGGAAGCGTTGCGTCTGCTGCCGCCGCTGGTGAAGGGCTATCTCCGCCTCGGCGCCTATATCGGCGACGGCGCGGTGGTCGATCATGAATTCGGCACCACCGACGTGCTGATCGTGCTGCCTGTGTCTGCGATCAAGCAGCGCTATATGGAGCACTTCGACCTGAGCCGCAGGGCGGCTTAGCTAGCAAGCTAAAGCCTGCGCAGCGAGACCTGATCGACCTGGTGCGAGCCGGTCTTCTTGAGAATGAGGTCGGCGCGCTGCCGCGTCGGCAGGATATTCTCGTGCAGGTTCACGAGATTGATGCGTTGCCATATCGACATCGCCGTCTCGGTTGCTTCCTTGTCCGACAAGGCCGAGTAGCGGTGGAAGTATGATTTGGGATCGCGGAACGCCGTGCCGCGCAAGGTAAGAAAGCGATCAACATACCAGGCGAGCAGCACATCCTCGTCGGCGTCGATATAAACCGAGAAATCGAAGAAGTCGGACACGAAGGGAATGGCCTTGCCGTCCTTCGGCAGCCGCCCTGTCTGCAAAACGTTCAGGCCCTCGACGATGAGGATGTCGGGCCGGTTCACCTCGACCCACTGGTTCGGCACGACGTCGTAGGTCAGATGCGAATAGATCGGCGCACGCGCCGGCCGGCGGCCGGCCTTCACGTCCGACAGAAAACGCAAAAGCGTCGCGACGTCGTAGCTTTCCGGAAAGCCCTTCTTCTCCATCAGGCCTTCGCGATCGAGCACCGCGTTCGGAAACAGGAAGCCGTCGGTGGTGACGAGATCGACCTGCGGCGAACCGGGCCAGCGCGCCAACAGCGCCTGCAGCACGCGCGCCGTGGTCGACTTGCCGACCGCGACGGAGCCGGCGACGCCGATGATGAACGGCATCTTCTCGTCGGTGGCGTGAAGGAAACGCTCCTGCGCGCGGAACAGCCGCTGCGTCGCCGTGACATAGAGCGACAACAACCGCGACAGCGGCAGATAGATGTCCTCCACCTCCCTCATGTCGAGACGATCGTGGAGCGAGCGCAGCCGCGTCACCTCGTCGGAGGTGAGCGTCATCGGCGCGTCTTCGCGCAACGCCGCCCATTCCGCGCGCGAGAAGCTGCGGTAAGGCGAGAGATTGTCGGCGGTGCGCTGTTCCATCAGCTTCTCTCTTTGCGCATGATCTGATCCGAAAACCGGCTCCCACTTTTCGGGATCATGCGCGTTAGCCTTTGGGACGCGAGGCCTTCTCGGCATGACCGGATTGCGCCGTGCGCCGATCAAGCTCGGCTTCGACATCGGCCAGCGTCACGCCGCGCACCTTCATCAGGACCATGAGATGATAGACCAGATCGGCGGCCTCCGACACGAGCCGGCCCTTGTCTTCCTGCACGGCGGCTATCGCCGTTTCGAAGGCCTCTTCGCCCATCTTCTTGGCGCAGTGCGCCGCGCCCTTGTCGATCAAAGCGCGCGTATAGGACTGCTCGGCGCTGGCGCGCGCGCGTTCCTCGATGCGTTTTTCAAGGTCGGCGAGGGTGAATTGGGTCATGGCTTGCGTCATTAGCAGTTCTTTCCACCGTCGTCATTCCGGCTTCAACCGGCCTCATGGTGAGGAGGCGCGAAGCGCCGTCTCGAACCATGTGGCCGCCCCATCCTTCGAGACGCGGCCTGCGGCCGCTCCTCAGGATGAGGCGGATTCACGGATCCAGCCGCATCGGCAGGGCGGCCTTGGCCATGTATTCCTTGGCTTCGCGCACCGAATATTCGCCGAAATGGAAAATCGAAGCCGCCAGCACCGCCGTGGCGTGGCCATCGCGAATACCGGCCACCATGTGATCCAGATTGCCGACGCCGCCCGAGGCGATGACCGGCACCGGCACCGCATCGGCCACGGCTCGCGTCAGCGCGATGTCGAAGCCGGATTTGGTGCCGTCACGGTCCATCGAGGTCAGCAGGATTTCGCCGGCGCCCAGCGACACCACCTCACGCGCATAATCGACGGCGTCCAGCCCGGTCGGCTTGCGGCCGCCATGGGTGAAAATCTCCCAGCGCGGCGGCTCGCCCTCCTTCGACACCTTCTTGGCGTCGATCGCGACGACGATGCACTGATCGCCGAACTTCTCCGCCGCTTCCTTGACGAAGGCGCGCCGCGTCACCGCCGCGGTGTTGATCGACACCTTGTCGGCGCCGCAGGTGAGCAGCTTGCGAATGTCATCGACGGTGCGCACGCCGCCGCCCACCGTGAGCGGCATGAAGCAGGCCTCGGCGGTGCGCGTCACCACATCGAAGATGGTGTCGCGGTTTTCGTGGCTGGCGGTGATGTCAAGGAAGCACAGTTCGTCGGCGCCGGCGGCGTCATAAGCCACCGCCGCCTCGACCGGATCGCCGGCGTCGCGCAGATCGACGAAGTTGACGCCCTTCACGACGCGGCCGTCCTTGACGTCGAGGCAGGGGATGACGCGGACCTTGAACATCAGCCCGCAACCTCGGCGTCGCGCAGCATGCGCAGCGCTTCCGGCACGTCGAGCCGGCCGTCATAGATGGCGCGGCCGGCGATGGCGCCTTCGAGCTTGCGCGCACGCGGCTCCAGCAGCGAGCGGATATCGTCCATCGAGGCGAAACCGCCGGAAGCGATCACCGGAATGGAAATGGCTTCGGCGAGCGCGATGGTCGCATCCCAGTTGATGCCCTGGAGCATGCCGTCGCGCGCAATATCGGTGTAGATGATCGCCGATACGCCGGCGTCCTCGAACCGCCGCGCGATGTCGAGCACGGTCAGTTCGGACGCTTCGGCCCAGCCTTGAACCGCGACCTTGCCGTCGCGCGCATCGAGGCCGACGGCGACGCGGCCGTGATATGTCTTCGCGGCTTCCTTGACGAAAGCGGGGTCGCGCACCGCGGCGGTGCCGATGATGACGCGGTCAACGCCCTTGCCGAGCCAGCCTTCGACAGTCGCCACGTCGCGCACGCCGCCGCCGAGCTGCACCGGAATGCCGATAGTCTCGAGAATGCGATCGACCGCATCGGCGTTCACCGGCTTGCCGGCGAAGGCGCCGTCGAGATCGACGATGTGCAGATAACGGAAGCCCTGCATCTCGAAAGCGCGCGCCTGCGCCGCCGGGTCGCGATGAAACACGGTGGCGCGCGCCATGTCGCCCTGCTCCAGACGCACGGCGAGGCCTTCCTTGAGGTCGATGGCGGGGAAGAGGATCATGCTGTTACTCCGTCATTCCGGACGACTTGCGAAGCAAGTCGATCCGGAATCCAGCGCTGGATTCCGGGTTCGCGCGTTGCACTCGCGCCCCGGAATGACAACTGAATTTGCATCACGGCGTCCATTTCAAAAAATTCGCGATCAGCCGCAGGCCGAGCTTCTGGCTCTTCTCGGGATGAAACTGCGTGCCGACCATGTTGCCGCGCCCGATGATGGCGGTGACCGGACCGCCGTAATCGGCCTGCGCGATCAGGTCTTCCTTGCGCGCCGTCCTGAACGCGTAGGAGTGGACGAAATAGGCGTGCAGGCCATCCGGCCCCAGCGGAATCTCGTCGAGCAACGGATGCATCGTCGTCAGGTCGAGCGTGTTCCAGCCCATGTGCGGAATCTTGAGCGCCGGATCGGACGGCGCGATTTTATCGACCTCGCCCGCGATCCAGCCGAGCCCCGGCGTCACCTGATATTCAAGGCCGCGCTCGGCCATCAACTGCATGCCGACGCAGATGCCGAAGAACGGACGGCCGCGCCGGCGCACGGTCTGTTCGAGCGCGTCGATCATGCCGGGCACCGCCTCCAGACCGCGCTTGCAATCGGCATAGGCGCCGACGCCGGGCAGCACGACGCGATCGGCCTTCGCAACGTCCTCCGGATTTGACGTGACGAGGATCGGCTGGTCGTGGCCGCTCTCGCGCGCGGCACGTTCGAACGCCTTGGCCGCCGAGTGCAGATTGCCCGAACCGTAATCGACAATGGCGACGCTCATCGCGACGTTCCCAGGGACGAATTGCCCGGCTCGGGAAACAGGCCGATGACATCGGATGGCGACGGCCGACCGCGCAGCACCGGCGCCGCATAGGCCGGCGCGGGCTCGGACGGTTTATCGTTTACAGTGGCGCCGCGCCGCCAGACCGAGAAGAAGCGGCGCTCGGCCAATTCTTCGTCCTCAGCCACGACGAAGCCGAGCGTCTTCCACTTGCGCAAGCTCCAGCGCTGAATGGTGCCGGCCTCGAAACCGACCACGAGCATGAACATGAACTCGGCGATGAAGCGGCCCGTCGAAGGCACCTTGGCCCAGCTCAACGCGTAAGCGAGGCCGACGGCCACGATCATGTAAAGGATCAGCGCCAGCCACAGCCGTTTCACGATGAACCAGACCGGCGGCAGCAGGAATGCCCAGAAGTGGAAGCCATCGCGCACGAACACGAAGCGCTCGGGACTGGCGGCGCTTTCATTCTTCCGCCGCGGCGGTTCGTGCACGGTGTAGGTGGGCATAGGATTACTCGTTACGTTCTCCGTCATGCTCCGCGAAGGCGGAGCATCCAGCGCTGATCGCCAAGGGCCGAATCGTCCGCCTGCGCGGACGATGACGTCGTCAATTCCCCAGCGTTCCCTTCGTGGACGGCACTTCGTCCCTAGTGCGCTCGTCGATGGCGACGGCGCGGCGCAGGCAGCGCGCCAAACCCTTGAAGCAGGATTCGGCGATATGATGGTCGTTGGTGCCATAGAGACACTCAACATGCAGCGTCACGCCGGCGTTCATGGCGAAAGCCTGGAACCACTCCTGCACCAGCTCGGTGTCGAACTGGCCGACCTTGTCGCGGCCGAACTCGGCCTTGAACACCAGGAAGGGCCGGCCCGAAATATCGAGCGCCACGCGGGTCAGCGTCTCGTCCATCGGCATGTGGACGTCGGCATAGCGGCCGATGCCCTTCATGTCGCCGAGCGCCTGCTTCACCGCCTGACCGAGCGCGATGCCGGTGTCCTCCGCCGTGTGGTGGAAGTCGATGTGCAGGTCGCCGACCGCCTTCACCGTCATGTCGATGCGCGAATGGCGCGCCAGCAGGTCGAGCATGTGGTCGAGGAAGCCGATGCCGGTCGCGATTTGCGAGCGGCCCTTGCCGTCGAGGTCGACGCTGACCTCGATGTCGGTCTCCTTGGTCTTGCGCTTGATGGTGGCGGTCCGCATCGCGGCTAAATCCTCGTTTCGGCGGCCTTTTATCAGGGGTTGCGGGGTTATGCCACAGCGCCCTCGTCCCCGACCCGCAGCACGGTCAGCGACCGCCAGACCCCGGTCGGGGTCTCCCACTCGATCGATTGCCCCACCGACAGGCCAATCAGGGCCGCCCCGACCGGCGACAGGACCGAAAGGCGGCCGGCGTCGAGATTCGCCTCACTCGGGTAAACGAGGTTAACCGTGCGCGAGCGGCCGGTGGCGTCGTCGCGAAACTCGACCTCCGAGCCCATGATCACGACGCCGCGCAGCAGAAAGGCGGACGGCACGATGGTGGCGCGCGCCATCTCCCGCGCCAGAAATTCGGCGGTGGGCGAGTCCGGACCGGCGGCGGCAGCCAGCCGCTCGAGGCGGTCGAAGTCGATGCCGCTGACGGTGATCGGCGGCAATTCCTTGCGCAGCATTGACGGCATAGGGAGCACTCCAGCGTTGAAGAGACCGCCGGCCGCATCGAGCGGCTTGGGTGGTGGTCGCGCACCATGGCCCGCGATCGGCGGGGGCTGGCGACGTTTGAACGGGATGATTTGAGCTTTAGAAAAAAGACGACGCACCCGGGACGACAGACGTCGCCCGGGCTGCCTGCCTGCGTGCAGGTGACCCGCGCGGGTAAAATGTCGAGCTGCGTGGCGCGCGTGCGTCATCATGGCGATAAATTTAGGCAGCCGGCCCGGCTTGTCAATGCGCGGCCCGGCGCGGCGTGCGGCATTACGGCCCGCCGGGCGGTTTGCATCCGCCGTGGCGGACGCCTAAATGTCGAAAAGCAGCGAGTTTAATCAATGGCATCCAACGATATTCCCTCCTGGCACGGCACAACCATCCTGACGGTCCGCAAGGGCGGCACCGTGGTGATCGGCGGCGACGGCCAGGTTTCCATCGGCCCGACCATCGTCAAGGCCAACGCCAAAAAGGTGCGCAAGCTCGGCAAAGGTCCAGCAGGATCGGGCGACGTGATCGGCGGCTTCGCCGGCGCCACCGCCGATGCGTTCACCTTGTTCGAGCGGCTCGAATCCAAGCTCGAGCAGTATCCGGGACAATTGCTGCGCGCCGCGGTCGAGCTCGCCAAGGACTGGCGCACCGACCGCTATCTGCGCCGCCTCGAGGCGATGATGATCGTCGCCGACGCCCAGGTGTCGCTGGTGCTCACCGGCAATGGCGACGTGCTCGAGCCCGAGGCCGGCGTCGCCGGCATCGGCTCCGGCGGCAATTATGCGCTCGCCTCCGCGCGGGCCTTGATCGACACGGAGGCCGACGCCGAGACGATCGTGCGCAAGTCGCTCGATATCGCCGCCGACATCTGCGTCTACACCAACCGCAATGTGACGATCGAGTCGTTGAAGACGGCCTGATGACGTATACCGCCTACCAGTTTCGTCCGATGAGCGCCGGCGATCTGCCGCTGGTGCGCGACTGGCTGAGCATGCCGCATGTCGCCGAGTGGTGGCACGATGCCGATGACTTCGCGTTCGTCAGCGGCGACCTCGATCATCACGACATGGGCCAGTTCATCGTCTCGCATGCGGACCGCCCCTTCGCCTATCTGCAGTGCTACCGGCTCGGTGACTGGCACGCCGGTTTCGGCCCGCAGCCGGCCGGAACGCGCGGGCTCGATCAGTTCATCGCCGACGAGGCCATGGTCGGCCGCGGCCACGGCTCGGCCTTCATTCGCGCCTTCAGCGACAGCCTCCTGCAGGCCGGCGCGCCGCGCATCGTCCTCGATCCCCAACCCGCCAACGGCCGCGCGATCCGCGCCTATGAAAAGGCCGGTTTCAGCCGCACAGGTGAAATCGATACGCCCGACGGCCGCGCTCTTCTGATGGTACGTGACGCATGACCGACTTCTCCCCGCGCGAAATCGTTTCGGAACTCGACCGCTTCATCGTCGGCCAGCACGACGCCAAGCGCGCCGTGGCCATCGCGCTGCGCAACCGCTGGCGCCGCCTGCAGCTCGACGACAAGCTGCGCGAGGAAGTGCTGCCCAAGAACATCCTGATGATCGGGCCGACCGGCGTCGGCAAGACCGAGATTTCGCGGCGCCTGGCCAAGCTCGCCGGCGCGCCGTTTCTCAAGGTCGAGGCCACCAAGTTCACCGAAGTCGGCTATGTCGGCCGCGACGTCGAGCAGATCATCCGCGATCTCGTCGAGATCTCGATCTCGCTGACGCGCGAGAAGAAGCGCAAGGACGTGCAGGTCCGCGCCGAGCAGGCCGCGGAAGAGCGCGTGCTCGATGCGCTGGTCGGCCCGGGCTCGGGGCCATCGACGCGCGAGAGTTTCCGCCGCAAGCTGCGCGCCGGCGAACTCAACGACAAGGAAATCGAAATCGAGCTGCAGGCCGGCGGCCAGGGCATGCCGATGTTCGAAATTCCCGGCATGCCGGGCGCGCAGATGGGCGCCATCAACATCGGCGACATCTTCGGCAAGATGGGCGGCGGCCGCACCAAGACGCGGCGCGTCACGGTGGAAGAATCGCACGACATCCTGCTCAACGAAGAAAGCGACAAGCTGCTCGACAACGATCAGCTCGTGCAGGAGGCCATTCGCGCCGTGGAGCAGAACGGCATCGTCTTCCTCGACGAGATCGACAAGATCGCCGGCAGCGAACGCCGCGGCGGCGCCGATGTGTCGCGCGAAGGCGTGCAGCGCGACCTGCTGCCGCTGATCGAAGGCACCACCGTCAATACCAAGCACGGCCCGGTCAAGACCGACCACATCCTGTTCATCGCCTCGGGCGCGTTCCACATCTCCAAGCCGTCGGACCTGTTGCCCGAGCTACAGGGCCGCCTGCCGATCCGCGTCGAGCTCAAGGCGCTGACCCGCGATGACTTCCGCCGCATCCTCACCGAGCCGGAAGCCTCGCTGATCAAGCAGTACGTGGCGCTGCTCGGCACCGAAGGCGTCACGCTCGATTTCTCCGAGGACGCCATCGACGCCATCGCCAATATCGCCGTGTCGGTGAACTCCTCGATCGAGAATATCGGCGCGCGGCGTCTGCAGACCGTCATGGAGCGCATCCTCGACGATATCTCGTTCGCGGCCACAGACCGGGCCGGCGAGACCGTGCGCATCGACGCCGCCTATGTCGAGAAGCACATCGGCGATCTGGCCAAGAACGCCGACCTCTCGCGCTTCATCCTGTAAACCATCCCCGGGGCCTCGACCCGCGTGCGGGAGGTAACGCGTTCACCCTGTCTGAAGGGAGCGCGGTGCGGCCCATCGCTTTTGTAGCTACACTTATCGGTTGAAATTTGACCCCGCTTTTATGTCGGACGGGGTAGGAATAAAACTTGGCCGGGGAGCTAATGGCATGGCCGCAGGCAACCGGGGCAAAACCGACCCCGAAACGACGAGCATGCGCACCGCTCCGGGCGCGCATCTTCGCGCCGAGTTGCGCCGCCTGGGGCTCGACCAGGTGGCCGTCAGCAAGGCCACCGGCGTGTCGCGCCAGTCGGTCAACAACATCATCAACGGACGGCAGGCAATTTCACGGGCCATGGCCGGCAAGCTCGGCCGCTTGACCGGTCACGGCTCGGATTACTGGCTCAGGGAATGGTTCGGCGACAACACCGCGCCAGTGCGCGCCGCGATCGACGGCATCCTGGTCAATCACCAGATCGCGCGGGCCGTGCGCGACGGCATCATCGCCATAGACCCCTTTATTCCGCGGCATTTGCAGGCGGCTTCGCTCGAGCTGACGCTGGCCGGAGCGGCATCGCGCAAGGGTACGAGAGCCGCACCATCCGCGCCGCGCGTTTTCAAACTGCAGCCGGGCTCCATGTTGAGCGCCTTCACCGCCGAGCATGTCGAATTGCCGCTCGATCATCTCGGCCGGCTCGGCGGTCTTTCATCACTGTCGGCCGCCGGACTTGTCCTCGCCGCACCGCTGCAGGTGGCGCCGGGCTTCAAGGGCACCATTTCTTTCGCGCTGTTCAATGCGGGCCCGAACGCCGTTCAATTGCGCGCCGGCGATCCGGTGGCCGCGCTGGAGTTCGTGCGGCTGGCCGCCACCCCCGAGGCGACCTGACGCGGGCCAAATGTCGTCCGCATGTCAAGTCCAGTATAAATTACTCTTGACACATGCATTTGCCCCGGACGTATACTTCAGGTTGAGGCCGCGGCCGATGAAAAATGGGGGGTTGGCAAACATGAGAGCGCGCAAGGAGACACCGTTTCAGTGCATCGCCCAGGATCGGCGGCTGCGGGCTGAAATCGAAGCCGATGTGTTCGAGCTGTGGGTCGGCATCTCGCGTCTGCTGTCGCGACTGCAGGAGCCGGAATTTCCCCATAAAGACAGCCGTCGCCGGCGGCGAGCGGCTGTACGAACCCGGCCGGCCTGACGACGCCCGCCCTACTTGATCGTCGTTGTCGGATCGGTCAGCGCCACGGGATCGGACGCCGGGAACGTCTCCTCAAGGCCCTCGTCCAGTTCTCGTTCGATGATCGCCTGCTTCTGCGACCTGCGCGTTGCAGTTTTCTTCTTCACTTTTCTGGTGGCCTTCTTCGCCGTGGTCTTCTTCCCGGCTTTGGGCTTAGCCTTTTGCTTAGCCTTGGACTTGAGTTTCGATCTGGCTTTGACCTTTGGTCTGGCTTTCGTTTTCGCTTTCGTCCTGGTCTTCAGCTTCTTCTTGCGCTTCCTGGCCATGTTCGACCCCTTTGACCCTGTTGACCGTCAGTCCCGCGCGCGCCGCACCCGGACATAGAGCGCGCCTTCGCCGCCATGCGCGATATGCGCATCCTCGAAGCCGACAACATAATCGCGAAACTCCGGCAGCGACAGCCATTGCGGCACCTGCCGGCGCAGCACGCCGCGCTCGCGTTCGCCGTTCTCGTAGGAACCCGCCTTGCCCGATTTCGTACCTTTGCCGGTGATCACCAGCACCAGCCGCGCATCGCGCGAGCTCGCCGTGCGCAGGAAACGCAGCAAGGCGTGGTGCGCCTCGTTCTGCGTCAGGCCGTGCAGATCAAGCCGCGCATCGATCTCGTGCTTGCCGCGCGCCACGCTGCGCCTGGCGCGCCGCGACAAAGGCGGCGCGATCGGCGCAGGCTTCGGCGGCGACGGCGCCACCAGCGTTTCGGGATGCTGCGGCCTGATTTTCTTTTCGCGCTTGCCCGGAGGTTGCGGCGCTTCCGGAGCCGCCGGCTCGGCAGCAGCTTGGGCTTCTTCCGGCCGCAACGGCTTCATGCTCTGCGTTACCGCCGACCACAGCACCCGCTCGTCATAGGTGAGAACGCGGCGCCTGCCCTCGCGGCTCATGGCCTTCGTCCGTCAGGGTCGCGTCGCGACGTCGGCGACGACCGCGCCGGGCCGCGGCTTGGGCAGCGGCACTTCCCTGGCCAGCGCGCCGGAGCCGGCGAGCGTCACCTCACGCGGCACCAGCACGACGAAGCGGCCGAACTGCTTGACCCGTCCGGCGACGCTGCCGACGTCATTGCCGAAGCCGAAATAGATATCGGCGCGCGCCGGCCCGAGAATGGCAGAGCCGGTGTCCTGCGCGATCATCAACTGACGCAGCGCCGTTTCCGGCTTGTCGCCGGCGATCGGCAGTTCGGCATCGACCCACACGGGCGTGCCGTAGACATGCAGCGACCTGTCCACCGCGACCGACCGCATCGGCGTCAGCGGCACGCCCTGCGCGCCGATGCATTCTTCATGCTCCTCGAGGGGCTGCTCCTTGAAGAACACGAAGGAGCGATTCTTGCGGCGCAGCTCGGCCCCTTCCGCCGGATTGGCTTCCATCCAGTGGCGGATGCGGTCCATCGACATGTCTTCCTTGGCGATGATGCCGCGGTCGATCAGGTCGCGCCCCACCGGCGTATAAGGATGGCCGTTGCTGGCGATGTAGTTGAGCCGCATCGTCTTGCCGTCGTCGAGGCGCACGCGCGTCGAGCCCTGGATCTGGGCGAAAAACAGATCGACCGGATTCTTCACCCAGCAGATCTCGAGGCCCTTGCCGGCAAGAGCGCCTTCCTCGATCCTGGTGCGATCGAGATGCGGAAAAACCTTGCTCAGCTTCGCCTTGATGGCGTGAGCCGGCGCTGTGTAGATGGGGACTTTATATTCGTCGGTGCGCGTGCGCGAGCCGAGAACCTCGGATTCGTAGTAGCCGGTGAAGAAGCCTTCGCTCTGCCCCGTGGCGGCAACGCGGTAGGCGTTGAACTCTCTCTCGAAAAAGGCGCGCGCCTTGTCGCGATCGAGCCGGCCCAGCGCCAGCGCATTCGTGCAGGCGGTATAGAGGCCGCCATAGATCGGTTTCGCCCTGCGCATCTTCGGCGTGCCATGACGGATGGCTCCGCAGCTTTTCAGGAAGGACGCAAAGGCCGCCGCGTGATCGTCGTCTTCCCAGCCGGTGAGCGCGGTGAATTCGACCGGCTCGACCGCGGCCTTGGGCAAGGTCACGGTCTTGTTGCCGCTCGCGGATGCAGGCACGACACTCGCGCTGATAAGAATAGCGGCCGCAATCGTCGTCATTCCGGGACGGCGCAAAGCGCCGAGCCCGGAATCCATGCGCCCTGTTTGTGAATATGGATTCCGGGCTCGCCGCTTCGTGGCGCCCCGGAATGACCTTGAGAAGGCTTCGCCCCCCGGCATGCCGTCACTGCCCGGCTTCGGTCGCGACCAGTTTCCAGTTCGGGTCGCGCGAGGAAGCATCGCGCGCGAAGGTCCACACATCGGTGACGTCGGTGACGGTCTCGGCGTCGCCGTCGATCACGTCGCCGGCCTTGTTGCGCGTCGCCGTGACCAGCTTGGACAGGAAGCGCACGGTGATCTGCACGCTGCGGCCACGCACCTCGGCATTGGTAATGGTCGCCTTGTCGATCGACACGAAACGGCTTTCAACGACGTCGCCACGCTTCTCGCGATCGGTGATCGCCGCCTCGAAACCTTCGGCGACTTCGCGCGACAGCAGGTTGCGCAAGGTGCGCCGGTCGCCTTCGGCATAGGCCGTGACGATCATCTCATAGGCGGCGCGGGCGCCAGTCAGGAAGTGATTGGCGTCAAAGCCGCTATCGGCGGCCGCCACGGCGTCGAGCCCTTTGGCGACGGCAGAGTCGGGCTCCGCGATACCCTTCCAGCGCTCCACAGGCGCGGTTTCCTCTTCCGCGTCGTCAGGCTTGCGCGCGGCATCGCCGGCGCGGCTGGGGATCTGGACCACATTGTCGGTGGCGGGCCGCGCCGGCTCGCGGGCGGCATAGGGGTCGTATGGCGGCCTCTCGCGGCCGGTCCGCTGACCGAGCACGCTGCGCAGCCGCAGGAAAATGAACACCGCGAGCGCCAGAAAGATGATGGTGTAGATATCGAACACGTCTTGCATTCTTTCGGCTACCGTCCCGGAAGGCGCTTCCGGCCCATCCGGCTTCTTGAGCATGGCCGGCGAGGCGAAATGGCGATTATCGCGTATCCGCCCTATCTAAGCCTGCGGACGCGCCGATCCAGAGGTTTGGCGCCGTTTTCGCAGCGCATTTGGACCTGCCGGACCATAAACGATCGGGGCGCGAAGGCCAATATCGCCAGCCGATCAGAGGAATGCAGATGAATGTGGCAAAATGGCTGGTGCTGGCCCTTCTGGCGCTGCCACTGGCCGAACTGGCGGTGTTTATCGCGGTTGCAGCGGCTTGGGGCTTCGTCGCGGCGCTGGCGCTGCTGATCGGCCTGTCGCTCGCCGGCGGCGTGATTTTGCGCCGCGCCGGCGGTCAGCACGTGCAGCGCGTTCGCATGGCCATGCGCGACGGCTTCGGCCGCCAGCAATTTACCGCCCTGAGTGCCGACGGCACCGGCGGTTTGACGCTGCTGGGCGGGTTTCTGCTGGCGATTCCCGGGCTGATCACCGGCGCCATCGGGCTGCTGGTTCTGCTGGTGCCGCTCTGGCGCAGCCTGACCGGGGCGGCGCTTGGCCGCAGAGCGCCGCCCACCGCGCCCGATGGCGTCGTCGATCTCGAGCCCGACCAATGGCGTCAGGTCGAGGACCCGCGGCTGCCCGGCCGCGAGCGCAACGGCACCGAGCGCTGAGCCGCGCGTTTACGATGCGCAACGACAGGCCGCGGCCGCTGCGACGATATGAGCCGGCGTCCTTGTTCGCACTGGAGTGGCGTGTTAGCCAACCGCCGCGAAAACAGAGGGAACTTCGATGACGACCACGAATGGCGGCCAGGCCGAAGAATTCACCGCCGATCAGGTGCCGCAGCTCAATGTGGTAGCGCAGTACATCAAGGATTTCTCGTTCGAGAATCCGAACGCGCCGAAGTCCCTCGTCACCGGCCAGCAACCGCAGATCGGCATCCAGATCAACGTCAACGCTTCGCCGGTGTCCGACACCGACATCGAAGTGGTGTTGCATCTGTCCGGCAAGGCGGAGAACGCGGGCAGCCTTCTGTTCAGCTTCGATCTCGCCTTCGGCGGGGTGTTCCGTATTCGCAATGTGCCGCAGGAAAGCCTGAACGCCGTGGTGCTGATCGAATGCCCACGTCTGCTGTTCCCGTTCGCGCGCGAGATCATCGCAACCACCGTGCGCAATGGCGGGTTCCCGCCGCTGCTGCTCGACCCGGTCGATTTCGTCGCGCTGTATCGCCAGAAGATGGAACAAATGGCCGGGCAGCCTGCACCGGCCGGCAACTGACGTTGCATCGCGTCACCACGACGTGATCGCATCTCGCGCAACAGGCGCGGTATGTGAGTGCGGTCGTTATGACTCATAAGGGTTCTTTAACGACACTGTTTATATACCGGTGAGACCAGCAGGTCTCACGCTTTGAAATGCCTATCGCCGCGCCGCGGCCTATTCCTCGACATCGGCTTTCTGATTTGCCTGACGCTCGGCGCGTTCGTCGCCAGCGCGCGCATCGGACTCGTGCCGCTGAAATCCGATGACGGCGTCGCCGTGATGTTCGCGCCCTGGACTTCGGCGGCGGACAGCATGACGCAGGCCACGGACAGCGGCGGCCGCTTCGTCCGCTTCGGCGGCCTGCCCTTCGTCGCCATCGTGATGCCGGCCGACCGGACTTACGCCGACCGCATGCTCTCGCGCGGCGCCTGGCTGGTCATGGACCCGAAATTCCTGGCCGCTTGCGCCGCCGCGCTGTCCTACAGTGAACCGACCTCATGACCACACTCGAGCAGCTTCGCAGGACGGTTGCCCTTGCCCTGATCGCGCTGGCGATCGCGGCCGTGCCGATCACGGCGATCACCGCGTTCTCGTTCGGGCGCTCGGTGCCGGGAACCCTGGCCATCGCGCTCGCGCTTGCCGCGGCGCCCGCCCTGCTCATGGCGCTCAAGCGGCCGATGACCGCGGTGACCTACGGCATCGCCATCGCGCTGGTCGGCCAGACCTCGCTGCTCGTGTTTCTGTTCGCGGATCATCCGTGGCAGATCGAGATGCACTTCTACTATTTCGTCGTGCTGGCGCTGGTGTCGGGCTTCTGCGACCCGGTGCTGCTGGTCGCCACCGCGCTGCTCATCGCGGCCCAGCATCTGTCGCTCAACTATCTGCTGCCCATGGCGGTGTTCGCCGGCGGCACCAACACCTGGCGCGTCATCGTGCACGCCATCGCCGTCGCGTTCGAGACCGCGATGCTGATCGGCATCAGCCAGGCCATCCGCGCCGCATTCCATAGCGCCGAGGCCGCGCAGCGCGCGTCCGACCTCGCCGCCACCGAGCTCGCGCGCATCGGCAAGCACCGCGAACTCGAACTCGAGGCGACCCGTCACCGCGCCGCGCATCTGGGCAACCTGCTCAACGATTTCCGCAACGCCATCGCGCACTCGACCGACATTCTGCACGGCGCCGCGCAAACGCTGCAGCACGACGCCGGCCGTCTCGACCGCACCGCCACCGACGCCAGCGAGCAATCCAAGGCCGTGTCCGTGGCGTCGCAGCGCACCGCCGGCATGGTCGCCAGCGCCGCCGCGGCCGGGGAAAAACTGGCCGCCGGGATCGCCGAGGTCGGCCAGAACGCCATGCAATCGTCGCGCCTCGCCAGCAGCGCCATGACCCAGGCGAGCCGCACCAGGGACATCATCAACCGTCTTGCCGCCACCACGCAGGAAATCGGCAAGGTCACCGGCCTGATCAATGCCGTAGCGGCGCAAACCAATCTTCTGGCGCTGAACGCGACCATCGAGGCGGCGCGCGCGGGCGAAGCCGGCAAGGGCTTCGCCGTGGTGGCGCAGGAAGTCAAAACGCTGGCCGGCCAGACGACGCGGGCGACCGAGGAGATCGGCCGCAGCATCGAGGCCATGCGCGCCGAGACGGCGCTGTCGGTCGAGGCCATCATGTCGATCACCGAGACGATCACGAAGGTCGATGAATTTTCGGCGCAGATCGCGCAGGCCGTCGATCGTCAGGCCATGGGCGCGCAGGACATCGCGGCCAACGGTTTCGCCGCGGCCGACAGCGTCAGCATGGTGGGCGGGTCGATGGCGCGGATCGAGAATGTCGCGATCGAAGCCTCACGGGCCGCGACCAAGCTCAGCGATGCCTCGACCGGCGTCGCCGATCAGAGCCGCGTCATTCGCGAGCAGGTCCAGCGCCTGACCGACGAGATCGCCGCCATCCCGGCTTAGCGGCGCAAAGCCGTCAGCTCGCGCGATAATTCAGCCACAGCGCCTGTTCGCCGAGCGTGCCGACGAATTCGCGATGCGCCGCGAGTTCGGCCTCGGTCAGCCGCGGCTTGAGCGGCGCCGGCCGCACCCGCACCGTCGCCGCGCCGCCGGCCGCAAACACACTCGGCGTCACGCTTTCGGCAAGGCCGAGCGAAGCCTGCCGGCCGCCGAGCAATTCCAGATAGACCTCGGCCAGGATTTCGGCGTCGAGCAGCGCGCCGTGCTTGGTGCGACGCGAATTGTCGATGCCGTAGCGGCTGCACAGCGCATCGAGATTGTACGGGCCCGCCGAATGCTTGCGCCGCGCCAGCGCCAATGTATCAACCAGCCGCTCGCGGCCGATCAGCGCGCGCTTGAGCAGCTTGAGCTCGGCGCAAAGGAATTTGTGATCGAACTCGGCGTTATGAATCACCAGCGGCGTATCGTCGCCGATGAAGGCGAGAAAATCGTCAACGACGTCCCCGAACTTGCGGTGCCCGCTCAGAAACTCCGCCGACAGGCCGTGGACGTTGAAGGCCTCCATCGGCATGTCGCGCTCGGGGTTGATATAGACGTGGAACGTCTGCCCGGTCGGGATGCGGTTGAGCAGTTCGACGCAGCCAAGCTCGACCAGGCGGTGGCCCTGGTTGGGATCGAGTCCGGTGGTTTCGGTATCGAGAACGATTTCGCGCATGGTTCCGTGTCGCGACTCAGGACGACTTGAACGGCATAGTACGCAACTGGCTGAGAATTTCACGCACCTGCTGCCGCGCGGCGTCGAAGCCTCGGGACGTATCCACGATGAAATCGGCCCGCGCCCGCTTGTCCGCATCCGGCATTTGCTTGGCCAGGATGGCGGCGAACCGTTCCTCGGTCATGCCGGGGCGCGCCAGAACCCGCTCGCGCTGCACCTCGGCCGGGGCCGAGACCACGACCACCGCGTCGCAATTAACGTCGCTGCCGGTTTCATAGAGCAGCGGAATGTCGAGAACGACGATGTCCGCGCCGGCCTGCTCCGCCGCGGCGAGAAAACCGTCGCGTTCCTGCGCCACCAGCGGATGAACGATCTTTTCCAGTCTCGCCATGGCTTCCGGCTTGCCGATGACCATGGCGCCGAGCTTGACGCGATCGACCTTGCCGTCCGTGGTCGTGCCGGGAAAGGCTGCCTCGATCAGCGGCGTCGCCTTACCTTCATAAAGCGCATGCACAGCGGCGTCGGCGTCCTGCACCGGCACGCCTTCGTCGGCGAACATCTTCGCCGTTGCCGTCTTGCCCATGCCGATGGAGCCGGTCAGCCCGAGAATGAACATTACGCGATCCCTTGTCCCGGACGCGGCGCATCATCAACCATCGACATGACCGCTCTCGCGCAGAAACGTCAGCAGCGGCAACAACGGCAGACCGAGAATGGTGAAGTAGTCACCCTCGACGCGGTCGAACAGATGAATGCCGATGCCTTCGAGCTGATAGGCGCCGACACTGGTCATCGCCACATCGCCGGTCATGTCGAGATAGTCGTCGAGAAAACGATCGGAGAAATCGCGCATCGTCAGCCGCGCGGTATCGACGAGATCGAACAGCACTTCGCCATCGCGAACCACCGCGATTCCCGAATGCAGCTCGTGCGTCTGGCCGCGCAGGGTGCGCAATTGCGCGGCGGCATCCTTGCGATTGACCGGTTTGGTCAGCCGCATCGAGCCGAACGCCAGCGTCTGATCGGCGCCGAGCACGATATGGCCCGGCATTTGCGCCGCTACCGCCATGGCCTTGGCGCGTGCGAGAAGCCGCGCCGCGGCAATAGCATCGCTGACTTTCGCCTCGGCTTCGACGGCGCGCTCGTCGATCTGCGCCGCGCGAATGCCGAAACGCAGGCCGGCCGCGGCGAGAATCTTGCCGCGGATGTCGCTCTTCGACGCGAGAACCAAAGGCTGCTGGCCTAACCAGAGAGGCATGATCTTACTTTCGTCGGACGAATTACGTCGCAGCCGGCTGCCGCCGCCGCTCGTTGAGCAGCTTGACGATCGCGGCCGCGGTTTCCTCGATCGAGCGCCGGGTGACGTCGATCAGGGGCCAGCCGTGCTTGGTGCAAAGCCGCCGCGAATAAGCGACCTCCTCGGCGACCGCAGCCTTGTCGATATAGCGATCGTCATCGCGGTGCGCCTTGAGACCGAGCAGACGGTTTTCGCGGATCTGCACAATGCGCTCCGGGCTGGCGTAAAGCCCGATCACCAGCGGCCGCTTCAACTTTTCGACTTCCGACGCCAGCGGCACACCGGGCACCAGCGGCACGTTGCCGGTCTTGATGCCGCGATTGGCGAGATAGATCGAAGTCGGCGTCTTCGATGTGCGCGACACGCCGATCAGCACCACGTCGGCGTCGTCGAGGCCGCTGACATGCTGGCCGTCGTCATGCATCATCGTGTAGTTGAGGGCGTCGATGCGGTTGAAGTATTCGGCGTTGAGAACGTGCTGCGCGCCGGCGCGGTGGATCGTTTCGGTACCGAGATAGGACTGGAACAGGCGCAGGATCGGCCCAAGCACCGACATGCAGGGCAGCCCGAGATCGCGGCACTTGTTCTCGAGCAACTGGATCAGGTCCTCTTCAAGCAGCGTATAGAGGACGAGGCCGGGCGACTCGGTGATCTCGGCAAGACAGTGATCGAGCTGCTTTTTCGAGCGCACCATCGGGTAAAGATGCTCGACAGGCGATACATTGGCATATTGCGCCGCCGCGGCGCGCGCGACCGTAATCAGGGTCTCGCCGGTCGCGTCGGACACGAGATGCAGATGAAAATAGCCTGTATCGGACATCTGTATGGCAGCCGGGCAGGATGTGGATTGCCGGGGACAGTTTGCCGCCCTCGGGGGGCATGTAAGCGGGCGCGGCGGGACAGGTCAATTTTTGTCCACATCGCCGTCTCCCGGGACGAACGAAAGCAGACCGGATGCGAGCGCACGGCGGGATGTGGATGGCGATCTGGGGATTGTGCTGGATAACTCGCCGAAACGGCGGCTAGAAGCGCCTGGCGCCGTGGACACTGTCGCGATCGATAAGCGGGGATTCTGAATTCGTCCCGGCCCAGCGGTGGACAGATTGTTGATGGCGAGTCATGAGTCCAACTGACAGCCCAACTACTACTACAAATAGATCTTAAGGATTCTTTAGGAAGAGCATGGTGACCGCGAACCCCGTGGGGACAAAACCCCTGCTGCAAGTCCTCGAAGGTCATGCGCAGGAGATTCCGCCGGTCTGGATGATGCGGCAAGCTGGCCGCTATCTGCCGGAGTATCGTGAGCTTCGCGCAAAGGCCGGCAGCTTCCTCGATCTCTGCTTCAATCCCGAACTCGCGGCCGAAGTCACATTGCAACCGATCAGGCGTTTCAACTTCGACGCCGCGATTTTGTTCTCCGATATTCTCGTGATGCCGCTGGCGCTCGGCCGCAAGGTCGAGTTCCTGGCCGGCGAAGGACCCAAGCTCGAGCCGATGAGCGATGCTGCATCGCTGTCCGGCTTGCGTGAGCGCGTCGATCACGATGTGCTGGTGCCGGTCTATGAGACGGTGCGCCGGGTCAAAGCGGGACTTCCGGACAATACGACCTTGATCGGCTTCTGCGGCGCGCCCTGGACGGTGGCGACCTACATGGTCGCCGGTGAGGGGACGTCCGATCAGGCGCCGGCCAGGCTGTTCGCCTATCGCGATCCGGAGAATTTCAAGCGCATCATCGATCGCCTCGTGCAAGGCTCGATCGAATATCTCGTCGGCCAGCTCAAGGCTGGCGCCGATTGCGTGCAGATCTTCGATACCTGGGCCGGCATTCTGCCGCCGGAACAGTTCGATCGCTGGTGCATGGAGCCGACCGAGCGCATCGTCACCGGCGTACGCGCGCAAGTGCCGGGCGCCAAGATCATCGGTTTTCCCCGGGGTGCCGGCGCGATGGCCCTGCCATACGTCGAAATCACCGGCGTCGATGCCATCGGCCTCGACTGGATGTTTCCGCGCAGTCTGGCGCACGACATCCTGCAGCCGCGGGTGCCGATCCAGGGCAATGTCGATCCGCTGGCGCTGCTCGCCGGCGGGGCTGCGCTCGACCGCGAGGTCGAGGACGTTCTGACGATGGCGGACCGGCCGCTGATCTTCAATCTCGGCCACGGCATCCTACCGGCAACGCCGATCGCGCATGTCGAGCAGATGCTGAAAAGGGTGCGGGGATAACGGGGGACTCTCATCGCGGGAGTTGACCCGGCCTCCCGCTCGGGCGAGCACTAAGCCATGTACCTTTGGATCAAAGCCCTGCACATCGTTGCCGTCATCTCGTGGATGGCGGGAATGCTCTATCTGCCGCGGCTGTTCGTCTATCACGTCGCCGCCGAACCGGGCTCGCAGCAGGCCAGGACCTTCGAGGTCATGGAGCATCGCCTGCTGCATTTCATCATGACCCCGGCCATGGCAGTGACCTGGATTGCCGGCGTCGTTCTCATCCTCGAGGGCGGCTGGATGACGGCCGGCTGGCTGCACGCCAAGCTGCTGGCGGTTGTCGCCATGAGCGCCGTTCACGGCATGCTCGGCCGCTGGCACAAGGACCTGGCCGCCGGCCGCAGCACCAAGAACGCAAAATTCTTTCGGATTATCAACGAAGTACCTACGCTGCTCATGATCTTCATCGTGATCATGGTGGTGGTAAAGCCGTTCTAGAACGGCGCCGGCTATCGGCTTTTCTCCGCCCTTGCGCGAAATCGCGGCGTCACTTATCTTTGATTTATCCCACCAACGCAGGCGGATGCAGTCGCGTACCGGAACCGAGCCGTTCGGAACCGCCGCAGGCTCCAGGACCTTCTCCTGAAAAGCCCCGCGCCTCCCCAGACCTGCGAACTCACTCACTTCCACTGTTGACCCGGCACTGGCCCCGAATTTTTTAAAGGCCAAGGTTCAAACCAAGCCGGTTTCCCTTCAAGGACCCTACCCCCCATGCGGGAAATGAAACTCCAGGACCTCAAGTCAAAGACCCCCGCCGAACTTCTGGCCTTCGCCGAAGAGCACCAGGTCGAGAATGCCTCCACCTTGCGCAAGCAGGAGCTGATGTTCGCGATCCTGAAGCAGCTCGCCGCGCAGGAAATCGAGATCATCGGCGAAGGCGTGGTCGAGGTTCTCTCCGACGGTTTCGGCTTTTTGCGCTCGCCGGAATCGAACTACCTGTCCGGCCCGGACGACATCTACGTCTCGCCCTCGCAGATCCGCCGCTTCGGCCTGCGCACCGGCGACACCGTCGAAGGCCAGATCCGCTCGCCCAAGGAAGGCGAACGCTATTTCGCGCTGCTCAAGGTCAATACGATCAATTTCGAGGACCCCGAGAAGGCGCGCCACAAGATCAACTTCGACAACCTGACGCCGCTCTATCCCGACGAGCGGCTGAAGATGGAACATGACGATCCGACCAAAAAAGATCTGTCGGCGCGAGTCATCGACATCGTCGCGCCGATCGGCAAGGGCCAGCGCGCCCTCGTCGTGGCGCCGCCGCGCACCGGTAAAACCGTGCTGCTGCAGAACATCGCGCACGCCATCACCGCGAACCATCCCGAGTGCTATCTGATCGTTCTCCTGATCGACGAGCGTCCGGAAGAAGTCACCGACATGCAGCGTTCGGTGAAGGGCGAGGTCGTGTCATCGACCTTCGACGAGCCGGCGACGCGCCACGTCGCGGTGGCCGAGATGGTCATCGAGAAGGCCAAGCGCCTCGTTGAACACGGCCGCGACGTCGTCATCCTGCTCGATTCGATCACCCGTCTCGGCCGCGCCTACAACACCGTGGTGCCGTCATCCGGCAAGGTGCTGACCGGCGGTGTGGACGCCAACGCGCTGCAGCGTCCGAAGCGGTTCTTCGGCGCCGCCCGCAACATTGAGGAAGGCGGCTCGCTGACCATCATCGCCACGGCGCTGATCGACACCGGCAGCCGCATGGACGAAGTCATCTTCGAGGAATTCAAGGGCACCGGTAACTCGGAACTCATCCTCGACCGCAAGGTCGCGGACAAACGCACCTTCCCGGCGATCGACATCACCCGCTCGGGCACGCGCAAGGAAGAGCTGCTCACCGAGAAGGACACGCTCAAGAAGATGTACGTGCTGCGCCGTATCCTCAACCCGATGGGCACGATGGATGCGATCGACTTCCTGCTCGACAAGCTGCGCAACACCAAGAGCAACGCCGAGTTCTTCGAGAGCATGAACACCTGAGGCGTTACGAAAAACATCACCGATCGTTATCGCTGATCACAAAGGCCGGGCCCAAAGCCCGGCCTTTGTCGTTCGATGGAACAACAATTCAAATGCAACCGGCAGATGTTACGCTATCGTAGGTCGTGGCCGTCATAACTGCACGCGAACGGGCGCGAAGTCCTCTTGGCTCAACCAGAGGCGCGCGTCCGGGGTGGGGGTGTGCCGTGCAGTCTCGATTACGAGCATTTGCGCTTCTGTGGTGTGCGATCGCGCCGGTGATCTACGCCGTCGACCTTCTGGCGCCGCGCCTGTTCGATGGCGCGCGTGTCGGCCGCCCGTTCGGCGATGATTTCATCAATTACTGGTCGGGCGCATGGCTCGCCTTTCATGGCCGGGCCGCCGAGATCTACGACTGGAATGCCTTTCACGCCTTCGAGACCGGCGTCGCCGGCATGCCGATCGATTTCTATCACTACAGCTATCCTCCGATTCTGCTTCTTCTCACGGCGCCGCTGGCCGCCCTTCCCTATGTGCCGGGCCTCTTTGCCTGGCTGCTGTCGGGATGGTGCGCGTTCTATGCGGCGCTGCGCGCGGCGTCGCCGGCACAAGGGCTGTGGCTGGCCCTGGCGACGCCCGCAATCTTCGTCAATGCCGTCGGCGGTCAGAACGGAACCTGGACCGCGGCATTGCTGGGCGGCGGACTGACGCTGCTGGAGCGGCGGCCGTTGCTGGCGGGTGTGCTGTTCGGTTGTCTCGCCTACAAGCCGCATCTGGGGCTGCTGTTGCCGCTGGCGCTGGCCGCCGGCGGCTACTGGCGCACCATCGCCGCCGCCGCCGTGACCGTCGTATCGCTGATCGCTGCGAGCATGATGCTGTTCGGCATCGAGCTGTGGGCCGACTATCTGGCGAATGTCCGCGTGCTGCGCGCGCTGGTGCTCGAGGATGGGACCGGGGTCTGGCATCGCATGATGTCGGTGTTCGTGGCGGCGCGGCGCATCGGCGCGGATGTCGCGACCGCTTACGCCATCCAGGCCGTTGCGGCGTTGCTGGCGGCGACTGTCGTCGTGATGCTGTGGCGCCGGCCCGATTGTCCGAGCGCGATCAAATGCGCCGCGCTGGCGCTCGGCACCTGTCTCGCGACGCCGTATCTGCAGGACTACGACCTCGTGATCGGCGCTTTCGTCGCGGTGTGGATTTACGCGGCGCGCGGCGACCACCCGCGCGTCGCCCTCGTCGCGGCGGGCGGCGTGCTGCTGCTGCCGCTGTTCGGCGTCAGCCTCGCCGTGACGACCGGCTTTGCCGTCGGGCCGCTGGTGCTGATGCCGGCCTTCGCCGTGGTGGCATGGCAGGCGGTGCGCGTGCTCGCACAGGCCGCCGAGGCTGTGCCTTTGCGTGAGGACTTCCGGACGACTTGAACTCGCCGTCCCCCGCATTCAATCCGCCGTCTAGCGTCCGAATTTCAGGCCGCCGTCCAGGGCGCGTTCGCCGATCTCGCGTTCGAGGCTGTCGGTCAGGCGGCCGCCGTGGCGCGCGACGTATTCATCGACGGCGCGCTGGGCCCTCGTTTCGCCGGCGGCGAACAGCATGTCGGAAAGCCTTCGCAGCAGACTCTGTTTCTGCGCCTTTTGGCCCTCTGCGGGCAGGACAATGACCTGAAATCCAGCGTGGTGCGTGACGGTCATGGTGGCGATCTCCGGGTTTGAGCCGGCGCTCGAGCCGGCCTCTTGCCCGTCAATCTCTGCCTGAAGCGCCTCTCGTACAAAGGATAAGGTCTCAGGCGACGGTTGAGCGGGGCTCAACTCATCGCCCGCCGCTGTGCCGCTACGCCGCCCTCTTTTGCTCGCGGGCGAGACGGACCAATGCGTCGTCATCGACCGTTTCGATCGGCGCAAAATCCTGATGCGCGATGAATTCCGGCCGTGTCGGCTTGCGGATGTAGTTGGAGACCGCATTCAGCGTCAGATAAACAATCTTGCGCGGATACGGCGTGATGTTGCCGGCCGAGCCATGAACCAGATTGCCGTGGAACATGAGCATGCTGCCGGGCTTTCCGGTCGGCGCGACAATGCCGCCGTCATTGACGAGCCGTGTCACCGTCTCTTCGTCGAGCGTCCACAGCGGATAGGACGTCGTTTCGAGATCGTGCGAGGCCTTGAGGTCGCCGGCAAGATGGCTGCGCGGCACCAGCATCAGAGGGCCATTGATCGGCATCACTTCGTCGAGAAAGATCGAGATGTTCATCGCGCGCGGCTCCGGCATGCCGTCGTCGCGTTTCCAGGTGCCGTAGTCCTGGTGCCATTGCCACACCGCGCCGGTGAAGGTCGATTTGGCGTTGATCTTGTACTGGTGCATGTAAACGCGTTCGCCGAACACCTGTTCGACCGGCCCGATCATGCGCGGGTGCGCGCCGAGCAGGCGGAACGCTTCGTTGTATTTGTGGGCCGCGAATGCGGTGCGCGGCTTGCCGTCCTTCTCGCGCCAGACCTCGGGACGGTTTTGCTCGTAGATCGTCGTGGCTTCACGCCGCAGGAGATCGACCTCCTCGGCGGTAAACAGTTCGGGCAGCAGCAACCAGCCTTCGGTATGGAATTGATCGATCTGCTCCTGGGTCAGCTTCATCGTCTCCTCCTTGGTTTTGGTTGTTTTGAAGTCAGGCCGCCTGTTCGAGCGACCTCAGTCTTTCCTCCGTTGTCCGCCCGGCGGCGAGCGCATGCGCCTGCGCGGCGGCTTCGGCTTCCGCGGCCGCGCCGGTCAGTACGCGTTGCGCAATGGCGCGGTGCTCGGCCCAGGCGAGATTTCGGTAGTCGGCATCGATCAGCACCGCCGCCATCGAGCGGCGCAGATGCGGCCATTGCGGCGCCGCCATTTCCTCGATCGCCGGATTGCCGGAGAGCCGGTAGAGCGCGCGGTGAAAGTCGAGATCGAGGGCGATGAGTTTGCTGAGCGGTGTGTCGGCATCGATGGTCTCGCCGGCGGCGAGAGCGGCTTCGAACGCGGCGCGCGGGGCGTCGGCCTTGATGTTGTCCGCCGCCAGCCGCGCTGCGAGCGCATCGAGAGCGCCGCGTACTTCATAGAGCTGGCGTAGCCGCACCGCGTCGAGCGGCGTCACCTGAAAGCCCTTGCGGCCGCTCTCAATGACAAGGCCCTGCCGGCGCAGCAAATGCAGGGCGTGGCTGACCGGCTGGCGCGATACGCCGAGCGTTTCCGCGAGAGCCTGCTGCCGGATGCGATGGCCGGGTTTCAGCGTGTGATCGACGATCGATTCGAGGATCCGGTCGTAGACCTGCTGGATCAGATTCGGCGCAACGCTCAGCGGGATCATGACAGGCCGCCATTTTGGAATTCCGAATTCCAAAGCGTAAGTCCGGGACGGACACGTGTAAACCTTCGATTTCCCGCGAGTTTGCGTGCCGGCGTTGTTCCGATCGTTGAGTGGACCTCAAACCCTCTGGCCGCCTCAGGTCCGTTGACAAGGGCAAATCACGGGCGGACAGTTGAGCGAGGTTCAACCATGGCCATGCCCCCGCTTTCCGCCCTGCGCGCCTTTGAAGCAGCGGCGCGTCACCTGAGTTTGACCCAGGCCGCGAACGAGCTGAACGTCACGCCGGGCGCGCTGAGCCACCAGATCCGCGCGCTGGAGGAGATGCTGGGCGTCAAGCTGTTCGAGCGCCGGGTCCGCGCCATCGCGCTCACCGCGGCTGGCCGGCAGCTTTATCCGGGCCTGCAGACCGGCTTCAGCCATATCCGCGACGCGGTGGCCTCCTTCAACGCCGGCCAGAACGAGAATGTGCTTGTGCTCAGCACCTCGCCGGGCCTGACCGCGAAATGGCTGGTGCCGCGGCTCTACCGGTTCGCGGCCGCCTATCCCGATATCGACATCCGCATTTCCGCGAGCGCCAGCAACGCCAACTTCATCAATGACGGCATCGACATGGCGTTGCGCAACATGGCGGTGCCGCCGAAAGCCGCCGGTGGTCTCGATCTCGACATGCTGGTCGACGTCTTCTTCGTGCCGGTGTGCACGCCGCAATTCCTCGAGAAGCATGGGCCGATCCGCTCGGCGGCGGATCTCGCCGGCTTCCGGCTGATCCACGACGACTCGCTGATCCCGACTGCTGCGCGCCCGGACTGGGCGGTGTGGTTCAAAACCGCCGGTGTCGGCGAGGTCGATCTGCGGCGCGGCCTGCGCTTCAACAGCGCCGACCATGCGCTCGATGCCGCCTGCCAGGGCGCCGGCGTGCTGCTGACCTATGACATTCTCGCCTATGACGACTTGCGAAGCGGCCAGCTCGTCATGCCCTTTCCGCTGGCGCTGGAATCCGGACGCGCGTTCTATCTGGTCGGCCCGTCGAACCGGAGGCCGCCGCCGGCTGCCAAGGCTTTCGGCACATGGATCAAGAGCGAAGTCGCGGCGCTCGACTGGGCTTCGATCCGCGGCAAGTCCTGTGGCAAGTCCTCGTGAGGCGTCGGGCGTTCTTTATAAATCGCGGTGCGCCTAAAACTTGAGCGCGTTTGCCGACATTTGATGCGGTGTTTCCGCACCTTCAACAAGAATTTGGAAACCATATTCGGGCGAATTTGAAAGGCGAAATCCTTTCCCAATCGAGCCTGAAATGTCCGCCCGAAATCGAATCCCGCGGCCTGCCCTGTGGATCGCGGTGCCGGTGTTCATTGTCTGCGCCGCAGTCGCGTTCGCATTCCATGCGTCGGGTTCGGCCTTGATGGCGCTTGCCGCGGGCCTGGCCGGTTCGCTGGCCGTCGGCATGTTTGCCGAAAGGCGGCTGAGCGCGGTCATGGATTCGATCGGGGCGATTGCGGGCGGTGATCGCTACGTCAGCCTGCCGGAGCGTATCGGCGATGGCGCCATTCGCAGTTTCGGCGACACCGCAAGCCGTATACGCGCCGCCCTGATCGACGCCGACACCTTGTCGGTGGATCAGAGTCGGCGCGAAACCGAGGCGCGGCTGCATCATGCCGGCCGCCATTTCTTCACCGGCAACTTTCGCAGCGCCATCGACGATGTCGTCAGCGCCTTTACCATGGCGGGCGAGCGCATTCGCGGCACCGCCGACGAGCTGGCGCAGACCAACCGGCTGATGGCGCAGCAGGTCACGTATTCCTCCGACGCCGCCGCGCAGGCCGCCGAAGAAGTTGCCGGCGTCGCTGCCGCGGCGCGCGATGTGCAGGCGCTGGCGGTGACGTCGTCGTGCCAGGTCGATGCCGCGCGCGCGGCCACGACGCGCACCGTCACCGAGCTTGCCCGCGCCGACGAGACCATGCGCAATCTCGGCCTCGCCGCATCGCGCATCGAGCAGGTCATCAAGCTCATCCAGGCGATCGCGCAGCAGACGTCGCTCTTGGCGCTTAACGCCACCATCGAGGCCGCCCGCGCCGGCGAATACGGCCGCGGCTTCGCCGTGGTCGCCGCCGAAGTGAAGGAGCTGTCGCGCCGCACCGAGCTGGCGACCAAGGAGGTGGCGACTCAGGTGCATGACATCCAGGCCGCGGTGGGCGAGGCGGCGGGCGCCATCGTCGCGGTCGATCAGAGCGTCGCCGCCATGAGCCAGGTCAACGAGAACGTGACGCGGCTGATGGAAGAGCAGATCGCCAAGCTCGACCACATCGGCACCGACGCCCGCAAGGTGGCCGCGACGGTGAGTGAAACGCTGCCGAGCATCCGCGCCATCGTGTCCGACGTGGCCGATGCCGGCGATGCGGTGCTCGCCACCGCGGATGACCTCATCGTCCGTGCGCAATCGCTCACCGCCTCGGTCGGCCGTTACTTCGCCGATCTCGATCACGGCTCGATCAAGGTCGGTATCCTGCATTCGTTGTCCGGCACGCTCACCGCCAGCGAGCGGCCGCTGCAGCAGATGCTGGTGATGCTGATCGAGAAGCTCAACGAGTCGGGCGGTCTGCTCGGCCGTCCGGTCGAGGCCGCGATCATGGATCCGCGCTCCGACGTGAAAGCCTATGCCGGCCAGGCGGCGAGCCTGCTGCGCGATCACAAGGCGGCGGCGATCTTCGGCTGCTGGACGTCGGCCTCGCGCAAGCAGGTGCTGCCGGTGTTGGCGGAGCACGACGGCCTGCTGTTCTACCCGAGCCAGTACGAGGGCCAGGAACAGTCGGCGCATGTGATCTACACCGGCGCGACGCCGCAGCAGCAGGCCCTGCCCGCGGTCGACCATCTCATTGGCCTCGGGCGCCGCCGCTTCTTCCTGGTCGGCACCGACTACGTCTATCCGCGCACCACCAACGCCGTCATCCGCAACTACCTCAAGGGCGCGCACAATATCGGCCACGACGCGGTCGACGAACTCTACACGCCGTTCGATGAGACGCGTTGGCGCGAGGCCGTGCAGCGCATCCGCAAGTTCTGCGGCAAGGACGGCGCCATCATCGCCACGCTGTCGGGCGACTCCAATGTCCACTTCTTCCGCGAGCGCGCGCGGCAGGGCCTCGACGCCGATATCCTGCCGGTGATGAGCCTGTCACTGGGCGAAGCGGAAATGCCGGCGCTGCATGAGCGCAATCTCGTCGGTCATATGGTGGCGTGGAATTATCTGCAGACGCTGGACACGCCGGAGAACCGCGCTTTCATCGCCGAGTGGCGGCGCTTCACCGGCGACGACCGCGCCCTGACCAACGATCCGATGGAAGCGACCTTTATTGGCTTCAATCTCTGGGTTCAGGCGGTCACCGCCGCCGGCACCACCGAGACGCAGGCGGTGCGCCGCGCGCTGGCCGGCCGCAGCATCCGCGCGCCGTCCGGCTTCGACGTGCGGCTCGATGTCGACAACCAGCATCTGCACAAGCCGTCGGTGATCGGCCGCATGGATGCGAAGAATGTGATCTGGCCGGTGCGGGTCAGCGATGGGCTCATCGCGCCGGAGCCGTGGAGCGGGTGGCTGGGCGACAAAGGCACAAAGCGCGTTGCTTGATTATGGATCCCCGGTCTCCTTCGCTGCGCTCAGTCGCCCGGGACGACGGCTAGCCCATCCCCCGCACCGCCTCTTCAATCTTGCCTGCCTCCGTCACCGGCAGCGAACAACGCTCGCCGACGCAGACGAAGGCCGCGCTGCCCGACACGGCCTTGATCTTGTCCTGCGCCGGATGCGACGGCGGCAGCGCGCCGGCCGACGGCGCGCGCAGCACGATGCGGGACAGATGCGGCAGCTTCAGCGCCTCGCGCGCGAAGGCTTCGGCGTCCGGCCCGGTGCAGACGATCTCGGCGGCGCGCAGGCGGAAATCGAGCGCGTTGAGCAGCGCGACATGGCCAAACAGGTTCTGCGTCGCGCCGGCGAGAATGCCCTCGAGCAGCGCGTCCGCCCGCGCTCGCCATTGGTCGTCGCCGGTCAGCGCGCCGAGCCGCACCAGATTTTCCGCCGTCACCGAATTGGGATTCGGCGTGGCGTCGTCGCTGGTCGCGGACGGCCGCACGATCAGGCCCTCGGCGTCGTCGGCGGTGAGGAAGTAGCCGCCATTGCCGGGATTGGCGTAGTGCCGGTCGAGCGCCTGCTGCCAGGCCACGGCGCGGTCGAGATAGCCCGCCTCCCCGGTCGCCTCGTTCAGCGCCAGCGCCGCCTTGATCATGCAGGCGTAGTCCGACGCCAGCCCCGGCAGCAGCAACTGCCCGGCGCGCCAGGAATGGCCGAGCCGGCCGTCGCGGGTCATCGCACCGGCCACAAAGTCGAAAGCCTGCCGCGCCATGACCAGCCAGCCCGGCTCGTCGAACGCCGTGGCGGCCTGCGCCAGCGCCGCGATCATCAGGCCGTTCCAGTCGGCCAGGATCTTGTCGTCGAGTCCGGGCCGAATCCGTTTCTCTCGTGCGGTCAATAACTTACCGCGCAACATAACCAACGGGGCCTCGTCCGGGCCCCCTGCAACATGGCCCTCCGTTGTGCGCGGTAAGTGCTTGAGGCGGTTGAGAATATTGTGTCCTTCGAAGTTGCCTTCTTCGGTCACGTCATATTGCGCTGCAAAATAATCCGTGTCCGCGCCCAGGACGTCGCGAATTTCCGCCAGCGACCAGACATAGAACTTGCCCTCCTCGCCCTCGGAATCGGCGTCCAAAGAGGAGCAGAAGGCCTTGTGTTCATTGGTCATTTCCCGCCGGAGCCACTCCACCGTCTCGGCCGCGCGGGCGCGGTAGAGCGGGTTTTTGCTGCGGGTCCATGCTGCAGCATAAAGGGCGAGAAGCTGGGCGTTGTCGTACAGCATCTTCTCGAAATGCGGCACCAGCCAGCGGTCATCGACCGAGTAGCGGGCAAAGCCGCCGCCGAGGTGATCGTAAATGCCGCCCTCGCCGATATGGGTCAGCGTCAGGTCGAACAGCTCGGTGAAGCGCTCGTCCCTGGTGCGCTCCCCTGCCCGCCACAACATTTCGAACAAGGACGCCTGCGGGAACTTGGGCGCCCCGCGCAATCCGCCCTGGACGCTGTCAAAGGCGTTGCCGAGCTGCCGCGCCGCGCCGTCGAGCTCCTTGACGCCCATCGTGACCTTGCCGGCCGGCCGCGCAGTGTCGGCCAGCCGCGCCAGCAACGCCGCGCGGTTCTGCTCGATCTTGGCCGGCTCCTCGCGGAACAGCCGCGACACTTCGCGCAGGATGTCGGTGAAGGCGGCGCGGCCGAACTTCGCCTCCTTCGGAAAATAGGTGCCGCCCCACACCGGCTCGCCGGCCGGCGTCAGGAACATGGTGAGCGGCCAGCCGCCCTGCTCGCCGAGCAGATGCAGCGCGTTCATGTAGATCTGGTCGATGTCCGGCCGCTCCTCGCGATCGACTTTGATGTTGACGAACAGGTCGTTCATCACGGCCGCGGTGGCTTCGTCCTCGAAGCTCTCATGCGCCATGACATGGCACCAGTGACAGGCGGCATAGCCGACCGACAGCAGGATCGGCCGGTTCGAGCGCCTGGCCTCGGCGAGTGCCTCGGGCCCCCACTGCCACCAGTCCACCGGATTGTGCTGATGCTGCAGCAGATAGGGCGACGTTGCGTGAGCGAGACGGTTGGTGTGCGTGCTTGTGCTTGATGTCATTGCAGTAAGCTAACAACGCTGCTGGGATGAACAAGCGTTGCAACTCTCTTCTTCCCTCTCCCCTAAGGGGAGAGGGGAAGAAAGCAACCTACCTCACCCTTTGCCAGGTCTCGCCGCTGCACATCACCATGGCGACGCAGCCCTTCAGGCTCAGCGCATTGGCGCTCTCGAGCGTGAACACGCCGGAATAGGTCTTGCCGTTCTCGGTGTTGAGCAGGTCGCCTTTCCAGGTATTGTCGCCCGACTTTGTTGCGCCTTTCACGATGACCGTGCCGATCGTGTTCTTGCGCGACTGGTCCTTCACGGCGGTGATGCGGGCGCAGAGCGCGCTGCCGCAATTGTAGAAGTTTATCTGCGTGCCGGTCGAAGGTCGCACCCATGTGCCTGTGGGATCGGCGGCGAAAGCGGTGGTGGCGAGCGAGACAAGAAGCGCCGCAGCGGCAAGCTGCGACGTGGTGCGGATGATCCAGGCCATCATATCCTCCCGGTTATTATTGGGGTCATTCTAGCAGATGACTGACGCGCGGCATGCGGTTTCGATTCCGCGCTGCGGGATGACAGGTTATTCTCACCGGACAGAGGGAGTGCATCATGAAGTTCATCAATTCGCCGGCGGCGCAGGCTTTGAAGCTGCCCTTCAGCCAGGCGGTTCAGGTCGGCGACGTGCTTTATCTGTCGGGCCAGCTCGGCAACAGACCGGGCACGCTGGAACTGGCGCCGGGCGGCATGGAAGCCGAGGCACGGCAGACCATGGACAACATCGCCGCCGTGCTGAAGGAGAACGGCCTGTCCTTCGCCGATGTGTTCAAGGTCACGGTGATGCTGGCCGACATGACGAAATGGCCGGACTTCAACAAGGTCTATGTCACCTATTTCGAGGCAGGCCGCCTGCCCGCGCGCTCGGCCTTCGGCTGCAATGGCCTTGCCCTCGGCGCGCAGCTCGAACTGGAATGCATGGCCTGGGTTGGCGGAAGGGGTTAGCGGACGCGATCGTCTTCCACCGCAGTCAGGACGGCCGTCTTTCCATCGTCGCAATCCAGATTCCGACAAATACGGCGATAAGCCCGAGCACCAGGTTGAGCGTGATCGGTTCGTTGACAAGGACGGTGGCGAGTAGGCCGGCGGCAATCGGGTTCACGGTCATGGTGACCGCTACGCGCGTTGGCGTCGTTCGTTGCAGTGCCAGCCCCCAAAGGATGAAAGCGAGCGCGCCGCCGCCGACGCCAAGATAAATGCCGGCCATCCATTGCGGTGCGCCGAAACTCGCAAGCGTAGCCATGTGGCCGGTCAGAAAGCCGATCAGGATAAGCCCCGCCGCACCCGTTCCCATGCCGAGGGTTAGAAATCCGAGCGCGCTTGAGCGCTGCATGAATGGCCTCGACCAGACATTGTAGAAGGACATGCACAGCACCGCGCCGGCCATGATCAGTTCGCCGCGCCATGCGCCTTCGGGTGCCGCCGCGAGTCCGGAAGTCAGCGCGGCGAATACGCCAAGCACCGCGATGCCGACACCGAGCGACTTCCGTATTGTTAGCGGCTCGATGCCGAGCATAGCGCCGACGACCATGGTCTGTAACGGCAGCGTCGAGAGCGCGAGGCTTGCACGCGCCGCGGTCGTGTAGCCGACCGCGATATTGTAGAGCACGAAGAACAGGCCAAAGAAGCAGAGCCCGAGTGCGGCGACGGCGGGCCAATCGGCGCGGGGCGGCCATTTTGCCCGCATCAGCAGGGTTACAGGCAGCAAGACGATAAAGCCGATGCCCCAGCGCAGAATGGCGAGCGTGACCGGATCGGCATTGCCGACCAAATAGCGTGTCACCGCCGCCGCGGTGCCGCCGAGGCTGCTGGATGCGATGGCGATGAGCACGCCGATAAGGTCGGACATGATTGTTCGTGATATGTTCTAGATGAGAATGGCACCGTGCTGTTTGATTCGCAATGAACGGCGGTGTGACAGCCACAGGCTGGCATTACTTGGACGTGTGTCGCGACGCTTGAGTTCGAGCGGTTCGTGAGGCGTCGATGCATTGTCAAACGCAGACTTGGGTCGACGGCCGTCGCGTCTTATTGTTGCGCGCTTCGCGCTGCGCCGGTGACACGCCAGATCGTGTTGCCGACATCGTCGGCGACCAGCAGCGCGCCGTCCTTGCCGATGGTGACGCCGACGGGGCGGCCCTGGGCCTTGTCGTCGGCGCCGATGAAGCCGGTCAGCACGTTGATCGGCGGATGCTGCGACGGCTTGCCGTCGGTGAAGGGCACGAACACCACGGCGTAGCCGCTGCGCGGCTTGCGATTCCATGAGCCATGATTGCCGATGAACGCGCCGGCGGTGAACGGCGCCGGCAGATTCGCCGTATTGCCCTCGGTCGATTGCGCGAAAGTCAGGCCGAGCGGCGCGACGTGGTTGCCCAGCGCGTAGTCCGGCACGATGGCCTTGGCGACCATCTCCGGCTTCGGCGGCTTCACGCGCGTATCGACATGCTTGCCCCAATAACTGAAGGGCCAGCCGTAGAAGCCGCCGTCCTGGACCGACGTTAGATAGTCGGGAACGAGATCGCTGCCGAGCTCGTCGCGCTCATTGACCACGGTCCACAGCGCGCCCGTGGTTGGCTCCCAACCGAGGCCATTGGGATTGCGCAGCCCCGAGGCGAACAGGCGCGTGCTGCCGGTCGCGATATCGATTTCAAGAATCGCGGCGCGGTTCTCTTCCGCCTCCAATCCGTTCTCTGCAACATTGCTGTTCGAGCCGGACGTCGCGTAAAGCTTGGTGCCGTCCTTGCTGGCGATGATGTTCTTGGTCCAGTGATGATTGATCGGACCGCCCGGCAAGTCCGCGATCTTCTCGCCCGCGCTGCTGATCTTCGTTTCGCCGTCTTTGTAGGGAAAGCGGATCACCGCGTCGGTGTTGGCGACATAGAGCTGGTCGCCGACCAGCGCCATGCCGAATGGCGAATGCAGGCCGGTGATGAAATCGGTTTTGACTTCGGCGACGCCGTCGCCATTGGCGTCGCGCAGCAAGGTGATGCGGTTGCGGCTCTCGACCCCGGCGCCTGCCCAGCCCTGTACGATGCCCATCACCCAGCCGCGGACGCTGAATTCGGTCTTTTCCTTTTTCGGCTTGTTGCTTTCCGCAACCAGCACATCGCCGTTCGGCAGCACGTAGATCCAGCGCGGATGGTCGAGACCCTTGGCAAAAGCGTTGACGCTGAGGCCCGCGGCGGCTTGCGGCTTTGCGCCCTCCGGCCAGGAAGACACGCCGGCGATGTTGACGGTCGGGATCAGCGAAGTGATGGGCTGCGGAATTTGCGGATTGGGACCGGTCGATTGCTGATCGGACAGTTGGGCGTTGTCACCGCAGGCGGCGAGAGTGAGCGAGAGAATTGTCGCGGCGACGAGTGTTGAATGGGATTTCATGGATAACCTTCGGCACGACTGTCAGATGTAACTGTTCCGGTTCTGACGGGTGTGTAAGGGAAATAAATGGCCGTGATGCGAAACGTTCCTTGCGGCAACTCGCGCATGATCACGAGCCGATGGCTTGACGGGGCTGGCCGATAGGCGTTTGCCTAAAGGCGTCATGCCGCACGCCGCTCGCTCCACGATTTTCGCCCTTTCTTCCGGACGCCCGCCCGCCGCCATCGCGGTGATCCGCATTTCCGGGCCGCGCGCCGGCGCCGCGCTGGAGGCCTTGGGCGTCAAGGTGCCCGCGCCGCGTCAGGCAAAACTGGCGCGTATTCGCGATCCGCGATCGGGTGAAATCGTTGACGAAGCGCTGGCGCTCTGGTTTCCCGGCCCGAACAGCGAAACCGGTGAGGATGTCGCCGAACTGCAGGGCCACGGCGGGCCGGCGGTGATCGCCGGCATTCTCGATGCACTCGGCAGTATCGACGGGCTGCGTATGGCCGAGCCGGGCGAGTTCACGCGGCGCGGCTTCGAGAACGGCAAGCTCGATCTCACCGCGGTGGAAGGGCTCGCCGATCTGGTGGCGGCCGAGACCGAAAGCCAGCGGCGGCAGGCGTTCCGGCAAATGAAGGGCGCGCTCGGCAACCGCGCCGAGGAATGGCGTTTGCGGTTGGTTCGCGCGCTCGCGCTGGTCGAGGCCCGCATCGATTTTTCCGACGAGGCCGATGTTCCGGAGGATTTGCTAGGCCCGGCGCTGGCGATTGTGCAGGAGCTGCGCGACGAAATTGCCACGGCGCTGGCCGATAGCCGCGGCGAGCGGCTGCGTGACGGCCTTGTTGTGGCGATCGCCGGGCCGCCGAACGCCGGCAAATCCACCTTGCTCAACCGGCTGGCGCGGCGCGAGGCCGCGATTGTCTCGCCCTATGCCGGCACCACCCGCGACGTCATCGAGGTGCATCTCGATCTCGGCGGCTATCCGATGACCATGCTGGACACCGCCGGCATCCGCGATACCGCCGATCCGGTGGAAATGGAGGGGGTGCGGCGGGCGAGGCAGCGCGCGGCCGGCGCCGACCTGGTGCTGTGGGTTACCGACGCCTGCGAAGGCGAGGGTGCCGCGAAGCCCGATCTGGACGGGGCCGTGGGAACCGTCCCCGTCTGGCGGGTGAGGAACAAGGCTGATCTTGTGCGCAGCATGAACGCAGCAATGCTGCGCACAATGGAGGGCGATCCGCAGGCAAATACGGGTCCGGAGGCGGTTGCTGCCGGGGTTCGGCCCGGCAGCGCAGCCGGGCAAGGTGTTGCTACACGTTCGGGTGGGGTGCTGGGCCGGGCTCAGAGACAGGCTTCGGTCAATAGCGATGAATCCGGGTTATCGGTGTCATCAACGGATAAATATGACGGTATCTCAGAGACTTACGAGAGTGCGGCTAAGAATGGAGAGATCGCTGAATATGAGTTCATTGTTTCGACGGTTACCGGTTCTGGCCTCGAAGAATTGATTGTCAGGCTCACTTCTTTTACGGCCTCCCGCCTCCTGGGCGCCGAGCAGGCACTGGTTACCCGCTCACGTCACCGCGAGATTCTTGGTGCGGTGCAGCATTTGCTGTCCGGGGCTCTCATTGCCGCGAGCGGCCGCGAAGAACTGGTGGCCGAACAGCTCCGGCTGGCGGCGACGGAACTTGGCCGCCTGGCTGGCCGGGTCGACGTCGAGGATGTTTTAGACGTCATTTTCCGTGACTTCTGCATCGGTAAGTGAGTAGGGCGTGAGCGATGTTTCACGTGAAACATTGGTCTGACGAAGTTTTTGACCGGCCCCGTTCGCTCCGCTAAAGGACCGGCATGTCGCAGGTCGCCATTCAGTACGACGTCGCCGTTATCGGCGGCGGCCACGCCGGCTGCGAGGCCGCGGCCGCGGCCGCGCGCGTGGGCGCCCGGACAGCCCTGATTACCCACCAGTTTGCGACCGTGGGCGCGATGTCCTGCAACCCCGCCATCGGCGGCTTGGGCAAGGGCCATCTGGTCCGCGAGATCGATGCCCTCGACGGCCTGATGGGCCGGGTGGCGGACCAGGGCGGCATCCAGTTCCGCGTTCTCAACCGCCGCAAGGGCCCGGCCGTGCGCGGGCCGCGCGCCCAGGCCGACCGCAAGCTCTACGCCGCGGCGATGCAGGCCGCGATCATGGCCACACCGAATCTCACGGTGCTCGAGGCTGAGGCTGACGATTTGACTGTTGCGAACGGGCAGGTCACCGGCGTCCGCTTCAAGGATGGTCGCGAGATTGCCTGCAGGGCGGTGGTCCTAACCACCGGCACCTTCCTGCGCGGCCTCATCCATATCGGCGAGAAGCAGATTCCGGCCGGCCGGGTCGGTGAGGAGCCCGCGTTGGGGCTTTCCGTGACCCTCGAAAGAGCCGGTTTGACCCTCGGCCGCCTCAAGACCGGCACCCCGCCGCGGCTCGATGGTTCGACCATCGACTGGAAAGCACTGGAAATGCAGCCGGGCGATGACCCGGCGGAGCCGTTCTCAATTCTGACCGAGCGCATCACGACGCCGCAGATCGAATGCGGCATCACCCGGACGACTTCGGCGACGCATGAGATTATCCGGACAAATGTCCATCGCTCGCCGATGTATTCCGGACAGATCGCCTCGACCGGCCCTCGATATTGTCCATCAATTGAAGACAAGATCGTCCGCTTCGGTGAGCGCGATGGCCACCAGATCTTCCTGGAGCCGGAAGGGCTCGACGATTCAACAGTCTACCCCAACGGCATCTCGACGTCGCTGCCTGAGGACGTCCAGAAGGCCATCGTCGCGTCCATTCCGGGGCTGGAAAAGACCCGGATCGTGCGCCCGGGCTATGCCATCGAGTACGATTTCGTCGATCCGCGGCAGCTCAAGCTGACTCTGGAGACCAGGAAGTTACCCGGCCTGTTCCTGGCGGGCCAGATCAACGGCACCACGGGCTATGAAGAGGCTGCGGCACAGGGGCTTCTGGCCGGCCTGAATGCCGCGGCGCTGGCGGCGGGCTCGGAAGCGATTACCTTCGACCGCGCCGAGTCCTATATCGGCGTCATGGTCGATGATCTGACCGCACGGGGCGTTAACGAGCCCTATCGGATGTTCACTTCGCGCGCCGAGTATCGTCTGCGGCTGCGCGCCGACAATGCCGACCAGCGCCTGACCGACAAGGGCATTGCCATCGGTTGCGTGGGGCAGGAGCGGGCGCAGCATCATCGCCGCAAACAGGACGCGCTGGATGACGCACGCGCCTTCGCGCGCTCGGTATCGCTGACGCCGCGCGAGGCCGAAAAACAGGGCCTCACCCTCAATCAGGACGGCCAGCGGCGCACGGCCTTCGAGCTGCTGTCCTATCCGCACATCGAAATGGCTGACCTGGCCCGGATCTGGCCGCGTTTTGGCGAGCTGGCGCCCAAGCTCGCCGAGCAGGTCGAGATCGACGCCAAGTATGAGGTCTATCTGACCCGCCAGAATGCCGATATCGAGGCTTATCGCCGGGATGAGAGCTTCGTGCTGCCGGAAAGCCTCGATTACGCGTCGATGCCCGGCCTGTCGAACGAGGCCAAGCAGAAGCTCATCAAGCACCAGCCGCGGACCATCGGCCATGCGGCGAAGATCGATGGCATCACGCCGGCGGCGCTGACGCTGGTGGTGGCCCATGTGAAGCGCGGTCTCGGCAAGAAGCCGGCCGCACAAAGCGCGTGAGCAAGGCGCCGCACGGCCTGGACCTTGCCGCCGACAAGGCCCATGCACTGGCGCTGACCCCTGTTTCACGTGAAACAGAGCGGCGCCTCGACATCTACGTCGAACTTTTGCTGCGCTGGCAGCAGACCACCAACCTGATTTCGCCCTCGACGATTCCCCAGCTCTGGACCCGGCACATCGCCGACTCGCTGCAGCTCCTCGATCTGGCACCGGACGCCAAAACCTGGGTGGACCTTGGCTCCGGCGGCGGCTTCCCGGCACTTCCCGTCGCCTGCGCGCTGGCGGAAAAACCAGGCACCACGGTCCACCTGGTCGAAAGCAACGGCAAGAAGGCCGCCTTCCTGCGCGAGGCCATCCGCGCAACCGGGGTCCAGGCGCAAGTCCATGCCGAGCGAATCGAAAAATTTGTCTCGGACACTGTGAACAGCGTGGATGTGGTCAGCGCCCGGGCGCTCGCCCCATTGAAAACCCTGTGCGATCAGGCGTTTCCTCTGATCGAGCGCGGGGCCATTGGACTGTTTCTCAAGGGTCTAGATATAGATAGTGAATTGACCGAGGCCTCTAAATATTGGAAACTTGAGGCCGAAAAAATCCCCAGCAAAACGAGTCCCGACGGCTGCGTCGTGATCGTCCGCAACTTAAAGCTGCATACGACAACTTAAAGTCGATTGGATCAGCCAATGACCGACACCCCGGATACCCTCAACCCCCAGGCGCCGCAGGTGGTGCCGTTCGAGCGCCCGCAGGCGGCCGCCACGCCGGGCGCCGGCCCGCGCGTCATCGCCATCGCCAACCAGAAGGGCGGCGTCGGCAAGACCACGACCGCCATCAATCTGGGCACCGCGCTGGCCGCGATCGGCGAGCATGTGCTGATCGTCGATCTCGATCCGCAGGGCAACGCCTCGACCGGGCTCGGCGTCCAGCACAAGGAACGCGGCACCTCGACTTACGACGTCCTCGCCGGCCAGGCGCCGATGCGCGACGCGGTGATCCCGACCGCCGTGCCGCAGCTTCACCTCGCGCCCTCGACGATGGATCTGTCCGGCCTCGAGCTCGAGATCGGCCAGCAGCGCGACCGCGCCTTCCGCCTGCGCACCGCGCTCAACAACATCAACAACGGTTCGCCGGCCTTCAACTTCACCTACGTGCTGGTCGATTGCCCGCCGTCGCTGAACCTGATCACCGTCAACGCCATGGCGGCCGCGCATTCGATCCTGGTGCCGATGCAGTGCGAGTTCTTCGCGCTCGAAGGTCTGTCGCAGCTTCTCAAGACCGTCGAGGAAGTGAAGAAGAACCTCAACCCGACCCTGTCGATCCACGGCATCGTCATGACGATGTACGACTCGCGCAACAATCTCGCCAACCAGGTTGTCGCCGACGTGCGTCAGTTCATGGGCAAGCAGGTTTACGACACGGTGATCCCGCGCAACGTCCGTATTTCGGAAGCGCCGTCCTACGGCAAGCCGGTGCTGGTCTACGATCTCAAATGCGTCGGCAGCGAAGCCTATCTGCGGCTCGCGACCGAGATCATTCAGCGCGAGCGCGAGCTGAAGGCGGGCTGAGGTTTTGCGGTCATCGCTCGGCCGTCGCATGACGGCCATTGCATCGCGTATCGAAAGCATGAGCGTCTCCGAGCGCATGGAGAAGCTGGATGCGAACATGCGCGCACCTGAAGAAACAGTTGGCGACCATAACAAGAAACGGCGTGAGGTAGTTGAGATGGCATCGGGAGCTTCGGCGATGGCGGATCATTCGCGTTTGGGTCGGGGCCTTGCCTCGCTGATGGGTGAGGTGGTGCAGGACGCTCCGGCCGCCGACAATGCGCCGCGCCGCCCGCGCAAGGCGCCCGTCGAGAAGCTGCATCCGAATCCGCGCAACCCGCGCCGCGATTTCACCGAAGCGCAGCTTGTCGAACTCGCCGACTCCATCAAGGAACGCGGCATCATCCAGCCGATCGTGGTTCGCCAGTTGCCGACCAACGAATTCGAGATCATCGCCGGCGAGCGCCGCTGGCGCGCGGCGCAGCGCGCCGGTGTGCACGAAGTGCCCATTGCGATCATCGATGCCGACGATGTGCAGTCGCTCGAATTCGCCATCATCGAAAACGTGCAGCGCGCCGACCTCAACGCCGTCGAGGAAGCCGCCGGCTATGTGGCGCTGATGGAGCAGTGCAACCGCACCCAGGAACAGGTGGCGCAGATCGTCGGCAAGAGCCGGCCCTACATCGCGAATCTGGTGCGCCTGCTGAACTTGCCCGAGGCCGTGAAGCGCATGGTGCGCGAGGGCAAGCTGTCGGCCGGTCACGCGCGGCTTCTGGTCGGCCATGCCAATGCGCAGGTGCTGGCCGAAATGGCGATCGACGAAGGTTACAGCGTTCGTCAGCTCGAGGAGTGGGTCCGCGAAGACAAAGCCAAGCCCGGCGATGCGACGATGGACCAGCAGATGAAGAAGATCGCTGCCGGCGTTGCGAAGCAGAAGGACCCGGACATTCGCGCGCTCGAGCGCCGGCTCACCGATACGCTCGGCCTCGACGTGTCGATCGAGTCAAAAGGCGAAAAGGGCACGCTGCAGATCAAGTACAAGGATCTCGATCAGCTCGACGCCGTGCTGCGGAAGCTGGGAGTGGGTTGAGGCCGGTTTCTGATTTTGCGTGTTTTACGACGGCCGGGTCCAAGCCCGGCCGTTTTGTTTTGGCTGTAGCCCGCACGGAGCGCGGCGGAATGCGGGGAAGCGACTCCCGGGTTTCGCTCCGCTCATCCGGGCTACGACTGAGCATGGATTCCAAACTCCGCTCGTCCCCGCGGAAGCGGGGACCCAGATTTTGCGTCAAGCACTGCGGTCAAGAGCTGGGCCCCCGCTTCCGCGGGGGCGAGCGGGCGTTAGTTGGCGGAGATCACAACGACGGCGGCTAACTCGCTTCCCCTCTCCCCAAGGGGAGAGGGGAAGCGAGCGTACCTCACCGCCGCGCCTGGGTCGCGCGGCCGTCGTTGAACGGCACCACGACCATGCCGCGATTGCGATTGAACTGCTGCGCGTAGCGCTGCATCTCTTCCATCGCCGCATGCGTATCGGCACGCGGGCACTGCACTTCGTCCACCTTGATGCCGGCGCGGGCGATGGCGTCGGCAAACAACGGGTCGGCGCCGCTCTGCTCGGTGCCGATCGGGCCCATGTAGATCCTGCGATCGGCATTGGACACCCCGAGGCAATACTGCCAGCCCGCCGCCTGGGCGATGCCCGGCAACGACAAAACCAGCCCCGCAACAAGCGCCGCCGGCCAATGATATCTCATGAAACAGTCCGCCCGTGCGTTACCCGCAACGGAGACCTTGAATGCGGATCGTTAAGAAGTGGTCGCCGCCGGCGCTAAGCGCGCATTACCTTTGGCCGGGCATCCCGTAACCCGGACGTAAAAAGCGGCCGGCAGGCCCCCCGGACTTTGCTGCGCTCGTCCGGGCTACAGGTGAGCGCGACCGGACGCTCTCGGCTTCGCGTGGCCGTGGCCAATCGGCTTGCCAATCGCTTTGCCGACCGCCTTGCCGTTGGCCTTCGGATGCGCCTTGCCGTTCAAGGTCTTGCCATTGACGGTCTTGCCGTTGGCCGGGGACTTGAGAAACGCGGCGCAGAGCTCGGGATCGAACTCGCGATAGTCGTTGGTGATTTCCGCGCCCTTCGCGATGGTCGTGGCCGCGATCACATAACCGCCGCGCAACACCGTGTTCGGCTTCTCGGCGTGATTCATGTGATGGTCGTTATCGACCGTGAACAGGATTTCGCCGTCAACCCGGTAGGCGTAGTTCGACAGGAAATCCCGCGCCGCCTTGGGCAGTCTGGCGAACTGCCTGGGCGTGTAGCATCGGTCGAAGCCTTCGACGAAACGCCAGATCTTCGTGCCCTTGGGAATGCGCTCCGCGGCAAAGACGCCGAGGCCGTGGATCGCGCTCTTGTCGAGATAGGTCTTGACCAGCAGCATGGGACGCTTTCATCGCGGCGATTGCCCGGTGCCGAATCGATAACAAATCCGTCATGCCAGCGGGAGAGGCGGCGAGGCCGCGAAGGCGGCCTGTCCCCAACGGCGCGTTGTCGCGGGCTCCGGTCAGCCGGCTATCTCGACCTGGTCACCGGGCAGGCTGATGCGGCAGATCACGCCGGCCGGGGCGAATTCGAGCGTCGCCTTACCGCCGAAGCTGTCGAGGCTGCGCTCGATGAGGTGGCTGCCGAAGCTGCGGCGCAGCGGGGTCAGAACCTCCGGTCCGCCGCGCTCGGTCCAGGCGATCTCGAAGGCGTCGCCGGCCTGACGCCAGACGATATCGATTTGCCCGGCCGGCTTGAGCAGCGCGCCGTATTTGGCGGCGTTGGTCGTCAGTTCGTGGAACACCAGCGCCAAAACCGTCGGCAATTTTCCGAACAGCCGGACCGGCGGCCCCGAGAAAGCGAAACGCTCGGCGCCGAAGGGCTGGGCTTCCATCTGCAGCAGCGTCCGCAGGTCGACGCCCGCATTTTCGTCGCGGCTGAGAAAGTCGTCGGCCGCCGACAGCGCCTGCAGCCGCCCCGACACCGTGTCCCAGATCGCGGGCTGCCCGCGCAACTCATGGCGCAGGATAGCATAGATCGTCGCGAGCTTGTTTTTGACCCGGTGGCTCAGCTCGTCGACCACGATGCGCCGATACTTTTCCTCTTCGTCGATCCGCGCCAGCAATTCGCGATACTGGCCCGCGGTCCACACGATCATCGCGCCGGCGAACAGATAGAGCGCGACGCTGATCAAATGGTTCTTCTCCGCAACCACCCAGGAAAAATGCGGCTCGAAGAACATCCACCAGGTGATGACGCCGCCGAGCAGGGTCGCGGTGGCACCGGCGGCGACGCCGCCGACCAGCGCGGCGATCAGCAGCGCCGGAATGTAGGTGGCGAAAAAAACCGTGTCCGGCGCCAGCAGGTCGAAGATCTGCTGGACCAGGGTCGCCGCGAGCACGCAGGCGATGGCAATGCCATAGGCTTCGAACGAGCCGGGTCGGGGGCCGCGGCGCACCAGCGCATTCACGACATTGGACAGCCGGTGCATGAAGGCGGCCTTCTTCGAACGATCAAGCGTATCCGCTGGGCCCCCGGTTGCCTAGGGCACGGAGTGCATTGCGATGAACGAAGGATAAAGGCGGCGGGCGCCGGGGGCCGGGCGGGGTCAGCTTTCGCGGCGCCGCGCGTTGACGGCAAGGGCCATCAGCGCCCGCTGCGCGATCGCCTCGGCCAGCGAGGCGTTGCGGCGGGCCTCAAGCGAGGCCTCGGCGAGCTGGTTCATGGCCCGCAGCAGGCCGGTGGCCGACCACAGACGCAGCGCCTCGCCGACCTTGCGCTCACGCGAGAAATGGACGGGCGGGGCGCCGCGTTTCATGGCGAATTCGGCCGAGTCGCCGTCGTCGATGGCGAGCCGCATCTTGTGCAGGTTGGCGACGTGGCGGATGGCGGCGGAAATGATCGCGGCCGGCGACGAGCCGCCGGCGCGCGCCTTGCCGAATTCGGTCTCGGCCTCGGCGGTGCGGCCGGCGAAGCTGGCGTCGAGCACGCCGTCGAGGGCCAGCGCCGAGGCGTCGGCCACCACCGCCATGACGTCGTCGAGCTCGACGCGTTCCTGGCCGCGGGCATAGAGCGCCAGCTTGCGGATCTCGTTGCGTGAGGCGGCGCGGTCGCCGCCGAGCAGGCCGATCAGCGCGTTGCGGGCGTCGAGGCTGATGGCGAGGCCGGCCTCGGTCATTTCGTCGTCGATGAGGCGGCCGATCGCGGCGGCGTTATCGACGTAGCAGGGCAGCGCCGCGCCGGCCTTGGCTTTCTCGATGATGGATCGCAGCGGCGACGATTTCTTCAGGTCGCCGGCTTCGATGATGACGCGGCATTCGTTCGACGGCGCCGCGATCACCTGCTCGACCGAGCCGGCGATGTTGCGCGAGCCGGGCCGCACCAGCACGGCGCGGCGGCCGCCGAACAAGGGCACGGTGTGCGCTTCCTCGACGAGACGCGAGGGATTGGCGGAGAGGTCCTCGCCTTCGAGACGCACGAACGAGAACGGATCGTTGACGTCATCGACCGAGGCTTTGACCAGCGCATCGACACGCTCGCGCACCAGGCCGGAATCGGGGCCATAGACCAGCACGACCGGCATGCGCGGATCGGGTTTGGCGACGAAGCGATCGACGTCGGCGGCTTTGATGGCGGTCATGGGTCTCTTGTCCCGGATCTGCGATGCACCGTTTCACGCTGCATCGCGTCCGGGACAGGTTATGTCCCCGCGACGAAGTACGACGCCAGGCGGTTGCGGATGTTTTCGGAGATCGACTTGGCGGCGCGGTTCTCGGCGTCGCGCAGGCCGCGGTCGCCGGCGAAGCGCTGCTGCTGGCCCGGAATGTTGTAGGACACGCGGGCGAAGGTATAGCTGGTGAACAGCGTCCTGCCGGTGCCGTTGTCGATGAGCGAATAGGTGGCGTTGATGCCGTAGTTCTGGATTTCGGGACGGGCGCTGTTGATGTCGACGATGACCTGGCGCGTGCTCGCCGCCATGCTGATCTTGACCTTGTAGGCGCTCGAGGCGGCCGGGCCGCCGCCGGTCAGATCGAAGATCAGGTTGTTGCGCACCTCGACGGCGAGGCGGGAAAGCGGCGTGGCGGCCGGCGCCACGATCTGCTCGACCTCGACCGACGACAGCTTGTCGGCGACATTCACGCTGGCCGCGCCCGGGCTGTTCGCGCCGGAGCCGTACATCGGCTGGAAGCAGCCGGCGGTCAGGCCCGCGAGGGCGAGAACGAGGGCCGCCCGGACAGCGGTGCGGACGAGGCGCGGGGCGCTAGACGACGACATTCACGATCCTCTGCGGGACGACGATGACCTTTTTCGGGCTCTTCCCGTCCAGCGCCTTCTTTACCTCATCGAGGGCGAGAACGGCAGCCTCAATCTCGTCCTTGCCGGCCTCGCGCGGGACGGTCACGTCGGCGCGCTTCTTGCCGTTGATCTGGACCGGCAGGGTAATCGAGCTTTCCACCAGCAGGGCCGGCTCGATCTGCGGCCACATCTCGGTCGCGACCAGGGTCTTGTGGCCCAGCACCGCCCAGCACTCCTCGGCCAGATGCGGCATCATCGGCTGGAACAGCCGGACCAGGATGTCGCCGGCCTCGCGGAGGCTCCAGGCGAAATCCGGCGACGGGGCGGTTTCGGCCGAGCCGATCGAATCCGACAGCGCGTTGGCGAACTCGTAGATATGCGCGACGCAGCGGTTGAAACGCAGCTTCGAGATATCGTCGCTGACATTGTTGAGCGCGCGGTGCGCCGCCTTGCGAAGTTTGAGCGAGTCCTCGCCGAACGACGCCGGCTTGGCGTCGGGCGCGGTGACGTCGGCGACTTCGCCGATGAGGCGCCACAGCCGCTGCACGAAGCGCCAGGCGCCCTGCACGCCTTCCTCGGTCCAGATCACGTCGCGCTCGGGCGGCGAATCCGACAGCATGAACCAGCGCGCGGTGTCGGCGCCGTAGGAGGCGATGATGTCGTCGGGATCGACGACGTTCTTCTTCGACTTCGACATCTTCTCGATGGAGCCGATCTCGATCGCCTCGCCGGTCGCCGTGACCTTCGCGGTACGCGCCTCACCCATGCCCTCGATGGTGACATTCGCGGGCTCGACCCACTGGCCGGCCTTGTCGCGATAGGTCTCGTGCACGACCATGCCTTGCGTGAACAGGCCGGCGAAGGGCTCGTCCATGCCGATATGGCCGGTCTTCTTCATGGCGCGGGTGAAGAAGCGCGAATAGAGCAGATGCAGAATCGCGTGCTCGATGCCGCCGATATATTGATCGACCGGCATCCAGTTATTGGCGACCTTCGGCGTCGTCGGCGCGGTCTCGTTCCACGGATCGGTGAAGCGCGCGAAGTACCAGGATGAGTCGACGAAGGTGTCCATGGTGTCGGTCTCGCGGCGCGAGTCGCCGCCGCAGGACGGACACTTGACGTTCTTCCAGGTCGGATGACGGTCGAGCGGATTGCCCGGCTTGTCGAAGGTGACATCGTCGGGGAGCTTCACCGGCAAGGTCTCGACCGGCGCCGGCACCACGCCGCACTTGTCGCAGTGAATGATCGGGATCGGACAGCCCCAGTAGCGCTGGCGCGAAATACCCCAATCGCGCAGGCGATAATTGACCTGCCGCTGCGCCACCGGGCGATTGCCGCGCGTCGTTGCGGCGAGCTTGTTCGCGACCGCGTCGAAGGCCTTGTCCGGCGTCATGCCGTTGAGGTCGATGACGTCGTTCCTGGAATTGAACATCGTGCCGTCGCCGTCATAGGCGGTGCCGGTGACGACGAAGGTGTTCGGGTCCTGACCCGGCGGCAGCACCACCGGCGTATTGCCGAGACCGTATTTGTTGACGAAGTCGAGGTCGCGCTGGTCGTGCGCCGGACAGCCGAAGATGGCGCCGGTGCCGTAATCCATGAGGATGAAGTTGGCGACATAAACGGGCAGCGTCCAGTTCGGATCGAACGGATGCACCGCCTTGATGCCGGTGTCGAAGCCCATCTTCTCCGCGGTGTCGATGGCTTCCTGCGATGTGCCGAGATGCTTGGCCTCGGCGATGAAAGCCGCGAGTTTCGGGTTCTTGGCCGCCGCCGCCTGCGCCAGCGGATGATCGGGCGCGATCGCCATGAACTTGGCGCCGAACAGGGTGTCCGGCCGCGTCGTGAAAATCTCGAGCTCGGTCTCGGCTTCGCCTTTAGAATTTTGCGGCGTCGTCGCCGTGTCGAGCATGAAGCGGATCAGCAGACCTTCGGAGCGGCCGATCCAGTTCTTCTGCATCAGCCGGACCTTGTCCGGCCAGCGATCGAGCCTGTCGAGCGCGTCGAGCAGCTCTTCGGAGTAATCGCTGATCTTGAAGACCCACTGATAGAGATTGCGCTGCTCGACCAGGGCGCCGGAGCGCCAGCCGCGGCCGTCGATCACCTGCTCGTTGGCGAGCACGGTCTGGTCGACCGGGTCCCAGTTCACCTTGCGATATTCGCGCGCGACCAGCCCCGCCTTGAGGAAGTCGAGGAACATGCGCTGCTGGTGCTTGTAGTAGGACGGATCGCAGGTCGCGACCTCGCGCGCCCAGTCGAGCGACAGCCCCATGGACTGGAGCTGCTTCTTCATGGTCGCGATATTGGCGTAGGTCCATCCCTTGGGGTGGACCTTGCGGTCCATGGCCGCGTTCTCGGCCGGCATGCCGAAGGCGCCCCACCCCGTCGGGTGCAGGACGTTCATGTGCATCGCCCGTTTGAAGCGGGCCACCACGTCGCCCATGGTGTAGTTGCGCACGTGCCCCATGTGGATGCGCCCCGACGGATAGGGGAACATTTCCAGCACGTAGTATTTCGGGCGGGGGTCGTCGTTCTTGGTGGCGTAGATGCCGGCCTCATCCCAGGCTTTTTGCCATTTGGGCTCGGCGGCTCGGGCGTTGTAACGCTCGGTTTTGCTCGAATCTGCGGTCATTTCCGGCTCTTTTCAGGAGCGGGGGTGGTCGCATGGAACGGGGCGGGGGGTCAACGGGCGAGGCGCATGGCAGCGACCGCGGCTCCGGCATGTTGGACTCTTTGACAACATGCTCACCCTGTTGGTATTATCTCCAACATGCCGGCCGAACTGTTGCTGAACGAGCGGCACGTCCTCGACGAAGAGGCCTTCGTCGAAATTGTCGTCTGGCGTGTGCCCGCCGCGGTCAGGGGATCGCGGCACCGCCTCAAATATCGCCTGGCCCTTGTCAGCAACGGCATTTGCGTTCTGCGCTACGATAACGAAGCCGGCAAAGGCGATCACCGGCACATCGCGGACGCGCAGGAGCCACACACCTTCTCGGATCCGGAAAAGCTGCTCGAAGACTTCTGGTCGGCGTTGAGAACTGGAGAATGCGATGAATGCCGTTACCCTCGAAGTCGCATCGCTCGATGAGGTAAAGCGCCGCGCCCGTGGCGCCTTTCAGGGCCATGCCCAAGGCACACGCATCAGCTTTGAGACGCCCGAACTTCTGTTCAAGCTCCTGACCGCGAAGCGCTGGGAAATCCTGCGCGCCATGACGGGCGCTGGCGCAATGACCATTCGCGAAACGGCCCGCCGGGTCAGCCGGGATGTCAAAGCCGTACACGGCGATGTGCACGCCTTGTTGCGCGCGGGTGTTTTGCAAAAGACGGAAGCGGGAAAGATTGTCTTTCCGTTCGACGCCATCCGGCTCGACGTCACGGTCAGCGCCGCCTGACGGCGACAATTCAGCCGCCCGCGATCACCTTGGCGATCGCCTGCACAAGCATCTCAGGTCGATACGGCTTCTCGATCAGCGGCGCATTGAAGCGCGTGACCTGGGGATCCGTGGTGGCAAGTCCGCTTACGAATACAAACGGGATACCGCGTTCCTGCATCATTGACGCGACCGACAGACCGCTCTCGATGCCGCCGCCGATATGCAGATCGACAATGGCGAAATCGAATGGGCCCTGGCCTTCAAGAGCTTCGCGCGCCTTTTCGGGACTGCCCTGGCAGACGACCTTCGCGCCCGAGTCCTCCAGGAGGGCTTCGAGATCGAGCACAATCAAAAATTCATCGTCGACGACGAGGCCGCGCTTGTCGGCCAGCAGCCGATCACGATTTTCCACGATGGAATCCCTCCGGTTCCTGGACGGGAACTTTTGGGTTTTGTCACCAGTTGTCGTGGCAACGCATTTAAATAAGACACAGTGTGTCGATATTTGGAGTGATATATCGGCGCATCATGGCTGGCGTGCGGCACGGCGCCATCTAAAGTGAGCGCCTCATGATTCTCGGAAATGCGCGGCCGAACGGCCACATTACGCCCTGCGAGGAATGCCCGCTGCGCCGGGTGCCTTGCCTGCGCGAGTTCAGTCCTGAAGAACTTGAATTCGTCAAAAGGTTCAAGATCGACGAACTGCACGTCGAGCCGGGCGCGAGTTTTTTAACCGAGGGCACGCGGAGCGAGCATCTCTACACGATCCTCGAGGGCTGGGCGTTCCGGTACAAGGTGCTCGACGACGGCCGCCGCCAGATCCTCAATTTCGCGCTGCCAGCCGACATGGTCGGGCTGCAAGGGGCGGTGATGGAAGAGATGGAGCATTCGGTCGAGGCGCTGACGCCACTGACCTTGTGTATCCTGCCGCGCCGCCGGCTTTACGAGCTCTATTCCCAGTATCCGACCCTGGCTTTCGACATCACCTGGCTGGCCGCCCGCGAAGAGAAGATGCTGGAAGAGCATCTGGTCAGCATCGGGCGGCGCAGCGCGCTTGAGCGCGTGGCCTATGTTCTTCTTCATGTCTATGGCCGCGCCAAGGAGCTCGGGATGGTCCGGGACAATGTCGTGGCGTTTCCGTTCACACAGCAGCATCTGTCTGACGCGCTCGGCCTTTCGCTGGTTCACACCAACAAGACCCTGAAGCGGCTTATCGCGACCAAGGCGATCCGCTGGCAGGGGCGGCAGTTCGAAATGCTCAACGGCGCCGTGCTCGATCAGATCGCCGGCTCCGGCTATTCGGGGCAGAAGAACCGGCCTTTTATCTGAGCCATTTCAACCCCGTCGCCGCCGGGCTTGTCGCCGCGACCCCGCTTCGTTAGGCAGGGACTTTGCTTATTGACCGGGATGGCCGGGGACAAAGCCCGGCCACGACAGTATGACGACACAAGGCCTTCTTCACGTTCGCGCCGAAATCGCGCGCGCCTGCAAGGACGCCGGCCGCGATCCGGCGGGGGTTATATTGATCGCGGTGTCGAAGACGTTTCCGGCAGAAGAGATCGCGCCGGTCATCGAAGCCGGCCAGCGCGTGTTCGGCGAGAATCGCGTGCAGGAGGCCAAGGGCAAATGGCCGGCGCTGATCGAGAAATATCCCGGCATCGAATTGCATCTGATCGGGCCGTTGCAATCGAACAAGGCCAAAGAGGCGGTGGCGCTGTTCGACGCCATTCACTCGGTCGATCGCGCCAGCCTGTGCGAAGCGCTGGCGAAAGAGATCGACAAGGCAGCCAGGGCGCCGACCCTGTTCGTGCAGATCAACACCGGGGCTGAGCCGCAGAAGGCCGGCGTGTTGCCTCAGGATGCCGATGTTTTCATCAAGACCTGTGTGCAGACCTACGGTCTGACGATCTCCGGCTTGATGTGCATTCCGCCCGCCGAGGACGCGCCGGGGCCGCACTTCGCCCTGACGGCCAAGATCGCGGCGCGCAACGGGCTGAAGCTGTTGTCGATGGGCATGAGCGCGGATTTCGCCGACGCCATCGCGCTCGGCGCCACGCATGTCCGAGTCGGCAGCGCCATCTTCGGCTCGCGGCCGCCTTTGCTTACCTGAATCGCGACGGCAGGATCGGCTTGGCCGGTGCACCGGGCGCCGCGTTGCCGTTGCCGAGCTGGTCGAGCGGCTTCTTCAGCAAACTCGAGCGCAGCGAGTCCGGCCGCTGCGGCGTTGCAGGAGGCGGCGCGGTGTAGGGCGCGGCGGTGACCGGCGCATAGGACGGCGCCGGCGCCCGCACATATTGCGAGCCGAGATTGGGCGGCGTTGGCGGCTGATAGGCCGCCGGTGGGGCGGGCTGCAGCGGAGGCGCTTCGAAGGGCGAGGCGCCGTCGTCATACAGATCGTCGGCGATGCGCTGGCTCATGCTGGCGCTGCGCCAGCGATCGATGACCGAGGTCAGCAGATCACGATCCATGTTGAGACCGGCCTGCGATTGAGTAGAGCCGGAGGCTTCGCTGTTCGGCCGCTTGTCGGGCGTCAATTCGAGGAAGCGCATGCGCGTCGGCAGCGCGACGCCGGCGCCGAAGGCGAAGACCTCGCGGGTGCCGAGCGACGGAATGAAATCGAGCAGGCTGCCGGCGGCGTCCGAGACCGCCGAACGGATCAGTTTCTGATCGCCTTCGCTCGACAGGCGCATGACGAACAAGGTCGAGCACTGCGAGATGATGGTGGTGTCGATCTCGGCCGGGCGCTGCGTGACGAGGCCGAGAAAGACGCCGTATTTACGGCCTTCCTTGGCGATGCGCGACAGCGCGCGCTTGGTCGGGCCGAAGCCGATCTTCTTGTCGGCCGGCGCGTAGCGGTGCGCCTCTTCGCACACGAACAACAGCGGCGCGACGCCGTCGCTCCACAGGCCGAAGTCGAAGGCCATGCGGCACAGCACCGAGACGACCGAGTCGACGACCTCGGCCGGGAAGCCCGCGAGCTGCATCACGGTCATCGGCTTGCCGTTCGGCGGCAGGCGGAACAGCGAGCCGAGAATTTCCGCCATGGTGTCGCCGCCGATGTTCGCGTTCTCGAACATGAAGGCGTAGCGCGGATGATTGCGGAAGGTCTGGATGCGGCCGATCAGGCGATGATAGACGGTGGCGCGCGAGCGGTTCTCCAGCTTGCCCATGCGCTCGTCGAGCTGGGCGATGAGATCCTCGATGCGGTACGGCACCGGCGTGTCGGCGGTGAAGCCGAAGTCGCGCGCTTCCTTCTTCTTGCTCAGCAGGCCGTTATTGTTGCCGCCGCCGCCGTTGCGCAGCTGCAGATAGGCGCTTTTGGCGAGCGGGATGACCTCGGCGAGAATCTCGACTTCCTCGTCGACGCCGGGACGGCCGCCGAAGAAAGCGTCGATGGTTTCCTCGAAATTGAACAGCCAGAACGGCAGGCGCAGGTTGCGCGGGTTAAGGACATTGGCCTTGTCGCCGAAGCAGCGGCCGTACTCGTTGTGCGGATCGACCAGGAAGATGCGCAGGTTGGGGCGCGTCTCGAGAATCTGCTGCAGGATGATGGCGACGCCGCTCGATTTGCCGACGCCGGTGGTGCCGAGGATGGCGAAGTGCCGGCTGACCAGGCTGTCGATGTCGATATGCACGCCGATACTGGCGTTCTGCTGCAGGTCGCCGATATTGGCGTGGTTGCCGCCGGGCGCGCCATAGACGAAGCGCAGCTCGCGCTCGCCGAGCATGGCGGCCTGGTCGCCGATATTGGGATATTCCGCCACGCCGCGCTGGAAGCGCACGCTGCCGCCGATGGATTTGATTTCCCCGATCAGGTCGAGATGGGCGATCTTGCGGTAGGCGGTGCCGCCTGCGGCGCTGGCGACCGCCTCTTCCTTGACGTCGGTGATGAGCGCGACGATCAGCGCCCTCGGCGTCGTCAGAGCCATGAATTTGCCGACGGTCGGCGTCTCGCCGTCGAGCGGGCGTCCGGTCAGGTCAACGCTGGCCTGAGAGCCGTTGACGGCAATCACCCGGCCCAGGGGCTGCAACGATGATGATGTGCCGGTGTCCTGGCCAGTGTCCATATTCACCTCGAGCCGCGCCTGTCTTGGGTTTGTCGTCCGTCCGCCCGAGTGCAAAATAACAAGATGTGTTGCGGGGTTTGTTAACATGACTGAATCCGCCGCGGCGGATGCCTGCATGCTTAAGGAACCGTAGCCGGCCCCCCGCGGGGCGGGCCGGCTACGACCCGCCCCGCGCCCCGCGCCCCGCGCGACGTGATTGTAGGTATTTTTAACGCGGATTTTCTTGACGGCGTTTTGGGCCGGACGTATTGGCAGACCACTTGAACGGAACTTGAGCCATCATCACTCTGGACCCAATGGACAACTACCCTAGTTGCGCCGCGGCAACCGGCCTGCCGGCTTCCGAGGCGCTTCACAACATCGATGCAAACCGTTCTCGCGCGGTCTCGCGGATGAACGAGGGTAGGGCCTAGGCTCCAACGCTCGCTCACCTCCGGGGTCCGCCGAGACCGATCGGAGGTGAGCCATGAAGCTCGCTCGCACAGCTTTTGCCGTCATTCGCGGTGGCGAATACCATCGCCCGTCTTTTGCACCGGGTCGCCTGACACCGCCGGCCGCCCCGCGCCCTCACGCCGAGCGACGCCTCGTCGCGCGCTGGCGCGTCTGCCCCGGCACGCAGCGTCTCGTCTGCGAGTGGTCGACGGACGATAGTACCGACGAACCTGGGTCTACGGACCGGCGCAGCCGTTTTCGCACCACGGGACGAACGCGACATCCGGCTGTCATTTCGCGGCCATATGCCAGAACACTTTCGCGATCATCGCGACTCGAACCGCTCGCCGACCTCTTATTCCCCTGAACGTCGAAGGCAAGGTGGCCATCATGCGTGGCACGATTCCAATTTCAGTCGAGCAAGGTCAGCGCCGTGGCTTCACGCGGTGGGATATCATTGCGGCGCTGCTCGTTCTCGGCCTGCTGGTGTTCATCGGTGAAGCCAGCCGCCAGCTTCTGCAGCCGTTGACCGAATTGCAGGCGGCGCCGGTGTCGCTCGATCCGATGCGGCTTCCCGAATATGCCGCGCGCACGACGCTGCGCATGCTGGTGGCGTTGCTGCTGTCGCTGGTCTTCACATTCACCTACGCGACCCTGGCGGCGAAGAGCCGACGGGCCGAGAAGCTGCTCGTGCCGCTGCTCGACATCCTGCAATCGGTGCCGATCCTCGGCTTCATATCGGTGACCGTGGTGTTCTTCATGTCGCTGGCGCCAGGGCGCGTGCTCGGCGCCGAGTTCGCGGCGGTATTCGCCATCTTCACCAGCCAGGCCTGGAACATGGCCTTTTCCTTCTATCAGTCGCTGCGCACGGTGCCTGTCGAACTGCTGGAAGCGTCGCGGGTGTTCCGGCTGTCGCGCTGGATGCAGTTCTGGCGCGTCGAAGCGCCGTTCGCGATGCCACAGTTGATCTGGAACATGATGATCTCGATGTCCGGTAGCTGGTTCTTCGTGGTGGCGTCGGAGGCGATCAGCGTCGGCAATACGACGGTGACGCTCCCGGGCATCGGCTCGTACATTGCGCTGGCGATCACGCAGGAGAATCTCCACGCCGTCATCTGGGCTATCGTCGCGATGCTGATCGTCATCCTGCTGTACGATCAGATCCTGTTTCGGCCGCTGGTCGCGTGGGCCGACCGGTTTCGCTTCGAACAGCAGGCCGGGGTGATGCCGCCGCGTTCCTGGCTTCTCGACGTTCTGCGTCGCTCCGGCGCGGTGGCAACTGCGATGGCGCCGCTTGGCTGGCTATGGCGGCGCACTATGCGGTGGTCCCGATTCGAGCCGGGCTCCCGAATGGCGGCGGTCAAGCGGCTGGACAGCCGCTGGCTCGACGGCCTCTGGATGGTCTGCCTGTTGGCGTTGGCGGCTTACGTGGTGTGGCGCGTCGCCGACTTCGTCGCCGACAGTATCTCCTGGCAGGAGTTCGGGCGCGCATTGCTGCTTGGCGCGGTGACGCTCGGGCGTGTCATCATTCTGATCGCTGTCGCAACCGTCATCTGGCTGCCGCTCGGTGTGATAATCGGCATGCGACCGCGCCTGGCGCAATTTATCCAGCCGGCCGCCCAGTTCCTTGCCGCGTTTCCGGCCAACGTCCTGTTTCCGATCGCCGTGTCCGCGATCGTGGTGCTCAAGCTCGATCCGAACATCTGGCTGAGCCCGCTGATGATCCTCGGCACCCAGTGGTACATTCTGTTCAATGTCGTCGCCGGCGCGATGTCGATCCCGTCCGAGATGCGCGACGTCGGCACCAATCTGCAGATTCGCGGCTGGCTGTGGTGGCGTAAAATCGCGATCCCCGCGGTGTTTCCTTATTACGTCACAGGCGCCATCACGGCGTCGGGCGGATCGTGGAACGCCAGCATCGTCGCCGAGGTCGCCAGTTGGGGAAACACGAAGCTGCAGGCCTACGGGCTCGGCGCCTATATCGCGCAGGCCACCGAAGCCGGCGACTTCCAGCGTCTCGTTCTCGGCGTGGCGGTGATGAGCTTCTACGTCGTCATCCTCAACCGCATCTTCTGGCGGCCGCTGTACTGGTACGCCGAACGCAAATTCCGTCTCGAATAGAGAGAGCGCCAAATGACCGAAGCATTGCTGGAAATTCGCTCCTGCTGCCAGGCTTTTCCGAAGGCCGACGGCGAGGCCCTCCTTGTGCTCGACGATATCAATCTCACCATGAAGGAAGGCGAGATCATCGGGCTGCTCGGCCGATCGGGTTCCGGGAAGTCTACCTTGCTGCGGCTTATCGCCGGGTTGGCGCAGCCGGTCAAAGGCAGCCTGATCTACCAGGGGCATACCATCAGCGGGCCCGCTCCCGGCATCTCGATGGTCTTTCAGAGTTCGGCGCTGTTTCCATGGCTGACCGTGCTGGAAAATGTCGAACTCGGCCTCGAGGCGCTCGGCCTGCCGGAGGACGAGATCCGCACCCGCGCGCTGGCCGGCATCGATCTCATCGGTCTCGACGGTTACGAGTCGGCTTATCCGCGCGAACTTTCCGGCGGCATGCGCCAGCGCGTGGGTTTTGCGCGTGCGCTGGTCGTGCATCCGAACATTCTGCTTATGGATGAGCCGTTCTCGGCGCTCGATGTGCTCACCGCCGAGACGTTGCGCACCGATTTTCTCGAGTTGTGGAAAGACGGCCGGCTGCCGATCAAGGGAGTCGTGCTGGTAACGCACAACATCGAGGAAGCGGTGCTGATGTGCGATCGTATCCTCGTCTTCTCGCGCAATCCCGGCCATATCACCGAGGAAATCAAGGTCGATCTGCCGCATCCGCGCAGCCGCATGGATCCGATGTTCCGCGATCTGGTCGAGCGCAGCTATGTCGCGCTGACGGCGCGGCCGGCGCCGGCCCGCACCGCGGATCGTTTCGCAGCGGCCGGAATCGATCTTGTTCTGCCGCGGGTGTCGGCCAACCTGCAGGCCGGCCTTGTCGAGGCCGTGGCCGGCGCGCCGTATAACGGACGCGCCGATCTTCCGGTGATCGCCAGCACGCTGCAGATGGAAGTCGACGATCTCTTCCCCGTCGCCGAGGTATTGCAGCTTTTGCGCTTCGCCGACGTGGGCGGCGGCGACATCCATCTCACCGAGGCCGGCAAGCAGTTTGCCGAAGCCGGGGTGGATGACCGCAAGAAGCTGTTTCAGAAACAGCTTCTCGCCAACGTCCCGCTCGCCCAGCATATCCGCCGCGTGTTGCAGGATCGCGCCAATCATGAGGCCCCGAAGCGGCGTTTCATCGACGAGCTCGAAGATCACATGACGGAGGAAACGGCCGACTCCACGTTGCGCGCGGTGGTGGCCTGGGCGCGTTTCGGCGAGGCCTTCGCTTATGACGATCGGTCGGAGACGTTCAGTCTCGACAACCCGACCTGAGTCTCAGTCCACCACAATGCGGGTGCGCGGGCCGATACGATCCAGAAGCCTGCGCAGGGCGCGGAGTTCGAGCGCGACGCATCCCGCCGTCGGCGCGAATTGCGGCCGCGCGGCGTGGATGAACACGGCGCTGCCGCGGCCGGCGATGCGCGGGCGGGTGTTGTGATCCAGCTCGATGATGAAGTCGTAGAGATGATCGGCGCGCGCCAGCCGGTCGGCGGTCGAGCCCGGCGGCACCTTGACCGGCCGGTTGTAGTGCCGCGATGCCGGGTCCTCGCACCAGCCGTCGTCCGCCTTGATGCGGTGCGACGGCAGGAGGGTCGCCGGCCGGACGTGGCGCTCGCTGCGCCACCACAGCCGCTTCAGCCGGAAGCTGCCGCGGGGGGTGCCGCCGTCGCCCTCGCGCTTGTTGGCCTTGATGCCGCCGCGGCCGATGGCGACCGGCAGGACGACCGGGCCGGCGGTCAGCCAACCCTGCCGGGGGTTGCCGGGCCGGCGGCGGACGCGGAGGGTGGAGAACGTACGAGTGATCATTCTGGGCCGGCAGCCTAACCGCGATTCGAGCCTAAATGCCAGTTTCGGCTTGCCTTTTTCCGTGCGGGATGGATAAGGCCCTAGGAATTTCCTATTCCGTCCAGCGCCGATATGATGACGTTTGTCACCCGTGAGGAGACTGCCACGCAATGGCCAGCAAGCGGACCGTTCTGATTGTCGATGACGATGCCGAACTGCGCGAAGCGCTGGTCGAGCAGCTGGCGCTGCATGACGAGTTCGACACCGTCACCGCCGAAAACGGCACCAAGGGCGTGCAGACCGCCAAGGGCGACCAGGTCGATCTGGTGCTGATGGATGTCGGCCTGCCGGATATCGACGGCCGCGAAGCCGTGCGCATCCTGCGCAAGGGCGGCTTCAAGTCGCCGATCATCATGCTGACCGGGCACGATACGGACAGCGATACCATCCTCGGCCTCGAGTCCGGCGCGAACGATTATGTGGTCAAGCCGTTCCGCTTCGCCGTGCTGCTGGCGCGCATCCGCGCGCAACTGCGTCAGCACGAGGCCAGCGAGGATGCGGTGTTCACCATCGGGCCGTATTCCTTCCGGCCGAGCTCCAAGCTGCTGCTCAATCCGAAAGGCAACAAGGTCCGGCTGACCGAAAAGGAAACCGCGATCCTGCGCTATCTCTACCGCGCCGGGCAGAAGCCGGTGTCGCGCGAGACGCTGCTGCAGGAAGTGTGGGGCTACAATTCCGGCGTCACCACGCACACGCTCGAAACGCACATCTACCGGCTGCGGCAGAAGGTCGAGAAGGACGCCGCGACGCCGGCGATCCTGGTGACCGAAGCCGGCGGTTACAAGCTGGTGCCGTGACAAATTTCCCGGTTGTCATTCCGGGGCGAATGCGAGTGCATTCGAGCCCGGAATCCATAACCCCAGCGCTGCGGCGTATGGATTCCGGGCCCGCTTATTTCATTCGCGTCCCGGAATGACGAGGTCGAATGTCCCTCGATGACGACATAGCCTTCTTTCGTCAGGTGCCGCTGTTCGCGGCGCTGGACAAGGAGGCCGTGCGCATCCTCGCCATCGGCGCGGAGACGCGGTCGTTCCAGATGGGCACGGTGCTGTTCTATGCCGGCGATCTTGCCGACGGCGGCTATATCGTGCTCGACGGCACGCTGACGCTCGAATCCGGCACATACGATGAAGACAAGGACCGCGTCGTCGGTTCCGGCACGCTGATCGGCGAACTGGCGATGCTGACGGACATGGTCTGGCATTTCACCGCGGTGGCGCGCGAGCCGGTGACGGTGGTGCGCATCACGCGCAACCTGTTCCGCAAGATGCTCGAGGGTTATCCCGCCGCGGCGGTGACCATGCGCGATCTGTTCGCCAGGCGGCTCGACGCCTGGCAGGGCGAACTGAACGCCGTGAAGAAGATGATGGAGAAGTGACCGCCGTCATCCTGAGGAGGGCGTGAATGCGCCCGTCTCGAAGGATGGGGCGGCCTATGGTTCGAGACGCGCACCAAGTGGTGCGCTCCTCACCATGAGGCCGATCACATCTCCACCGTCGCCGTGACCGGCACATGATCCGACGGCTTTTCGTAGCCGCGGAAGTCCTTGGCGATCTTGATCTTCGAGACCTGGCCGGCGAGCGCGTCGGACGTCCAGACATGATCGAGCCGGCGGCCGCGATTGGACGTCAGCCAGTTGTCCATCGCGCGATAGCTCCACCAGGTGAAGATCTTTTCAGGCTCGGGCGTCAGAACGCGCATGGTGTCGATCCAGCCGCCGGCCTTCTGCGCGGCGGTGAGCTTCTCGCATTCGATCGGCGTGTGCGACACCACTTTCAACATCTGCTTGTGGCTCCACACGTCATGCTCGAGCGGCGCGACATTGAGATCGCCGACGAGAATGGCGCGCTGGCCCGGCGCCGGGCGCAATGACGGCAGCACCGTCATCTCGTCGAGGAAGTCGAGCTTGTGCCTGAACTTGACGTTGACCTCGGGGTCCGGCTCGTCGCCGCCGGCCGGCACATAGAAATTATGCACCGTCAGCGGGTCTTTCAGGCCGGCGCGCTCGCCGAGCACGATCGAGATGTGCCGGCAGTCGGTCTTGCCGCAGAAGTTCTCGATGCTGAAGCTCTCGAACGGCACGCGCGAGACGATGGCGACGCCGTGATAGCCCTTCTGTCCGCTCAGCGCGGTGTATTCATAACCGAGCCGGTGAAAGCGTTTGAGCGGGAAGGCGTCGTCTGGACACTTGGTTTCCTGCAGGCACAGCACGTCGGGGCGCGCGCTCTTCAGGAATTTGGCGACAAGGTCGATGCGCAGGCGGACGGAATTGATATTCCAGGTGGTGACTTTGAGGGACATGGCGCGGGTAATTTAGGGGTGGCGCGCCGTGATTGCCATGTATGGAAGGAGTTTGTCCCCTCTTGTCATTCCGGGACGCCACGAAGTGACGAGCCCGGAATCCATACTCACTGACCGGGGTTATGGATTCCGGGCTCGCACGCTACCGCGTGCGCCCCGGAATGACGGTCAGCGGTACCTGGTGTAGTCCACCTTGAACAGGCTCGGGTCGGGCGTCTTGGTGGTGTCGAGGTTATAAACCGCGACGGTGGTGTCGTAGCCCTGCGGGTCCGTGACGGTCCACTGCTTGAGCTGCATGTCCTTGGCGTCGAACATCATCATCAGCCGGCTGGTGCCGACCACGCCGTTCTTTTCCTCGACCACGGCGGTGATGAAAGTCGCGTCGGCATAGACCGCGGTGAGGTTGGCGTCGCGCATCAGGTCGACGCGGTTGGCGAGCAGGAAGCGCAGCGGCGTCTGCGACAGCGGATAGACATCCTGCGTCGCCAGTTTGCGGTCGCGAATGACGACCGAGTCGCCGTCGGCGATCAGTTCGATCGGGCTTGGATCGTCATACTCGAAACGAACGCGGCCGGGCTTGGACAGATAGAACTCGCCCTCGGCGCGGCGGCCGTCGGGGCCGACCTGCACGAAGCGGCCGGTGAGGCGCGGGGTGCTGGACAGGTAATTGTTGATCCGGTCGATGATGCTGCGCTGCTCGGGCGTGAGCTGCGCGGTGGACGTCGGCGTCTTGCCGAGCAGGCCGGCGAAGGGATTGCTCGACGGGTTCGGGGCCTGGGCGCGAACGACCAGCGCCTCGGGTGGAATGTTCTTCTGCCGGATGATCGATGCGGTGACATCGTTGACGTTGGCCGCGGCGTTGATCGCCGTTTTCGCAGCAGGCTTCGCCGCGGCAGCCGCCGCATTCGGCCGGGGCTTTGGCGTCGGCACCGATTGCGCCCAAGCCGGCGCAGCCGACAAAAGGACCGGCGCGGCCAGCAACAAGGCCGCCGTGGTGATGGTCGCCGCTACTCGTAACATCAAGATCTCCGCGCCTCGCGCCTATCGATCCGCCGCCCTGCCGAAAAGATAGGAACGGGCTGTGGCTATTTCACGACCCGGAACATCCGGGATCATGCGGTGATTCGGGTTAAATCGCAGCTTGGGGAGCCGGAATATCCCGACGCCCCAACCTTCAGTAGCGGTCGCTGTTCGGATCCTCCGGGATGAGGATCTCCCGTTTTCCGGCGTGATTGGCCTGACCAATAATGCCTTCGTTTTCCATGCGTTCCATCAGCGAGGCGGCGCGGTTGTAGCCGATCTGCAGGCGTCGCTGGATGTAGGAGGTCGAGGCCTTGCGGTCGCGTTTCACGACGGCGACAGCTTGGGAATAGAGATCGCCGCCGCCGTCCGCGCCCATGCCAGTGTTGTCGAACACGGCCACGTCCTCGCCCTCTTCGAGTTCGTCCGAGGCGGTGACTTCTTCCAGATACTCAGGCGCGCCCTGCGACTTGAGGTGGTTCACGATCTTTTCGACTTCGGCGTCGGAGACGAACGGTCCGTGGACGCGGCTGATGCGGCCGCCGCCGGCCATATAGAGCATGTCGCCCTGGCCGAGCAGTTGCTCGGCACCCTGCTCGCCGAGGATGGTGCGCGAGTCGATTTTCGAGGTGACCTGGAAGGAAATGCGGGTCGGGAAGTTCGCCTTGATGGTGCCGGTGATGACGTCCACCGACGGGCGCTGCGTGGCGAGCACGACGTGAATGCCGGCGGCGCGCGCCATCTGCGCCAGGCGCTGGATCGCGCCTTCGATGTCCTTGCCGGCGACCATCATCAGGTCGGCCATTTCGTCGACGATCACGACGATGAAGGGTAGCGGCTCAAGTGTCAGCTCTTCCTTCTCGTAGATCGCCTGGCCGGATTCCTTGTCGTAGCCGGTCTGCACCGTGCGCGTCAGCGTCTCGCCTTTGGCCTTGGCTTCGGCGACGCGCTGGTTATAGCCGTCGATGTTGCGCACACCGAGCTTGGCCATGTTCTTGTAGCGGCCCTCCATCTCGCGCACCGCCCATTTGAGCGCGACGACCGCTTTCTTCGGATCGGTAACGACGGGCGTGAGCAGATGCGGGATGCCGTCATAGACGGAGAGTTCGAGCATTTTGGGATCGACCATGATCAGGCGGCACTGGTCCGGCGTCAGCCGGTACAGCAGCGACAGGATCATGGTGTTGATGGCGACCGATTTGCCCGAGCCGGTGGTGCCGGCGATCAGCAGATGCGGCATGCGGGCGAGATCGACGATGACGCTTTCGCCGCCGATGGTCTTGCCGAGGCAGAGCGGCAGCTTGGCGGTGTTCTCGTTGTAATCCTTGGTCGACAGCAGCTCGCGGAAATAAACCTTCTCGCGCACCGGGTTCGGCAGTTCGATGCCGATGGCGTTGCGGCCGGCCACCACGGCGACGCGAGCGGACACCGCGCTCATCGACCGCGCGATGTCGTCGGCAAGGCCGATGACGCGCGACGACTTGATGCCCGGCGCGGGCTCGAGTTCGTAAAGAGTGACGACCGGGCCCGGCCGCGCATTGACGATCTCGCCGCGCACGCCGAAGTCGCCGAGCACGCTCTCCAGCTGCTGCGCCGCAGCGTCAATGACATCCTTCGGCATTGCCGATTTTTCGCCGGGCTTCTGCGCCGACAGGAAGTTGAGCGAAGGAAGCTGGAAGCGGCCGCCTTTCTTCTTGGCTGGCGCTGCGCTGCGCTTGACCTTGGCGGGAGCAGCTTCCTCTTCGTCTTCGTCGTCCTCGTATTCTTCCTCGTCGTCGTCGCCGTGCATCGCCGGCGCCGTGCTCGGCGCGGCGACGCGGCCGAGCGCATCGAAGCGCGGCTCCTGGCGCGAACCCTTGGCGGCAACGGGCTTGGGCTCCGCCCGGCGTTCCAGGCGGCCGCGCAGCCACAGGCCGAAGCGCGCCTTCCAGCTCAGCAGAGCGTGCACGATCATGCCGAGGAACGGCGAGCCGCGGTCGGCTTCTCCGGCTTCCTCTTCATGGTCGTCTTCGTCGTCGACTTCGGCTGCTTCGGCGAGTTCGTCGCGGCGCTTGAAGAAGGCGCCGCCCGCGACCGCGGTGGCAAAGACCGCCATCACCGCCAGAACGATGGCGACGACGACAAGGCCGATTCCCTTGAACGCGGAGCCCAAGATCAGGGCCGGGACAATCAGAACGGCATCGCCGCAAGCGCCGCCAAGCCCGGTCGGCAACGGCCAGGTGCCGATGCGCGGCAGCGTCGAGGCAAAGCCGGCGGCCAGAAACGCCGCAAGAATCCAGACCAGAGTGCGCCAGCCTTCGCCAATCGGCTTATGCGACAGCAGCCGCCAGCCCAGAATTGCTTCGGGCAGCAGCAGCAGCACGCTGGCGAGGCCAAGCAGCTGCATCGCCAGATCGGCGAAAATGGCGCCCGGGAAACCGAGCAGATTGTTGATCGGCTTCTGCGTGGCGTGGCTGAGCGAGGGGTCCTGCACAGACCAGGTGGCGAGCGCGATGGCGCCGAGCAGCGCGCAGGACAAAAGCGCCAGGCCCGCCAGTTCGCTCAAACGACGGCGCAGGATGTCGCGGAAATGATCCGCGACAAAAGCGACGACATCGAGATTGCGGTCGGTGGCTGCCATTCTTCTCTCTATTACCTCTTCACGTCACCCTTTTGAGCCAGCGCCGGTGAACAATTCATTGTCAGCCGAGAACTTCCACAATTCGGTGCAGCGCCTCGGCGGTGGTCTCGGCGTCCTGCACCATGGCGACGCGAATGTAGTCGGCGCCCGGATTGGAACCGTCGGCCTGCTCGCGCGCCAGATATCTGCCTGGTACGACGCGCACGCCGGCCTCCGCCCACAGACGTTTGGTCGCCGCTTCGCTGCCGCCCTGCTTCGACACGTCGAGCCAGAGGAAAAAGCCGCCGGCGGGACGCGTGTAGCCGTAGCGATCGGCGATGATCTGGTCGGCGAGATCGAACTTGGCGTTGTAGAGCTCGCGGTTCCGCTCGACATGCGCTTCGTCATTGTAGGCGGCGACGGCGACATGCTGCAGCGGCACAGGGACCTGCGGCGCGGCGACGTTGCGCAATTCGAGAAAGGCCGCGAGGAACTTCGCATCGCCGGCGACGAAGCCCATGCGCAAGCCGGGCAGGTTCGAGCGCTTCGACAGCGAATGGAAGACGATGGTGTTGGCGAAACCGGCGCCGGCGGCTTCGAGCATGCCGGCCGGCTTGTCCTTGCTGTAGATTTCGCAATAGCACTCGTCGGCGAAGATGATGAAGCCGTAGCGGCGGGACAGCGCAACGAGCTTGTCGAGATAGGCGCGGTCCGCCACGGCGCCCTGCGGGTTGGCCGGCGAGGCGAAATAGAAGGCGACGGTGCGCTTGAGCAGCGCCGGGTCGAGCGCGTCGAGGTCGGGCAGGAAACCGGTGTCGCGGCGGCACGGCAGATAGACGGGCTCGCATTCGGCCGCCGCCGCGCCGGCGGCGTAGGCGGCGTAGAAGGGATTGGGGATCAGCATCGCCGGCAAAGTCCCGTTACTGCCGGCGCGGTTCTTGACGTAACGGCGCGCGGCGATGGCGGCGAGGAACAGGCCTTCGCGAGTACCGTTGAGCACCAACACTTCGCTTTCCGGATCGACCGGTTTCTCCAGCGCGTAACGGCGGCCGAGCCACTGCGCGACGGCGTGACGGAACGGATCGGTGCCCTTGTTGGCGGGATATTTGCCGAATTCGGCGATGTGCTCCGCCAGCACGGGGCCGACGAAATCGGGCACGGCGTGCTGCGGCTCGCCGACCGACAGGTTGATGGCGGGCTTTCCGGGCGCGATGCCGGCGATGAGGTCGGTCAGCCGCACAAAAGGCGAGCGGCTGTTTTCGGCGGCCGCCGCGTCGGGAGAGAGGGTTTCGCGCTGGGCGGACTGCAAAGACATAAGCGACACATGCCGGGGAGGGTTGGCGCGCGATCGATTCCGCTGAACCGGCTCCCGGCAGTCGGGATCGCGCGGAGGACCCCGCGGCCAAACGTGATGCACAATAGGAGGGCCGAGGTTAAGACCCGATTAACCATCGGGGTTTTGCCGGGGCGGAAATCGCCACGCCGGCGCTATTCGCGCAAATCCGTGATCCGGGCGCGCTTTTGGGCCGTAGCATGGCCATCGATCCGCGCCTGCTGGAGGGCGACATGGCCGCCTATGCCGCTGTTTACTTCTCGATTCTGATCGTTTTCGCGATCCTCGACGCCATCTGGCTGACCAAGGCCGGACAGGCGCTCTACCGCCCGGTTCTCGGCGACATTCTTGCAGATACCGTTCGGGTAGCGCCGGCCATTGTCTTCTATCTGATGTATCCGCTGGGGGTCGCGATCTTCGCGGTCGTTCCGGCACTGCGGGCGAATTCGCTGCAACACGCCGTCGTCCACGGCGCGCTGTTCGGCCTGTTCGCCTACGCGACCTATGATCTGACCAATCACGCCACCATGCGGAACTGGGCGACGCACATCACCTTGATCGATATGGCCTGGGGCGCTTTCCTGACCGGCATTTCAGCCACGCTCGCCTATCTGGCGAGCCGCGCCCTCATCGCGCATTTCGAACTGAGGTTCTGATCAGGCCGGCTTCAGCCGGTAGTGGCTGACGCCCCAGATGTCGCCATTGTCGTAACCGAACAACCCTTCGGTTGCGAGAAAAAACAGGCGCCAGCGGCGCTGCCACAGCGCGGCGTCGCTGCCATAGACGCTTTCCATGATGACGCGGATGGCGTCGGCGTTGTCGTCGAAGTTCTTCAGCCACAGCCGCGCGGTGTCGCGGTAATGCGTGCCGCTCCAGCGCCAGTCCTGTTCGACCGCGAGGATGTCCGAGAATTCCCGGATGAAGTCGTGACTCGGCATGATGCCGCCGGTGAAAAAATGCTGCGCGATCCAGTCGGTCTTGTCGGCGTGATCGAAGCGATACGGCGCTTCGCGGTGCGTGAAGACGTGCATGAAGAAGCGGCCGTCGTCCTTGAGCCATGAACGCACACGGCCGAGCAGCGCGCGCCAGTTCAGCATGTGCTCGAACATCTCGACCGATACGATGCGATCGAATTTGTCCCGCGGGGCAAAGGCATTCATGTCCGCGGTGATGACGGTGAGATTGCCAAGCCCCAGGGCGCGAGCGAGATCTTCAATGAACTCGCGCTGCGAGCGCGAATTGGAAACGGCGACGATGCGCGAGCCCGGATAGAGCCGCGCCATCCACAGCGACAACGAACCCCAGCCGCAGCCGAGTTCGAGGATTGACAGTCCGTCGGCAAGCCCGGCGTGGGCGGCGGTCTCAGTCAGCGCCTGCTCCTCGGCGACAGCGAGACCGTCCGCGCGACTCCTGAACAGGCAACACGAATATTTGCGCTGCGGTCCGAGCACGAGGTCGAAGAACGCCGCCGGCACTTCGTAGTGTTGCGCATTGGCGTCGTCGACATGCTCGGCGATCGGCAGGCCGGCGATGGCGGTGGCGAAGCTGCGGTTCGCGGCGTTGCCCTGGCTGCTGAGTTTGCGATGGGTGCGCCCGCACAGCGCCGCGATGCCGAGCCGCACCAGAGGATCGGGGATCGGCGTCGTCTCGACGAACTTGGTCGCAAGCGTAATGGCGCCCATGGTCACCTCCGCGGCGGAGTTGGAAAGAAGGCGCTGGTGCGCGCCTGATAGTCGCGAAACGTCTGGCCACGCGAGCGCAGCATGTGCGCTTCGAGCGGCGGGATGCCCGACACGTAGACCAGCAGCCAGTACATGCAGGCCGGCGCCAGCAGGGCGAGGTAGCCCCAGCCAAAGGCGCCGCCGATTTCGATCGCGAGCAGCGGGTAAGCGAGCCAGCCCAGCCATTCGAAGAAGTAGTTCGGGTGCCGAGACCATGCCCACAGACCGGCGTCGCAGACGCGGCCCTTGTTGGCCGGGTCGGACTTGAAGGCGCGCAACTGACGATCGGCCACGGCCTCGCCGATGATCGCCGCCATCACCACAATGATGGCCACGACATCCTGCATGCGAAACAGCGGCGCCGGATTGTGGGCTGCCAGAAACACGGCGAGCGCCAGCGGAATCGTGACCCAGGCCTGCTTTTGCAGGAGCCAGAACATCTGCCGCGGCGCGGCGTCGCCCCATGCGCGCGCCATCTCGGCATAACGCGGATCGTCGGCGATGCCGCGGCTGCGCGAGGCGATGTGCAGACCGAGTCGTGCCGCCCAGAGAGCGATGATGACCGCGACAAGGAACTGGCGCGACCCGGTCGCAGGAACTGGCGCCAGCGCGCTCACAGCTCCGACGGCGCCAAGACCGAAGGTCCAGATTGTATCGACCCAGCCCGAATTGCCGGTGCGCTGTTGAACCAGCCAGGCGCCGGCCATGATCACGGACAGCGCGATGGCAATCGACAGCAAGGCAACGAAGAATTGTGCCACCGTCATGGCTGCCTGATCCCCGACGGATTGCGTACGAAGGCCGACACATCGGCAAGCACGGGCGCGAGAAATCGCAGCATCGGAGAGAATGCGCCGATCAGGCTGAGGTGGCCGACTTTCGGGTAGTGCAGTTCCCTGACCTTGCCGCGGTGGCCGCGGATGTGGGCGGCAAGGCGCTTCGTATTGTTCGGGCTGACGACGCGGTCCTTGTGCGGAGCGACGAGCAAAGCCGGCGGCGCGCCGTTCGAAACGTAACGGATCGGCTGAGTGTCGATGCGGTTCGCCCCGCCGAAGATCGTCTGCAAGACCGGATCAACGACCGGGAGAAAGTCGTAAGGTCCAGCGAGACCGACGAAGCCTTTGACATCCGTCACCGGATCGAGGCCGACGGCGTTAAGCCAGCGCTTGTCGTAGGTCAGCATCGCGGCGTTGTAAGCGCCTGCTGAATGGCCCATGAGAATGAGATGCCGGGGATTGCCATTCCAGCGCTCAGCATTGTCGCGCGCGAAGCGCACGGCTCGGGCGGCGTCTTCAAGGAAATCCGGATAGCGCGCCTGCGGGTGTACGCGATAGTCCGGGATGACCGTCACGACGCCTTGCGCGGCGAGTGAAGCGCCGACGAAGCGATACAGCTCACGCGAGCCGCTTTGCCAGCTGCCGCCATAGAAGAACACGGCCAGCGGCGCCGGCGCGCCGGAGGCGCCGGCAGGCGTATAGACGTCGAGCAACCCGCGAGGGCCGTCCTGGTGCGGAATATCCGCATGATGCCGCCAGCCATCGCGCGGCTGAAACGCATTGAGAATACTCGTGGCCGAGAAGCCGCGCGCCGCCCAGCGCCGGATCAGGCCGCTCTGCGTCGAAGCCGAATTGATCGCGGGCGACGCCAAAGCATTCCTCTCACAACCGGACGAAAGGATTGAGCAAGGCGCCGATGAAGCCACTGAGCTTCAACTGGCCTTCAAGTGCGACGAGACAGATGCAGGTTCGTTCCTTGCCGACGATCGGACGATGCTCGACATCGCCGTCGGCATCCTCGAAGTCGCCGGCAAAGAAATCACCGCCCTCATGATGGAAGGAGCCGACAAGAATGGACGTCAGTTCGCTGCCCTCATGCGTGTGCTGCGGCAACCGGGTGCCAGGCGTGGCTTTCAACAGAAAGACGCGCACCTTGTCCTCCGGCAACAGAATGGGGCGCATTTCGACGCCAGGGCCGACCCAGCGCCAGCGGCCCATCTCATAGGGCTTGAGACAAGCAGGCATGTCCGCGTCGTCCCACGAAGGCGCAGCAGGCGCTTCGTTGCGCAGGACGGGCTCGCGTTCGATCCGCGCCAGGGTGTGCGCCAGCGCATCCTGCGACATCGGCGCCGGCGACATATCTTCGAGCATGACGCCGGCAATTTTCTCGACGCCACGCACGAAACCGCGGCAGACGGCACAGCGCTCAAGGTGACTGGCGACGACGATGCTTCGGCCGAGATCGAGGTTTCCGGCCGCATAAGCCGTCAGAGTCTCATCGGCAGGGTGATGACGGATGGTCATGATAGGTCACCCACGAGATCGCGCAGTTTGGTCATGGCGATTCTGATGCGGGATTTCACGGTGCCGAGCGGGATGCCGAGCGTCTTTGCGATCTCGGCATGCGAATGGTCCTCGAAGAATGACAGTTCAATCACTTTGATTTGCTCAAGGGGCAGTTGTCGCAACGCGTTTCGAATTCGCTCGCCACGCTCGGCGTCCGATATGATGTCGTCCGCGCCGGCGGCTTCATCAATCATCTCCGGCAGGTCGTCGCCGACGGCGACATCCCGCCATCCTTTACGGAAACGATCAATCCGCAGATTGCGGGCGATCGTAAAAATCCAGGTCGCGGCGCTGGCCCGCGACGGATCGAAGCGGTCGGCCTTGCGCCAGACGGAGAGCAGAGCTTCCTGCGCCAGTTCGTCGGCGAGGGCTTCGTCGGCGCCGGCGCGCAGGAGATAGGCTTTGATGCGCGGCGCGAAGTGATCGAACAGCGCGGTAAAGGCGGCGCGGTCCCGGCGGCGCGCCACCGCAACGATGGCCTCTGAAAAATCTAAATTCTCCAACGATTTACTGCCTGACGCTGCCCGGCGGAACCGGATCGGAGCCGGCTGTCGCGCCGATGCCGGGGCACCGGGCGAATGAGCCGAACGAAAAGCTGACCGGATCGCGCGCATACCTGCGGATACGGCCGATACCGCCGGCTGGATCACGACGCCTGTGTGATCCAAGCCTTCCGCCGGGCCGTACCTCGGCGGACTGCTCCCGGTGCTCGGGAAGTGGCGAAGCGTGAGCGGAAAGAATCATGTCCGGGGTACCTCAGTTGAAGATCGCCGTGGTTGGGACGGGCATTGCGGGCATGGCGGCCGCCTGGCAACTGACGTTCCGTCATGACATCACCGTTTACGAACGGGCGGCCCGGCTCGGCGGTCATTCCAATACTGTCAACGCCGGCGGCATTCCAGTCGATACCGGCTTCATTGTCTATAACCCGCTCAATTACCCGAACCTGACGGCGCTGTTCGACCATCTCGGCGTACCGACCAAACCGACGGAAATGTCGTTCGGCGTGTCGCTCGACCAGGGCGACCTCGAGTATTCAGGCACCAACATCGCCGGGCTGTTCGCGCAGAAGCGCAATCTGGTGCGCCCCCGTTTCCTGTCGATGCTGCGCGACCTGATGCGGTTCTATCGCAACGCCCCGGCCGCGGCCGCCGCTCTCGAAGATCCCACGATCACCCTCGGCGACTTTCTTCGCGCCGGCGGCTATGGCGACGCCTTCCGCCGCGATCATCTGCTGCCGATGGCGGCGGCGATCTGGTCGGCGCCGCCGGACAGGATGCTGGATTATCCGGCCGCCGCGTTCATCCGCTTCCATGCCAATCACGGCCTCCTGCAGATCGCCGATCGTCCCGAATGGCGAACCGTCGACGGCGGCAGCAAGGTGTATGTCGAGAAGCTGACCGCGAATTTCGCCGATCGCATCCGGCTCGATTGCGGCGCGGTGTCGGTGCGCCGGACGACCGACGGCGTCATCGTGCGCGACGGCAGCGGCCATGCCGAACGCTACGATCATGTTGTGCTGGCCTCGCATGCCGATCAGTCGCTGGCCCTGCTGGAGGATGCCGATCCGCTCGAGCGCGAGGTTCTCGGCGCTTTCCGGTACAGCCACAATCTCGCGGTACTGCACACCGATGCGCGCTTCATGCCGAAGCGCCGCGCGGCCTGGTCGAGCTGGAATTTCATCGGCGACCGCAGCAGCGAAGCGGGCGTGTGCGTGACCTACTGGATGAACCGGCTGCAATCGCTGCCGGGCCGCGATATGTTCGTCACGCTCAATCCGCCCGAGCCGCCGCATGCCGGCACGCTGCTGCACAGCGAGGTTTACGAGCACCCGATGTTCGACGCACGCGCCATGGCGGCGCAATCGCGACTGTGGTCGCTGCAGGGGCGCGGCAACACCTGGTATTGCGGCGCCTATTTCGGCGCGGGCTTCCATGAGGACGGCCTGCAAGCCGGGCTCGCCGTCGCGGAGGCGCTTGGCGGCGTGCGGCGGCCCTGGACCGTGGCCAATGAATCGGGACGCATTCATCTGGCGCCGCGCGGCGCGGCGGCATTTGCGGAGACGGTGTGATGGTAGCGGCCTCGCTGCAATCCGCCCTTTATGTCGGCTCGGTGATGCATCGTCGGCTGTCGCCGCGCCGGCATCGCCTGCGCTACCGGGCGTTCTGGGCGCTGATCGATCTCGACGAGGTCGAGGCGCTCGGCCGGCGGCTGTCGCTGTTCTCGGCGAACCGCTTAAACCTGTTCAGCTTTCACGAAGCGGACCATGGCGATGGCAGAGGCGAACCGCTCCGCGCCTATGTCGAGCGAACGCTGACGGCCGGCGGCATCGACATCGGGGGCGGCCGCATCACGCTGTTCTGCATGCCGCGCATCCTCGGCTACGTGTTCAACCCGATCAGCATCTATTTCTGCCACCGCGCCGACGGCTCCCTCGCCGCCCTGCTCTATGAGGTGCGCAATACCTTCGGCCAGATGCACAGCTATCTCCTGCCGGTATCGGGCGACGAGCCGACGGTGCATCAACGCTGCGCCAAGGAATTCTACGTCTCGCCGTTTCTCGACATGGACATGACCTATGATTTCCGCGTCGTGCCGCCGGCGGATCGCGTCTCTGTTGTCGTGGCGGCGGATGACAAGCGGGGCGCCGTGCTGGTGGCCTCGCTCGCCGGGCAGCGGCAGGAATTGACCGACCGGGCGCTGGCGGCAGTTTTTCTGAGCCTGCCCTTGATGACGATCAAAGTGATGGTTGCCATCCACTGGGAAGCTCTGAAAATCTGGTGGAAAGGCATGCGGCTATATCCGCGGCCGCCCGCGCCGACCCATGCGGTGACGGGCATCAACCACAGGACCTGAGGAAGCGCGATGGCCTCCGTCGATGCGGCTGACAATACCGCTGACAATGCAATCCATGCCTCACCGCGCCAGATCGTCGGCCGCGTGTTGCGTTCGCTCGTTCCCGAAGCGGCCTTCGGCACGCTGAAAGTCGTGACGCCGGGCGGCGAGCGCATCGAGTTTGGCGGCCCGTCCGCAGGGCCCGAGGCGGTGCTGGAGCTCCGGCGCTGGCGCTCGCTGTGGCGTCTGATGCGCGGCGGCGAGGTGGCCTTTGCCGAGGCCTTCATGGACGGCGACTGGACGACGCCCGACCTGACGCAGTTTCTCGTCTGGGCTTTGCGCAACGAGAAGGCCGCCAGCGTCAATCGCGGCCATGCCGGCGCCCGGCTGGCGCGCCGCATGGGGCACCTGCTGCGCGCCAATACGAAGCGCGGCAGCCGCCGCAACATCGCCGCGCACTACGATCTCGGCAATGACTTCTACCGGCTGTGGCTCGACCCGAGCATGAGCTACTCGTCCGCGATCTATGCTGCGCCCGATGACAGCCTGGAGCGGGCACAGCAGCACAAGCTCGACCGTATCGTTGCCCTTCTCGATGCTCCCGAGGGCAAAGATGTGCTGGAGATCGGCTTCGGCTGGGGCGGCGTGCTCGAGCGGCTGATCGGCTCGCATGACTGCCGCATGACCGGCCTGACGCTGTCGACCGAGCAACTCGCTTTCTCGCGTGCGCGTCTTGACGGGCTTGGGCTGTCCGCCAATGCCGATCTGCGGCTGCAGGATTACCGCGATGTTGACGGCCGGTTCGACCGCATCGTCTCGATCGAAATGCTGGAAGCGGTCGGCGAGCGCTACTGGCCGGTCTATTTCGACAAGCTGCGCGCCTGTCTCAAACCGGGCGGAACCTGCGTGCTGCAGGTCATCACCATCGACGAGAGCCGCTTTGCCGACTATCGCGCCCACCCCGACTTCATCCAGTCTTACATCTTTCCCGGTGGCATGCTGCCAACCAAAACCGCGGTCCGCGCCGCCGCGACCGCGGCCGGGCTGAAGCTTGGCGCTGAAGAGGCCTTCGGCATGTCCTATGCGCAAACCTTGCGCGAGTGGCGCGAGCGCTTCCTGGCGCGTTCAAAGGAAATCTCCGCGCTTGGATTGAACGAGCGCTTTCAGCGCATGTGGGAGTACTACCTTTCTTATTGCGAGGCGGGCTTCCGCTGCGGCTCGGTGGATGTCAGTCTGTTTCAGCTGCGCGGTTGACCGGCGCTCCCCAGAGGGAAGCTGGTTGGGGTGGCGGCCCTTGCGCGACCTAAACTGAAATATTAGTTTGGCAGCGCTATCGGACCTTTACCGACGCCGGGCCCATGGACGCCGAGACGAGCAGCGCCGCACCTACCCACTTTGACCGGCGCCTGCCGCTGCCACAGCAGGTCTATGCCGACCTGCGCCGCCGCATCGTCGCTCTCGAACTGCAGCCGGATGCGCCGCTGTCGCGGATCGAGCTTTCCGAGCACTACCAGATCAGCCAGACGCCGCTCCGCGAAGCCTTGCTCAAGCTGAGCGAGGAAGGTCTGGTCGCGACCTTTCCGCAGTCTCGCACCGAAGTTCGCCGCATCGATGTCGCGCAAGTGGTCGAGGCGCATTTCCTGCGCACGGCCATCGAGATCGAGGTCGTCACGCGGCTTGCCGAGAATACCGAGAAAGTACGTCTTTCTGCGGCCGAATCGACGCACGATCAGTTGGTGAAGTCCTGGGCTCGCGAACATTCTATAGAGGTGTTCTCCAAACTCGACCGGCAGTTTCACCACGATCTCTTCGCGGCCGCCGGCATGTCGAACCTGATCCAGCTCATCGATTCACGCTGCGGCCAGCTCGACCGCATGCGGCGTCTGCATCTGCAATCGTCGCAGGACGGCAAGCCGGACAAGGTCGTCAAGGACCACCAGTCGGTGCTCGATGCGGTCAATGCCGGCGATGTCGCCGGTGCGCAACGGGCGATGCGCGGTCATCTTGCCGGGACCATCGGCCGTCTCGACGATCTGCGCGCGAATTTTCCGGATTACTTCTGCTGATTGCCGACGGCCGCACGCGTTGACACTAATATATTAGTGCTCTACCTTTTGCCGAACCTCCCCGGCAGAAGGAGGCAACGGCTCGTCCAACGCCGCAAATCGAAGCGTTAGAGGGAGGATTTCAACGCTGGATCACCCACTTTCGAAACGGGTCGCTGCGCGCTCGGCCGCCCGAGCCTGACACCGGGTCGCAAATTCATATGCGTTTTTTACGCGAAAGAAGCGGCACCTTGCTGTCGCCAAAGATATGATGACCTGACAAGTTGAGCCCCAGCGTCGGCCACAGAAGCCGGCCCGGAAACGAACAACGATTAGAACCAAAGGGAGAGAACGGGAATGACGATCAAGTTGACACGCCGCGCCGTGGTCGGCGGCATTGCGGGCACAATGGCCATGGACCTGCGCGCTTTTGCCCAGACCCTGCCGATGCCGACATCGCCGGTCACGCTGAACTTCGTTGACGTCGCCGGCAATCTGGCGCTGACGCAAAAGATCATCGAGAATTACCGCGACAAGAACCCGAAGCTGGTGTCGCGCGTCAACTTCACTAAAGCGCCGGCGCCGGAATTGCCCGGCAAGATCAAGGCGCAGCAGGACGCCAATCGCGTCGATATCGACGGCGTGCTGACCGGCATCGACGCGTTGTCGGCGGGTCTTGATCAGAAGCTCTGGATCCCGATCGCTTCCGAGCACGCATCGAAGTTGCCCAAGCTCGACGACATTTATCTCGACGGCGCCAAACAGATGCAGGGGCTCGCGTCCAACAACGGCGTTTGCGTCGTGTTCTGCCCGGCCGGCCCGGTGATGGAATACATGCCGGACAAGGTGAAGCAGGTGCCGCAAACCGCGGAAGACCTGCTTGCGTGGGCCAAGGCCAACCCGAACCGCTTCATGTACGCGCGTCCGGCCAATTCCGGGCCGGGCCGTGTTTTCATGATGGGTCTGCCCTACATCCTCGGCGACAAGGATCCGAAGGATCCGATCAACGGCTGGGACAAGACCTGGGCCTATCTGAAAGAACTGGGCCAATACATCGAGTATTACCCGGCCGGCACCGGCCCGGTCATGAAGGAGCTCGGCGAAGGCTCGCGCGACATGGTGCCCTCGCAAATGGGCTGGGACATCAACCCGCGCGCTCTCGGCGTCGTCCCGAAGGAAGCCAAGGTCTTCTTCCTCAAGGGCTTCCACTGGATCCTCGACGCGCACTATCTCTGCATCCCGAAGGGCATTTCCAACGAGAAGCTCGCGGTGCTGCTCGACCTCCTCAACTTCATGCTCACGCCCGAGCAGCAGGCGATCACCTACGACGCCGGCTACTTCTATCCGGGTCCGGCGGTGAAGAACGTGACGCTGGCCATGGCGCCGAAGGAGAGCCAGGACATCATCAAGGAGTTCGGCCGCCCCGAATACGAGGCCGCGATCCGCGACAACAAGCAGGAACTGCCGCTGCTGCCCGACGGACTCGTGAAAGCCTTCGCGCGCTGGGACGAGCAGATCGGTTCGCAGAAGAAGAAGTAACCCGGCTTCGCCGCTACGCGATCGGAGAAGGCCGACGGCCCTGCCGCCGGTCTTCTTCATTCAGGCAACGACTTCGACCAAAGGAACGTTCGACAATGTCCATAGCCGCCCGCGATTTCCGCGAGTTGCGCCTCGATGGCATGTGCCGGAATTTCGGCAGTCTCAACGCGCTCAAGGGCGTGACGCTGAATGTCCGCCGCGGTGAATTCATCGCGCTGCTCGGGCCCTCCGGCTGCGGAAAATCGACTGCGCTGAACTGTCTTGCCGGCCTGCTCACGCTGACGGATGGCAGCATCTGGCTCGACCAGACGCGCATCGACGAATTGCGTCCGGAAGAGCGCGGCTTCGGCATGGTGTTTCAGAACTATGCGCTGTTCCCGCACATGACCGTGCGCAAGAACATTGGGTTCGGCCTCGCGATGCAAAACCGGCCGAAGGCCGAGATCGAGCGCAAGGTCGATGAGGCGTTGGCGATCGTCCGGTTGACCGATCAAGGCCACAAGCTGCCGGGCCAGTTATCGGGCGGACAGCAGCAGCGCGTGGCGATCGCGCGCGCCATCGTCATCGAGCCGCCTCTGGTGCTGATGGATGAGCCGTTGTCGAACCTCGACGCCAAACTGCGGATCGAGATGCGCGCCGAAATCCGGCGCATTCACGAATTGATCGGCTCGGCGACCATCTATGTCACACATGACCAGGAAGAGGCGCTGTCGCTGGCCGACCGCATCGTCGTCATGCGCGCCGGCGAGGTGCGTCAGGTCGGCGCGCCGGAAGAGCTTTATGCGCGCCCGGCCCATGCCGACGTCGCCGAGTTCATGGGCTATCGCAACCAGGTCAGAACAAAAGCCAGTGGTGCGACCGTAAGTATTGGCGGTGTGAGCCTTCCGGCCAACGCCATCGAGCCGGTGAGCGATGGCGACGCCGTCGCCGCCATCCGGCCGAACGATCTCAAGGTGGCGGCGGACGGGCCGCTCGCCGTGACGGTGGAGTCGGCGCAGTATCACGGGCAGGAATTCTATTGCTCCGGCCGCACCGCGGACGGCACCGAGCTCTACTTCATGTCGGAGCATCGTGTCGCCAAAGGCGAGACCGTCCGCCTGGCCGTCGCGCCGAACCGGATCCTGGTCTACCGGGGGGACAAGTAATGAGCGAGCACACCATGGGTGCGCCGTCTCGAATCTCGCTGCGCCGCCGGCTCAAGCTCTACGAGATCGACGGCGTCACGCTGCTGGTCATTCCGGCGGTGCTGTTCGTGCTGGCGCTGTTCGTCTACCCCTTCGCCTACGGCTTCGTGCTGTCGTTCGAGCCGAAGACCGGCGGCATGTTCGCCAACTACATCAAATTTTTCTCCGATCCCTTCCTCTACGAGACCATCGCCAACACGTTCTGGCTGGCGATCCCGGCGACGCTGATCAACGTCCTCATTTCGATCCCGATCGCCCTGCGCGTTCGCAGGATGGACCGCCGCCGCCTGCTGACGACCATTCTCGTGATCCCGATCACGCTCGGCACCGTGCTGATCGCCGAAGGCCTGCTGATCTATCTGGGGCCGCAGGGCTGGTTCAATCGCACTCTGGTGCTGTTCGGCTTCGAGAAGGTGCGGCTGGTGCACAACTACACCGGCGTGATGCTGTCGCTGATCCTGTCGGGCTTTCCCTTCGCCTTCCTGCTGACCTTGTCCTACATCACGGGCATCGATCCGTCGCTGGAGCAGGCGGCATCGACATTGGGCGCCAGGGCGCGCGCGCGGTTCCGCCATATCCTGCTGCCATTGCTGGCGCAGGGCCTCGCCATCAATCTGTGCCTGTCCTTCGTGCAGACCTTCTCGGTGTTCCCATCGGCGGTGCTGCTCGGCGCACCGGCGGGCGCGACGCGCGTGATTTCGATCGCCGCCTATCAGGCGGCCTACGAGCAGTATGACACCTCGATGGCATCGGCGATCGCCATGATCATGGGCTTCTGCCAGCTCTCGGTGGTCATTCTCATTCTCGCGAGCCGCAACTTTTTCTATCGCGGCGCCGCCGGCGGCGGAAAGGGTTGAGCCATGGCCTTCGCAACCGGAAAATTGAAGAACCCCTTCGCGCCGCAGACGCCCGGCGAGCGGCTCTGGGCCTTTGCCATGTGGGCGCTGATGATCTTCTTCATCGTCAACTTCGTGGCGATGGTGGCGGCCGTCGTGGTCAATTCGTTCGGCACGCGCTGGCTGAACGCCTGGCTGCCGGCCGGCTTCACGACGCGGTGGTACGTCTCGGCCTGGAACGAGTTTCAGCTCCACGACGTGCTGATCGTTACCTTCGAGGTGGTCGGCGCGGTCGTGGTCCTGTCGGGATTGCTGGGCGTGCCGGCGGCCTATGCGCTGGCGCGGCGTAACTTTCCGGGCAAGCAGTTCGTGATTTTGCTGTTCCTGCTGCCGATGCTCATCCCGCCGATCACCTTCGGCATTCCGCTGGCGACCGTTCTGTATCAGGCGCATTTCGGCGGCAACCTTACCGGCGTCATCCTCGCCAATCTGGTGCCGACGGTGCCTTTCGTGGTGCTGGTGATGATCCCGTTCATCGAGCAGATCGACCCGAAGATCGAATCCGCGGCGCGTGTGTTCGGTGCAAGCACGTTCCGCCTCTTCATTCATGTGCTGGTGCCCCTGCTGGCGCCGGGCATTCTCGCCGCGCTGCTGCTGGTGCTGGTGCGGACCATCGCGATGTTTGAGTTGACCTTCTTCACGGCGGGGCCTGGCAGTCAGACTCTGGTGGTCGCGCTCTACTACGCGGTCTATGCCGCCGGCGTGCGCGCCGGGCAGTCGATCGACGCCATGGCGGTCATCTACATGTTGACCACGCTGGTGTGGCTGCTGATCGCGCTGCGCTTCGTCGACCCGACGCAGATCGTGACCCGCGCCAAGCGCGAGGCCGCGCAGCACTGAGTGGCCCAAAAGAGTGAGGCCCCCGGCTCTTGCGAACCGAGGGCCTCGACGGGAGGGACAGTGCCGGGTTTCCGCCCCTACCGCTGGCGCTGCGGCGGCACGACCGTGAGGCCCGTGCCGCCGCGTGTTGCTTACTGCACGGTCTCGCCGTGCAGGGTGATGTCGAGGCCTTCCTCTTCCTGCGCTTCGGTCGGACGCAGGCCGATCACCGCCTTGACCACATACATGATGATCGCCGTGACGACCGCCGTGTAAATGATGGTGATGATGACGCCGTAGAACTGCGTCGCCACGCTGGCATCCTTGCCGGCCGAGTTGATCGCCGCGTCGGCGAAGACGCCGGTGAGGATCGCGCCGACGATGCCGCCGACGCCGTGCACGCCGAATACGTCGAGCGAGTCGTCGTAGCCAAGCGCCTTCTTCACATGGACCGAGGCGATGTAGCAGATCACGCCGGCAACGATGCCGATGATCAGGCCGCCGGTCGGATTGACGAAACCGGCCGCCGGGGTGATGGCGACGAGGCCCGCAACGGCGCCCGAGATGATGCCGAGCAGACTCGGCCTCTTGGCGACGATCCATTCGGCGAACATCCAGGCCAGCGCCGCAGCGGCGGTGGCGATCTGGGTGTTGATCATGGCAGCGCCGGCGAGCGGCGAGGCGCCCGCGGCCGAACCGGCGTTGAAGCCGAACCAGCCGACCCAGAGCAGGGAGGCGCCGATCATCGAGAGCGTCAGGTTATGCGGCGCCATCGCGACGGTGCCGTAGCCCTTGCGCTTGCCGACGATGATGCAGCCGACGAGGCCGGCGATACCGGCATTGATGTGAACGACGGTGCCGCCGGCAAAGTCGAGCACGCCGGCCGTGCCGAGGAAGCCGCCGCCCCAGACCCAGTGCGCGATCGGCAGATACACGAAGGTGAGCCACAGGCCAATGAACCACATCAGCGCCGAGAACTTGATGCGCTCGACGAAGGCGCCGATGATCAGGGCCGGCGTGATGATGGCGAAGGTCATCTGGAAGGTGATGAACACCCATTCCGGGATCGTCGCGGCCAGCGAGTTCACGGTGTCGTTGGTGACGCCGGTGAAGAACGCCTTCGACAGGCCGCCGATATAAGCGTTCATGCTGCTTTCGGTGAAAGCGAGCGAGTAGCCGTAAATCATCCAGAGAACCGAGACGAGGCAGGTGATGGCGAAGCACGCGGTCACGACCGAGAGCACGTTCTTCTTGCGGACCATGCCGCCGTAGAAGAGCGCGAGGCCGGGGATCGTCATCAAGAGCACGATAGCGGTGGAGATCAACATCCAGGCGGTGTCGCCGGTGTCGAGCTTGGGCGCGGCGGCAGCGGCCGGAGCGGCCGCCGGAGCAGCGGGCGCTGCGGTTTGCGCGAGAGCACCGTCGGCGAAGATCAGGCCGGCGGTCAGTGCGGCGAGCGCAATCAGCCCCGCACCGGAGATTTTCTTGAACGTCATGGTCTTAACTCCTGTCGGTGATGTGGGTGCGGGTTTCTAGAGAGCCGCCGCATCGGTCTCGCCGGTGCGGATGCGCACGGCGCTATCGAGCCCGAAGACGAAAATCTTTCCGTCGCCGATCTGGCCGGTCTTGGCTGCGCCCGAGATGGCGCCGATGACTTTCTCGACCTGGTTCGATGCGACCGCGACCTCCACCTTCACCTTCGGGAGGAAGCTCACCGCGTATTCAGCCCCACGATAGATTTCCGTGTGACCCTTCTGACGGCCGTAGCCCTTGACCTCGGTGACGGTGAGACCCTGGACGCCGATCGACGTCAGAGCGTCCCGAACCTCGTCGAGCTTGAAAGGCTTGATAATGGCCATGACGATTTTCATGGATTCGATCCCCGCTTGGGCCCGTTTTGACTTCACACAGTGCGGGCGGTGTCACTGAGCCGGGCCGCACGAAGCACGCTTCGCAGGCATGACCGCAGCAAGAGAATCAAACCCCGTGCCAGTTGCGAGGGCATTCGGTAAGAGATTGATCACAAACACCAAATTCAAAAAGCTACGCGATGCGGAACGGTCGCGCCCGAGCTGCCGCCCAATGCGGCATCATGACCGGGCGTCGCTGCACAAAAAACAGTCAGGCCATTTCCGGCAATTTGATACCGGCGCGGAGGCGACCTAGAGCGCGTCGGCGTCGGTTTCGCCGGTGCGGATGCGCACGGCCTGGTCGATCGGCACGACGAAAATCTTGCCGTCGCCGATCTCGCCGGTACGCGCCGCGTTGCTCAGCGCCTCGACCACCTGCTCGGTCCGCTCGCTGACGACACCGATCTCGACCCGCAGTTTCGGCAGGAAGCTCACCGCGTATTCGGCGCCACGGTAGATTTCCTTATGGCCCTTCTGCCGGCCATAGCCCTTCACCTCGGTGACCGTCATGCCGTGAACGCCGATCGCGTTGAGCGCCTCGCGCACGGCGTCCAGCTTGAACGGCTTGATGATCGCGGTCACGAGCTTCATGGCATCTGCTCCTCAATTCCGGCGCACCGGCTTTGAAATACTAACACTCCACGGCACGGCGTACAGCGCCGCCGCGCCTCAGGTCTCGCGCCGCAGCCGCACTAGGCCTTCCTGGGCGACGGAGGCGACAAGTGTCCCGTCCTGCTTGAAGACGAGGCCGCGCGAGAATCCGCGCGCGCCGTTCAGGTTCGGCGAATCCTGCGAATACAAGAGCCACTCATCGGCGCGGAACGGGCGGTGCAGCCACAGCGCATGATCGAGGCTGGCGGCCATGAATTCCTTCTCGAACAGGGTTCGGCCATGCGGCACCAGCGAAGTGTCGAGCAGGCCCATGTCGGACGAATAGGCCAGCACGCATTGATGTATTGCGGGATCGTCCGGCAGCCGGTCGGTCGCCTTGAACCAGACATTGAAGCGTCCGTCGGGAAACTTCTTGCCGAAATAGCGCTCGTATTCCACGGGCCGAAGTTCGATGGGCCGCTCACGTTCGTAGTAGCGCCGTACCGGATCGGGCATCGTCGGCAGCACATTCTTGCGCACTTCCGCCTCGCTCGGCAGTTTGTCCGGTTGCGGCACGTCCGGCATCTTGGCCTGATGCGAGAGCTGGTCCGGCTCATCGGCGTGAAACGAAACCAGCATGGAGTAGATAGGATGGCCGTGCTGGCGGGCGGTGACGCGCCGCGTCGTGAAGCTCTTGCCGTCGCGCATGCGATCGACGTCGTAAATGATCGGCACCTTGGGGTCGCCGGGCAGCAGGAAATAGGCGTGCAGCGAATGCGGTGAGCGCCCCGGGTCCACGGTTCGAATGGCTGCGACCAGGGCCTGGCCGATCACCTGTCCGCCATAGACGCGCTGCCAGCCGGCTTGCGGCGAGTTGCCGCGAAACAGGTTCACATCGAGGAATTCGAGGTCGAGAATTTTCAGAAGGTCGGCGACGGCGGAACTCATGGGCTGCGATCCTGGCAGGTCATACTGCCCGGCAACGTGCTATGCTGCGGCGCGTTTGACAAGGAACCCTCATGGCTCAGCCGGATAGCTCGAAAAAGCAGGTCAATATGGTGGTCGGCGGCGCCGGATTCGCCGGGCTGGCGCTGGCCGTCGCTCTGCGCCAGGCGCTGGGCGAGCGCTTTGCGGTGACAGTGGCCGATCCGGCCCTCGCGCAGGTGCCCTCGAGGGACCCGCGCGCCACCGCAATCGCCGCGGCGGCCCGGCGGCTGTTCGAGGCCATCGAGGTCTGGGACGCGGTGGCGCCGACGGCGCAGCCCATCCTCGACATGGTGGTGACCGATTCAAAACTCGGCGATGCGGTCCGCCCGACCTTCCTGACCTTCGGCGGCGAGATCGAGGAAGGCGAGCCTTTCGCCCATATGGTCGAGAACCGTTACCTCATCGACGCGCTGGTCGCGCGCGCCAAAGAGGTCAGCGTCGATCTGCGCGCGACGGCGGTGAGCCGTTACGAGACAACGGCAAAAGCCGTGACCGTCACTTTCGCCGACGGTAGCGGGATCGAGGCACGGCTTCTGGTCGGTGCCGACGGCGCGCGCTCGGGGATCCGCGAGCAGGCCGGCATCGCCACCCATGGCTGGAGCTACGACCAGTCGGGCATCGTCACCACTGTCGAGCACGAGCGGCCGCACAACGGCTGCGCCGAAGAACATTTTCTCCCGGCCGGGCCGTTCGCCATTTTGCCGTTGACCGGCAACCGTTCGTCGATCGTCTGGACCGAGCGCACGCGCGATGCCGAAAGACTGGTCGCGCTGCCGGATGATGAATTCCACGCCGAGCTGGAGCAGCGCTTCGGCCTGCATCTCGGCGAACTGAAGATTGCCGGTTCGCGCCGCGCCTATCCGCTCGGCCTGTACAATGCGCGCTCGTTCATCGGCGATCGTCTCGCGCTGATCGGCGACGCCGCGCATGTCATTCATCCGATCGCCGGGCAGGGCCTCAACATGGGATTGCGCGATGTCGCGGCGCTGGCGGAGTCGGTCGCCGATGCGGCGCGGCTCGGGCTCGACATCGGCTCGCCGCAGGTGCTGGAGCGCTATCAGCGCTGGCGTCGGTTCGACACCATGACCATGAGCGTCGCCACCGACGGCCTGAACCGCCTGTTCTCCAATCACTCCGACGCGCTGCGTCTGGTGCGCGATATCGGCCTCGGGCTGGTCGAGCGCATGCCGGCGCTCAAGCGCACCTTCATCCGCGAGGCCGCCGGCGTCACCGGCGAGGTGCCGAAGCTGATGAAGGGCGAGATGGTGTAGCGCTGCTTATCCCTCCCCTTTCAGGGGAGGGATAATTCACGTCAACGGAACGGCGCCGACGTAATCCTTGAACGCCTGGCGCGATGAGATCGCGCCATACCAGCGATCGAGATGCGGCGTCGCGGGGCGATCCGGCACCAGTTGCACATAGCGGTAGCACATGACGCCGACCGGAATATCGCCATAGGAGAATGCGTCGCCCGCGACGTAGGCGGTTTTGGCCAGTTGCGCGTCGAGCGTCTGCATGTTGGCGACGGTCTTTTCGATCATCGCCTTGATATGCGTCATGTCTCGCTGTTCCGGCGGCGTGCGGATGAGGCCCCAGAACACCGGGGTGATGTTCGGGCCGACAACGGAGAGCTGCCAGTCCATCCACTGGCTGGCGAGGCCGCGCTGCTTGACGTCCTTCGGCTCCAGCACGTTGGTCTTATCGTATTTGGCGCCGAGATAGCGGCAGATTGTGTTGGATTCCCAGAGCGTGAAGCCGTCCGGCTCTTCGAGGGTCGGCACCGTCGCGTTCGGGTTCATGTCGGAATAAGGAGGCTCGCGGGTCTTGCCGAAAGCGCCGCCGACATCGATGCGCTCGTGCGCCAGACCAAGTTCGCCGATCGCCCACATGACCTTTTGCACATTGGACGATGTGTTGCGGCCCCAGATTTTGAGCATGCGTTTCCACTCCCTTTGTCTGCTGTCATGCCCGCGAAGGCGGGCATCCAGCACTTCCAGATTTGATCGTAAGAGCTGGATCACCCGCCATAGGCGTTCTGAAGAACGCCGTTCTGCGAACGGCGATGCGCGGGTGATGACGGTTGGCCTAATCCAGTCGCCTCGCTTCTTCCGGCAGCATGATCGGAATGCCGTCGCGGATCGGATAAGCGAGCTTGGCCTGACGTGAGATCAGTTCCTGCCTGCCGGCATCGTATTCGAGCGTTGTCTTGGTCAGCGGGCAGACCAGGATTTCCAGCAGCTTCGGATCGACGCTATGGGCGGGACGTTCTGGAATGGAAGGCGTGGTCATACGGCGGTTCTCACGGCTCGTTATTGCAGCGGTGGCTCGCCCTCAACATTCTTTTTGGCGAGTTCGATTTCGGTGATGGCGACTAGCAATTCGGCGCGGGTCTTCAAATCCGGCGCTTCGAGCAGCGCCTGTTTTTCCGGTGCGCCGTAAGGCGACATCATGGAAAGGCCGTTGACCAAGGCCTCGGTCGGCGCCTGCTTGATGTCGTCCCAGTCCGCGGTCATGTTGTTGGCGGTCATGAAATCGGTGAGCGCGCGCAGCAGCGCGTCGCGATCCACCGAGGTTTCGCCCTTGCGCGCGACAAAGTCGTCGGCGAACGGCGCGTAAGTGACCCGGCATTGCCGGTAGTCGGTGTTGACGGTGAGCTCATCCTCGACGCGGAAGCGCGCGACGCCGGTAAGTTCGACGATGTACCGGCCGTCGCCGCTCTCGGCGAGCTGGGTGATGCGGCCGACGCAGCCGATCTTGAACAGATTGGGCTTCAGCTTCGGCGACTCGGTGGCGCCGTCCGGCTGGATCATGCCGATGAGACGGTGGCCATCGCGCAGCGAGTCGTCGATCATGGCGAGATAGCGCGGCTCGAAAATATTCAGCGGCAACTGGCCGCGCGGCAGCAACAGCGCGCCGGCGAGCGGAAACACCGGAATGACGCCGGGCAGATCGGCCGGGCCTCGATATCGCGGGTTCATCGGCATGGAGCGTCCTCGGCATGCCTCGGGGTCAGGAGGCGCGGCGCGTTCACCGCGCCCGGCTTATGAGAACAGAATGGACGACAGCTTCTTGCGACCTTCGAGCGTCGCCGGATCGGTGGCGCCCCAGGCTTCGAAAAACTGGACGAGTTGCTTGCGCGCGCCATCCTCGTTCCACTTGCGGTCTTTCCTGACAATGGCAAGCAGATGGTCGGCCGCTTCCATGCGCTGCCCCGCGGCGTTGAGCGCGGCGGCGAGATCGGCACGGGCCTGATGATCGAGCGGATCGGCATCGACTTTTTTCTGCAGGTCGTCGAGCGGGCCCGCGGCTTCCGCCTGCACCGCGAGATCGAGCGCGGCGCGCGCGGCGGCGACCGCGGCATCGCTCTGCTTGGCCTCGGGGATCATGGCGAGCGTCTTTTTGGCCTGCTCGAAATTGCCGGTGGCGACATAGCAACGCGCCAGCCCCGCGAGCGCGGCGATGTTCGATGAATCTTCCTGAAGGATCTGCGCGAAGATATCGGCGGCCGCCGCGGCATCGCCGTCGGCCAGCGCCGCCTCGGCGGCCTCGAGCAGATTGGCGCCTTCGTCTTCGATCTTGCCCTTGGTCAGGCGCTCGAGAAACGCCATCACTTGCGACTCGGGTAGCGCGCCCATGAAGCCGTCGACCGGCTGGCCGTTGGAGAAGGCGACCACAGCCGGGATCGACTGGATGCCCATCTGGCCCGGAATTTCCGGGTTCTTGTCGATGTCCATCTTGACCAGCTTGACCTTGCCCTTGGCGGCCTTCACCGCCTTTTCGAGCACGGGCGTGAGCTGTTTGCACGGGCCGCACCAGGGGGCCCAGAAGTCGATCAGCACCGGCTGCGTCTTCGACGCCTCGATGACATCCGCCATGAAGGTTTGCGTGGTGGTGTCCTTGATCAGGTCACCGCCCACCGCCGCCGCCGTCTCGCCGCCCATTCCCAGCATCGTCTTCTGATCCCTTTGTCGCGGTTCCGGCTTACCCCGGTTTGCCGCCCCTGAACACCGGAAATAGATGGGTAGCGGCTCGCGAAATGGCAATTCCGGCGGTCAATCGGCCTCAGGCGCCAGGCCGGAGACACGCTCGATCCGTGGCGGGTGGCCGGTGGCCTCAAGGAATTTGACGAGGTCGTCCCGTGTGACCGAGGTGGTCATGGTGTTGGTGAGCGGGTGGGCGTTGATGATGGCGTGCTCCATCAGCGGGGCATCCAGCACGACCGTGACGCGCGCGGCGGTATCGTTGATGGCGCCGAAAGGCGTCACCGAGCCCGGCGTCACCCCGAGTAGCTCCAGCATCAGGTCGGACGAGCCGAAGGAGAACCGTCCAGAGGCGCCCAGCACGCGGTGCAGGCCCTTGAGGTCGATCTCGGCGTCTTCCAGCGCCGTCACGAGGTAAATCGCCTGCTTTTTGTCGCGCAGGAACAGGTTCTTGGTGTGCCCGCCGGGAATCTTGCCGCGCAGCGACTGGCTCTGCTCCACCGTGAACAAGGGCGGATGGGTCACGGTCGGGTGGGCCATGCCGAGGCCGTCGAGGAAGGCGAAAAGCTGGTCGGGGGTGGCGGGCATTGGGGGTCTTTCGGGTTCCGGATGGCCGGGGGAGCCCCGGGGCGACAGGGGGCCATAAACCCCGGATTTCTCCCATTGCAAAGCCCGGCCGCATTTGGCATAGAGCCCGCCTTGGCGGCCGGTAAACGCTTGACCGGCCAATGAACTGACGGATGCGGGTGTAGCTCAGGGGTAGAGCACGACCTTGCCAAGGTCGGGGTCGAGGGTTCGAATCCCTTCGCCCGCTCCAGTTCTTCTCGGACAATCAGAAACTTGTGCCGTGGCGCGACAGTGCCCGGGGCGTTTTGCTTGGCTGCGGGCGAACGCGGTAAAGTCCTCCGGCAGTTTGAAGGCCGATACCTCAGGGCATAATCGGTCGGACAGTAATCGGCGCAACGGGCGCCGGCGAGACGCGGCAATGAGCCAGGCGGGCGCAGGGATGGCGAAAACACAGACCCAGACGCGCTTGCGCGACTTTTCCCGTTCGCTGCCGATGTCGCTGCTCAAGGCGCGCGAAGCGGTGATGAGCCACTTCCGGCCCAGCCTCAATCACTTCGGCATCACCGAGCAGCAATGGCGCGTCCTGAGGGCGCTGACGGCGGTCGAGACCATCGAGATCATGGCGCTGGCCGAACGCACTTTTCTGCTGCCGCCATCATTGTCGCGGATTCTCAAGGATCTGGACGAGCGCGGCCTGATCCTGCGGCGGGCGTCGAAAACCGACCTGCGGCGCGGCCTGGTGTCGATCAGCGCGCGCGGCCGCGATCTCATCGCCAAGGCGGGCGAACATTCCGAAGCGATCTACGCCGGGATCACCGAGCGGTACGGCGCCGACCGGCTGGCGCAGCTTCAGGACATGCTGCGTGAACTGGAATCGGCGCTCGCCGCGCCGATTCCGGCCGCCACCGCGAAGGAGCGGGGCGCCGCGAAGGGCCGAAGCACCAAAGGCGGCAAGGCCGCCGCCATCTGAACGGATTGCGCGGCCTTGTCGCGCCCGGTTGACTCCGGCGTTTCGTTGAACTTAACATGTTAAATAATAAGCGTCGGTGAGGAACGCCATGCCGCATCTCGCGCTCGAGTATTCGGCTAACCTCGAGGGGAAGGCCGATATCGCAGGCCTGTGCCGCGCGTTGCACGCCGCGGTCATGGCGTCCGGCCTGTTCGAACCCGGCGCCGTGCGCGTGCGCGCTTTCGCCGCCCGGCACTACGCCATCGCCGATCTCGATCCGCGCAACAGCTTCATCGACATGTCGTTCCGCATTGGCGAAGGCCGCGCGCCGGTCGACGTCAAAGCCGCCGGCGAACGGATCTTCACCGCGGCAACCGAACACTGCTCCGGTCTTCTCTCCGCGCCATATTTCGCGCTGTCGCTCGAGATACGTCAGATCAATTCCGAATTGAGCTGGAAGAAAAACGCCATCCACCCGCGGCTGCGCGGCAAATGACAAAGCCGAATCGATCATGAGCAGGCTCGAAACAAATTTGTCCAGGGCGAACGGCTATCTCGCGCGCTTCCGCGACGCCGGCGTGCTCAACCAGATCGGCGGCGAAGCCGTGCCCGCCGCCGACGGCGCGACGTTCGAGACCATCTCGCCGATCGATCTGAAGCCGCTCGCCAAGGTCGCGCATGGCAAGGCCGCCGATATCGATGCGGCGGCGAAGGCGGCGAAGCGGGCGTTTCCCGCCTGGGCTGCGCTCGGCGGCGACAGGCGCAAGGCGCTGCTGCACAAGATCGCGGACGCCATTGTCGCGCGCGCCGAGGAGATCGCCTTCGTCGAGTGCATGGATACCGGCCAGGCGCTGAAGTTCATCGCCAAGGCGGCATTGCGCGGCGCCGAGAATTTCCGCTTCTACGCCGACCGCGCGCCGGAAGCGCGCGACGGCAAGGCGTTGCGCATGGACGGCCAGCTCAATGTGACGAGCCGCGCGCCGATCGGGCCGGTCGGCATCATCACGCCATGGAATACGCCGTTCATGCTGTCGACATGGAAGATCGCGCCGGCGCTGGCGGCGGGCTGTACGGTGGTGCACAAGCCGGCCGAATTGTCGCCGCTCACGGCGCGGCTGCTGGTCGAAATCGCGGAAGACGCCGGTTTGCCGAAGGGCGTCTGGAACACCGTGAACGGTTATGGCGAGGACGCCGGCAAGGCGCTGACCGAGCACCGCGACATCAAGGCCATCGGTTTCGTCGGCGAAAGCCGCACCGGCTCGCTGATCATGGCCCAGGGCGCCGCGACGCTGAAGCGCGTGCATTTCGAACTCGGCGGCAAGAATCCCGTAATCGTGTTCGCCGACGCCGATCTCGAGCGCGCGGCGGACGCGGCCGTGTTCATGATCTACTCGCTCAACGGCGAGCGCTGCACGTCGTCGTCGCGGCTGCTCGTCGAAGAAAGTGTCTACGACACGTTCACGCGCCTCGTCGCCGAGAAGGCGAAACGCATCAAGGTCGGCCACCCGCTCGATCCGGATACCGTGATCGGGCCGCTGATCCATCCCGACCATGAACGCAAAGTGCTCGATTATCTCGACATCGGGCGCCGCGAAGGCGCGACGGTGGCTGCCGGCGGCGGCAAGATCGAAGGGCCGGGCGGCGGCTGTTACGTTGCGCCGACGTTGTTCACCGGCGCCAATAACAGCATGCGCATTGCGCAGGAGGAAATCTTCGGCCCGGTGCTGACGGCCATACCGTTCAAGGACGAAGCCAGCGCGCTCGCGCTCGCCAACGACGTCGCCTACGGCCTTACCGCCTATCTCTGGACCGCCGACGTGACGCGCGCGCTGCGGTTCACCGACGCGCTCGAGGCTGGCATGATCTGGGTGAATTCGGAGAACGTCCGGCATCTGCCGACGCCCTTCGGCGGTGTGAAGAGCTCGGGCATCGGCCGCGACGGCGGCGACTGGTCTTTCGACTTCTACATGGAAACCAAGAACGTCGCCTTCGCCACCACGAACCACGCGATCGCAAAACTCGGCGGTTAACAGCAACGCGTTCGCAGGAGGAGGGGACTGATGCCGCTGCCGAAACCGAACCTGTACCCACCCTTCAACATCGTGCGCCTGTCGCATGTCGAATTCGTCGTCACCGATCTGGCGGTGTCGCGTACTTTCTATGTCGATACGCTCGGCCTGCAGGTGACTTTCGAAGACAGCGAGACGATCACGCTGCGCGGTCTGGAAGAACGCGGCCATCACTGCATCGTGCTGCGCCGCGGGGAGAAGCCGGTCGCCAACGGCCTGTCGTTCAAGGTCTATGACGAGAACGATCTCGACAAGGCGCATGACTGGTTCAAGGCGCAGCGCTTGCCGGTCGAGTGGGTCGAGCGGTCGTGGCAGGGGCGCACCTTGCGCACGCGCGATCCGATCGGCATTCCGCTCGAATTCTATTGCCGCATGGACCGGCTGCCGCCGATCCACCAGAAGTACAAGCTGTACCGCGGCGTCAGCCCGCTGCGCATCGACCACTTCAACTGCTTCTCGACCAATGTCGATGACAGCGTCGCGTTCTACAGTTCCATCGGCTTCCGCGTCACCGAGTATACCGACGACGCCGAAACCGGCCGGCTGTGGGCGGCCTGGATGCACCGCAAGGGCGGCGTCCATGATCTGGCCTTCACCAATGGCCGCGGCCCGCGTCTGCATCACACGGCGTTCTGGGTACCGTCGCCGCTCAACATCATCGAGCTGCTCGATCTGATGGCGACGACCGGCTACCTCGCCAATATCGAGCGCGGTCCCGGCCGCCACGGCATTTCCAATGCGTTCTTTCTCTACATCCGCGACCCCGACGGCCACCGCATCGAGCTGTATTGCTCGGACTACCAGACGGTCGATCCGGAGCACGAGCCGATCCGCTGGGACCTCAAGGACCCGCAACGCCAGACCTTGTGGGGCGCGCCGGCGCCGCGCTCCTGGTTCGAGGAAGGCACCTTCTTTGCCGGTGTCGATGTCCGCGACGCCGAGTTGAAGGCGCAGCCGATCGTGGCGCCGTGACACCGTTGCCCGGGATGGAATGATGACGCGGATCGCGAGCTTCACGATCGACGGCAAGGCGGGCTACGGCGCAATCCGCGACGGCGGCGTCGTCCATCTGTCGGCGCGGCATGGCGCGCGCTGGCCGAGTTTGCGCGAGGTCATCGAGGACGGCGCGCTGGCGCGTCTCGCCGAAGAGGGCGAGAAGCTCGCCGCCGATCTGCCGCTCGCCGCGATCCGCTACGCGATTCCGGTCCCGGCTCCGGAGAAGATCATCTGCGTCGGTGTCAATTTTCCCGACCGGAATGCCGAGTACAAGGACGGCCAGGCGGCGCAGAGCAATCCGTCGCTATTTGTGCGCTTCCCCCGCTCCTTTGTCGGCCACGACGCGCCGCTGATCCGGCCACCCGAGTCGCTACAGCTCGACTACGAGGGCGAGATCGCCATCGTCATCGGCAAAGCCGGTCGTCGCATTGCGGAGGCCGACGCGCTCGGTCACATCGCCGCGCTCACTCTATGTAATGAAGGCACGATCCGCGACTGGGTCCGGCACGCCAAGTTCAATGTTACGCAAGGTAAGAACTTCGACCGCACCGGTTCGATCGGGCCCTGGCTCATTCCCTACACCGACGAAAGCCAGATCGCCGATATCGCGCTGGAGACCAGGGTCAATGGCGAGGTGCGCCAGCACGACCGCACCAGCCGCATGATCTTTTCGTTCCGCAAGATCATCAACTACGTCTCGACCTTCACGACTTTGGTGCCGGGCGACATCCTCGTCACCGGCACGCCGACCGGCGCCGGCGCGCGGTTCGACCCGCCGGTCTGGCTCAAGCCGGGCGATATCGTTGAGGTCGAGGCAGAAGGCATCGGCCTGCTGCGCAACGGTATTGCAGACGAGGGATAGGCCATGCTGGCGCCGGACAAAATCGCGATGGCGGTGAAGCGGCTTGATGCCGCCGAGCGCACGCGCGTGCAGACCGGGCTGATTTCACTGGCGCATCCCGAGGCGACGATCGAAGACGCCTACGCCATCCAGACCGCCTGGGTGAAGCGCAAGCTCGCCGGTGGCCGCCGCATCATCGGCTGGAAGATCGGGCTCACCTCGCGGGCGATGCAATCGGCGCTTAGCATCGACACGCCGGATTCCGGCGCGCTGTTCGACGACATGGCCTTCGATGATGGCGCCACTATTGCGCCGGACCGCTTCATCCAGCCGCGCATCGAGGCGGAAATCGCCTTCGTCATGAAGACGGCCCTGCGCGGGCCGGACGTGACCATCGCCGACGTGCTCAAGGCAACCGATTACGTGACGCCGGCGCTGGAAATTCTCGATACGCGCATTCATCGTGTCGACAAAGCCAGCGGCAAGGCGCGCACCATCATCGATACGATTGCCGACAACGCCGCCAATGCGGGCATTGTTACCGGCGCCAGCGCGCTGCGGCCCGACGACGTCGATCTGCGCTGGATGGGTGCCATCGTGTCGCGCAACGACATCGTCGAGGAAACCGGGCTCGGCGCCGGCGTGCTCAATCATCCGGCGCGCGGCATCGTCTGGCTCGCCAATCGCCTCGCCATCTATGGCGGCGGCATCGAAGCCGGCCAGATCGTGCTCGCCGGTTCTTTCATCCGGCCGATCGAAGCGCGGCACGGCGACACCATCGTTGCCGACTATGGACCTTATGGAACCGTGAGCTGTCACTTCGCCTGACGCGCAACGAAGCGCGGGCTTGAAACCGGGAGGCAGGAAATGCGCGCCGAGGATTATCGCAGCAACAAGACCCGGCCTTTTACCGGCGCTGAATACCTCGAGTCGCTGCGCGACGGCCGCGAGGTCTACATCAACGGCGAGCGCATCAAGGACGTCACCGCGCATCCGGCCATGCGCAATTCGGTGCGCTCGCTGGCGAGGCTCTACGACGCGCTGCATGATGAAAAGACCAAGGAGCGGCTGACCTCGCCGACCGACACTGGCTCCGGCGGCTTCACCCACAAATACTTTCGTGTCGCCCGCTCGTCAGCGGAGCTGGTCGCCCAGCAGGGCGCCATCGTCGACTGGGCGCGCATGACCTACGGCTGGATGGGACGCACCGCCGACTACAAGGCGGCGCTGATGAACACGCTCGGCGCCAATGCCGAGTGGTACGGGCCGTTCAAGGACAACGCCCGCGCATGGCACAAACGCGCGCAGGAAGCCGTACTGTTCATGAACCACGCCATCGTCAATCCGCCGATTGATCGCCATAAACCGGCCGAGGCGGTGAAGGATGTGTTCGTGCACATCACCAAGGAGACCGACGCCGGCATCTACGTCTCCGGCGCCAAGGTGGTGGCGACGTCGTCGGCGCTGACGCACTACAATTTCCTCGCCCAAGGTTCGGCGACGGTGACGCAGGACCCGTCGATGTCGGTGATGTTCATCGTGCCGATGAACGCGCCGAACCTGAAGATGTTCTGCCGCGTCTCCTATGAGCAGATGGCCAATACCGTCGGCCTGCCGTTCGACTATCCGCTGTCGTCGCGCTTCGACGAGAACGACGCGATTCTGGTGCTCGACAATGTGTTCGTGCCTTGGGAGGACGTGCTGGTGCTGCGCGACGCGGCCAAGATCATGTCGTTCCATCCGGCGTCCGGCTTCATGCACGGCTACTGTTTCCAGGGTTGCACGCGGCTCGCGGTGAAAATGGATTTCATCGCCGGGCTGCTGGCCAAGGCGCTGCGCGCCACCGGCGGCGATGAATTCCGCGGCAACCAGGCGATGCTCGGCGAGGTGATCGCCATTCGCCACCAGTTCTGGGCCTTCTCGAACGCCATGGCCTACAATCCGGTGCCGTGGACGAGCGGCGCCGTGCTGCCCAACCTCGAAGCCGCGTTGTGCTATCGCACCTTCATGTCGGAGGCCTATCCCAAGGTTATCGACATCGTACGACGCGTCATCGCCTCGGGGCTCATCTATCTGCCGTCGTCGGCCAAGGATTTCGGCAACCCCGACATCGACCGTTATCTGGCGCAGTATGTCCGCGGCTCAAACGATATGGGCCATATCGAGCGCATCAAGATCATGAAGCTGTTGTGGGACGCCACCGGCACCGAATTCGCCGGGCGTCACGCGCTGTACGAACTCAATTACGCCGGCGCGCCGGAAGAAGTACGGCTGCAGGTGCTCAAGGGCGCCGAGCGCGGCGGCCGGCTCAAGGAGATGGAGGCGCTGGTCGATCGCTGCATGGCGGACTACGACGAGAACGGCTGGACCGCCGACATCTGGCTGCCGCCGCTCGACGGCGCCGGCCGTCGCCCGGCCGGTTGAGATGCGCGCTGCCCCATCATCCGCTGCGGTCAATCGAGCCTCCCGCCGAGGCGATCAGCGGCTACGCGATCTCGTTGGCAATTCGCTTCAGAATCTCGACAAATCGTTTTCTGTCGCGCGGCCCGATGATGCGATTGAGATTGCGCTCGTGTTTGCGGGCGGCGCGCGTCATCAAAGCCAGGGTTTTCTTGCCGGCCGCAGTCAGATTGAGGCGATAGGCCCGACGGTCGCTGGCGACGCGCTTGCGCTCGACCATTCCGCGCCGCACCAAATCCTCCACCACCGGCGTCAGGCTCGATTTATCGCGGCCGCTGGCCGCGCTCAGTTCCGTTTGCGTGATGCCGGGATTGCGCGCGATCAGCGTCAGCGTCGCGAACCGGCCCGGGTTCTCGCCGATCGCGGCCGAATGGTGCGAGAAGGCCTCGAACGACGCCTCCTGCGCCATGCGCAGATTGAAGCCGACCCAGGTCGCCAGAAGGCCGAAATCGATCGCGCCAGTGGCGGCTTCGCCGTTTCGGCCGCCGTGGGCAGCCATTTGGTCATCTTCTTTTCGCACTGCAATCGTCTCCGGACAACGGTGTCGGTCACCGCCGCATTTAGTTTGAGATCAAACTATCACTTTACAGCGCTTCTGACATTCGGTTCAATGTTGGAAAAATCGGCGCTGAAAACAATTAGAACCGAGGGAGGAAATCATGGAAAAGCGTCTCGCTAGGTATGTTTATGCCGCCGCCCTGGCGGTAGCAGTCGGTGGCGCATCCGCCGCGTCCGCTCAAGAGAAGACGTTCGATCTGAAAATCTCACACTGGGTGCCGCCGTCGCATCCGCTGCAGAAATCGCTCGAGGATTGGGGCGCATCGGTCGAGAAGGAATCCGGCGGCACCATTCGCTACAAGGTTTATCCGGCGCAGCAGCTCGGCAAGGCGTTCGACCATTACGATATGGCGCGCGACGGCATCGCCGACCTCACCTATATCAATCCCGGCTATCAGCCCGGCCGCTTCCCGATCATCGGCGCGGGGGAACTGCCGTTTCTGATCGCCAACGGCAAGGGTGGCTCGCAGGCGCTCGACGCCTGGTATCGCAAATATGCAGAGAAGGAGATGAAGGACGTCAAGTTCTGTCTCGCCTTCGTGCATGACCCGGGCACGTTCCATTCCAAGTCCAAGAAGGTCATGGTGCCCGACGACGTCAAGGGCATGAAGATCCGCCCGGCGCACGCCACAATGGCGACCTTCGTCACGCAGCTCGGCGGCACCAATGTGCAATCGAGCGCGCCGGAAGTGCGCGACATCCTTGAGAAGGGCGTCGCCGACGCTGTGACCTTCCCCTGGGGCTCGATCCCTCTGTTCGGCATCGACAAGGTGACCAAGTATCACATGGAGGTGCCGCTTTACGTCACCACCTTCGCGCTCGTCTTCAATAAGGACAAGTACAACCAGATGTCCGCGAAGCAGAAGAAGGCGATCGACGATCACTGCACCAACGAATGGGCGCTGAAGGTGGCGAGCCCATGGGCCGACTTCGAGCACAGCGGCATCGCCAAGCTCAAGGCCGACGGGCATGACGTCTACACCATCTCCGCGGACCAGCTTGCGCAGTGGAAGAAGGCGTCGGAGCCGCTGCAGAAGTCCTGGGCGGACGGCGTCAAGAAGACCGGCGGCGATCCCGACAGCATCATGAAGGAGCTCAAGGCCGAGCTCGGCAAGTTCCAGTCGGCCTACTGATGAACGGCAGGGTGACACGCGGTCTTGTCGACCGCTTCATCGACACCATTGAGGTGACGGCGGCGGGCTTTCTCGCCGTCGTCACTCTGCTGACTTTCGTCTCCGTTCTGCTGCGCTATTTCTTCGCCTGGGCCATTCCCGATTCCTATGATTTTACGCGGCTGCTGCTCGGCATCCTCATCTTCTGGGGGATTGCCGTGGCCGGCTATCGCGGCGATCACATCTCGGTCGATCTGTTGTGGAGCGCGGCGCCGCCTTGGGCCAGGCGTGCCATGGATATTTTCGCCGCGATCGTCACGCTGGTCGCCATGGTGGCGCTGACCTGGATGTTCGCGGTCAAGGTTATCGGCACGCGTGCCGACAATGTCGGCACTTTCGACCTGCGCCAGCCGGTCTGGATCTACTATTTCGTCGCGTGGATCGGCCTTGCTTCGTCGGTCATTCTGCTCGTTGCGCGCACGGTGCGGCTGGTGCTCTGGCCCGAGACGGTCGTGCAGCCCAGCGAAATCCATTCAGTCGAGTGAGCCGGACATGAGCACCGACGCCGTAGCCGCCATCGGATTTGTCGGGCTGTTCGCGCTCATGATGCTCCGCGTGCCGGTCGGCATCGCAATGGGTGCCGTGGGCATTCTGGGTTTCGGCTACGTCGTCGGCGACCTCGGGCCGGCGCTCAAGATCCTGGCGCAGTCACCGATCCGGACAGCCACCGACGCCGAGTTCGCCGTCATTCCGCTGTTCCTGCTGATGGGGGCGTTCGCCTCGTCATCCGGCATGAGCCGCGAACTGTTTCGCGCCTCCAACACGTTCCTCGGCCACTTCCGCGGCGGGCTCGGCATCGCGACGATCGCGGCCTGCGGCGGCTTCGCCGCGATCTGCGGCTCCTCCGTCGCCACGGCCGCGACGTTTTCCAAAGTCGCCTATCCGGAAATGCGCCAGCACGGCTATCCGCAAAGTTTTGCCACGGGGGTTATCGCCGCCGGCGGCTCGCTCGGCATCATGATTCCGCCGTCGACTGTGTTCGCGGTGTACGGGCTGATCACCGAGCAGGACATCGGCAAATTGTTCATCGCCGGCGTGGTGCCGGGCATCCTCGCCATCGCGATGTACATCCTCACCATCAACATCATCGCCCTGGTGCGGCCGGGCTATCTGCCGAAGACCCCGCGCCATAGCTGGGCCGAGCGTCGCGATGCCCTGCGCGACATCTGGGCCGTGCTGCTGCTGTTCTTCTTTATCATTGGCGGGCTGTATGCCGGCATGTTCACGGCGACCGAGGCGGCCGGCATGGGCGCGGCCGGCGCGTTCATCATCGCCGTGCTGCGCCGCAAGCTCTCGCGCGAGGAGTTCGTGCGCAGCCTTATCGATTCGTTGCGCACCAGCGCCTCGGTGTTCACAATTCTGATCGGTGCGCTGATCTTCGGCTACTTCCTCACCGTGACCCAGGTGCCGCAGCGGCTGACGGAGTTTCTCACCGGCATGGGCCTCGGCCCCTACGGCGTGCTGGCCCTGATCCTGCTAATGTATCTGGTGCTCGGCTGCATCATGGACGCGATGGCCATGATCATCCTCACCGTGCCGATCGTATTCCCGGTGATCAAGGCGCTTGGCTTCGATCCAATCTGGTTCGGTGTGATCATCGTCATGACCGTGGAGCTCGGCCTGATCCACCCGCCGGTCGGCATGAACGTCTTTGTCATCAAAAGCGTTGTCAAGGACGTCAAACTCTCGACCGTTTTCTATGGCGTTATGCCCTTCGTTGTGACGGATCTCATCCGGCTGACGATCCTGATCCTGTTCCCGATCCTTGCGACCTGGCTGCCCTCGCACATGTAGAGGGCATCGCGACGATCGCTCGTGAGACTGCGGCCGGGAGGCCACGACATGGAACGTTCATTCAAAAAAGAAGTCGAAGCGCTCAGGCTCGGCGACGGCGACATCTTCCACGGCGAAGGCATTCTTGCCGTCACCAAGGCCCTGTTGCAGTCCGGCGTGTCCTATGTCGGCGGCTATCAGGGCGCGCCGGTGTCCCATCTGCTCGATGTGCTGGTCGATGCCGAAGGCATCATGGCCGATCTCGGCGTGCATCTCGAGACCTGCTCCAACGAGGCCAGCGCCGCCGCCATGCTGGGGGCGTCGATCAATTACCCGCTGCGCGGCGCGGTGACATGGAAGTCGATCGTCGGCACCAACGTCGCCGCCGACGCGCTGTCGAATTTATCCTCGCCGGGCGTGATCGGCGGCGCCATGATCATTCTCGGCGAGGACTACGGCGAGGGCGCCAGCGTCATCCAGGAGCGCTCCTACGCTTATGCCCTGAAGTCCTCGATGTGGCTGCTCGACCCGCGCCCCGATCTGCCGACCATCGTGCGCATGGTGGAGAAAGGCCTCGAACTGTCCGAGGCGAGCCACGCGCCGGTCATGCTCGACCTGCGCATCCGCGCCTGCCATGTCACCGGACAGTTCGCGACCAAGGACAACCGCAAGGGCGAGGTTTCCGGCCTCAATCGCCTCGCCGGCCCCCCGCGCTTCAATTACGCGCGGCTGGCGCATCCGCCGGTGATCTATGCGCAGGAAAAGCTGAAAGTCGAACAGCGGCTGCCGGCTGCTCGCGCGTTCATCCGCGAGCACAAGCTCAATGAGACGATTCCGGGCGATCTCGGCGACATCGGCATCATCGCCATGGGCGGCCTGACCAACAGCGTGTTGCGCGGGCTCGAGCGGCTCGGGCTGGCCGACGTGTTCGGCGCTTCGCGCGTGCCGATCCATGTGCTCAACGTCGCCTATCCGCTGGTGCCGGAGGAGATCCGCGAGTTCTGCGCCACCAAGCGCGCCGTCCTGGTGGTCGAGGAAGGACATCCCGATTACATCGAGCAGGCGGTGAATGTCGAATTGCGCCGCGCCGACGTTCAGACCAAGGTCTATGGCAAGGGCTTGCTGCCGCAGGGCGGCGAATACACGTCCGAAGTGCTGCTCGGCGGTCTCGCCGGCTTTCTGCAGACGGCGCGGCCACATGGCATCGATGCTGATGCGCTCGCGGAGAATGCCCGCAGCATCATCGCGCGCAAATCGGCGACCGTGCAGGCGATCGGTACCGCATTGCCCGTTCGCCCACCGACCTTCTGCACCGGCTGTCCGGAGCGGCCGGTGTTCTCGGCGATCAAGCTCGTTCAGCGCGAGATCGGGCCGACGCATATATCAGCCGACATCGGCTGCCACGCCTTCGCGACCTTCGCGCCGTTCTCATTCGGCAATTCGATCCTCGGCTACGGCATGTCGCTTGCCAGCGCCGCCGCGGTGGGGCCGAACATGGAGCGCCGGCCGATCGCCATCATGGGTGACGGCGGCTTCTGGCATAACGGTCTGATCACCGGCGTCGCTTCGAACCTGTTCAACAAGGGCGACGGCGTGCTCGTCGTCATGCAGAACGGCTACACCTCTGCGACCGGCCTGCAATACATGCCGTCGAGCAAGTCCAGCCGCAGCGGCGCGCCGCCGGGCATGGATATCGAGCAGACCTTGCGCTCCATGGGCGTGAAATGGATGCGCAAGGTGCGCACTTACGGCGTCGCGAAGATGGCGGCGACGCTGAAGGAAGCGATGAAGAGCGCCGAGCGCGGGCTCAAGGTCATCATTGCCGACGGCGAGTGCCAGCTGGCGCGCCAGCGGCGCGTGCGTGCCGAGGATGCCGTGAAACTTGAGCGCGGCGAACGCGTCACCCGTACCCGTTACGGCATCGACGACGCCATCTGCACCGGCGATCATTCCTGCATCCGATTGTCGGGCTGCCCGTCGCTGACAGTGAAGCCGTCGCCCGATCCGCTGCGCACCGATCCGGTCGCCAGCGTGGTCGATAGCTGCGTCGGATGCGGCCTGTGCGGGGAGGTCGCGCACGCTGCCGTGCTGTGTCCGTCGTTCTACCGCGCCGAGATCGTGCGCAACGCGACGTGGTGGGACCGCGCTTTATTCAAGGTCCGCCAGACCGTCATCGGCTGGCTCGGCGGCTATAACGGCGCGGCGACGGCATGACTGCGACACGTCCCATCACCATCCTGATCGCGGCGCTCGGCGGCGAGGGCGGCGGCGTGCTCACCGGGTGGATCGTCAATGCGGCGGAGGCTGCCGGCTTTCCGGTGCAATCGACTTCGATTCCCGGCGTCGCGCAGCGCACCGGCGCCACGACCTATTACATCGAGATTTTCCCGGAGCAGGCTTCGTCTCTTAACGGCAAGCGCCCGATCCTGGCGTTGACGCCGGGCATTGGCGATATCGATGTCGTCGTCGCCAGTGAGCTGTTGGAGGCCGGGCGCACAGTGCTCAACGGCTTCGTCACGCCGGACCGGACCTATGTGATTGCTTCGCTTAGCCGTTTTTTCACCATGGACGAGAAGACTGCCATGGGCGACGGCCGTTTTGACGACGAAAAACTGATCAAACTGGTCCAGGACAGCGCGAAACAGGCCGTCCTGTTCGACATGACCCGGCTCGCCAACGACAATGGCGCGATGGTCAACGCCGTCATGCTCGGCGCCATTGCCGGCTCCGGCCGGCTGCCGATCGGCGCCGACCAGTTCCTCGCCGCGCTCGGTGGCGGCGGCAGGGCCGGCGAGGCCAACCGGCGCGGTTTCCAGACCGGCCTCGCGGCCGTTCAGGCACAGGCCGGCGCGGGAACAGCCGTCCCCGGCAAAAAGAACGCCCCGCCCACGCTGGCGTCGCTCGAACAGCAGGCGTCCGCAGCCTATCCCGGCGCCGCGCAGCCGATCGTCGTCGAGGGCGTTCGCCGGCTGGTGGCGTATCAAAGCGCCGCCTATGCCCAGCTTTATCTCGATCGCCTGAAGGCCATAGCCGAAGCCGACCGGCTCAGTGGCGCAGCGGGCATTCTGCTCAAGGAGACGGCGCGGCACCTCGCCGTCCGCATGTCCTATGAGGACGTGGTGCGTGTCGCACAGGAGAAGATCTCGCCGGAGCGCATGGCGCGCATCGCGCGCGAGGAACTGGGTGCCAAGGGCGAGCCCTATTCGGTGCACGATTTCCTCAAGCCCGGCATCGAGGAATTGTGCCAGCTACTGCCGCCGGCGATCGCCCGGCCGCTTCTCGGTCTAGCCGAACGCAAAGGCTGGCTCGGCCGCGTTCATTTCGGCATGGAAATCAATTCGACCTCGGTGAGCGGCTATTTGCGCTTCCTCTTACTGGCCAAGCTGCGTGCTGTGCGGCCCTATGGCCATCGTTACGCGCAGGAGCAGGCGCAGATCGACTCCTGGCTCGGCCTGATCGCCGATGCGGCAAAGCATTCAGCGGCGCTGGCGCTGGAAATCACCGAATGCGCCCGGCTGATCAAGGGCTATGGCGATACGCACGCCCGCGGCCTTTCCAACTATGGCCGCATCGAACAGGCTCTGATCCGTCCGACGCTCGCCGGCCGGATGCCGCTGGACCGCGCCGTCGATGCCATCGCTTCGGCGCGCACGGCGGCGCTCGTCGATCCCGAAGGCGAGAGCCTCACCAGGTGCCTCATCGACAGCGGTGCCTTGGCCGAAGCGGCCTGATGAACAACGAAAAAGGCCGGAGCATTGCCCCGGCCTTTTCATATGCAGCGAGGTATCTTTCGCTCAGCGCCGCAGCTTCAACGGCGAGCGCGCGATCAGCACCGCAAGACCGGCGCCGAGGCCGATCTTGACCAGCGACGAGAGCAGGAACGGGTGCACGCCAGCGGCGTAGGCCTTCACCGGGCCGACGAGGTACGCCAACCAGGCATAGCCCATGGCGAGCATGATCAGGGTGCCGATGATGTTGACCAGCACGGCCGTGAACAGCTCGCGGCCATAGCCGCGCTCGGCGAGCCAGCCGGATACGTAGGCGGCGACGCAGAAGCCGACGAGGTAACCGCCGGTCGGGCCCATCATGTAGGCGAGACCGGTGCCGCGCGCCGGCGAGTTGGCGAAGACCGGCAGGCCCATCAGGCCTTCGAGCACGTAGGCGGTGACGACGATGAAGCCGAGCCGCGAGCCCAGCGTCATGCCGATCAGGATCGCCGCCATGGTCTGCATGGTCATCGGCACCGGCCAGAACGGGATCTGGGTGCGCGCCGAGGCGGTCATCAGCAGCGAGCCGATCACCACCGCGGCAAAGCCGAACAGCAGGCGGGAGCCGATGTCATCCTTGGTGGCGACGGCGGCGGCGGACTTGAACAGGCGCTTCATGAGCGATCCTTCCCTGAATTCGATGCTCCTAGGTAGCCCAATCGCGGGGCGTCGCAAAGGGGCCACGCCGGCGGCCGTAAGCCCTTTAGCCCTCGCGGATATCCGCCACGGTGCCGCCGGTCATGGTGGCCAGCGCCTGCGGCGAGGTGCGAAACACATGGCGTGGCGAGCCGGCCGCCGCCCAGACCGGGTCCAGCGCCATCAGGTCCCGGTCGATGAAAATGCGCGGCGGGCTCTGGTGGCCGACCGGAGCGACCCCGCCAATGGCAAAGCCGGTGATGTCGCGCACCCAGCGCCCGTCCGCCGGCTTGACCGGCTGCCCGAGCAGAGCGGCGACCTTGGCGGTATCGACACGGTTGGCGCCCGAGGCGATGACCAGCACGACCTGATCGCCGGCGCGCAGCACGATCGACTTGGCGATCTGCGCCACGGTGCAGCCGACGGCATTGGCGGCGTCCTGCGCGGTGCGCGTGCCGTCCGGGAAGACGTCGATGGTGTCAGGCTGGCCGGCGGCAATGAGGGCGGCGCGCACGCGTTCGACCGAGGGCGTGGTTTCGTTCATGGAGTTCTTCTCTGGGTTTCTCAGTAACCGGCGGCGAGCGAGCCGCGGGTGCGGGGATCGGCGGCGCCGACATAACGTTGCGGTTGGAATTCGCTCTTCGGCAAGACCTGGATTGAGTTTACGGATGTCGCGGGCCGCGTCGCTTCGAGTTTGTGGCCGCGCGCGGAAAGGTCATCGAGCACGGCTTGCGGAAAGCCGCTTTCGACATAGACCGTGTCGGGCATCCACTGGTGATGCAGGCGCGGCGCGGTCACGGCTTCGGCAATCGACATGTCGAAGTCGATGACATTGGTGACGATCTGCAGCACCGCGGTGATGATGCGGCTGCCGCCGGGCGAACCGGTGATGATGAACGGCTTGCCGTCCTTGAGCACGATGGTCGGCGTCATGGACGATAACGGTCGCTTGTTCGGCCCGGGCAGATTGGCGGCGAAGCCGACGAGGCCGTAGGCGTTCGAGGCACCGGCCTTGGCGGTGAAGTCGTCGAGTTCGTTGTTGAGCAGCACGCCGGTGCCGTCGGCAATCAGGCCGAGGCCGTAGGAGAAGTTGAGCGTGTAGGTGTTCGACACCGCATTGCCGTCGCGATCGATGACCGAGAAATGCGTGGTGTTCTGGCCTTCGACGCCGGCCGGCTTGCCGGCCTTGATGTCGGATGACGGTGTCGCCTTGCCGGCGATGCCCTTGCGCAATTCCGCGGCGTATTCCTTCGAAATCAATCCGGCGATCGGCATCTTCACCGAATCCGGATCGCCCATATAGACGGCGCGGTCGGCATAGGCGCGCCTCATCGCCTCGACGAAGTAGTGCAGTGCCTCATCGTTGCGGCCGAGTTTCTTGAGGTCGTAGCCTTCGAGGATATTGAGCATTTCGATGAGGTGCACGCCGCCGGACGAAGGCGGCGGCATGGAGATGATGTCGGCACCGCGATACGAGCCGCTGACGACCTCGCGTTCGACGGCACGATAATTGGCAAGATCCTCGACGGTCATGACGCCGCCGGCGTCGCGCACGGCGGCGGCGATCTTCCGTGCGACTTCGCCGTGATAGAAGCCCTCGGGGCCCTTCGCGCCGATCTCCTTCAAGGTGTCGGCGAGGTCGTACTGGATCAGCCGGTCGCCGGCGGCGAGGGGCTGATCGCCGTTCTTGAGCAGGATCGCCGCGGTCGAGGGCCAGCGCGCGAGCCGCTTGGCCACATTGGGCAGCGAATCCGCGGTGTCGTCCTGAACCGCGAAACCGTATTCGGCGAGCCGGATCGTCGGCCGCAGAATGTCGGCCAGCGACAGGCGGCCCGAGCCGTATTTGTCATGCGCCAGGGCAAGGCCCGCGACGGTGCCCGGCACGCCGACCGACAGGCCGGTGTCGCGCGATTTCACCGGATCGGGATTGCCCTGCGCATCGAGGAACATGTCCGGCGTCGCGGCGGCGGGCGCAGTCTCGCGATAGTCGATAGCGATGTTGCGCGCTTCCTTGCCGTCCGCGGTGGGGGCGAGATGGATGACCATGAAGCCGCCGCCGCCGAGATTGCCGGCGCGCGGATAGGTCACGGCCATGGCGAAGCCGACCGCGACGGCGGCGTCGACGGCGTTGCCGCCGCGATCGAGAATCTCGATGCCGATGCGCGCGGCCATGCGCTCCTGCGCGACCACCATGCCGGTCTGACCGACGATGCCATGCGCGGCGGGGAACGACGCCTGCGTGTTCTGCAACTGCGGCGTCGATTGCGCCAGCGCCAGCGACGCGCTGAGGAGGAAGGCGAGGAAGGTCGTTGTGAGGTGACGAAGCATCTGACTCAGTTCTTGGCACCGTCGGCCAAAATCATCGCGCCTGCGAATGATAGACCGGGTTCGGCCGCATGTCGGTGGCCGAGGCGACGCGGTTCGACATGTTGAAGAATCCGGTGATGGCCGCAATGTCCCAGATGTCGCGGTCCTTGAAACCGGCGCGACGCAAGCTGTCGCGATCGTGCTCCTCGATCTCGGCCGGCGTATTGGTGAGCTTCACGGCGAAATCGAGCATGGCGCGCTGGCGCTTGTCGAGCCGGGCGGCGCGATGGTTCATCACGATCTGTTCGCCGAGCAGCGGACTGCCGGAATACTGCCGCACCGCGGCGCCATGCGCGGTGAGGCAGTAATAGCAGCGGTTCTGCGCCGACACCGCGACCGCGATCATCTCGCGCTCCAGCTTGGACAGGCCGCTCGGCGCCAGCATGAGGTCGTTGTACATGGCGGCGAAGGCTTCGAGCTTCGCGTTGTCGAAGGCGTAGGCCACCAGCACGTTCGGGATGAAGCCGAGCTTGTCCTGGCACTTCTGGAAATAGGCGGTCATCGCCGGAGACAGCTCGCCTTTCGGCAATTTGAGCGCGATGATGGGCATATCGTCGGGCACAGCCGCTTTGGCTGCGGCCCTTTCGGGCGCTTTCCTGCCCCTGGCTTTGGCAACAGTCCCGGCCATGTGTCCCGCCTGTCAAAATTTTTCCGGCTTCTTCCCTGGCGAGCCTACAACGCTTTGGTAGCGCCGGGTATAGCCCAAGGTCAAGCTTTTCGCTTTCCCGATCAAAGGCTTGGCATTGGCCGGCCCGCGATACTCGCCGTCATAACATAAAGCGGTCACGCTCGCCCGCTAAGCGATGTCCCGCTCTCGACCCCCGCGTCGGGAAGGTGAACACTGCGCCCAGCCAGATCGATTCCTCCGACTGACACATCACTGACGTGAAGCGGTCTTCGCCCCGGACCAGACCCGCCGCCATTGCCAATTTTCATGAGGCCACCCGTGCTCGATAAACCGGCTCCCGACAGTCACGACAGCGCCGAGCATGTCGCCGCAAGGGCGGCGATCGAGCAGGCCGGAGGAGAGCTCGCCGCGCGGCAGCCCGGTATACCGGCCGAATTCGTGGCGGGGTTGTTTGGCCGGGCCGTCCCCGAAGACGTGGTGCGTTACGATGCGGCGCAACTGGCTCAGCTCGCCGAACGCGCCTGGGCGTTTCTCGGTCAGCGCGATCCTGGCGTGCCGAAGGTGCGCTGCGAAACGGTGCAGATCGACACGGAGAACTCGCCGCGCAGCATCACCGTGATCGAAATCGTCAACGACGACATGCCGTTTCTGTTCGACTCGGTCATGGGTGAAATTGCCGAGCGCCGCCTCGAGGTTCGCCTCGTCGCCCATCCGGTGTTCGGCGTCCAACGCGAGGGCGGCAAGCTCGCGGGGCTGACCGCGCCAAGCGCCGGCGGCCGCGAGAGCCTCATTCACATCCATGTCGAGCCGATCGGCGAGGCAGCCGCGCGCGGGGATATCGTCGCGGCGCTGGAGCGCATTTTGCTCGAGGTTCGCCTCGCGGTCACCGATTGGCGGCCCATGCTCGAGCGCATTCACGCCGTCATCGCCGAACTCAAGTCGAATCCGCCGCCCTTGCCGGTGGACGAGATCGGCGAGGCCGTTCAATTCCTGCAGTGGCTGGCCGACGATCATTTCACCTTCCTCGGCATGCGCGATTACGACCGGAAGGGCGACGCCCTCGATCCGGACTTCGCCACCGGTCTCGGCATCCTGCATGGCGCTGATCTTCATGTTCTTCGCCGCGCCGATGAGCGCCTCGAACTGACGCCGGAACTCAAATCGTTCCTCAATGAGCCGCATCCGCTCATCATCGCCAAGACCACGACGGTGTCGCACGTTCACCGCCGCACGTTTCTCGATTATGTCGGTGTGAAGAAATACGACGTCGACGGTAATCTCGTCGGCGAGCACCGCATCGTCGGGCTGTTTACGTCGACGGCCTATACGCGCTCGGCGCGCACGATCCCCTATATCCGGCGCAAGATCGCGGCGATCGAGCAGCGCGCCGGTTTCGTGACCGGCAGTCACTCGGCGAAAGCGCTGGCCAATGTGCTGGAGCAATATCCGCGCGACGAACTGCTGCAGGTGGATTCCGACACGCTTTACGATTTCGCCACGGCGATCATGCGGCTCGACGAGCGGCCGCGCGTGCGCGTGCTGGCGCGCCGCGATCGCTTCGACCGTTTCGTGTCGGTGCTCGCATACGTGCCGCGCGACCGCTACGGCAGCGCGATCCGCGAGCGCATCGGTAATTACCTCGCCAAGGCGTTCGGTGGCGAGGTTGCCGCCTTCGTGCCGTTCTTCCCCGAGGGGCCGCTGGTGCGCGTGCACTACATGATCGCCCGCAGCGGCGGCGCGGCGCCCGATGTGACGCGCGACGTGCTGGAGCGTGAGGTGTCGCATATCGTGCGCACCTGGACCGACAGTCTCGCCGAGGCGCTCGAGGCCCTACATGGGCCCGAGCAGGCGCGGGCGCTGTTCGAGCGCTACCGCGATGCCTTCAGCCAGGGCTTTCACGATTACTATTCGCCGTCGAGCGCGGCCGGCGACATCCGCGCCATCGAAACGTTGACGGAGGACCGGCCGCTGGCGGTCGATTTCCGGCACCGCGAGGAGACCGATCAGGACAGCATCAGCCTCAAGGTCTGGAGCCTCGGACGGCCCTTGCCGCTGTCGGAACGCGTGCCCGTGCTGGAGAACATGGGCTTCAAGGTGGTCGACGAGCGCACCTACCGCGTCGCGCCGGCCCATGGCGGGAAGCTGTGGTTTCACGACATGCTGCTGACGCGCGGCGACGGGGCCGCGACCGATCTGCAATCCGGCAAGGCGCGGCTGGAGGCCGCTTTCCTCAACGTCATGCGCGGCGGCGCCGAGAATGACGGCTTCAATGCGCTGACGCTGCAGGGCGGGCTCGGCTGGCGCGACGTGGCGCTGATCCGCACTCTGGCGCGCTACCTGCGCCAGATCCGCGTGCCGCATTCGCAGGACTACATGTGGGCGGCCCTGGTGAAGCACGCCGCGATCGCCAGCGACATCGTCGAACTGTTCCACGCCCGCTTCGATCCGCGGCCGCCTGCGGCCGAGGGCCGCGACGGCAAGCAGCAGGCCATCGCCGCGCGCATCGAGGAGGCGCTGACCAAGGTCGATAGTCTCGACGAGGACCGCATCCTGCGCCTCTTCGTCAACGCCGTGCAGTCGGCGATCCGCACCAACTACTTCCAGACCGATGCGGACGGCAGGCTCAGGCCGCTGATCGCCATCAAGTTCGAAAGCGGCAAGCTGACCGAGATGCCGCTGCCGCGGCCGCTCTATGAGATTTTCGTCTATTCGCCGCGCGTCGAGGGCGTGCATCTGCGCTTCGGCAAGGTAGCCCGCGGCGGCATCCGCTGGTCCGACCGGCCGCAGGATTTCCGCACCGAAATCCTCGGCCTCGTGAAGGCGCAGCAGGTCAAGAACGCCGTGATCGTGCCGGTCGGCGCCAAGGGCGGCTTCGTGCCAAAGCAGATGCCGAAGAACCCGACGCGCGATCAGTTCATGGCCGAGGGCATCGCCTCGTACAAGCTGTTCATCTCGACGCTGCTCGACATCACTGACAACTACGCGCCGGACGGCAGTATCGTGCCGCCGGATAGTGTCGTGCGGCATGAAGGCGACGATCCCTATCTCGTCGTCGCAGCCGACAAGGGCACGGCGACGTTCTCGGATATCGCCAACGGCCTCGCCGTCGAGCACGGCTTCTGGCTCGGCGATGCCTTCGCCTCCGGCGGCTCGGCCGGTTACGACCACAAGGTCATGGGCATTACCGCGCGCGGCGCCTGGGAGTCGGTGAAGCGCCACTTCCGCGAGATGGACATCAATATCCACGACACGCCGTTCACGGTGGTCGGCGTCGGTGACATGTCGGGCGATGTGTTCGGCAACGGCATGTTGCGCGAGGACACCATCAAACTGGTCGCTGCCTTCGATCATCGCGACATCTTCATCGATCCCGATCCGGACCCGAAGAAGAGCTTCGCCGAACGCAAGCGGCTGTTCGATCTACCGCGCTCGAGCTGGCAGGATTACGACAAGGCGCTGCTGTCGAAGGGCGGCGGCATCTATCCGCGCGCGTCCAAGGAAATCCGGCTGTCGGCAGAGGCGCAGAAGCTGCTCGGCGTCGGCGACAAGGTAACGCCGCAACAACTGATGCAGGCGATCCTCAAGGCGAAGGCCGATCTTTTGTTCTTCGGCGGCATCGGCACCTATGTGCGCGCCGCGAGCGAAGGCGACGAGGCCGCCGGCGACCGCGCCAATGACGCCATCCGCATCACCGGCGCGGACCTGCGCGTCAAGGTGGTGGGCGAGGGCGCCAATCTGGGCATGACCCAGCGCGGGCGCATCGAGGCGGCGTTGAACGGCGTACGGCTCAACACTGACGCCATCGACAACTCGGCCGGCGTCAACACCTCGGACGTCGAAGTCAATATCAAGATCGCCTATGCCGAACCGGTGCGCGCCGGCCGGTTGACGCTCGATCAGCGCAACGCCGAACTCGCCGAGATGACCGACGAGGTGGCGCGGCTGGTGCTGCGCAACAATTATCAGCAGACGTTGGCGATCTCGCTTGCCCAGCGCCGCGGCCTCGAAGACTTCGGTTTCCAGCAACGCCTGATGCAGACGCTGGAACAGCAGGGCCTGCTCGACCGCGCGGTCGAGTATCTTCCCGACGAAATGGCGCTCGCCGACCGGCGCAAGCGCAACCTGCCGCTGGCCCGGCCGGAACTCGCCGTGCTGCTCGCCTATGCGAAACTCACGCTCTACTCGGTGCTGCTCGATTCCGACGTGCCGGACGATCCGTTCCTCGGCCGCGAGATCAACCGCTATTTCCCCAGGGAAATGACAGAGCGTTACGCCGGCGCGCTGCAGTCGCATCGGCTGCGCCGCGAGATCATTGCCACGCAACTCACCAACTCGATGATCAATCGCGGCGGCGCCACCTTGATCGTGCGCATCGCCGACCAGACCGGCGCGGCGCCGGCGCAGATCGCGGCGGCCTTTGCCGCTGTGCGCAACAGCTATGACTTGATCGGCCTCAATGGTGAGATCGACACGCTAGACAACAAGGTGCCGGGCGACATGCAATTGTCGCTCTATGCCGCCGTGCAGGATCTGCTGCTCGACCGGCTCGTGTGGTTTCTGCGCAATGTCGACCTCAAAGCTGGCCTTGAAGCGATTGTCGCGCATTACCGCGACGGCATTACCCAGGTCGAAGCCGCGCTGGATACGGCATTGCCAAAGGCGGCGTCGGCGGCGCGCGACGCGCATGTTGCGCAGCTCACGCGCGACGGCGTGCCCGAGGCCATTGCCCGCCGCATCGCCAATCTGGCGCTGACCAAGGCGGCGCCCGATATCGTTATGGTGGCCGACCGGGCACAGAAGCCGATCGCCGAAGTGACCGCGACCTATTTCGCCACCGAGGCCTTCTTCCAACTCGACAAGGTCGCGAATGCCGTGCCGGGCATCGTCGTGTCGGATTACTTCGACCGCCTCGCGCTCGACCGCGCCGTCGATCAGATCGGTGATGCCGAGCGGCGCTTGACGTCAGCGATGATCGGCAACGGTCACGCCGGCGCCGAAGCCGTGGAAGAATGGCTCAAGCCGCGCAAGGCCGAAGTCGAACGCATCCGCGCCGCGATCCACGAAATCGCCGGCTCGGGGTTGACCTTGTCGAAGCTCAGCGTCGCGGCGAGTCTGCTGGGAGATCTGGCGAGGGAATAGTTGTCATTCCGGGCTCGCGAGCTTTGCTCGCGCCCCGGAATGACGGGAGCTAATGCTTGAAATGTCGCGTACCGGTGAAGACCATGGCGATGCCGTGATCGTCGGCAGCCTTGATCACTTCATTGTCGCGCATCGAGCCGCCGGGCTGGATCACCGCCGTGGCGCCGGCTTCGATGGCGACGAGCAGGCCATCGGCAAACGGGAAGAACGCATCGGACGCGACCACCGAGCCCTTGGTCAGCGGCGCTGACAAGCCCAGTTCCTTCGCGGCGTCTTCGGCCTTGCGCGCGGCGATGCGCGCCGAGTCGATGCGGCTCATCTGGCCGGCGCCGATACCGACGGTGGCGAGATCCTTGGCGTAGACGATGGTGTTCGACTTGACGTGCTTGGCGACGCGGAAAGCGAAACGCAGGTCGCCAAGTTCGGCGGCGCTCGGCGCGCGCTTGGTGACGACCTTCAATTCCATGTCATCGACCACGGCGGCGTCGCGCGATTGCACCAGCAGGCCGCCGGCCACGGACTTCACCAGCAGGCCTTTCTCGCGCGGATCGGGCACGCCGCCGGCGAGCAGCAGGCGCAGGTTCTTCTTGGCGGCGACGATGGCGATGGCTTCATCGCTGGCGTCGGGCGCGATGATGACCTCGGTGAAGATCTCGGTGATGGCCTTGGCCGCTTCCGCATCGAGCGTCCGGTTGAGCGCGACAATGCCGCCGAAGGCCGACGTCGAGTCGCAGGCCAAGGCCTTCTTGTAAGCGTCGAGCAGCGACGCGCCTTCGGCGACGCCGCACGGATTGGCGTGCTTGACGATGACGCAGGCCGCGGCGCGCTTGGGATCGAACTCGGCGATCGCTTCGTAAGCCGCGTCGGTGTCGTTAATGTTGTTGTAGGACAGCTCCTTGCCCTGCACCTGCCGCGCCGTGGCGACGCCGGCGCGCACATTCGGTGTGCGGTAGAACGCTGCCGTCTGGTGCGGGTTCTCGCCGTAGCGCAGCGGCTGCGCCAGCCGGCCGCCAAAGGCGCGGTAATCCGGCGCGTCATTGTTCAATGTTGCGGCGAACCAGTTGGAAATCGCGGCGTCATAGGCGGCGGTGCGGGCATAGGCTTTCGCCGCCAGCTTTTGCCGCGTCTCGAAGGTGGTCATGCCGCTATGGCGGTTAAGCTCCTCGAGCACCAAGGCGTAATCGGTGGTGTCGACGACCACCGCGACGTCGCCGTGGTTCTTGGCCGCGGCGCGGATCATCGCCGGTCCGCCGATGTCGATGTTCTCGATGCAGTCGTCGTAGTCGGCGCCCTTGGCGACGGTTTCCTCGAACGGATAGAGGTTCACGACCAGGAGGTCGATCGCCTTGATGTTGTGCGCCTTCATCGCTTCGGCGTGCTCGGCATTGTTGCGGATGGCGAGCAGCCCGCCATGGACGTTCGGATGCAGCGTCTTGACGCGTCCGTCCATCATCTCGGGAAAGCCGGTGAGATCGGAGACGTCATCGACGCGCAGGCCGGCGTCCTTCAGCGCTTTGGCGGTGCCGCCGGTGGACACCAGTTCGATGCCGAAGCCGGCCAGCGCCTTGGCGAATTCGATGAGGCCGGATTTGTCGGAAACCGACAGCAGGGCGCGGGTAACGCGGCGCGGATGGCTGGGCATGGGGCTCTTCAGTTGTGGCGTTTGGGATTGTTGGCGGTGGGCTAGCACAGCTTGTTTTTGCTGTCATTCCGGGGCGCGGATGAAATCCGCGAGCCCGGAATCCATACGCCGCAGCAGGGGTTATGGATTCCGGGCTCTCGGCCTCCGAGCCTCGCCCCGGAATGACTACAACGGCAATTCCGGCTCTTCGGCGCGGTCGAGGCGGGCGCCCGGCTGTACCGGCGGCGTATGGCGGAAGGTCCAGCGCACCTTGGCTTCCTGGCGGGCATGGCCATAGACCACGATCTGCACCGCCCGGCGCGGGCCGTCCGGGCCGGCGAGATACACGCTTTCTTCGACCTCGACCGTCTCGCCCATGGTGGCGAAGGTCCAGACCTCCTTGTCCGGCAGCAGCAGGATCACGCCGCGGCCCTCCGACAGGCGGCTGGCCTTGATCGACGGGTGCAGGTGAAAGCGCACGGCGTATTCGTCGCCCTTGCGCAGATCGAACGCCTTGTGCGCCGGTGTGAACACATCCTCGCCGTCGATGGTGCGGCCATCGGCGCTGACCTTGAGGGTGCGCGTCTGCACGACGCCGAATTCGCCGGCATAGCCGTCCTGCGAGGCGACGAGGGTGATGCCCTCCTCGGCGTCTTGCCGCTCGATCGTGACCTTGCGCGGGCCGGATACGATGGGCGTGCCGCCGAGCAGCCGGCGCAGCGATTTCGATTCGACAAAGCGGCACGAGGAGGTGTCGTTGAAGGTGACGGTGGAATGCGCCGCAGTGGCGCGCGCGACCTGCCGCCAGTTCTCGCGATTCATCGACGGCAGGCCGCAATTGACGATGACGCGATGCTGACGGAACGACATTTCGAACGACAGGCAGCCGGCATGCGCCTCGGTCGACAGCGCGATCGGCGGCGGCCGGCCGGTATCCATCAGGATCACCGTGGCGTCGGCGTCGATGCGCTGATAGCCCGAATGCGGCGCGTTCGATAGCGGCGCGCCGCGCGCATCGTCATAGGCGAGCGCGGTGGCCAGCAGATCCACCGCGGTCGGGCCCATGCCGTTGAACTGCGCGAAATTGCCGTCCGGATGCCGGAAGAAACGCAGCATCGGCATCATGCGGTCGATGGCGTTGTTGATCGCCTGCGGCGGCTGCAGATTGCGCGCGGTGAACAATTGCCGCAGCGGCAACAGGTCGATGATGATCTCGATCAGCGTGCCGGGATTGCGGCTGACATGGCCGCCGTCCGGCAGAATTTGCGCGCGCAGTTCGTCGATCAGGCGCCGCGCCGCCGGCCGCAACTGGCCGGACAGGCCGTTCAGGCACAACGTCGCATAAGTCAGCGCGATCAGCGCCTGAAGTCGCGGCAGGCCGGCGCGCGCGTCTTTCGCCGTGCCGCGCAGATAACGCACCTGACGCTGCAGGCTGCGGATGAAGCGCCGGTAGAAGCGCGCATCGGCGTCCTGGAGGATGAACGGCGAATGACATAGCCAGCAGATGATGCGGCGTGACAGGATTTCCGGCTGCCAGCCGATCGGATGGCCGCTGCCCTGATGGGTGATCCATTCGTCGATCAGCGAGCGCGCATTGGCCCGCGTGATGGCCGAGTCGGCGGCGCGCAAATGGCGTAGCCATGAGAAGTTGAGCAGCACCGTCGCCCATTCTTCCGACGGCGGCAGCATCTCGAAGGGCGAGCGGCGGTCGCAGATCACGACCTTGCCGGCGAAGGCGAAACGTCCGGCATAGATTTCGGCGGCGCGCGTCGCGTCCGCGGTGCGCAGGTCCTGCGGCGCGATGACGAGACGATCGGTTTTGGTCGAGCCGTAACGCCAGCGCAGCAGCGGATGCGTGCCGACGCTGCCGGCAAGACTCCGCATGGCGCGGCGCCCGACCAGCAAAGACAGCCTGGCTCGTTCGCCGAGCGTAACCCGCATTGCCTCTATTCGTCCCCAGCAACGCGGCGATTCCCGCGTGCAATCCGTAGGATAGCGGAAGGGTCTTGATCCGGCCAATGATGCCGCTGCCTTATTGGGCAGCGGTGTATAAGTCGGCCTCAGGCCGGCTCTAGGCCGGCTTGCGGATCAGGCGGGCGGCGAAGAAGCCGTCGAGGCCGCCCCAGCGCGGGTCGGCGTCAGGGAGGTATTGCGGCAGGGTCCGCAGCTCACCCAAAGCGGTGACGAATTCGGCGTGACCGAATACTTCCGAAGCGGCGATCGGCGCGCGTTCGAGGTGCGGATTGCGCGCCAGCAAGGCGGCGATCTGGGCTTCGCCTTCTTCGGGTTCGAGCGAGCAGGTGCAATAGACCAGCGTGCCGCCGGGCTTGAGGAGACCGGCCGCGCGGTCGAGCAGGCGGCTCTGCAACGACGTCAGCACGCCGAGGTCGTTCTCGGACTTCAGCCACGGCACATCGGGATGGCGGCGGATGGTGCCGGTCGCGGTGCAGGGCGCATCGAGCAGCACGGCGTCGAATGGCCTGTCCGGCTGCCATTCGAGGGCATCGGCGGCCACGGTCTCGACGTTGAGCTTGAGCCGGGCGAAGTTCTCCTTGAGCCGCGCGATGCGCGCCGGGGAACGATCGACGGCGGTGACATTGGCCCCGGCATTGGCCAGTTGCGCCGACTTGCCGCCGGGCGCGGCGCACAGGTCGCACACATCCTTGCCGGCGATATCGCCGAACAGTTGCGCCGGGATCGAGGCGGCGGCGTCCTGCACCCACCATGCGCCTTCGACGAAGCCGGGCAGCAGCGAGATTGCGCCATGCGCCAGCGTGCGCACGGTGCCGGTCGGTAGCACCTTGCCATGGACGCGCTCGGCCCAGTGCGCCGCGTCCTGCCTGACGGTGAGGTCGAGCGCCGGCTCATGGCCGTTGGCCGAGGCGATGGCGCGCGCGGTGTCCTCGCCATAGGTCTTGCGCCAGCGCGCCAGCAGCCACTCCGGCGTATCGCGCGTGACGTCGCTCGCGTTGAACTCGTTGCGCGCCTGCGCCACGCGTCGCAGCACGGCATTGACGAGTCCGGCATAGCGCGAGGCGCGGCGGTCGGCCTGCGCGAGGCGCACCGACAGATCGACGGCGGCGTGGTCGGGCACGTCGAGCCAGAGAATTTGCGCGGCGCCGACCAGCAGGATGGTTTCGGTGCGCGGGGCGTCGGCGGGAAAGCCCTTGTCGAGAAAGCCGCCGACCAGATGGCGCAAGGTGCCCAGGCGTCGCAGCACGGTGGCGGCGAGGCGGCGCATCAGCGCGCGGTCGCGGTCGGGAAGCGTGGCGAGGCCGAGATGGGCCGACTTGCCGGAGAGCTGATCGTCGAGCGCGATGCGGCGGCGGAGCACGCCATCGACGATATCCGTGGCAATGCGCCGGGCGGCCAGACCGGGGACTTCAGCTTGAGGGGCGATTCGCGCGCGCGCCATGGCGTCCTTATTGCCACGAATTGTGTCGCTGGCGCGAGCGGATGACAAAAAAGTGCGTGCAGTATTCGGCGACCGGCCTACTGCACGACGTGGACCTCGGTGCCGAGCGGCGTGCGGCGATACAGATCCATGATGTCGGCGTTGTGCATGCGGATGCAGCCGTGGGAAACGTAGCCGCCGATCGAGGACGGATCGTTGGTGCCGTGGATGGCATAGTTGCCGCGATCGAGCCCCATCGCCGCGGCGCCCATCGGGTTCTGCGGCGAGCCGCCCGGATAGGTGGTGGTGCGGCCCGGTACGCGCGCCCAGGCCGGGCGGATATGTTTGGCGGTGACGTAGGCGCGGCCGTGCCAGGCCATGCCGGCCTTGCCGACGCCGACCGGATAGCGGATCGCCTGTCCGCCGGGCAACACATAGAAAAGCTGCCGCGCTCCGGTCGAGACGACGATGGTGCCGGGGCTGTACGCGCTGCGGAATTGCACGACGTCGCCGCGCGCCAGCGCCGGTTGCGCAACGATCATGGAACCGAGGACGAGGAGAAGGGCGACGACGCGCGGCAGGAACTTCATGGCGAACTTCAGACCTTGGCGGTCACTGCTCGACGATGACCGGCGTGCCGACATCGACCATGCGATACAATTCGCGGATATCGCGGTTGAACATGCGGATGCAGCCATAGGAGACGAAGCCGCCGATCGAGCGCGGATTGTTGGTGCCGTGAATGGCGTAGTCGCCGCCGCGCATGGTCAGCGCGGCATCGCCCATCGGATTGCGCTTGTCGCCGCCGGCGATGACCTCGGGCAAACCGGGATTGTCGCGGCGGATGTCGTCCGGCGGCGCCCAGGCGGGCTTGACGTATTTGCCTTCGATGCGCGCCTTGCCGGTCCAGGTCTTGCCTTCGCGGCCGACGCCGACCGGGAAGCGCAGCGCGCGATATTCGTCGAGCACGAGATAGAGATAGCGCTCGTTGGTGCGCACGACGATGGTGCCCGGGGCAAAGCCCGAGAACTGCACGACGCCGCGCTCGCCGGGAGCCAGCGAGCCGGCATAGGGCGCGCTATGCGCAACCACCGCCGCGACCACCACCCAGCAAAGGATGAAGGTGACGAACAAAACGGTTCGCTTGATGAGTACGTGAGTCATGCCTTGGGCCGCCCGGAATGATCGGAGCGATCATAGGGCGGGGCGGATACCTGGCGGCGGAAAGCTGCCGGTAACGTAAATGCGGCGGATGGAACTTTGCTCTTTCCCCTCTCCCACAAGGGGAGAGGGGAAGAAATAAGCGCGCTAAGTAACTAAACCTTCGCTTCCGCCTTCTTGTTCTGGCGGTTGTTGACCAGGTCATCGACGACGGCCGGGTCGGCGAGCGTCGTGGTGTCGCCGAGATTGCCGAATTCGTCCTCGGCGATCTTGCGCAGGATGCGGCGCATGATCTTGCCGGAGCGCGTTTTCGGCAGGCCGGGCGAGAACTGGATGAGGTCGGGCGCCGCGAACGGGCCGATCTCCTTGCGCACCCAGAGCACCAGCTCCTTGCGCAGTTCGTCGCTCGGCTTCTCGCCGGCCATCAAGGTGACATACGCGTAGATGCCCTGGCCCTTGATGTCGTGCGGATAGCCGACCACCGCGGCCTCCGACACCTTGGCGTGCGCGACCAGCGCGCTTTCGATTTCCGCGGTGCCCATGCGGTGGCCGGACACGTTGATGACGTCATCGACGCGGCCGGTAATCCAGTAATAGCCGTCCTCGTCGCGGCGGCAGCCGTCGCCGGTGAAGTACTTGCCCGGATAGGTCTTGAAATAGGTGTCGATAAAGCGCTGGTGATCGCCATAGACCGTGCGCATCTGGCCCGGCCATGAATCGGCGATGCACAGATTGCCGGAGGTGGCGCCGTCCAGCACCTTGCCCTCGGCATCGACGATCTCCGGCACCACGCCGAAGAACGGCCGCGTCGCCGAACCCGGCTTGAGCCTGATCGCGCCGGGCAGCGGCGTGATGAGAATGCCGCCGGTCTCGGTCTGCCACCAGGTATCGACGATCGGGCAGCGGTCGTCGCCGACCACGTGATAGTACCACTCCCACGCTTCCGGATTGATCGGCTCGCCGACCGAACCGAGCAGGCGCAGCGATTGCCGCGAGGTCTTCTTCACCGGGCCTTCGCCGCCCTGCATCAGCGCGCGGATCGCGGTCGGCGCGGTGTAGATGATGTTGACCTTGTGCTTGTCGCAGACTTCCCAGAAGCGCGACGTGGTCGGGTAGTTCGGCACGCCTTCGAAGACGAGCGAAATGGCGCCGTTCGAGAGCGGGCCATAGACGATGTAGGAATGGCCGGTGACCCAGCCGACATCGGCGGTGCACCAGTACACATCGCCGTCGTGATAGTCGAAGACGTATTGATGCGTCATCGACGCGTAGAGCAGATAGCCGCCGGTGGTGTGCAGCACGCCCTTCGGCTTGCCGGTCGAGCCCGAGGTGTAGAGGATGAACAGCGGATCTTCCGCATTCATCGGCTCGCACGGGCATTCGGCGGGCACGGTCCTGGCGATGTCGTCATAATAGACGTCGCGGCCGTCCTTCATGGCGACGGCGGCGCCGGTGCGCTTGACGACGATGATGGTCTTGACGCCGCCGACCTTGTCGCAGGCGACATCGACATTGGCCTTGAGCGGCACCTTGCGGCCGCCGCGCAGGCCTTCATCGGCGGTGACGATGATGGTCGACTGGCAATCCTCGAGGCGGCCGGCAATCGAATCCGGCGAGAAGCCGCCGAAGATCACCGAATGCACGGCGCCGATGCGGGCGCAGGCGAGGATGGAGACCACCGCCTCGGCGATCATTGGCATATAGATGGTGACGCGGTCGCCCTTCTTGACGCCGCGCGCCTTGAGCACATTGGCGAAGACCTGCACCTGCTCGTGCAACTGCTTGTAGGTGACGGTCTTGTCGTCTTTCGGATCGTCGCCTTCCCAGATCAGCGCCGTCTGGCTGCCGCGCTTCGCGACATGGCGGTCGACGCAGTTGTAGCAGGCGTTCAGCGTGCCGTCCTCGAACCACTTGATCGAGACGTTGTGCGGATCGTAGGTCGTGTTCTTGACCTTGGTCGGCTTCTTGATCCAGTCGAGGCGGGAGGCCTGCTCGCCCCAGAAGCCGTTCGGGTCCTTGATCGAGCGCGCGTACATCTCGTCGTACTTCGCGGCATCGACATAGGCCTTCGACTTCCAGTCGGCCGGCACGTCGTAAATCTTCTCGTCGGACATCGCACTCCCTCCCGGTATCGCGGCATGACGCGGCACCCCGGTTAAGCCCGGGGGCGCTTATGGTTCCCGCCCATTATGCGCCGCGGGTGCAACCTGTCACAAGCGCTCAGCTTGCGACTTTCGTCGTGTGCGACATTTGGGAAATATCAATGCCAGGGGGTGTTTCAGGGCGCCTGCGGCGCCTCTGTCGGGGGGCGGTGAACGGCGATGCCGGCGACCACCAGGGCTATTCCGGCGAGGTCGGTGAGCGATGGGATCTGGGCGAGGACCACTGCCGCGATGACGGTCGCCGTGACCGGAAGCAGGGCCAGCAGCAATGCGAAGCTCGCTCGCGGCAGCCGGGCCATCGCGAGCTGGTCGCAGACATAGGGGATCACCGACGAGCAGATGCCGACGCCGATCCCGGCCAGCACCAGCCGGGGAGAGTCGAAGGCCCTGACCGCCTCGAGGAGGCCGACCGGCATGATGACCACGAAGGCAATCAGCATCGCGGCGCCCAGCCGTTCGACGCCGTCGCTTGCCCCGTCCTGCGCGACCTTGTGGCCGATGACGATGTAGCCGGCAAACAGCATGGCATTGAGGAGCGACCAGGCGATGCCGATCGGATCGGTGGCCCACTTCACGTCGATCAGGATGAAAACGCCGGTGATCACCAGCGCCAGCGCGAGAAGATTTCGCCACGAGCGCATGCCGGCGAGCGCGATGGCGATGGTGCCGACGAATTCCATGGCCGCCACGAGGCTCATCGGCAGACGATCGAGCGCGAGATAGAACGACGCATTCATCGCCGCGAGGCAAAGGCCGAGGCCGACGAGCATGAAGCGTGTTCGGCCGTCGGCGCGGGCGATGGTGCGCCATGGTTTGGTGACAAGCGTGAATGCGACCGCCGCCGATGCGATGCGGAACCAGGCGACGCCGAGCACGCCGACGGCCGGAAACAGCAGCACCGCGAATGACGGGCCGAGATAATGGAACGTTGCGCTGACGCCGAACCAGACATGGGGCGGCGTTCTTTCGGCGGCGCGATTGAAGCCGTCGGGGGCCCAAGATAGCATGAATGCATTCTGGAGCCAAAGCTGTAACTATCTATCAGATTCGGCAGTCTAACAGCCTCCGTTTGCTAATGATCAAAGGACATTTCCATGAAAAGCCTTCGATCCGAAAATACCGTTTTCGACGCGATCGATGCCAGATTGATCGGCGCCCTGGCCGCCAATGCCCGCGTCAGCACGGCGGAACTGGCGCGGCTGGTGAAGCTGTCGGCGCCTAGCGTCGCCGAGCGCATCAAGCGTCTGGAAGAAGCGGGTGTGATCACGGGCTACCGCGCCATCATCGATCCGGCGGCGCTGGGGCTGCCGATCGCGGCGTGGATCCGCGTGCGGCCGACGCCGGGCCAGCTCAAGAAAGTGGCGGAGATTCTGAAAAGCCTGCCGGAGATCGTCTCCTGCGACCGCATCACCGGCGAGGACTGCTACATGGTGCGGGCGCATCTGCGATCGGTCGCCGACCTCGAGCGCTTGATCGACGCGATCAATCCATTCGCGCTGACCAACACCTCGATCATCCAGTCGATGCCGGTCGAGCCGCGCCTGCCGCCGATCGCGGTGCGGCGGCGGTAAGCGTCCTAAAGCTTCACGCCGCCCATCTTGCAGACCAGCTTCCATTCGGCATCGGTGATGGCCGGCAGCGACAGCCGCGACTGCTTGAGCACCTGAATTTCGGCCAGCTTCGGTTCGGCCTTGATGGCGGCGAGCGTTACCGCCTTGGGCAGTGCTTCCACCGCCTTGACGTCGACGCAGACCCAGGGCGAGCCGGCTTCCGCGGTCGGATCGGGATAGGCCGGCTTGATGACCTCGACGATACCGACGATCTCCTTGCCGATATTGGAGTGATAGAAGAAGCCGCGGTCGCCCTTCTTCATCTTCATGATGTTGAGCTTGGCGGTGTGGTTGCGGATGCCGGTCCAGGCGGTGCCCTTAGGCCCGGCTTTCACCATCTGGTCCCACGACCAGGCATCGGGTTCGGATTTCAGCAACCAGTAGGCCATGTGCAACTTTCCCTCGTCATCGTCCGCGAAGGCGGACGATCCAGCGCTTCCAACATAGCAAAACTATTCATTGCTGGGTGCCCCGCCTTCGCGGGGCATGACGGATGTGGATCACTCCTCCGACTTGATCGGGCGCGACAGAAGCGCCGCGATCGCCTCATCGACGCTCAGTTCGTTGGCGAGCACCGCGGCGACCGCGAGCGAAATCGGCATGTCGATGTTTTTCTCGCGCGCCATTTCCAGCAGCACCGGCGCGGTGAAGGCGCCTTCGGCCAGCTTGCCGCTCGGCGCTTCGCCGCGGCCGAGCGCGGCGCCATAGGAAAAGTTGCGCGACTGCGGCGACGAGCAGGTCAGGATCAGATCGCCGAGTCCGGACAGGCCGGTCAGCGTCTCCGGCCTCGCGCCGAGCGCGCGGCCAAAGCGCATCATCTCCGCGAAGCCGCGTGTCGTCAGCGCCGCCGACGCCGAAGCCCCGAGGCCGCGGCCGCTGACGATGCCCGAAGCGATTGCCAGCACGTTCTTGACGGCGCCGCCGATCTCGACGCCGCGAATATCGGTCGAGTGATAGGGCCGGAAGCTGCCGGAGTTGAGCGCATGCGCCAGCTTCTCGGCGACCAGCGCATCCGCCGCGGCGATGGTCACCGCGGTCGGCAGGCCGCGCGCCACGTCTGCGGCGAAGCTCGGGCCGGACAAGATCGCCGGCACCGCGGCGTCGGTGCATTCGGCGATGATCTCGGTCATGAATTTGTGCGTGCCGTGCTCGATGCCCTTGGCGCAGGCAATCAGCGGCGTGCCGGGCTTCATGGTCCGCGTCAGTTGCGCCACCACCGAGCGCAAGGCCTGCGCCGGCACCACCAGCAGGATGGCGTCGTTCCGCGCCGCCTCGCCGAGCGCGCGCGTGACCTTGATCGCGGGCTCGAGTTTCACGCCGGGCAGGAAGCGGCTCTCGCGCTGCTGGCTGAGATGCTCGGCGTGGCCGGCGTCGAATTCCCACAAGGTCACGTCGCGGCCGGCGCGCGCGGCGGTCTGCGCCAGCGCGGTGCCCCAGGCGCCGCCTCCAAGAACAGCGATGCGTTGAATGGTCATGCAAGGTCTTCCGGCAGGATCGGAGGCTACTTATACGCGGCCGTGCGGGTGAGCGCACCTTGCGCCGCGGCACCGGCGTCGAGCGGCCAACGCGCGCGGGGGGCGAATTCCATGGTGTCGGTGAGGCCGAGGGCGAGGCGCTCGATCCCGGCCCAGGCGATCATGGCGCCGTTGTCGGTGCAGAGCTTGAGCGGCGGCACCGCGAGCGGCGTGCCGGTCTCCATGGCGACACGGGTCAGCGCGCCGCGGACGGCTTGGTTGGCGGCAACGCCGCCGGCCGCCACCAGCGCGTTCGGCTCGCCGAAGCGGTCGCGAAACAGCTTCAAGCCCGCGCGCAGGCGGTCGCGCACCACATCGACCACAGCCTCCTGGAACGAGGCGCACAGATCGGCGACGTCCTGCGGCGACAGCGGCGCGATGCGTTCGGCTTCGAGCCGCAATGCGGTCTTGAGACCGGAAAACGAGAAGTCGGCTTCCTTGCGATGCTGCATCGGCCGCGGCAGGGCAAAGCGGGTCTTGTCGCCGGCGAAAGCCTGGCGCTCGACCTGCGGGCCGCCGGGAAAGCCGAGGCCGAGCAGCTTGGCGGTCTTGTCGAAGGCCTCGCCGATGGCGTCGTCCTGCGTCGTGCCGAGCCGCACATAGTCGCCGACGCCGAGCACGGCGACGATCTGGGTGTGGCCGCCGGACGCAAGGAACAACAGATAGGGAAACGCCGTGTTGTCGGTGAGCCGCGCGGTGAGCGCATGCGCCTCGAGATGGTTGATGGCGAGCAGCGGCTTGTTCTTCACCAGCGCAATGGCCTTGGCGCTGGTCAGGCCGACGATGACGCCGCCGATCAGGCCGGGGCCGGCGGCGGCGGCAACGCCGTCAAGGTCATCATAGCTCGTGCCGGCCTCGCGCATGGCTTCGTCAATGATGGCGTCGATGGCCTCGACATGGGCGCGCGCGGCGATTTCCGGCACCACGCCGCCGAATACCGCGTGCTCGTCGACCTGGCTGAGCACGACATTGGACAGGATATGCCCGCTGCCGTCGGCCTTGCGTTCGACGACGGCGGCCGCGGTTTCGTCGCAGGTCGTCTCGATGCCGAGGACGAGCATGGGGATCCCACTTTTTGTCATTCCGGGGGCGCGTGAAACGCGCGAACCCGGAATCCATACGCCGCAGCGCCGGGGTTATGGATTCCGGGCTCGCGGCCTTCAGCCGCGCCCCGGAATGACGGAGAGCGCACTCTCCCAATTCCCCTAAGCCTGCACTACAAGGACCGCCTAGCACCGCGAGGACATATGGCGCAATCGGCTCCCCTTCTTCGCCTCGGCACGCGCGGCTCACCGCTGGCGCTGGCCCAGGCCCATCTTGTGCGCACGCTGCTGGCGCGGGTAACCGGCGCGCCGGAAACGGCGTTCGAAGTCGTCGTCATCAAGACCACTGGCGACGCCATTCAGGACCGGCCTTTGTCGGAGATGGGCGGCAAGGGGCTGTTCACCAAGGAGATCGAGGAAGCGCTGCTCACCGAGCGCATCGACCTCGCCGTGCATTCGGCCAAGGACATGCCGACCCTGTCGCAGCCGGGGCTTCTGCTCGCGGCCTGCCTTGAGCGCGAAGACCCGCGCGACGCCTTCATCAGCCTGAAAGCGAAGTCGCTGGCCGATCTGCCGCAGGGGGCGAGGCTCGGCACCGCGTCATTGCGCCGTCAGGCTCTGGTCAAGAAAGCGCGGCCCGATCTCGTGGTGTCGTCCCTGCGCGGCAATGTGCAGACGCGCCTGCGCAAGCTTGAAGCCGGCGAGGTCGATGCGACGCTGCTCGCCATCGCCGGCCTCAACCGGCTCGGCATGGCGGACCACGCCACGCACATCATGTCGGCCGAAGAGTTCGTGCCCGCGGTGGCGCAGGGCGCGATCGGCATCGAGACGCGCGGCGACGACAACCGCACGCGGCAATTCGTGGCGCAGATCAATCACGCGCCGACATTCATCGCGGTCGCCTGCGAGCGCGCCTTTCTCACCGCCCTCGACGGCTCGTGCAAGACGCCGCTCGCCGGTCATGCGACCCTGTCGGGCAACGCGCTGCATTTCCACGGCCTGATCGCGCGGCCCGACGGCAGCGCCGCGCATGATATTGCCGGCAATGGCCACATCCGCGATGCGGTGCGTATCGGTGACGAAGCCGGCCGCGCGCTCAAGAAGATCGGTGGGCCGGATTTCTTCGACTGATTTTTTTTGACGCGTTTCCGGACGGCGAACCGGTATCCACTTCGCCTGGAAACGCTTTCGGGGAGCAACAATGCGCATCGTGGTGACACGGCCGCAGGATGACAGCGAACGCACCGCCGCGGCGTTGCGCCAGCGCGGCCATATCGTCGTGGTCGCGCCGCTGCTGCGCGTCGAGCATCTGCCGCTGACGCTTGCGCACACCTATGGCGCCGTCGTCATCACCAGCGCCAATGCGGCGGCGGCGATTGCCGGTCATCCAGAGTGCGCGGCGCTGACGGCCCTGCCGCTCTATGCCGTCGGCGAGCGCAGCGCCGAGGCGGCGCGCGCCATCGGCTTCACCGACGTGCACGCGGCTGGCGGCGATGCCGTGGACCTGGTGCGGCTGATCGCCGAGCGGCGGCCCGATTCGCGCGCGCCGCTTCTCTATATCGCCGGCGAGGATCGCAGCGCCGACCTGATCGGCGATCTTGCCGGACACGGCGTCGCCGCCGATCTCGCGGTGGTCTATCGCGCCGTGCCGCTGCCGTTTTCGCCGGAATTGATCGGTGCGCTGCAAAGCGGCGCGGTCGAGGCGGCGATGCATTATTCCAAACGCAGCGCCGAACAGTTCATCACCGGCGCCAAGGTCGCCGGTGTCGCCACGCAGGCCACGCGCTTGCGGCAACTATGCCTGTCGGGCGCGATCGCGGCGGTGCTGATCCAGGCCGGCGCGCGCAATGTGGCGGTCGCGAAAAGGCCCGATGAGCCCTCGATGATGGCGCTTCTTGAGCCCTGACGCTTTATGCTTTCGTCACCTTCGCGGTTTTAATTGCTGCGGCCAGGGCTTCAAATCGTTAGGGTTCGCACAGCATGAACGACACGAATCCCAATCCTGACGGCGTAACGCCCGACAAATCCGCCGGCCGCCGCAAGCGCGCCGCGCCGACCATCGATCTCGAGGCGAAGGAAATACCGCCGTCCGGAGCGCAGGAAGCTGCTGTTCCCGAAGCCGCGGAGGCGTCGGTTGCCGAGGCGCCGATCGAGCCGGCGGCTGTTCCCGATTCATCCGGCTCCGAATCGTCCGGCGATGCGCCGCCGCCACCGGAGCGCACCGGTGCGCTCAAGCCGCTGGTGATCGGCGGTATTGCCGGCGCCGCGGCCGCGACACTCGTGGTCGCCATCGGCTGGTCCGCCGGCTTGTTCGCCAGCGAGCAGACCGCGACGCCAGATCCGCGCATCGCCGCGCTGGAGACGCAGCTCAAGCAGTTGCAGAGCCGTCCCGAGGCGCCGCCGGCCAATACCGGTGCGGCCGATGCGCTGGCCGCCCGCGTCGCCAAGGTCGAGGACAGCGTCGGAAAAATGTCTGCGGCGCCGGCCGACGACAACGCGTTGAAGTCGCTCGGCGTCGCGCTCGCCGCGCTCAACCGCCGCTATGACGAACTCGCCGCCAATTTGCGCGAGACGCAATCGCGTGCCGAAGCCGCCGAAAAGACGGCGGCCGAGTTGCGCAGCAATGTTCAGGACGTGTCGAAGACCGCGGCGGCCGCGGGCGCGTCGTCGGCGGACGTCGCCTCATTGCAGCAACGGTTGTCGACTCTCGAAGAGCAATCGAAGACGGCGCGGGCCGAACTTGCCAAGGCCTCCGAATCCGATCGCGCGGCGCGGCTGGCGCTGAGCGCGGCGGCGGTGCGCGATGCCGTGCTGCGCGGCGTGCCGTTTGCCGAAGAGCTGGCGCAAGCCAAAGCCCTCGGTGCCGACGAAAAGGCGCTGGCGCCGCTGTGGCCTTTCGCGGCCTCGGGCGTGCCGACTGCGAAGACGCTGGCCAAAGAGCTGACCGATCTGTTGCCGCAGATGAAGAAAGCGGTCGGCACGCCGACGTCGAGCGGCGGCTTCCTCGATCGCTTGAAGACCAACGCCGAGGGCCTGGTGCGCGTGCGCCCGGCCGATGCGCCGGCCGGCGACGATGTCTCCGCCGTGCTGGCGCGTATCGAGCAGAGCGCGGCGCAGGACAATATCGCGGCGGCGCTCACCGATATCGGGGCGCTGCCGGAAGCGGCGCGTCAGGTCGCCGCCAATTGGGTGACGCGCGCCACGGCGCGGCAGAAGGCGCTCGATGCCGCGCGCGACTTCGCCACCGGCACGGCGCGCAATCTCGGTTCGAGGTGAGGGCGGCATGATCCAGGTCGTTCTCTTTCTCATCACTGTCGCGCTGATCGCCGCGGGCTTTGTCTGGCTCGCCGACCGCCCCGGCGACGTCGTCGTCACCTGGCTCGGCTATCACGTCGAAACCTCGGTGATGGTCATGCTGCTCGCGGTCGCGGCGCTGATCGTCATCGGCGTGATGTTCTGGTCGGTGGCGCGCGCCATCTGGCGCTCGCCCGAACAGGTGTCGCTGTTCTTCCGCCATCGCCGCGCGATGAAGGGTTATCTCGCCATTTCGCGCGGCCTTGTCGCCATCGGCTCCGGCGATACGCGGCTGGCGCGGCGCTCCGCCGATGAAGCCGCGCGGCTGTCGCCCGGCGATCCGCTGACGCTGCTGCTCACCGCGCAGTCGGCGCAACTCGCCGGCGACCGCGTCGGCGCCGAACGCGCCTTCCACGAGATGACGCGGCACGAGCAAACGAAGCTGCTTGGCCTGCGTGGTCTTTATATCGAGGCGCAGCGCCGCAACGACATGGTCACCGCGCGCCGCGTCGCCGAGCAGGCCGCGGAAGCCGATCCCGCACTTGCCTGGGCCGGACAGGCGGTGCTCGACGATCGCTGCGCGCAGGGCGACTGGAGCGGCGCGCTCAAGTCGCTCGACGCCATGCGCGCCTCGCTCGACAAACAGGACCATCGCCGCAAGCGCGCGGTGCTGCTGACGGCGCAGGCTCAGGCGCTCGCCGACAGTGACCGCGATGCCGCGCGTCTCGCCGCGCTCGACGCGGTGAAGCTGGCGCCGGGGCTGGTGCCCGCGGCGGCCTTCGCCGGGCGTCGTCTCGCCGAAGCGGGCGATCAGCGCCGCGCCGGCAAGGTGCTGATCGCGGCGTGGCGGCTCAATCCGCATCCCGACATCGCCGAGGCTTACGCCGATCTGCGTCCCGGCGACACCGCCCGCGCGCGGCTCACGCGCATGCAGACGCTCGCCGGCAAGTCGTCCGAAGAGCCGAACGCCGTTCGCGAAGGCGCCATCGCGGTGGCGCGGGCCGCCATCGATGCGCGCGAGTTCAAGATCGCGCGTGAGACGCTGGCGCCCTATCTCAACGCGCCGTCGAAGCGCGTCGCGACGCTGATGGCCGAGATCGAGGAAACCGAGCACGGCGACGAAGGCCGCGTGCGCGAGTGGCTCGGCCGCGCCATGCGCGCCGCGCCCGATCCGGTGTGGACCGCCGATGGCGTGGTGTCGGACCGCTGGCTGCCGGTGTCGCCGCGCGGCCGTCTCGATGGCTATGAATGGCGCGTGCCGCTGGCCGAGATCGGCATGACCCATCCGGTGGTCGATGCGCCGCCGCCGCCGATGCCGGCCTTGCAGCCCGAGCCTAAGCCGGTCGTCGAGGCGCCGGAGCCCATCGAGATCAAGGCGGTGGTGCCGAGCGAAGCGCCGAAAGCCGACCTGGCCAAGCCGGTGCCGGTAGCCAAACCGTCCAGGCCCGCCCTGAAGCCGGTGGCGGCCGAGCCGGTCATGCCGCTGATCCAGGTTCCGGATGATCCGGGCCCCGATGCCGGGCTCGATCCCGATCCGCTGACCGAAAAGCCCTTGCCGGGCGACGGCTGGCCGCGCGGGGGTAAGCTGTTCCGGTGACGGATTTGGCGCGTGCTTGCCAATCCGGGGCCGCGCCGATACTAAGGCGCCTCATGGCGCCGATGTAGCTCAGTGGTAGAGCATCCGCTTCGTAAGCGGGTGGTCGGGGGTTCAAATCCCTCCATCGGCACCACTCCCGCGCCGTTTAAACGGCTGCCGGCCAGTCCTCGCCGCTCACGCCCAGCGCCTGCGCCATCCACTCCAGCGACGTCACCAACTCGGCCTGCCGGTCCGCGGGCAGGCGCTCGAATTCGCGAATAAGCCGGGCGCTGGTCGCCGGGCCCGCCGCCGCCAGCGCTGTCGCACCCGCTTCGGTCAGCCGCGAATGCACGATGCGCCGGTCGCCGACGCTGCGATAGCGCTCCACCAGGCCGCGCTCCACAAGCCTGTCGAGAATGACCGTAACCGTCGCCTGGGTCAGGCTGGCGTCCTCGGAAATCCGCCCGGTGGTGACCTCGCCGAGGTCGGCGATGGCCTGCAACACCGCGAGCTGCGCCGCCGTGAGCCCGGTCTCCCTCGCCAGCCGGCGCGAGCGCAAATCGGCCGCGTGCAGGATCCGGCGCATGGCGCCAAGAACCTGCTGCACCTGCGGTTTTTCGGATCGAATCGGGGCGGCTGGCGTTGACGGCATGGGCAAATCTTGGAACCTTTTCGGCCCTGAAGCTTTGATATCGAAATATTCGAACTATAAAGATTGTCGAGAGGAGCAATGTTCCCTCCACGGCATTTTTTTCGCGCGAGGCGGGCACCCGGTCCGCCTCAAATGATTGCCCCAAGGACGCCTTTACGGAGACCGGCCGGGCCAATCGCAGCTTTCGATGAGAAGGCGGAGAGGCACCGATGTGTGGATTGTGCGGTGAGTTAAGCTTGAACGACGTCCCCGCTTCGGCCGCAGCAGTCGCGGCGATGACGGCTTCCATGGCGCGCCGCGGTCCCGATGGCGCCGGCCTCTGGTCGAACGGCCATGCGGCGCTCGGCCATCGCCGGTTGAAGATCATCGATCTGTCGGAGCGGGCGCAGCAGCCGATGGTGGACCCGTCGCTCGGCGTGTCCGTGGCGTTCAACGGCTGCATCTATAACTACAAGGCGCTGCGCGGCGAGCTCGAAGCCAAGGGCTACAAATTCTTCTCCGACGGCGACACCGAGGTCGTGCTCAAGGCCTGGCACGCCTGGGGCCATGACGCGCCGAAGCGCTTCAACGGCATGTTCGCCTTCGCCATCGTCGAGCGCGACACCGGCAAGGTGACCTTGGTACGCGATCGCCTCGGCATCAAGCCGCTCTATTACAGCGAAATCCCCGGCCGGCGCGTGCGCTTCGCCTCGAGCCTGTCGGCGCTGCTCGCCGCCGGCGACGTCGATACCTCAATCGATCCCGTCGCGCTCAACCACTACATGTCGTTTCACGCCGTGGTGCCGCCGCCGCGCACCATTCTCAAGGGCGTGCGCAAGGTCGAGCCGGGCACCATCGTGTCCTTCGACGACAAGGGCAAACGCAGCGACCACCGCTACTGGACGCTCAACTTCGGCCGCAGCGGCGACGACGCGCGGCGTTCGCGCGAGGAATGGCGCGAGCTCGTTCATACGGCGCTGCGCAAGGCCGTCGATCGCCGCATGGTCGCCGACGTTCCGGTCGGCGTGCTGCTGTCGGGCGGGCTCGACTCCAGTTTGATTGTTGCTCTGCTTGCCGAAGCCGGGCAGAAGGATCTCAAGACCTTCTCCATCGGCTTTGAATCGGTCAATGGCGAGATCGGCGACGAGTTCAAATATTCCGACATCGTCGCCGAGCATTTCGGCACCGAACACCGTCAGCTTTTCATCAAGTCCAAAGAGCTGATCGCGCGCCTGCCCGAGACCATCGAGGCCATGTCCGAGCCGATGGTCTCGTACGACAATGTCGGCTTCTATCTGCTGTCCAAGGAAGTGGCGAAGCACGTCAAGGTCGTGCAGTCCGGCCAGGGCGCGGACGAAGTCTTCGCCGGCTATCACTGGTATCCGCCGATGGTGAATGCCAACGATCCGGTCGAGGCCTATGCCGGCGCCTTCTTCGATCGCGACTTCGCCGAATACAAGGAGATCATGGAGCCCGCCGCCGTCGGCGGCGACGACGCGCGCGATTACGTCACGCGCCACTTCGCCAGTCCGGGCGCGGATGAGGCCGTGGACAAGGCGCTGCGCATCGACTCGACCGTGATGCTGGTCGACGACCCGGTGAAGCGCGTCGACAACATGACCATGGCCTGGGGCCTCGAGGCGCGCGTGCCGTTCCTCGATCACGAACTCGTCGAACTCGCCGCGCGGGTGCCGGCGGACGAGAAGATCCGCGACGGCGGCAAGGGCATCCTCAAGGACATCGGCCGCACGGTGATTCCGGCCGAGGTCATCGACCGGCCGAAGGGCTACTTCCCGGTGCCGGCGCTCAAATACATCGAAGGCCCGGTGCTCGATTTCGTGCGTCAGGCGCTTGATGCGCCGGCGGCGCGCAACCGCGGCCTCATCAAGCGCGCCTATATCGACAAGCTCCTTGATGCGCCCAAGGACCACATCACGCGCCTGCGCGGTTCGAAGCTTTGGCAGGTCGCGCTGCTCGAACTGTGGCTGCAAGCCCACAAACTCTGAAGGCGGTCCCCATGCAGACGCAGAAGAAAGAAGCGGCCGAGGCGAGCACCGATCCGGAGCGCATGCTGTCGCTGCGCATGTGGGGCGATGCCGCCAAGGATGTTCTCCACGAGGCCTTTGTCGATTGCGGCTGGGGCCGCTTGATCTTCGGGCAGACCTTCGCCGCGCCGGCCTCGCTCGCCGCCATGCTGAGCGCCGAGACCGAAGGCGAGCGCGATATCATCCTCTATGCGCGCGAGCCGCATGTTCTGCTGGCCGAGGCGCCGCAACTCTTGTTTCTCGATCCGTCGCACACCTACCGGCTCGACTTCTTCGCGCCGCCCGCCGTCAGGCAGAGCACCCCGGCGATCGCGATCCGCGCCGCGCGCGCCGAGGACGCCGACGAAATCAACCGGCTGTACCTGTCGCGCGGCATGGTGCCGCTGCGCGATGGCTATGTCGCCGGCGAAGCGCGTCCTGAGAGCGTCCAGTTGCTCGTCGCCGAGAATGGCGAAGGCGGCCTCGCCGGCGTTGTCATGGGCATCGATCACACCAAGGCGTTCAACGATCCCGACAATGGCTCAAGCCTGTGGGCGCTGGCCGTCGATCCGCAGGCGCGCGCGCCGGGCGTCGGCACGGCTTTGGTGCTGGCGCTGGCCGACATGTTCATGAAGCGCGGCCGCGCCTTCATGGATCTGTCGGTCAAGCACGACAATGTGCAGGCCATCGCGCTGTACGAGAAACTCGGCTTCGTCCGCGTGCCGGTGTTCTGCGTCAAGCGCAAGAACGCCGTGAACGAGAACCTGTTCGCCGGGCCGCCGGTGCTCGGCGAGCTGAACATCTATGCCCGCATCATCGTCGATGAGGCGCGGCGGCGTGGCATTGCCGTCGAGATCGAGGACGCGGAGTCCGGCATCTTCCGCCTGTCCTATGGCGGCCGCGCGGTCGCCTGCCGCGAGTCGCTGTCCGAGATGACCAGCGCGGTGGCGCTGTCGCGCTGCGACGACAAGGCGCTGACGCGCCGCGTCATGGTCAAGGCCGGCCTGCGCGTGCCGGAGCAGTTGCGGCTGACGACGCCGGGCGAGGCCTCGTCGTTTCTCGAGCGTCATGGCCGCGTCGTGGTCAAGCCGGCGCGCGGCGAGCAGGGTCGCGGCGTGTTCGTCGATCTGACGACGGAAGACGAAGTGACGCGCGCCATCGCCGAGGCGAGGAAAATCAGCGACGAAGTGCTGATGGAGGAATTCGTCACCGGCGACGATCTGCGTATCATCGTCATCGCCGGTGAAGTGGTCGCGGCGGCCATCCGCAAGCCGGCGACCATCGTCGGCGACGGCGAGCACAGCATCCGCGATCTGATCGAGCGGCAGAGCCGTCGCCGCGCCGCGGCGACCGGCGGCGAAAGCCGCATTCCGCTCGATGAGGAAACCACCCGCGCCGTCGCCGCCCATGGCCACAAGCTCGATGACGTGCTGCCCTCGGGCGAGCATCTGGCCGTGCGCAAGACCGCGAACCTGCATACCGGCGGCACCATTCACGATGTCACCGCCGAGCTTCATCCCGATCTGGCCGCCGCCGCTATCGCCGGCGCGCGGGCGCTGGATATCCCGCTGGTCGGCTTCGACTTCCTGGTGCCGGATGTAACCGGGCCCGATTACGTCATCATCGAAGCCAATGAGCGGCCCGGCCTCGCCAATCATCAGCCGCAGCCGACGGCCGAGAAGTTCGTCGATTTCCTTTTCCCCCACAGCCGTATCGCGCCGGAACACTGATGGCCAAGCAGAAACAACAGAAGCAGCCGAAAGAAGTGCCGCCGCCCCCGCCGCGTCAGAACAAGCTGACGATCGACGAAGGCTACATGCTCGGCCTGCTCAATCGCCTGCTGCGCACGCCGAGCCCGTCCGGCATGACCGACGTCATCGTGGCACTGGTCTGCAAGGAACTGGATGATCTCGGCATTCCGTTCGAATTGACCCGGCGCGGCGCCATCCGCGCCACGCTCAAGGGCGAGGTGGCGGTGCCGGCGCGCGCGCTGGTCGGCCATCTCGATACGCTTGGCGCCACGGTCAAGAACATCCGCGCCAATGGCCGACTGGAGATCGTGCCGATCGGCCATTGGTCGGCGCGTTTCGCCGAAGGCGCGCGCGTCAATGTCTTCACCGATGACGGGCAGATCCGCGGCACCATCCTGCCGCTGAAGGCTTCGGGCCACACCTACAACGAGGAAGTCGATACCCAGCCCAGCGCCTGGACCAATCTCGAGGTCCGCCTCGATGCCAGAACCGATACCGCCGAGGAGACGCGCGCCCTCGGCGTCCATGTCGGCGATGTGGTGTCGGTCGATGCGCCGCCGGAATTCGTCAAGACCGGCTTCATCGTGTGCCGGCATCTCGACGACAAGGCCGGCGTCGCCGCCATGATGGCGGCCGCGCGCGCTGTCCGCAAAGCCAAGGCGAAGCTGCCGATCGACTGCCATCTGTTGTTCACGCTGGCGGAGGAAATCGGCGTCGGCGCCAGCGCCGTGCTGCATGGCGACGTGTCGGAGCTGGTGGCCGTCGATAACGGCACCATCGCGCCGGGGCAGAACACCTCGACTTACGGCGTGACGATTGCCATGCAGGATTCGTCCGGCCCGTTCGACTGGCACCTGACGCGCAACCTGATCAAGCTGGCGCAGGACAACGACATCGAGCATGCGCGCGACGTGTTTCGCTATTATCGCTCCGACGGCGCCGCGGCCGTGGAGGCCGGCAACGATATCCGCGCGGCGCTGGTCTGCTTCGGCCTCGACGCCAGCCACGGTTGGGAGCGCACCCACAAGGAATCGCTGGTGGCGCTCGCCGAACTGCTCACGCTCTACATCCAGAGCGAGCCGCTCTTTCGGCGCGATCAGCAGGCGTTGGGTCCGATCGGCGACTTGCCGCCCGGCGAGATCGAGCCGCGCATCTAAGGTATTGCCACGGCGGCGAATTACCGCCAAATCACCGCCACTTTTCGGCTTTCGACTAATTTCCGGGCATTTCCGCTCAGGCGCACCCGGCCCGCCGAGCCTTTCAGGAACCGCGTTCCTGTGGGAAAGTCGTGGGGGGCGGCGGCCCTGTGTGACAAAGCAGGGGCGCAGCGCCGATACTGTCGCAATTCACGCATAGAGTGAGCCTCATGGCAAAACCAGCCGTCGTACTCGTTGGCGCCGACAAGGGCGGAGTCGGCAAGACCACCGTCTCCCGCACGCTGCTCGACTATTTCGGCGCGCACCACATTCCGACGCGGGCTTTCGACACCGAGACGCCGCGCGGCACGCTCACGCGCTTTCACCCCGATCACACCGAAATCGTCGATGTGAACTCGGTCGCCGACCAGATGAAGATCTTCGATACGCTCGGCTCGACGCCGGCGCAGGTCACGGTGATCGACATCCGCGCCGGCCTCCTGTCCACGACGCTGCAGGCGCTGAGCGACATCGGCTTCCTCGAATCCGCCAAGAAGGGCCAGATCACCTTCGCGGTCTTCCACATCCTCGGGCCGTCGATCGCCTCGCTGCAGGAGATCGCCGAGACCGCGCGCTATGTCGGCGACGCCAGCTACTTCCTGGTCAAGAACCACATCAACGACACCTCGTTCTTCGACTGGGATCCGGCGACCTACAATTCCTATTTCAACAAGATCAAGAACGCGCAGGAAATCACCATCCCCAAGCTCAACGAGATGGCGACCGAGCAGGTCGAAGTGGCGAGCGTGCCCTTCGTGCAGTTCGTCGCCAACAAGTCCGGCAAGGGCGAGTCCGCCAATTATTCGTTCGTGCTGCGCGGCTATGTGCGTCACTGGCTCGGCCAGGTCTGGGCCGAGTACGACAAGGTCAAGCTCGTCGATCTGTTGTCGCCGAAGGCGGAGAGCAACGTCCGTCAGGTGGCCGGCTAGATCGGTTTCGGCTTTCCACGCGATAAGCTTCACGGGCGGCGCTTGTCTCGACGACAGCGCCGTTTGTCTTTATTGGACTTGAATTCGATAAGCCCTTTGGCCTGAGAGACGATGTCGTTCCGCCATTCCGTTTACATCGTCGCGTCGCCGCGGCCGCGGGTCGGCAAGACGCTGCTGTCGCGGGTGCTGATCGGCTATCATCAGCACGAGGGCCGCGGCGCGCGCGCCTTCGATCTCGGCCAGGGCGCGCAAAGCCTGCGGCAATTCGCGCCGGAGGAAACGCAGGCCGCCCAGATCGGCGGCGTGCAGGGCCAGATGGCCTTGTTCGATCGGCTCGTGAGCGAGGAAGGCGGCGGCAAGATCGTCGATGTCGGCGCCGAGACGTTCACGGCCTTCTTCGACATCGCGCATCGCATCGGCTTCGTCGAGGAAGCGCACAAGCGCGCCATCGCGCCGGTCATCCTGTTCATCATCTCGTCGGACAAGGCCGCGGGCGAGGCCTATCGAAGCCTGCGCGCGCGCTTTCCGGGCGCGGCGCTGACGCCGGTGCACAATGAAATGCTCGGGCCGACGCAGCATCGCGACCGTTTCCCCACCGCGGAGCGCAGCGGCGCGATCCTGCGATTGCCGGCGCTGGCGCCCGCGTCGCGCAAATTCATCGAGACACCGCCGTTCTCTTTCGCCGACGATCAACTGGCGAATGCGCGCAATATTCCGCTCGATGCGCATATCGAATTGCAGCGCTGGTTGCGTAAAACTTATACCGAATTGCGCGAGATCGACCTGCGCGTGCTGCTCGGCGACCTGCAATCCTCGCTGCGGTTGTGACGGCGCGTCGAAACGGCTAGATTTTCATCAGTGATTCCAGACTGATAGCGCATGGAACGGAATTGGCGGCTGTGCGTTCTCAAGAGCCGCTTTTCGGAACCCCGGCGGGGCGTCAAAAGTCCGCCAGCGAAGGAGGCCAGACCATGTGGATCAATCTGTTCACGATTGCGCTTGCCATCGCCATTGCCTGCGGCACGGCCGCGCTCATTCTGCAGCACCGCGACTTCGAGCCCGCCGAGACGCGGCGCCGCCGCAGGGTCGGCCGCGCCCGCGGATAAATCCCGTCTTCAAAATTCGCATTCCTGTGAGCGCCTGACGTAAAGCGGGCGCTCGCTGTGCTGCGCCGTGCTATGCAGCGGCATGGCCCCGCCGCTCCTGTTGTCGCGCCGCTTCGCACCCTTGTTCTGGTGCCAGTTCTTCGCCGCGTTCAACGACAACTTTCTCAAGACCTCGCTGGTCTTCCTCATCCTGTTCGGCGCCGATGTGACGTCGGGCCAGGCGGAGGTGCTGATCACCTTGGCCGGCGCCGTGTTCATCGCGCCCTATTTCTTTCTGTCCGGCCTCGGCGGCGAAATCGCCGACCGCCACGACAAGGCGCGGGTCGCGCAATGGCTGAAATTCGTCGAGATCTTCATCGCCTGCCTCGCGCTCTACGGCCACATGCAGAAGTCGGTCGTCATCATGTTCGTGGCGCTCGGCCTGTTCGGCGTCATCGCCGCGCTGTTCGGGCCGATCAAATACGGCATCCTGCCGGATCATCAGCCGCCGGAGAAATTGCCGGCGGCCAATGCGCTGATCGAGGGCGCGACCTTCATCGCCATTCTCACCGGCACCATCGTCGGCGGCATTGCCGCGCATCGCGGCGGCGCCGCCACCTTCGGCGTGCTGGTCATCGGCTTTGCGCTGTCGTGCTGGCTGGCGGCCTTGCGTATTCCGCCGAGCGGCGAGGGCGCGCCGCATCTGACCGTCACGCGCAACATCGCGCGCTCGACGGTGGCGATGCTGCGCCACCTGCGCTCCGATGCGCGGCTGTGGTGGGGCGCGCTGGTGACGAGCTGGTTCTGGCTGGTCGGCATCGTCGTGCTGTCGCTGCTGCCGCCTCTGATCAAGACCCTGATCGGCGGCAACGAGGATACGGTGACGGCTTATCTCGCGCTGTTCTCCATCGCGGTGGGTATCGGCTCGGGGCTCGCCGCCGTGCTGGCGCGCGGCCGCATCGTGCTGAAGATCACGCTCTATGGCGCGCTGCTGCTCGGCGTCTTCGCCGGCGATCTCGGCCTCGCCACCTTCGGCGAAGTCGCTCATGCGGCGGGGCAGACGCCGGGAGAGGTGTTCTCGACCGCGCTCGGCATTCGCGTCGCCGTCGATCTGGCCGGTCTCGCCATCGCCGGCGGCCTGTTCATCGTGCCGTCTTTCGCCGCGGTGCAGGCGTGGTCGAGCAGGGATTATCGCGCGCGCACGGTCGCCGCGGTGAATGTGCTCAACGCCGCCTTCATGACCGGCGGCACGGTGTTGGTGGCGCTGCTGCAGCACGTCGGCGCGACATTGCCGATGCTGTTCGCCGGCATCGGCGTCGCGACCCTGATCGTCGCCTCGCTGATCGCGCGGACGATGCCGGTTACGTCCGCCCCTTGAGCACCCGATCGACCATCTCGCCGGCGGCGCCGAGATAGTTCGCCGGGTTCATCATGGCCTCGAGATCCTGGCGGGTGGCGTATTGCGCGATCTCCTTGTCCTCGGCGAGCAGGTCGATCAGCGGCCGGCCGGATTTGGCGGGCTTACTTCGAATCGGTTATTTTAAAACTGCAGTTGGCACCTGACTCTCTCGAGCAATTTTTTGCTCGGCCCACGGTCGACACAGCCTGAGCAATAAGGCTGGGGTGGCGGGGCTCTTCCCCGTTATGAGAGAAAGGTATTCGTTATGGGCAGGTCCAAAACGAGAACGAAGCTTGTGCATGTTTGCGCTTATGTGCGAACGCGCTTTGGTCGTCTCGAAAGCGTTTGTGAACACTTTCGCTCGTGGCCGGGGCAACTAAGCTTCGACTTCTAACCAAGCTACCACCTTGGTTAGCTAGCTACGGTTCTAGGGGTATGCCCTCCTAGGATTGAGTGGGTGTCGAGGCTCGGGAAACTGAGCCTCGATATCTTTGGCGCTTTATTTTTCTGGATTTCGCATAGCCTTGATCAATGTCTCAAGGTCTTCGCCACCGAGCATATGGCTCATATGTTTATTCGCTTTGCCGTCGCAACTAGGACGGTTCCCTTCCTACATAAACTCTCAAAATCTACCCGAAGCCGATTCGGCTTATCGGTCATTTACCTAATCGCCGCTGTCCACAGACTAACAACAAATTTTTTAGCCGCTTTTCCACCGCGCAGATCGGTGATTCGCTAACTCAAGGCTTGTCGAGTGAATCAAACTCAGTTCTTTTCGAAGTACTAGGAATAGACGGTGGGGCTGGCCCACCATCAAGTAAACCAGCCCCGTATCAGTACCTAGTTGGCGCGTCCGGCAGATGCCCTAAGGGGCACCGGCGCACTGGGGCCATTGCCGTCTTGGCCCATTTCCACCCCTCAAACCGGGCAAACGGTTTGGCGGGCGTCGTCCCTTAACGGGACCGTAGGCCGCTGACCCCTTTGCCGGGGGAGGCGGCCTTCGTTATCCAGTGCGTGAAACAATCGTGAAACACCCACTGAAACACTAATAAATGAGCCTTGTTTTTGCGCCGTGGCAAGGGGGCAATTCCGGGTTTTCCCGCGTGTGATAGCATCAAAGCGTTGATGAGGCGCGAGTATTTCCAACCGTGCCGGCACCTAGTGCGGGCCTAGCGACTTTCAAAATCTAGTACGTCAAGCTTCACTTTTCCCGCCCCTTGAGCACGCGATCGACCATCTCGCCTGCCGCGCCGAGATAGTTCGCCGGGTCCATCATCGCCTCGAGATCCCGGCGCGTGGCGTATTGCGCGATCTCCTTGTCCTCGGCGAGCAGATCGATCAGCGGCCGGCCGGATTTGGCGGCCTCGCGGCCGATCGCCGCGACGTGATGATGGGCGTGGTCGCGGCCCATGCGGTCGCCCAGCTTCATCATCACCGCTTCCGACATGATCAGGCCGTTGGTGATCGTCAGGTTCGCCGCCATGTTCTTTTCGTTGATCTGCAGGCATTCGGCGAGGAAGCGCGTCTGCGCCAGCGCGCCGGCCGCCAGCATGAAGATCTCCGGCAGCACCAGCCATTCGATCTGCCAGCCGCCGGCGCTGCGCTCATGGTCCTGCACCATGGATTCGAGCAGCGCGCCGGCATGCTGCTTCACCAGTGCGTTCTGCGCGGTGATGTAGACCGACGAAATCGGATTGCGCTTCTGCGGCATGGTCGATGACGAGCCGCGGCCGGGCGCCGACGGCTCATAGGCCTCCTCGATCTCGGTCTGCATCAAGAGCTTCACGTCGAGCGCGAGCTTGGCGCATGAGCCAGTGACCAGCGCGAGGAAGGTGCCGGCCTCGGCGATATTGTCGCGCACCGTGTGCCAGGTGATCGCCGGCGGCGTCAGCTTGAGCTCTTTCATCAGCTCGGCCTGGCACTTCAGCCCGTCTTTGCCGAGCGACGACAATGTGCCGGCGGCGCCGCCGAATTCGCCGACCAGCACGCGCGCCTTGAGTTGCTTCAATCGCTCGCGGTGGCGCTCGAAACCGGCGAGCACGGTCGCAATCTTGTAGCCGAAGGTGATCGGCACCGCCTGCTGCAGATAGGAGCGGCCCGCCATCGGCGTGTCGCGATACTTTTTCGCCAGCGTGGCGAGCCCGTCGCAAATGCCGTCGAGCTCGGCGCCGATCAGGTCGAGCGACTCGGCGATCTGCAGCACGGTCGCGGTGTCCATGACATCCTGCGTGGTCGCGCCCCAGTGCACCCATTCGCCGTGCTTGTCCTTGCACAGCTTCACCAGTTGCTGGACCACCGGCATGATCGGCGTGCCGACGCGCTCGGTCGCCTCCTTCAGCCCGGCCATGTCGAGTTCGGCCAGCACGCAATGCCGGGCGATCTCGTCGGCGGCGTCCTGCGGAATGATTTTCAGCCGGCCCTGCGCCACCGCCAGCGCCCGCTCGAAATCCAGGTATTTCTGGGTGCGGTTCTCGTCCGACCAGACCTGCCGCATCGCCGGTGTGGTGAAGACGTCGCGGAAAACCGCGGAATCGAGATAGCTGGACGGCATGCCTGAACTGCTCCGGCGCATTCTTCCCGTCCGCGCATAGCACAGAACGGCCTATCCCGCAGCGGCGCGGCGCCCGTTGGTCGCCGCCTTGCGGACAGGCGCCGCGTCTTCATCCTCGGTCTCGAACGACAGCAGCAGCTTGCGCAGGAGGCCGGCGAGTTGCTCCTGCTCGGAGGGCGTGAGGCGGCGTGCAATCACCCCGGCGCGGGCCGTATGCTCGGTCATCGCCTTCTCGGCCAAAGCCCGGCCGCGACGCGTCAGCGCGATCCGGGTGGCCCGGCCGTCGTCCGGATCGGGCTTGCGGACGGCGTAGTCCAGCTTCTCGGCACGGTCGATCCGGTTGGTCGTGGCCCCCGACGACAGCATGCAGGCTGCATAAAGTTCAGTCGGTCGCATACCGCCGCGGCCGCCGGAGCGGCGCAGCGAGGCGACCAGATCGAACATTTCCCAGGTCAGCCCGAACGGCGCCAGCCACTGGTCCATGTGCTCGCGCAGATGCGCGGAGGCGCGGAGAATACGGCCGATTGTCTCGAGATAGGTGAAGTCGAGATCGGGCCGCTCGGACGACCACTCTTCCTTGAAGGTGTCGATCATATCTCGCGCCGCAAACAGGGCAGGGGCCTGTTTTGTGTGCATTGCATGCATCCCGATTTATCTTGACCTGAAGATAATTCGCCATCACGCTTTGCGGTAGTCAAGTTCGCAATGCGCCGGCCCAGTAAACAGCAGTCTCAATGAGCACTTTGCAAATGGAGCACAGCATGTCGAGCCTCAATCGCAGAAACCTGTTGCAGGGCGCAGCCGCCCTTGGCGTCGCTGGTGCGTTCGGCGCGCGGAAATCGTTTGCGCAGGAGCCGAAGGTCAAGATCCGCATCGGCGTCGTGCCGCTGATTTCATCGGGGCCGATTTTCGTCGCCAAGGCGATGGGCCTGTTTGAAAAGGTCAATCTCGACGTCGAGCTGGTTTATTTCACCGACGGCGTGCTGGCCATTCCGGCGCTGGTTGCCGGCGAACTCGACACCGCGGTTTCGACATTGAGCGCCGGCCTGTTCAACGCTGTCGCCAAGAACGCGCCGTACAAGCTCGTTCTCGACCGCGGTTCGGAAAAACCGGGCTCCGGCTCGATGGCGATTGCCGCCAGCAACGAGATGGTGAAGGCCGGCCTGACCGGCGCCGACAAATTCGCGCTGATGAAAGGCAAGCGCGTGTCGTTGCAGGCGCCCGGCGGCATCGACCAGTATCTGCTCGGCCGCGCCGCGCAAAAGGCGGGTCTCGATCCGCGCACCGATGTGACGTGGAACACCGGCCTCAGCTATCCGGATATCGTGAAGTCGATGGGCGCGGGCCAGACCGACATTGCGAACATTCCGCTGCCGCTCGGCTTCCTGGTCGAGAAGAACAACGCCGGCAAGCTGATCTGCGGCGGCTATGACATCGAGCCGAATACGCAACTCGCCTGCTGGGCCATGTCGTCGAAATATCTCACCGAGAACAAGTCGGCGGCGATCCGTTTCGCCATGGCGCACACTTATGCCGGCCGCCTGTTCAACAAGGGTGCCGCGGACAAGGATCCGGCGATCATCAAGATCGTGTCGGAAGCGACCAAGGTGCCGCCGCCGCTGATCGAATCGGCCGCGCCGAAGTGGACCTGGTTCAACGAAGACGGCATGCCGAATGTCGACTCCTGCATGGCGCAGGGCAAATTCTGGACCGACACCATGAAGCTGGTGACCGGTTCCGTGACCAAGGAGCAGTTGTTCGATCTGTCTGTCGCGCAGGAGGCCAACGCGCGTCTCGCGAAGTCCAACCCCTTCGGTTAAGGGCAGACGTCATGGCAGGCCCCGCGGTCGCCGTCGATATTCAGGGTGTCGGGCTCACCTTCGGGCTCGACACCGATACGCCGACCGTGGCGCTGGGCGAGGTGACGACGCGTTTCGAACCGGGAAAGGTCACTGCGATCATCGGTCCCAGCGGCTGCGGCAAGAGCACCTTGCTGCAGATCGCGCGCGGCTTTCTCGAGCCGACCCGGGGGCGCCTGCGTTTCGTCGAAGTCTCGTCCGGGCAGGAGACCGCCCGGCCGGGCATGGCCACGGTGTGGCAGGCCTTCAACCTGTTTCCGTGGCTCACCGTTCTGGAGAACGTTGCCTTCGGCCTCGATCTGGCCGGCGTGCCCAAGGCCGAGCGTAACGCGCGCGCGAGAAAAGCCATCGCCGCCGTCGATCTCAATGGCTTCGAGAATCGGTTTCCGCGTCAGCTATCGGGCGGCATGCGCCAGCGTGTCGGCATTGCCCGCGCGCTGGTGATGGAGCCGGATGTCTTGCTGCTCGACGAGCCTTTCGGCGCACTCGACGCGCAAACGCGTCTCGTTTTGCAGGAGCAGCTTGCAACTCTGGTGGAGACGGCGGGCACCACCGCGATATTGGTTACGCATTCGATCGAGGAGGCGATCCTGCTCGCCGACAGGATCATCGTGATGACGGCGCGGCCCGGTCATATCTGCGACCAGATCGATGTGGCATTGCCGCGTCCGCGCACCTTGGCGACCACGCATGATCCCCAATACGCCAGGCTGTTCGATCGCATTTACGGCGTGCTGCGCGACCAGGTGCTGCGCGCCATGGTGATCGAGAGCGAGGGAGCATGACGATGGCCGCCGGGACCGACAAGGTCGCCCTTGCGTCAAAGCCAAAAGTGAAGCGTCGCTGGGTCTGGTATGACGACGAGCGCGTGCTCGGCTGGGGCTCGGTCGCTCTTGTTCTCGTGCTGTGGGAGATCGGCACGCGGCTGTGGGGCGTCTCGCCGCTCTATCTGCCGAAGCCGAGCGGTATCGTCGTCTCGCTGCTCCATATGTTCCAGAGCGGCGATCTTCACGTCGATCTGCTCTGGACCTTGTATCGCATCTTCGCCGGCTTCTTCCTCGCTACCGTCGTCGGCGTCAGCCTGGGCATCTGGATCGCGACGTCGAAACGCGTGCGCGCCATCGCCGACATGTACATCGCGATGCTGTATCCGCTGCCGAAGGTGACGCTGATTCCGTTGCTGATCATCTGGCTCGGCACCGGCGGCCCGTTCATGCTGACGATCAGCTTTCTCGGCGCCATCTTTCCGATCGTGATCAACACCGTGCTCGGCGTGCGGCAGTGCGATCAGGGCCTCGTTCTGGCGGCGCGCGATCTCGGCGCCAGCCAGCAGCAGATCGTCCGGCGCGTGTTGCTGCCGAGCGCGATTCCGTCGATCTTCGCCGGCTTCCGCCTCGGCCTCGGCGTCTCGATCATTCTCGTCGTCGCCGCGGAGATGGTGGTCGGCAAATTCGGCCTCGGTGCGCGTCTTTATTTGTCCGGACAGATTCTCGAGACCGAGCAGGTCTTCGCCGTTCTCATCGTGCTGGCGACGCTCGGCATCATCGTTACCAAGGCCCAGGACGCCATCGACCGCCTGCTCGGCCGCTGGCGGCTGAGCTGATTCGTCACGTTACATAACCAAGGCAGAGCGCCATGACCCGTTCCAATGCCCCCCTTCTCGAAACCATCCAGCCCAATCCGGCGCGCGCCAAGGACATGCCCTACGCGCCCGCGGTGCGAATTGTCGGCGCCTGCGACCTGATGTTCGTGTCGGGCGTGACGCCGTCGCCGCTCTACCACTTCCATCCGCATGTCGACGATGAGCATGTGCACCCCAACGGCATCGGCGAGCAGACCGATCGCGCCATGAAGGCGGCCAAGGAGGTGCTCGACAGCGTCGGCGCGTCCTGGGGCGATGTCGTCAAGATAACCAAATACCTCACCGACATCCGCGATATGGACGGTATGAGCAGGGCGCTGTCGGCCTATTTCGGCGATTGGAAGCCGGCCTCGACCACGATTTGTATCAATCAGCTGTCGTCGCCCGGCGCCCGGATCGAGCTCGATATGATCGTGGCCTTGCCGAAGAAGAGCTAGCCCCAAGGCCTGCGGTATCCCGCCGGGCAAATGACCATCGGAAAGGTTCCATTAACCATGCCGGCCTAGCCTGCGGGCTCACGCAGAACACTGCGATTCAAGGGGCGGCCGATGACACTTGCTCCCAGCAAGGCAGTTTTCCTGACCGGCGCGGCGATGATGCTCGCCGCCTGCAACACCACCAGCGACCGCCAGGCGGCCATGCCGCCGCCTCCCGACCGGGCGCTGGCGATGGCGCCGCCGGCTGACGTCACAGGCTCGATCGAAGGCACGAAGGCCATCCAGGCCGCCGAGAAGCCGAAAGCGGCCCCCGAGGACGACAAGCCGGCCCTGGTCCTGCCCGGCGACGAGCCGGTCAAGAGCGGGCGCGGAAGCGCCGCCGATGCCATCGCCGAGGGCCGCGAGGCCTATCGCGCCAACCATTTCCGCGAGGCCGAGCGCGCCTTCCGCAAGGCCACCCAGATCGATCCGCGCAGTTCCGAGGCCTGGCTCGGCATCGCCGCCTCCGCCGACCGGCTGCGCGACTTCGCCCTGGCCGACAAGGCCTATGGCAAGGCCCGCGAGATCGTCGGGCCGACCGCCGAGGTCCTCAACAATCAGGGCTATTCCTACATGCTTCGCGGCGACACGAAGCGGGCCCGCGACACGCTGACCGCCGCCCAGACGCTCGACCCCGGCAACAAGTATGTCGCCAACAATCTGGCGCTGCTGGCGGCGAATGAGGGCAAGGCCGCGCGCTAGGCCCGCGCCGGCGCGTCGGCCGCAGAACCGCGTTGCCTAATCCTTGCGAATTTGTCACGAGCATTCGGTCAATTCCGGCCTAGATTGAGGCCGCATACGGCGCGCATCGCGAAAGCGCCGGCGACCGGGACAGGACATGTTCGACGCGATCATGAAATTCATCGGCGACCTGAGCGAGGATCAGTCTCGCGCGGAGGAGTTCGCCGAAACCGATTACCGCCTCGCGGCCGCGGCGCTGCTGGTGCACACCGCGTCGATCGACGGCCGCATCAGCGAGTCGGAACATGCGCGGCTGCATGATCTGATCAAGGAGCGCTTCAAGCTCGACGACAAGGCCGCCGACAAGCTGATCGAGCGCGCCGAGGAAGCCGACGAGAAGGCGGTCGATCTGTATCATTTCACCACGCGGCTGAACCGCGCGCTCGACGACAAGCAGCGCGCCCGCATCGTCGAGATGATGTGGCAGGTGGTCTATGCCGACGGCAAGGTGACCGAGTTCGAGGATAACCTGATCTGGCGCGCCGCCGATCTGCTGCATGTGTCGCGCGAGGAGCGCATCGCGCTCAAGCGGCGTGTGGCGGGGGAGCAGGGGACGGAGTAAGACCGTTCCGGACGCGCCTTCATTCTCCGGTCATCCCCGCGAAGGCGGGGATCCAGCCCTTCAAAGCGCTGGGTCCTCCGCATGCGCGGAGGACGACAGCCGAGAGGTTCATTGCCAAATGCCAAGACCCGTCACCCTCATCACCGGCGCATCGTCCGGCATCGGCGCCGAGCTGGCGCGCATTTTCGCGCGCAACGGCTTTGCGCTGGCGCTGACCGCGCGCCGCGTCGAGCGGCTCAATGCGCTGGCCGACGAGATCGAGGCCATGGGTCAGCCGCGGCCGCTGGTCATCTCGGCGGATCTGACCTTGTCGGGCGCGACGCAGAACATCGCCGATGCGCTCAATGCCGCCGGCGTCGAGCCGCAATATGTCGTCAACAACGCGGGCTTCGGTCTGGTCGGTCAGGCGGCCAAACTGGATCGCGCCGAACAGTTGCAGATCATCGACGTCAATGTGCGGGCGCTGACCGAATTGTCGCTCGCCTTCGTCGACAGCCTCGCGCGCCATGAAGGCGGCATTCTCAATGTCGGCTCGGTCGCGGGCTTCCTGCCGGGTCCGGGCAGCGCGGTGTATTACGCCAGCAAGGCCTATGTGCTGTCGTTCTCCGAGGCCCTCTATGCCGAGCTGAAGGAGCGCGGCGTGCGCGTCACGGTGCTGTGTCCGGGGCCGGTGCCGACCGAATTCGCCGCGCGCGCCGGCGTCAAGGACAAGATCGGGCCCGGCGCATTGACGCAGACCGCGGCGAGCGTCGCCGAGGCCGGCTATCGCGGCTTCATGGAAGGGCACCGCGTCGTGGTGCCGGGCTTCGGCAACCGGCTGGTGATGGTGCTGGCGCGCATCCTGCCGCGCCGGATCGTGCTCGGGCTGGTCAGCCGGCGGCAGGGCCGCCGCGCCTCGACGGCCGAGCGGGCCTGAGCCGCTTCTCCGGAACCTTGGAAGGGTGGGTGGTGGAGCCAGGCGGGATCGAACCGCCGACCTCGTCATTGCGAACGACGCGCTCTCCCAGCTGAGCTATGGCCCCTTCCCAAAGGCGGTGCCGGGAGAACCCGAAACCCCGCGCTTTTTGCTGAGTGGGCGCCATTTAGGACCGGGCATCCTTCCTGTCAAGGATCGCGGCCCGGACCGGCCCCGATTCCTGCGGCGGGGCGGCAGCTTGTTCGGGCGGAGGCGACAAGCTAGTTTCCGCCCATCTTTCGGATCGGAACCGTCTCATGCGCGCCATTCTCGATATCGTTCTCCTGGTGCTCCAGATCTACATCTGGCTGCTGATCGCGTCGGCTGTCCTGTCGTGGCTGGTGGCGTTCAACGTGGTCAACACCCGCAACCAGGTGGTGGCGACGATCGGCGACTTCCTCTACCGCATCACCGAGCCGGTGCTGCGCCCGATCCGCAACGCCATGCCGAATCTCGGCGGCATCGACGTCTCGCCGGTGATCCTGATCCTGCTCATCCTGCTGCTCGAGAACGTCATCGTCCGCTACATCTATCCGAATGTGTTCTAGCGCGCGCATGATCCCGAAAAGTGGAAGCCGGTTTTCGGATCAGATCATGCGCAAACTGAAATGACCGGAGAGCCGTGGTCGGCGACGTCCGGCGGCCTCGTCATTCATGTGCGCCTGACGCCGAAAGGCGGCCGCGATTCCATCGACGGCGTCGAGACGATGAGCGACGGCCGCGGCGTGCTCAAGGCGCGGGTGCGCGCCGCGCCGAGCGAGGGCGAGGCCAACGCGGCTTTGTGCAAACTCATTGCCAAGACGTTGGCTGTGCCGGGGCGTGACGTGACATTGGCCGCCGGCGCGACATCGCGGATCAAGCGGCTGATAGTTTCCGGCGATGGGCCGACGCTGGCGGCGCGGTTGAAAGCGGCGATCCAAAGCGGCTAATGGTCGTTGGGCGCAAGAACGGGCGAGGCATGACCGCAACCATCATCGACGGCAAATCAATCGCGGCGGAGCTGCGCGGCAAGGTCGCGGCGGACGTGGCGCGCCTCAAGCGCGATCATGGCCTGACGCCGGGGCTTGCCGTCGTGCTGGTCGGGCAGAACCCGGCGAGCGAGGTCTATGTGCGCTCCAAGGCGAAGGCGCTGGTCGAGGCCGGCATGGCGCCGTTCGATCACAAGCTGCCGGAATCGACCGGCGAAGCCGAGCTGCTCGCCCTGATCGACAGGCTCAACGCCGACAAGGCCGTCAGCGGCATCCTGGTGCAGTTGCCGCTGCCGCCGCAGATCGACGCGCAGAAGGTGATCGCCGCCATCGATCCGATGAAGGACGTCGATGGCTTTCACCCCGTGAATGTCGGGCGGCTGTCGCTCGGCCTGCCGTCGCTGGTGCCGTGCACGCCTTATGGCTGCGTGATGCTGGCGAAGACGGTGAAGCCGTCGCTCGCCGGCCTCGACGCGCTGGTGATCGGCCGTTCCAACATCGTCGGCAAGCCGGTGGCGCAGCTTCTGCTGGCGGAGAACGCGACCGTGACCGTCGCGCATTCGAAGACCAGGGATCTGGCCGCGCTGGCGCGCCGCGCCGATCTGTTGATCGCCGCCATCGGCAAGGCCGAGTTCGTGCGCGGCGACTGGATCAAGCCGGGCGCCATCGTCATCGATGTCGGCATCAACCGGATCGACGGCGAGGGTGGCAAATCGCGCATCGTCGGCGATGTGGCCTTCGGCGAAGCGGCCAGGGTCGCCGGCGCGATTACGCCGGTACCGGGCGGCGTCGGGCCGATGACGATTGCGTGCCTGATGCTGAACACGCTGCGCGCGGCGTGTGCGCTGAACGGGGTGAAGGCGGCGAGCCTTTGACCCTCATCCTGAGGAGCCCGCGCAAGCGGGCGTCTCGAAGGATGAAGGGCCCGGGTGTCACGGGCTGCATGGTTCGAGACGCGCACCTGCGGTGCGCTCCTCATCATGAGGTCTAACGATATTAAAAAGCCTCAGCCCTGCGGCCAGGCGTAGGCGACCTTGTCGAGGGTCTTGGGCCCGAACTTCTCGGACGAGCGGGCCACGGCGCGGCCGCCGAGCATGCGGTAGAATTCCATCGCCGGCTCGTTGTCCGACAGCGCCCAGACGACGAGGCTCTTGAGGCCGCTCTGGCCGAGATCCTTGCGCGCGGCGTTGAACAGGCGGCTGCCGAAGCCCAGCCCCTGAAATTCCGGGCGGAGGTAAAGCTCGTAGACTTCGCCCTCGTAGAACAGGCTGCGAGCGCGGTTGCGCCCGTAATTGGCGTAACCGGCAATGCGGTCGCCGAACTGCAGCACGGTAATGCGGCTGCCCTTGCGGATCGCCGACTGCCACCAATCGGGGCCGCGCCGGTTGATCAGCTTGTCGAGTTCGGCGCCGGGGATGATGCCCTGGTATGCCATCCGCCACGCTTCGTCGTGCGTGGCCGCGACTTCCGTGGCGTCGGCGGTCCTGGCGCGTCGAATCTCGATGAGGGTCGTGCTCATTGCGGAATTCAAGCAACGAACCCTGTGCGCTTCAAGCCCTATGATTAACGATGGGTTAACGGGTGTGGATTACCGGCCACAGGAGGCGTTCCGGCGCGCCCCAGTGGGCCAAAACGGCACGCCGAAGCAAGGCGTTACAAACTGACACAGGCGGGCGGCGGACGCAGCGCGCGCCCTCCCGCCGGCCGCGTCAGGCGACCTCGGCTTCCTTCTTGCGCTCTTCGCGCTTGCGGTCGTTCTCGTCGAGCATCTTCTTGCGCAGGCGAATCGAGGACGGCGTCACTTCCACCAGTTCGTCGTCCTGGATGTAGGCCATGGCCTTTTCCAGCGTCATGCGGATCGGCGGCGTCAGGCGCACCGCTTCGTCTTTCGACGTGGTGCGGATGTTGGTGAGCTGCTTGCCCTTGAGGACATTGACGACGAGGTCGTTCTCGCGCGTGTGCTCGCCGACGATCATGCCGGTGTAAACCTTCCAGCCCGGCTCGATCATCATCGGGCCGCGGTCTTCCAGATTCCACAGCGCGTAGGCGACCGCCTCGCCCTTGTCGTTCGAGATGAGCACGCCATTGCGGCGGCCCTGGATCGCGCCCTTGTAGGGCGCGTGGCCGTGGAACACGCGGTTCATGATCGCGGTGCCGCGCGTGTCGGTCAGCAGTTCGCCCTGGTAGCCGATCAGGCCGCGGGTCGGTGCGTGGAAGACGATACGGGTGCGGCCGCCGCCCGACGGGCGCATCTCGACGAGATCGGCCTTGCGCTCCGACATCTTCTGCACGACGACGCCGGAATGTTCTTCATCGACGTCGATGACGACTTCCTCGATCGGCTCTTCAACCTGACCGTCTTCGGTCTTGCGCAACAGCACCTTGGGTCGCGAGACCGACAGTTCGAAACCTTCGCGGCGCATGGTCTCGATCAGAATGCCGAGCTGCAATTCGCCGCGGCCGGCGACTTCCATCGCGTCTTTTTCGTCCGATTCACGCACGCGCAGCGCCACGTTGCCTTCGGCCTCGGCCATCAGGCGGTCGCGGATCATGCGGCTCGTCACCTTGGAGCCTTCGGTGCCGGCGAGCGGCGAGTCATTGACGCGGAAGGTCATGGCCAAAGTCGGCGGATCGATCGGCTGCGCCGGCAGCGCGGTTTCCACGGCCGGATCGCAGATGGTCATGGCGACGGTGGCGTTGGGCAGGCCGGCCAGCGCGACGATGTCGCCGGCTCCGGCGTCGTCGAGGTTGACGCGTTCGGTGCCGCGGAACGCCAGGATCTTGGTGACGCGGCCGCTCTCCACGAGCTTGCCTTCGCGATTGAGCACCTTCACCGCCTGGTTCGGCTTGACGCTGCCGGAGAAGATGCGGCCGGTGACGATGCGGCCGAGATAGGGGTTGGATTCGATGATGGTGCCGAGCAGGCGGAACGGACCGTCCTCGACCACCGGTGGCTTGACGTGATTGAGCACGAGGTCGAACAAGGGCTTCATGCCCTGGTCCTGCGGACCGTCGAGCGAGGTGGACATCCAGCCCTGCTTGGCCGAACCGAACAGGATCGGGAAATCGAGCTGTTCGTCGGTGGCGTCGAGCGCGGCGAACAGGTCGAACACCTCGTTGAGCACTTCGTTGGCGCGGGCGTCGGGGCGGTCGACCTTGTTGATCACGACGATGGGCTTGAGGCCCATCTTCAGCGCCTTGGAGACGACGAACTTGGTCTGCGGCAGCGGACCCTCGGCGGCGTCCACCAGCACCAGCGCGCCGTCCACCATGTTGAGGATGCGCTCGACCTCGCCGCCGAAGTCGGCGTGGCCCGGCGTATCGACGATGTTGATGCGGGTGCCCTTCCAGTCAACCGAGGCGGCCTTGGCCAGAATGGTGATGCCGCGCTCGCGCTCGAGGTCGTTTGAGTCCATCACGCGCTCGACCTGGCGCTCGTTCTCCCGGTAGACGCCGGACTGTTGCAGCAGTCGGTCCACGAGGGTGGTCTTGCCATGGTCGACGTGCGCGATGATCGCGATATTGCGGAGATCCATACGTTTGCCTTTTGCGCGGGGCCCTGAGCCGGAACCGGTTCCTGTCTTAAGGGCGGGGCGCGGGGTGTTCCAAAAACCAAAGCGCGGGCCGCTTTTCAAGGGCCCGCGACGCAGCACTTTTGCGGCGCAATATAGCGATGAAATAACAACTGGCAACCGCCGCGGAGGCGTATTTTCGGCCTGAATCGGCGGAAAAACGGCGAGATGATGAACGCGGTGGGGCGGTCTGTGGGCCGGAGCCCTCAGGTCGCGGCCGGCCGCCCCCACGGCCCGCGCATGTCCTTCGGCAGGGAATCGCCGAGCATCACCATCTCGGCGATGGTCTCCGATGTGATCAGGCCGGTCAGCCGGCCGTCGGCATCGGTCACGCCGACGGCGGCGGAGTTCTTCTCCTGCAGCAGCTTGAACGCGTCATCGAGCGAGCGGCGGTGGCCGATGGTCGGGAAATCCGGCGTCATCGCGTCGGCGACGCGCGCATCGGGGCCGAGCGTCTTGATCGCCTTGATGATGTCGCCGCGCGACAGCAGGCCCGCGGGCTTGCCGGCATCATCGACCACCGGGAATTCGCCCTGGCTGGTGGCGAGCAAGGTCTGCACCGCTTCATCGACATGCGCCTGCGGCTTGAGCGTGGCGAAGCGCGTCACCATGGCGTGGCCTACCGGCAGGCCGCGCGATATGGCGCGCAGCGCCACCATATGCGCCTCAGACGAGGCCGCGAGATAAACGAAGATGGCGATGAAGATCAGGATTGGATTGTACAGAAGCCCGATGAAGCCGAGCGCGAAAGCGACGAACTGCCCGATGGTCGCGGCAATTTCGGTGGCGCGGACATAGCCGAGCCGCGACGCCAGCGCGGCGCGCAGGATGCGCCCGCCGTCCATCGGGAAGGCCGGGATCAGGTTGAACAGCGCCAGAAACAGGTTCACGGCGGCGAGCCGGTCCACCATCGCGATCTGGCCGTTGTCGATGGCGGTCGCGGCATTCTGCGTCAGCGCCGCGCCGGCGAACACGACAAGCAGGATGGCGATGGCGACATTGACCAGCGGGCCGGCGATGGCGATCAGGAATTCCTGGCGCGGCTCCTCCGGAATGCGCTCGAGCTGCGCCACGCCGCCGATCGGCAGCAGCGTCACGAACGGCGTCGCAACGCCGAAGGCGCGGGCCGTGAAGATGTGGCCGAATTCGTGCAGCAGCACGCAGCCGAACAGCAGCAGCATGAAAAGGACGCTGTCCCACGCCGCCGCGCTGCCGCCCTGGCTGTAGCCGGCGGCGAAAATCCAGGCCAGGAACAGCAGGAAGGTCAGATGGATGCGGACGACGGTGCCGGCGATGCTGCCGATGCTGACGGACCAGGACATGAAATTTCCCGCTGAACGCGCTCTTTTGTCGCCTCAAATGGTGATGTTCCGAACCGATTGCGAGACCGGAGCGTTGCCGGGCATTATCATGCCACGGTTGCAAGCGAGAGTCCTGACATGGCGCAAAAACTCACTCCCGAAGCCCGCAAGTCGGCCCTTCAGCGGCTTCCCGGCTGGACCGACGTCAAGGACCGCGACGCCATCGTCAAGAAGTTCACCTTCGGCGATTTTAACGAGGCCTTCGGCTTCATGACCCGGGCGGCGCTGGTTGCCGAGAAAATGGATCATCACCCGGAATGGTTCAACGTGTACCGCACCGTCGAGGTCACGCTGTCGACGCATGACGCCGGCGGCGTCACCGAGCTCGACATCACCCTGGCCGAAGCGATGGAGATGATCGCGGATTCCTGAGCCGCCGCGATAGGTCTCCGCCCGGTTACTCGGGCTGGGCGGCAGGAATGGTTTGATCCCGTTAGCTTGAACTCCCGCCGATCGGCACCACCTGTTTGATATGCGCACATCCGGCACCAGTTTTGGAACTTCCGCCACCGGCGACGATCCGTCGCTGCCGCGCCGTTTCTGGCGCAAGTTCGGCGGCGTGGCCGCGCACATCCCGTTCGCCGAGGATTTGCTGGCGGCGTATTACTGCGCCTTCGACCGGGCGACGCCGCTGCAGGTCAAAGGCACATTGCTCGGCGCCATCGCCTATTTCGTGCTGCCATTCGACGCCGTGCCGGACATGCTGCCGGTGCTCGGTTTTACCGACGATGCCGCCGTGCTGATGACGGCGCTCAAGGTCGTCTCCAGCCACATCACGTCCGATCACCGCGCCGCCGCCCGCGCCACGCTGGACGAGATGCGGGCGGTGAAAGCCTAGCGCCTCCCAATCTTCGGTCGCCAATCTCGTAGCCCGGATGAGCCAACAGGCTCCGCGAAATCCGGTATTTCTCAACGTCATCGCCCGCGAAGGCGGGCGATCCAGCGCTTTGGGCGGATCAGAAAGCGCCGGGTGTTCGTCATTCCGGGGCGCGGACCTTCTACGCCGTCATTCCGGGGCGCGGACCTTCTACGCCGTCATTCCGGGGCGCGGCCGAAAGGCCGCGAGCCCGGAATCCAGCGATGCATGAGGGCCGGTCTGGATTCCGGGTTCGCGCTTTCAGGCCGCCCCGGAATGACAGTAGAAGATAGTCCTTGACCATTATTCCTAGAAGGACTATAACCATTGCCGTTCGGCCCGGCCGGGGACGTCATCTAGAGACGTCTTGATGACGGGGCAGGATGTGGCGCCTGCGGGCGGGGCTCGTAACCCCGCTCCCGGGAGGCCGCGGGTAGCCGTCCGGGCCTACTAAGGGGCTCTGCCTTCAAT